>NZ_QGLL01000007.1 GCF_003202695.1 Bifidobacterium asteroides
ATCGAACAGGAACGGGCACCCCTGCAAGACCCCTATTAACAACCCGACCTATTAACAACCACCCAACACGCTTACAGCCACAAGGCCAAACCCCCAACATAAACAACGCGTTTAGTTCCTATAGCCCTATAATGGTGTAACGGTGGTGCTACTGTCACCGTTGATGTAATAACTCAAGAATGATAGTTAGGCCTATCTATCAGTGCAGTATTCCAGTTTTAGCTGGGTTGTCAGAGGTGCCATGGCTGACACCGCTGACTTCGTTATTGGTTATCAAGGATGAATTGACTCAACAAACGGAAAGGGGCTTATGATGAAAGCTCTGAACACTATCAAAAGTAGGTTGCTCGCCAGCGTTGCTGTTCCACTTGCGCTGTCTATGGGAGTCGCCATGGTTCCCAGTCAGGCGATGGCTGCAGAGCCTGTGGATACCGCTTCGACATCTATCGTGAGTCAAGTCACCGATTCGCTGACTCCGAGGGATGTGCTGGAGATAGCGGATACCGCATGGGAAAACGGTGATTATGAAGGTGCTGGCATCCTGACCGAGTATGCATTCTCGATGCATGATGGCACTGCCGGTAATGGCTTCCAATCGAGGAATTGGGCTACGACGATCGCCAAGAAAGCTGTCATTAAGCTTCTGCGCTGGGGAGGTTCCAAGCTTCCTGCCAAGATTGCTCCGTGGGCCGGTCGGATTGCAGACTTCCTGGAAGCCACCGGCGTCTGGACTCATGCCGCTATCGTCTCAGGTTTGATGCAGCTGGGCATCCCTTACGATATTGCTGAATACACGGCGACATGGGTTGATTTGGTAAATAGGAATATCGCCCCATGACAGCGTTTATTTCAGTACTCGTTGTCGTGGGGCTTTATAATCGCATGAGGTCTGGCGATACTCTGATCTCAGTACCATGAAGGTTAATATTATGCGTGATGGTGTGGTAGTAGCTGAACAGCTAAGTAAGAATTTCGTCTCGGGTGACGGGACTCCCACTGTGGTGTTCAATGATCTTTCTTTTGTTGCTGCTGGTGGTGCCATGACCGCAATTACAGGGCCCTCTGGATGTGGTAAGAGCACCTTGCTATATTGCCTTTCTGGTCTTGAACAGCCATCTCAAGGAAATGTGTGGGTGCTGGGTGAGGAACTAACTAAGAAGAACCAGCGTAACTTGGCTTTGTTTCGCAGATCGCATATCGGGTTTGTGTTTCAGTCCTACAATCTTGTCCCGTCCATGACCGTTCGTGACAATATCCTGCTCCCCTTGACTCTCAGCCATCGCAAGGTCGATCAAGGAAGCATCGATGCCCTCATGGATAAGTTCCACTTGAGCGGGCACGACAATGACGCAGCTAGTTCGCTCTCAGGTGGTGAGCAGCAGCGGGTATCCTTGATTCGCACCTTGGTCGCGGATCCCGATGTTGTGTTCGCCGATGAGCCGACAGGTGCTCTTGACCAGAAGTCCGGACAGTTGGTTTTCTCGCAGTTGCGGGACTTCTCCCATCGACCCGGTAAATGCGTGGTCGTGGTCACACACGATCTCCGCCTGGCCCGGCAATGCGACGTCGTATACACCATGAGTGATGGCGGATTTGTCGCATCAGGGAATGTGGAAGAGCAAGCGTAGTTATTGCCCTGATTCTGTATGGCGATGCGGCGTGAAAGGTGTAAGTCATGAAGTGGGCGTTGAATGATCTGAAAGCCAATAGAGGAATCTGGGCCGGTGTGTTTCTTGTGCTTGTGGTCACGCAGACGATTCTGTGCGCCATGAGTGTATGCAAGGGAATCAATGATCTCAAACATGATTCCCCGGGGGAAGTGGGTGTGGTATCTCACCATCTCAGCACTAACGTGGACTCGGTCTACCAGATAGCAATGGTCCTGGGTTGCCTGGTCATTATGGTGACGATTCAGGCTTCCATAAGGCAGCGGCGGAAGGGACTTGCATTGTTGTCCCTGCTTGGTGCCACACCTAGGCAGGTGCTGACCCTCACCATGGTGCAGGTGTTCGTGCTGACTCTGATCTCCTCCATCGTTGGTATGGCGCTGGCGCCAATTCTTGCCCCACGGATTCTAAAGTTCCAGTTGGAGGCCGTGCTGTTACCGCCGCTTATCACTTTTACTTGGCAGGGTTTCTTAGACTTTGCTTTGAGGGGGCTTGCAGTCGGTTTCATTGTGGCTTTGTTGGGTGCTCTCTTTACTCTGCGTGCTTTGAGGAAAGTGCTTCCGGTTGAGCTGCTGAGAGGTTCAGGAACTGAGGAAGTCCACGTCACGAGAGCTGGGCGCGGTCTGAGGAGATTCCTTATTATCGGTGGTTTCATCGCCCTGCTGGCACCGGCTGTCGCTGCCGTCATCCTGGTGTTGAACGACCCCAAAACTCTGAGTAAGACCCAATTGGGCATCATCATGCAACCCATGTCATTAGGCCCGATCATCGCGATACTGCTGTTTCTGGTCGCTCTGGCCTATTCTGGAGGACCCATCATCCAATGGGCCACCAAAACATGGACGAATCTGGTTCCTGTGCAATCCGATGTCTGGAAGATCGCACGGGCACAAGCCATTGTGAGAAGTCGCGGGAAGGCATTCGGCTCCACCATCATCTCACTGACTGCTTGCCTGTTCCTGCTCGGTGGATTGTTAATCACAGGTCAAACCAGTACTGCTGCCATAAGTGGCTTTCCCCAGTTGAAAGACATGGGATCAGCCACACCGATAGAGCTTATGTCCAGCCTGTGGTCGGCCTTGCTCATTGCTGTAATCGGTGCGGTCGCCAGTTTCGCCATCTCTGCCAAGGAACGCAACCTTGATCTGGCCCTTATCTCCATCGCGGGCGCTGTGCCCGGACAGCTACTTGCCATATCGGCCTTGGATGGTTTCATCCTCGTGACCACCGGTATCCTTATCTCTGCGGGGGCCACCTTGCTCGTCGGAGTTTTCACCGCTGTGACATTCCTCCCTCTTTCCAAGAATCTCTTTGTAGTGGTCTTCCCCTGGAAGTTCTTCATTATCCTTGCTGTGCCCATTATCGCCGCGGGAACACTTTCCACATTTTTCTCTGCACGTTCTAGTTTGAAGCGATCGGCAATTGAAACCGTCCAAACAGCCATAGGCGAATAGCGGAAATCATGTCAACTATGCAAACTCAGCAACGTCAAAAAACCACAATTTTTAATGTATTCAGACTATTGAAACCGCACACAGCTATCACTGTTGTTGTGATGTCTGTGGGTATAGTGTCTTCAGGTCTGGCGTTACTACAACCTCTGTGTGTCAATTATCTTCTACACGCCATAGAACAGAGTCAGAAGTTGGTGAGACCAATTGCAGTCTTGGCGCTTTTGTTTGTAGCAGGCATCGTCCTGGATGGTTTGGGATCCAATATGGCAAACCGCCTTGCGGCGAAAATAGTTTTCGATAAACGTAGCAATCTCATTACCTGTATCCTCGGCCTGCCGGTACAAGAGTATGATAAGAGGGAGTCGGGTGACTATGTCTCAACTGTCATCTCAGATACTAATGAGTTACGCTCAGCCCTGTCATCAGACTTCTTTAAAGTGGCCGCGAATCTGTTAACAGCTTGCGGATCAGCTGTCGCTATGCTGTTCATTGATACCAGACTCTTTGCCGTGGCACTTATAACTTCGTGCACATCCATTCTGTTGATGATTGCTGCTTCTTCTCGTCTGCAGGCCTATACCGAACTGGTACAAGCTAAGACAGCAAGACTGTCTAATGCCATACTGCGATCATTAGCTGGAATTCGCACAATTAAGGCCTTTATGGCAACAGTGCCTGAAACGAAAAGAGTAGTCGGTACCGCAGAAGAAGTGTATCGGGCAACAGTAAAAGTGGCCAACAAGGAAACAATCATTCGGTCCATTGTGAACTGCGCCATACAGCTGACCTTACTAATCGTTTTTTCCTTTGGCGGCGCGGAAATAGCGAAAGGGGATCTTGATATTTCTAATTTCATCTCCTTTTCAATGTATTTGACTATGGTTGTTTCTTCGCTAAGCTCCTTTTCCTCATCTATAACCACGGCTTTCAAAGCTTTAGGACCACTCAGGAGAATAGAAGACATTGAATCTTTGCGCGATAAAAGCGAAACCGTAAGTTCGAGCAATATGCTTTCCCCAGATGGGCATTCCTCGTTTGATACAGCCAACATTACGCTGGAGTTCAAAGATGTATGCTTTTCTTACAATACAGCGGACAAAGATGATGAACGAAATACCACTCTGCAGAACATTAGTTTTAGCGCAGTCCCACACCAAAGAACCGTCATCGTGGGCTCGTCGGGTTCAGGTAAAACTACGCTGCTTTCCCTATTGGAGGCTTTTTATAGGCCGGATTCGGGGCATATCCTATACAACAATGTTGACTCAACTGATTTAAATGCCAACGATATCAGGAAAGTAGTTAGCTATATTGAACAAGATGCTCCTATATTCTCCGGTAGTATTCGAGATAATCTAACGATGGGAACCATCGAAGCAAGCGATGAGACATGTTGGAATGCGCTCAAGCTCGTCAATCTTGATACAAAAGTTAGGAATCTCGAACAAGAGTTAAATACGCAGGTCGGTGAACAAGGCCACTTCCTGAGCGGCGGAGAACGTCAGAGACTTTCCATCGCCAGGATTTTGCTGCACAGAAAACCTGTCATTCTCTTAGACGAGCCTACGTCAAGCCTCGACTCAATCAACCAACAGAAGATAAATGCTCTACTACGCGAGATATTCTCCGAACAAACCGTCATTGAAGTAGTTCACAGAATGTCAACAATTGAGCCAGGTGATCAAATACTGGTCATGGAAAAGGGCAAAATCGTCGCATGCGGCACGCATGACGAACTTAAGATTTCCAGCCCAGCTTATAGGGAACTACTACAGATGCCGACCATTAGCCAGCAAACCACAGACAATTAAATGTGATGACTTTGTGAATTCTTGTATTTAAATGTAGATACACTAATCTCATAACGGTATATTTAATGATGTTAGAAGCCGCCACTGCCTCCATCATATTTATATGATGTGCACACTAGGGCGGCATTTTCTTTACCTAAAGGGGATGTAACTGAGATGACCACCGCTCGTATTCCGTACCCGTCGCATCCTTATCAGAGCTCGGCCAGTCTGGCCGCTATGCTGATACAGAACGGTCTCTCCGGCATCAGTCAACACGACCTCGCTCAGAAAATTGACTTGGTCATGAACATAAGAAACTCAGCCACAGCTCTGGCCTTTTCCAAGGCTGGTCGGGAGCTGCTCTATTCTTTTCGTCCTTAGGAAAGGTGACAGAGGACCCACGATATTTTTCATGGGCCTCCGCATGCATAGAGCACGATTTATCCTATACCGATTTGTCAGATTCCGGCCGTCGAGGGGTTATTGAAGGCGAGTATAACCGCTCGCTACCATACTTGACTAACGGATCTGCTGGACTCCTTACCGCAATATCGTGGGCTAGGCTTATGCAGAATAACGAATCGCTATTCTCTGATGTGTTTGAATCCCTTGTAGAGGCATGTGCTTCACCCACGTATGCTTTCAGCGGACTGTACAACGGACGAGCTGGCATTATGTCTGCTTTAGCGGTAGGGAAAACTTGGATTTCAGATTATGCTGAAATTCAAACCATGCATTTAAAAAATCTTCTGGATTACAGTCTGGCCTACCATGAACAACCAGTTTTTGTCGGCGATAGCATGTTGAGGCTATCTGCCGACTATTCAACAGGTTCTGCAGGAGTTCTTTCCGCACTTACCTCTATGACTGGATCTGGGTGGGAATTCCTACCGATTGTCAATCCAGATCAATTCTGTGGGCAACAGCTCATGGCCAAGCAAATTAGCGAATGGAAGGAGGTGTGAAATGAACGTTCTGAATCTGCAAGACGAAGATACCAATGAGAACCCTATGCATAAGAGTAATCATAGTTACTTCTTGTGCACCAGTTACAGCGATACGAGCAACGTGTTGTGTTGTTCCTCTGATTCATGGAGAGAGGGGTGAGCGATGAGTGACCGTGGACGATCAGACCATGTAACGGTTTCGGATGCGATTACCGGTGTTGGTTTTTTCGGAACTGTGTTGTTGGGTTTTGTCTTTCCTTTTGCGGTCGGCATTGGTGTCACTTATCGCTTGCTCCCTTTCGGTGGCGTTCGTTCCTGGGTGCATGGGTGGCGTGGGGTTTTGGGTACCATCGTTATCTTTCTGTTGTGGTTCTTTGGTACCTACATAACTGATGCGTTGGTGGATGTGTTGTTTAGCATGAGCAGTCACAAGGTCTTGAAGAAGCTTGTTAGCGAAGTTGTGAGTTTTGTGTTTCTCATGGGGTTGATGGCCTTGGCCTTCAGCAGGTGGGAAGCCATGGCGCTCTCATCTTTGATAACTGAGGTTCTCACCATTCTCATCTCCCTACTCGTCATTCATGCCGTTGATGCTGCAGACAAGCATGATTAATCTAAACAACGATCATTCCTAGGGAATGAAGCGGATTCGAGTGCCCCTTTTATGGGGCGGGAGAAACGCATCGGACGCGGAGAGGTCTCCTCCTTGGTTTGGGAGGAGACCTCTTCGGTTTGGTTGTGTGTGGTGTTAGTCGTCGGTGGGGTTGATGTTCTTACTGAGGGCCAGGGCGATGAGCGCTGCGAGATTGTTGGTTCGGTCGAGGGTGAGGGCTTGGACCATGTATGAGCTGGCTTGGTCGGGGTCGCGGGCGGCCCAGGCCAGGTAGGCTCTGGAGGCGCTGAGGTGTGGGGTGGGGCCGACGGCGGCGGTGAGCTGGTCGAAGAGGTTGTAGGCTCTGTCGGCGCGTTCCTGGTTGACGGGGGTCCGGCCTTCGAAGCAGGTGGTGAGGCTGGTGAAGATGAGTTTGACGGCGGCGGGGTCGTGGGGTTGTTCGGTGATGGTGGTCAGGTCGTCTCGGGTGGTGTCGGGGTTGATGGCGGCGACCAGGAGCGCGTCGCGGTGCGGCAGTGAGGTTTCTATCAGCGCGGCCATGCGGGTGAGCCGGTCGTGTCCTATGGCTTCGGGCTGGTGGGTGCCGTCGAGTATGCGCATGATGCTGTCGAGGGCCTGTCGGCCTGCGGTGAGCATGAGTTGGGGGTCCTGGCTCAGTTGCTTGACGTCGTCCTGGAGGCTGGTTGTGGTGTTCATGGGTGTTCCTTTCCTTGGTGCCGGGACTGTTTGTGCCGACGCCTGGAATGGCGGCCCGGGTATAGCGGAGAGTCAAGCCCCCGCGTGGATCCGAACACTCCCCCGGAGGCCGAGGGGGCATGCTGTTCGGCCCCCTCGGCCGGAGCGGGGTGTGGGCGGAGACGCTCGGGGCTTGAGTCGCAGCGGCCCGGGCCAGAATGGAAGGGGGCGGCACAAACACCACATTCCCAACCCCTTCAGCAGCACGCCGCAGGCGTGCGACAGCGGCGGCCAGACATCAAGGCGCAGCCGCCGATGACCACAACCCCGGCCGAGCCGAGCATGGAAAAAGGGACCCCGTTGAGGGGTCCCTTGATGATGTTGCCCTGATGGGTCAGGCCATCTGGCTTCGGAGTCCTGGGTAGTGGTGTGCCAGGTATTCGGCGGTGGCTTGGCGGATCAGTGCCGATAGGTTGGTGCCTTCTGTTTTGACGGCGGCTTCGGCCCATTGGTCCAGGGCCGGGGTGGTGCGTACCTGCCAGGTTTTGCTGGTGGGTTGTTTGAGTTCGTCGCGGGGGCGGCCGGCGAAGATGGAGAGCAGGTCGTCGTCGGTCAGGGGGCCGGCGTCGTAGCCCCGGTATACCCGGGTGCCTTCGATGGGTGTGAATTGGCCGGCGTCGGCCATGCGGTCGAGTGCTTCGGCGTGTGCTGCCCTGTCGGCGGGTGTCTGTGTGTTGGTCATGGTCTGGCTCCTTGTTGGTTGTGTCTATTGGTATCTGAGATGTTGCCACCGGCTGGTCAGCGGCATGGCGTGGAAGGCGTGGAGCTGGCCGTCCTGCCATTTGCTGACGATGACTTCGAGCAGGTTGTCGGGTAGGGCCCCGGGGTGTGGCTGGCCGACGAAGACCACCGTCATCTCGTCGCCGTAGCCCTCGATTTGTTCGTGGCCTATGGAGTGGAGGACCGCGTGCCTGATTTCGTCGTCGGCGCAGCCGTGCTTGCGGGCTGATTGCTCTATCTCGATCTCCATGACCATGAGTGTAGTACAAATTGCACATACAAACCAGTCGTGCGTTCCTCGCGTTGCGGTCTGGCTGTCCGAACGCGGGGCGTTCGACGATGCCGATTCCACCCCGTGGGGTGGCGCGAGGCATCGCTGCGCCGCCGCCGGCTGCGGGGTTCATTCACTCTTTGGTGTCCTCCTCCTGGTCGCCGTCGTCTGTTTCATCTTCGTTCCCTTCGTTGTCTTCCTCTTCAGGTCGGGGCACCAGGTCGCCGTCGAGACCGGATTGCTCTTCGTCGCTGATGGCGTAGCCTGCGGTTTGGAGGGCACGGTAGAGGGGTTTGAGCAGGCCGTCTATGTCGTCTTGGCTGCGCCAGGTCTCGTGGTTGATCTGTGTCTCCATGATGGCGTGGCACAGGGCGAAGGCCGTCTGGGTGCGGCGACTCTCGTCAAGGTCGGCCTTTTGCGCCAGCTCGGCTTCCTGGTCCTGGACGATGGCGCGCCATGTGTCCCGCACCTGGTCCCGGCTGACCCACCAGGTGCGTTGGCTCGCTTGGGCGATGACCAGCATGGACAGGGCCTGGGACTGGTTTTTGGCGGGGCGTTTGAGGGACATGAGCCGTTGCGTGTAGGCCAGCCGCAGGTCGTGGCTTGCCGTGTCCAGTTGCTTGGCCGGTGCGATTTCGGCTTCTTGTTCGGCTTGCCACCTGGCCAGGTCATCCTCTCTTTGCCGGCGTTCGTCCTCCTGGTCCTGTTGGGTGTATGGCTCCAGCAGGGTGATTTTGACGCGCCACTGTCCGCCACGGTCGAGCAGTCCGGCGGCCGTGGGTTTGTCGCCTTCCCATTCCTCCAGCCATGTGTCGAGGGCCTGCTTGGGGTCGGGGTCGGTATCCGGGGAGAATCGGGCGATGGTGCGCCAACCTTCCGGGTCAGACCAGGATTGTGATGGTGTCAGCGGCACGATGGGCAGCCCGGCCTGCTTGATGGCTTCCTGGGCCTGTTCGATCCACTTGTCCAGCGACCGTTTGGCCTGGACCTGGTGCAGTGTCATGTTCCAGTTGTTGGTGCCTGCGGCTTTGATGAGCTGGTCTTGCAGGCCTTCGTCGTCGCGGAAGTCGGCTATCGTCTCCAATTCCTCGAAGCTCAGCTGGGATGGCAGCGCGAGTATTTTCTCGTCGTCGATGGACGATATTTTGAGCCGTCGCTGCACGGTGCTGCGGCTGCGGCCAGTGGCTTTGGCCATCTGGTCCACGTCTTCGCCAAGGTCCAGGAGGTGGGCGTATCCGCGTGCCTCGTCCAGGGCGGTGAGCTGGTCACGGTGTATGTTCTCTACCAGCATCACCTCCGCCTGGGTCTGCTCGTCCATGTCGGTGATGATACAGGGCACGGTTGCAAGGCCGGCCTGCTCGGCGGCCGCCAGCCGCCGGTGTCCGATGACCAGGGTGTGCCGCCCCTCCTGGTTCGCCGGTGTGACGACCAGGGCCTGCTGTATGCCTTGGGACGCGATGCTCATGGCCAGCTCCGACACGTCTCCTATCTCGCTTCGGGGGTTGGCGTCGTTGGGCCTGATGGCGTCGATGGGCAGCATGGTCACTGTGGTTGTGGTGTTCATGGGTGTTCCTTTCCTTGGTGCCGGGACTGTTTGTGCCGACGCCTGGAATGGCGGCCCGGGTATAGCGGAGAGTCAAGCCCCCGCGTGGATCCGAACACTCCCCCGGAGGCCGAGGGGGCATGCTGTTCGGCCCCCTCGGCCGGAGCGGGGTGTGGGCGGAGACGCTCGGGGCTTGAGTCGCAGCGGCCCGGGCCAGAATGGAAGGGGGCGGCACAAACACCACATTCCCAACCCCTTCAGCAGCACGCCGCAGGCGTGCGACAGCGGCGGCCAGACATCAAGGCGCAGCCGCCGATGACCACAACCCCGGCCGAGCCGACCAGTTTTATGTTTGCCGATTGAAGGGTGATCTGCAGTAGCTCATGATAGAAGAAAGACCATCCGATAAGAAATGTGTTTATATTGTGAAGCTTTATCTTGATGAAGCTTTCTAACTGATATCCCGAGTATATTAAAGCTTGTTAGAAGCCGCCACTGCCTCTATCATATTTATATGATATGCACACTAGGGCGGCACTTTTTTATCTAAAGGGGTGTAACTGAGATGGACACCGCTCGTATTCCTTACCCTTCGCATCCTTATCAGAGCTCAGCCAATCTAGCCTCTATGCTGATACAGAACGGTCTCTCCGGCATCAGGGGCTATAGGAACTAAACGCGTTGTTTTAGGTTCTGTGTGTGGGTTTGGTTGTGTGTTGGTCAGAGTGTGGTGTTGGGGTATCTGACTGGTGTGTGGAACTCGTTCCAGTTGATGGCGGTGCCGTAGTGT
>NZ_QGLL01000008.1 GCF_003202695.1 Bifidobacterium asteroides
ACACTACGGCACCGCCATCAACTGGAACGAGTTCCACACACCAGTCAGATACCCCAACACCACACTCTGACCAACACACAACCAAACCCACACACAGAACCTAAAACAACGCGTTTAGTTCCTATAGGCCCATTTTCGCCCATCGTGTCTAATCGTGTCTGAAAGGGAATGACCCGGATATTAAATAACCCTTGGAAGCTAATGTTTCCAAGGGTTTCTAGTGCGCCAGACAGGATTCGAACCTGCAACCTGCTGATCCGTAGTCAGCTGCTCTAATCCGTTGGGCTACTGGCGCATGTCATCTTGACGAGGAACTCGTTTTTGACAACTCATTTATATTACCGCAACTGTGGATTCTGTCCAGTCTGGTGTGTCGCGCGGAAAGCGGGGAACCGCAGGGCTTCAGACCGACTGTGGCCAAGACAGCCAAAGCAGATATTCCACGTTGCCATGAGCTCCGGTTATGGGCGATGGCATAGTGGCTCGTACAGCGAATCCATGCTCACGTGCACAGGCTAAGACGCGCTCCAGAGCCTCTTGCCTGCGGTCCTCGTCCGTCACAATGCCATGATGGCCCAGCAGGCTACGTCCGACCTCGAACTGAGGCTTGACCAGCAACAAGCAGTTAGCAGTAGGTGCCAGCAAGGCAGGGAGAACGGGAATGACATAGGTCAGCGAGATGAAGGACACATCAGAGACCACGTATTCCGGGCGATACGGCAGGTCGCCCGGCTGAACTTCGCGTATGTTGACACCGCTCATGTCAATCACCCTAGGATCAGCGGCAATCCGTTCCAGCAACTGTCCGTGGCCCACATCAAGGGCGATAACTCGCCTTGCACCATGTCTGAGCAGAACGTCAGTGAAACCACCCGTAGACGCCCCGATATCGAGGCAGAACCTGTCCTGCGGACCGGGCATTCCCTGCGCCGCAAAAGTCGTCAGGGCACCCTCCAGCTTCAGTGCTCCCCGGGAGGCATAGTCATCGCCCGGGTCCAGAAGAATCACATCGCCTGGCTGGACGCTCTGAGCAGGCCTTGAAGCCGGATGATCGTTGACCGCAACCCGGCCCTGTCGAATCAGTACCTGGGCTCTGGCCCGCGAATCCGTCAGCCCTTGCACAGACAGGATGCGGTCAAGCCGGTCGCGGGCAAGAGCCACGGTTCTTCTCCGACCAGCCCAAGCGCTGACGACCGTATCGTCATCGTTCACTTGCCCTCCCGATTCAGGTCCTGCTGAAGCCCGGCCAGCACCTCGCCGAGCAACTCAACCTGTTGGGCATCGTCCAGATCGTCCAATTTCGCCAAATCAGGGAAACGCTCCAAAAGGGGGGCCATGGCTTGCTTATCCATGGGCTCTTCAGGTGCAGACGCAGTTGTATTCTCGTCTTCTGTCCGTGAGGGCCCTGCAGAATCCTCAGACTCAACAGGCTGCCGGATCTGGCCGGACTGCTCAGACAGCCTGTAGTCAATGGAACCTTGCGAAGATCCACTCGCTCCAAGCTGTCCTGACTTGACCTCTTCCGACATGGGCGCTACGCCCCGACGACGAAGGCAGGCAGATCCAGCGAATCCATATCGCCACCACGATCCTGGTACTCCCAGAGCGCACAGGCGCATGCCCGCACAGCATCCAAGTCGTGCAGGGGGTCACCACCACCTTCAAGAGCACGGAGGGTGATATGCCCGTCATCATCCACCCTTGCGGTTTGGTCGCCGCAGTGCCAGATCTGGTCTGCCTCCTTGCTGGGCTGTGGTTGCGACTTGGCCAGGCCACGCAGGTCTTCAGCCAGATAGGTCGGCCGCCACTTGGCTGGCGCAGTCAGAATAGCGGGTGTTCGAGCCACACCCGTCAGGACGAGCATAGAGTCGTATCCGCCCCGGTTGGCTGCCTCGATGTCGGTGTCCAGACGATCCCCCACAGGCAGGCATCGGTCAATGTCCAGGATCTTCTTCTGGTCGCCGGCCAAGAGCTGCCGAGCCTCGTCGTACATGGCCGATTCCGGCTTGCCGGCTGAGTCTTCCGGTTGCTTGCCAGTAGCCAGAATCACCGGTTGGAGCATGGCTCCGTTGCCGGGTGCCATACCGCCCTCTCGGGGAAGGGTCTGATCCTTGTTGGTGGTGAAGTAACGTGCACCGTTTTCGATGGCAAATGCGGCCTGAGCCAGGTCCTGCCAGCTCAGTTCAGGATACCAAGCTTGGATGACGGCCTCTGGCTGATCTGCAGCCTTGTCCACGGGCACCATCCCGTTGATGCGGATCTGCTCGCGCAAATGGTCTGAACCGATGACCAGCACCCGGGCGCCCTCCTGCAGGTATCGGCGCAACATTCGTGCTGCAACGACGGCGGAAGTAATGACCTGTCCATCGTCTAGGGCCAACCCAAATCCGCGCAGCTGATCGGCCACCACATGGGGAAACCGGGATGCATTGTTGGTGGTATAGGCCATGCGCATGCCAAGCGTCTGGGCGCGGTCGATGCCCTCGGCCGCATGCTCGACAGGGTCAGCGCCCCGGTAGACGACCCCGTCCAGATCCAGCAGAGCCAGACGGTAGATCTTTGCCGGGGCGTCTTCAGTTCCTTTGAGGAAGACAGTCATGATTCGGCCTTGGCTTCATCAGACGTATCAGACCCCTTGACCTGCTCATCCTTGGACTCTTCATTTTCATGATCGGCAGTATCGGCTTCAGATTCTGCATCCTGGCCAGACAGATCACCACCGTCAGCAGCCGGTTCATCGGCAGCGGTCGTGTCGGTTTCGTCGCCAGCCTGGTCGCTTTGAGAGCCATCCGCCGAAGCTTCTGCATCAAAGCGAGAAGGCTCTCCCCCGGATTGCTCCAGAGCATCAGACGATTCCTGCATTCCGGATTCGGACATTAAGGATGAATCAGCTGGCTCAGTCGAATCAGCTGAATCAACTGTGTCAGTCGAGTCCGCTGAATCGTTCGAAGCTACTGATTCAGGAGATTCCTCAACCTTGCTGTCATCGACACCCTGTTCGGATGCGTCAGTGACATCAGACTCGGCATCTTCAGTCTCAGCCTCATCCGAGTCCTCCTCACCGCCATCCGGGTCGATGGAGAGATCCTCCATCATGGCCGGATCCAGGTGCTCCAGGTCGTAGTCGATCAGGATTTCCTCAGACTGTCCGTCCTTCTGGCCATCCTCGTCCTCATCCTCGTCGGCATACTCGGCTTCCAGCCGATCCAGCAGGGGTTCCAACTCCAGAGCCTCCTGGCTGCGACCAGCCTGTTCGAGGAAGTTCTGCTCGGCCTGCACGGCACGCATCCGGTAGTCACCGCTGAGCCCGCGGGCCTTGACCAGGGCCTGAACGGTCTCGATGGCCTTGTCCCACAAGCCCAGATCGCCCAGTGCTCCGGCATAAACCAGGAACATCTCCGCCTTGGACTCGCCTTGCAGCTGGCTGCCTTCCTCGGAGGTGGCCTCCTCAATGGCCTTGCGGGGATTGCCCAGACCACGCTCGCAGTCGGCGATGAAGGGCAGGTAATCGGAATAGCCGTTCATACGGTGTGCGGTGCGGAACTCCTTCAAGGCCAGCTTGTAGTCGCCCTGACGATAGGCCACCAGGGCCAGAGTCTCACGGGCAAGATCGATCCGCGAAGCCTGCCGTGCAGCCCACTTGGCATGAGCCAGGGCCCCCTGGGGATCGGTCTCCTCCAGCGCGTAGGCGGCCAGGATGTGCAGGCCGATGTTCTCCGCGTGTTCCTTGCTCAGTCCGCGCAGGCGCAGGCGATCATCCTTGGAGAGCATGGACCATTCCAGGCCCTTGGGCATCTTGGGCTCGCCAGGCCGACGATCCGTGTAGGGGTTCTGCGAGGGGTAGGAGATGGTTCCGTCAGAGTTACGACGACCGCGGTCATATCCATTCTGGCGGTCACGCTGATAAGTTCCGCGGCGGTCATCACGGCGATGGTCGTCACGGCGACGGTCATCGCGACCATGCTGGCCCTGGAATCTGTCGCCATGGGAACGGTCGCTCCGATAGCCGCCTTGACGATGGTCGTCACGGGAACGGTCACCATAGGAACGGTTGCCATAGTGACGATCTCCATGTGAACGCTCCTGGCGTGGACGGTCATCGCGGGAGCGGTTGTTCCATGGGCGATCCCCACCAGACCGCTCACCCTGCCTACGATCAAACCTCCGGTCGTCATCCCGACGACGGTTGCCACGGAAGCCCTGACCACGATCACGGTCACGGTCATGCCGCTGGTAACCATATCCCGACCGACCGCGGTCGTTGTCGTGGTCACGATGCCCGTATCCGCCATGACCGTTGGCATGGAAGTCGCGACGTGGACGGTCGCCATCCTGCCGACGGCCGTGGCGGTCGTCACGCCTGTCGAAATGGCGATCCCGGTCGGAATCCCTACGGAAGCCGCCGTGGCCATCCTGACGATCATGCCTGTATCCGCGATTGTCGCGGTCGAACCGCTCGTGCCCGCGTCCGCGGAAGGGCCGCTGTCCATTCCTGCCCTCGGAGCGACGCTCTTCGCCGCTCTCGCCGTCATGGTTGTGGAAGTTGCCGGAACGGTGACTTCCCGAACGATAGCCTCCGGAGCGGTATCCGCCCGAATGCGAACCGCCCTTGTGGAAGCCAGAAGAGCGACGGCCGCCCGACCGGAAGCCTCCTGGGCGCGAACCGCCCCGGCCCCGTCCGCGATCGCCCCGGGAATGATTGTGTTCTTCTGCCATCAGTGTCCTTAATTCCTACGTTCCTACTTGCTGGCCCGACGCTCAAGTGCGCCCAGGGCCTTCTTTCCTCTGCGAACCAGGGCGAAGCGCCCATGCAGAAAGTCCTTGTTCTCCAAAACCTGATCCGGATCCTCGACCCGCCGGTTATTCAGGTAGAAGCCGCCCGATGCCACAGTCTTGCGCGCCTCGGAGACCGAACGGAAGAGTCCGGCCGCAACCCCGGCTTCCACCAGACGCTGGCCCTCGCTGGCTGCGGGCAGAGCTCGCCCGCCTTGGCCATCATCGACCTTGAGCCCGTCCAGAGCAGAATCCAGCACATCCTCGTCCAGCTCCTCCAGGGTCTTGCCGCGACCGAAGAGGGCACCCGAGGCATCAATGGCCCCTTGGGCGGCATGCTCGCCGTGCACATATGAGGTCACCTGCCAGGCCAGAACCTTCTGGGCCTCGCGCGCACCCGGATCCTGGGCGGTCCTCTCCTCCAGACGCTCGATCTCGGCCTTGGGCAGGAAGGTGAAGGTCTTCAGCAGCTTGACCACCTGGTCATCAGGCTGGTTGAACCAGAACTGGTAGAAGCGATAGGGGCTGAACATGGTGGGATCCAGCCAGACCGCGTTGCCCTCGGACTTGCCGAACTTCTTGCCCTGGGAATCGGTGATCAATGGGCTGGTCATGACGTTGACGGAGGCATTGCGAACCTTGCGAATCAGGTCCAGGCCGCTGGTCAGGTTCCCCCACTGGTCGCTGCCGCCCAGCTGCAGGCTGCATCCGTAGCGGTCGAAGAGCTCCAGGAAGTCGTTGCCCTGAAGCACCTGGTAGCTGAACTCGGTAAAGGAGATGCCCTCGTCGGAGTCCAGACGGCGGGCAACCGTGTCCTTGGCCAGCATGGTGCCCATGCGGAAGTTCTTGCCCACATCGCGCAGGAAGTCGATGGTGCTCATGGACCCGGTCCACTCATAATTATTGACGAATCGGACGGGGTTGTCCCCTTTGGTGTCCAGGAAGCGCCCGATCTGTCCACGCAGGCGCTCGGTCCACTCGGCCACGGTCTGTTTGGGGTTCAGGGTGCGTTCCCCCGACTGCCGAGGGTCGCCAATTAGTCCGGTGGCTCCGCCCACAACGGCGATGGGATGCAGACCGGCCGCCTGCAGGTGGCGCATGTTGAGCAGCTGGACCAGATTGCCTACGTGCAGTGAGGGGGCTGTGGGGTCAAATCCGCAATAATAGGTCACCGAGGGGTCGGCCAGCACCTTCCTGAGCTCGGACTCGTCCGTGCACTGGGCAATGAGACCGCGCCACTTGAGTTCGTCGAAAAGCGAGTCGAAACCCGCCTGCCTGAAATCGGTGACCTGCGACATGAGAGGCTACTCCCTATCGAAAATTTGATGAATGTATGCTAAACTCTACTATTCTTGCAACAGATACCGACACGGCAGGGCCCTGAGCCGCTGCGGACAAGACCGCACCAAGCCGGAATTCCCGAGGAATGAAGCTGGGTTGATTATTCATTGCGGATCAGCCGCTGTCGATTGACTATTGATCGCTAACTGTCTCGCTAAGACAGAGCGACCAGAAGGAACCTTTCAGCGTAATCGCTGCATTCAAGTCAGGAATGCACAGACACAGACAACTGATCGATCAAGTCTTGGGGAATGTGGTCGACCACGCAGGCGGCCATGCGCCGATATCCTTCAACCCCCGGATGGAAGTGGTCAATGCCCCAGAAGTCGGGCCGGTCAGTGCCAACGTCGTCGCGGGTGGCATCCACGAAAGGCACCGAGGCCTCTTGGCAGACCTGACGGCTGGTCTGCGTCTGACGGGCTATCCGACGCTCCACCTCGGCCCTGAGCGCCCGACCCAGGGCAGGATCCCGATAGAGCTGCCCAGAGCTCAGGACCAGCACCTGGCGGCCCTTGTCTTTAGCCAGCTCGATGCTGGCTGCCAGGTCATCCCGCCACTGCTCATCGGTGCGATTGGCCATGATGTCGTTGGATCCTGCACACAGGACCAGCAGATCAGGATGGTCCTGCAAAGCGGGCAGAAATCGGTAGCGTACCCTGCGGATGGTGGCCCCCAGCCGACCCTGGGTCGACCAGGATACCGGACGCCCCAACCGGGTGGCCAGGCAGGCGGCTATGTCAGGGACAAAGCCCTGGCTCTGGTCCTTCACCCCGCAGCCGACCGCCATGGAGTCGCCCACCACCAGCATGGTCAGCGGCTCCAGGTCGTGGCCTCGGTCCGGAGGCGAGCACAACCCCTGACGTGAGCCGGGCGGCTCCTTGGCCAGAGTGATGTGCTGTTTGGCCCACCAGGCCTGGACCAGTGCCACCGGATTCATGTTCGCCGCCGCCTTTCGCTCTTTACCCTCCCTCTTGGGGAATTGCCGTTGGGCATTCTAACGCGGCCACCGGTCTGGCGGAAACCAGAAAGCTCACTTGGGCGGACGGTAGGCGGGCCCATCAGACTGCGAGTCGGCGAAAGTCTTCAGCTCCTCCAGCACATGTGCAGCCTGGTCCATCTGCTCCTTGACCCTCTCCGGTGCGGTGCCCCCCTGGCCGCGGCGAGCGCGTACTGCTCCTCCGGCGGTCAGCACAGAGCGGACCTCAGGAGCCCGATCGGCGGGCACCCAGTCAGCGAAGACCCTGACGAAATCATCATCGTCCAGGTCGGCCAGCTCGCATCCACGCCCCTCGGCCAGCTTGACGCAGGCCCCGGAAAGCTCGTGGGCATGCCGGAAGGGCACTCCTTGCCTGACCAGCCATTCGGCCAGGTCAGTGGCCAGAGCGAAGCCTGTGGGAGCCTGCTCCTCCAGCCGATCCTTGTTGAAGGTCAAAGTAGCGACCATGCCGGCAAAGGCGGGCAGCAGAACCTCAAGGGTGTCCACCTGGTCGAAGACCGCCTCCTTGTCCTCCTGCAGGTCGCGCGCATAGGCTGTCGGCAGCCCCTTGAGAGTGGTCAGCAGGCCAGCGAGATCCCCGACCAGTCGACCGGCCTTGCCGCGAGCCAGCTCGGCCACGTCCGGATTCTTCTTCTGAGGCATGATGGAGGACCCGGTCGAATAACCGTCGTCCAGTCGAACGAAGGCGAACTCCTGGGTGTTCCAGATGATGATCTCCTCGGCCAGCCTGGATAGATCCACGCCGATCATAGCGGCGACAAAGGCGAATTCGGCCACCACATCCCTGGCGGCTGTCCCGTCGATGGAGTTGGCGCAGACCCGACTAAAGCCCAGATCCCGGGCCACTGGCAGGGGGTCCAGTCCCAGGGTGGTGCCAGCGAGCGCGCCCGACCCGTATGGACTGGCATCGGCACGTTGGTCCCAGTCCCTCAGGCGTTCCAGGTCACGGATCAGGGGCCAGACATGGGCCATGAGCTGGTGGGCCAGGAGGACAGGCTGGGCATGCTGCATGTGGGTACGACCAGGCATGACCGTGGTCCCCGCCGCACGGGCCTGATCCATCAGAGCCTGGGCCGTGCTTAGCAGGTCCTTGGCCAGCACCCGGGCGTGACGACGCAGCCAAATCCGAATCAAGGTGGCGATCTGATCGTTACGCGAGCGCCCGGCCCGCAGTTTGCCACCCAGCTGGTCCCCCGCAATGTCGATCAGGCCGCGCTCCAGGGCCGTGGCCTCATCCTCATCGCCGGGTTCAGGGGCGAAGGCGCCGGAGTCCACCTGATCCTGAAGCTCATCCAGGGCCTGCTCCATACGCGCCAGTTCGTCATCATCCAGCAACCCAGCACGGTTGAGGGCCCGAGCGTGTGCCCGGGAACCGGCCAGATCGTCATCGGCCAGTCGCCAGTCGAACTGGGTGGACCGGCTGAGCTCAACCAGCGCCGGCGAGGGACCACCGCTGAAGCGCCCACCCCAGAGGGCCATAGGCTTGTCTCCGGTGCTCACTGCTCTTGTCCGTCCTGTGCGATGCCGTTGCCGAAGCGCATGTCGCGTGCAGCGGCCACCTTGTCGGCCAGGCCGTAGATGGCGATGAACCCGTTGGAGGCGTTCTGGTCGAAGCTGTCGCCGGACTCGTAGGTGGCCAGGCTGTAGTCGTAGAGGGAGCTGTCGGAGTGCCGACCGGTGACCACGGCCCGTCCCCCATGCATGACCATGCGGATGCGGCCGGAGACATAGCGCTGGGTCTCCTCGATGAAGGCGTTCAGGGAGCGGACGGCCGGCGAGTACCACTGGGCGTCGTAGACCAGCTCGCCCCAGCGCTTGTCGATGTCGCGCTTGATCCGGTGCTGTTCGCGCTCCAGGCAGCAGTTCTCCAGCTCCTGGTGGGCGGTGATCAGGGCAATAGCCCCGGGTGCCTCGTAGAGCTCGCGGGACTTGATACCCACCAGCCTGTCCTCGATCAGATCCACGCGTCCGATGCCCTGGGCTCCGGCCCTGCGGTTCATCTCTTCGATGGCTTCCAGAGGTGTGACGGCCCTACCGTCGATGCGCACGGGGATGCCCTGCTCGAAGTCGATGGTCACCTCGTCCTCAACAGGTGGGAAGGCCGGGTCGTCGGTGTAGGAGTAGACATCCTTGGTGGGCCCGTTCCAGGGATCCTCCAGGTAGCCGGTCTCGATGGCCCGTCCCCAGACATTCTGGTCGATGGAGTAGGGGCTCTCCTCGGTCTGCTCGATGGGCAGGTGGTGCTCCTTGGCGTAGGCGATCTCCACATCCCGCATCAGTCCCAGGTCACGGATGGGGCTGATGGCCTTCAGCGAGGGGTCGATGGACATGATGGAGACCTCGAAACGGACCTGGTCGTTGCCCTTGCCGGTGCAGCCGTGGGCTATTGTGTCGGCGCCGTACTGGTGGGCCGCCTGGACCAGATGCTTGGTGATCAGCGGCCTCGAGATGGCCGATACCAGCGGATAGACCCCCTCGTACATGGCATTGGCCTTGAGCGCCAGCATGCAATAATCCCTGGCAAACTCGTCCCGGGCATCCACCACGACGGACTCGACGGCTCCGCAGTCCAGGGCCCGCTGGCGGATGGTCTGCAGGCGCTCGCCGCCCTGGCCCACATCCAGGGAGACGGCCACCACATCCTTGCCGGTGCGCTCCTTGAGGTAGGGAATGGACACCGAGGTGTCCAGGCCGCCCGAGTAGGCCAGCACGATGCGATTGTTTTCGGTCATGGCGATCCTCTTTCCTTGTAATTTGACACTTGCAAATATTCAGTTCGTGCTTTCAACGATCATCGTGTCCTGGCATCCTCCTGGCCGGAGACGATGGTCAGAAGCCAGTCAGCCCGGGATGAAGCCGCTTCATCGTCTGCAGCGATGATCAGAATCGTGTCGTCCCCGGCTATTGTGCCCAGAATCCCCTTGATGGGCTGGCGGTCCAGGGCGGAAGCCGCATACTGGGCGGCGCCGGCCGGGGTTCTGACCACTAGCAGGTTGCGGGCCCGTGCCACCGAAGTGATCAGTCCGGTCAGAATCTTGGCCAGGTAGGCATCGGTCTTGTTCTCCCCCTCGACCTCAGGCCCTTCGGCGGCAGCCGCCTCCATGGCCTGCTGGTCGGTGGTGGCGGGAATCCAGTAGGCCATGCTGCCGTCTGCATACCGCAGCTTGGTGGCATGCAGGTCGTCCAGGTCCCGGCTCAGGGTCGCCTGGGTCACCTCGATGCCTTGTTCAGCCAGCAGGGCCGACAGCTGCTGCTGGGAGTTGACCCGATGTCGGTTCAGGGCCTGGCGGATGGCATCCAGCCGGGCCACCTTGGTCGTCGGACGCATCAGCACACCCCCTGCAGGAGGGATTCGTCACCCCGGGAGCGGGCCACCAGCCAGGTCATCAGAGCCTTCTGGGCGTGCAGCCGGTTTTCCGCCTCGTCCCAGACCACGGACTGTGGGCCGTCGATGACCTCGGCCGTCACCTCACGGCCCCTGTATGCGGGCAGGCAGTGCTGGAAGAGGGCATCCGGGCGGGCATGGGCCATAAGTTGAGTGTTGACCTGATAGGGCAGGAAGGGATGGGAGCGGATTTCGTACTGATCCTCCTCGCCCATGGAGACCCAGGTGTCAGTGAAGACGCAGTCAGCGTCCTCCACGGCCTGGACCGGATCCGTGGTGACCAGAATGGATCCGCCGTTTTCAGCGGCCAGGGTCCGTGCCTGTTCCACCAGGTTTGGATCGGGCAGGAAGCCGTTGGGTCCTGCAATACGCACATTCATGCCGGCTACTGCCCCGCCCAGCAGATAGGAGTTGGCCATGTTATTGGCTGCGTCGCCCAGATAGGCGATGGTCATGCCGGCCAAGGCATCGACCCCGCCCCGGTGCTGGGCCAGGGTCAGGAAGTCGGCCAGAACCTGGCAGGGATGGAAGGAATCGGTCAGCGCGTTGATGACGGGCACAGTGGAATGGGCAGCCATGGTCTCCACCCGATCCTGGCCAAAGGTGCGCCAGACTATGGTGGACGTCATCCGTGTCAGCACGTTGGAGGTGTCCGCCACGGGCTCGCCACGGCCCAGCTGCGAGCCAGAGCTATCGATGACCATGGGATAGCCGCCCAGCTGGGCCACACCCACGCAGAAGCTGGTTCTGGTGCGCGTGCTGGGCTTGTCGAAGATGATGGCCACGGCCTGAGGCCCCTGATAGGGCTGAGATAAATAGGGATTTGCCCTAAAAGCCATGCCCAGTCGGAGAACCTCCAACTGCTCCTCGTGGTTGAGGTCGTCGTCACGCAGCATGTGCCACAAACCGTTGTTCATCTCTGCCTCCCTATCGCTATGATTATGCACGTCATTGATGGCTGATCTCACTGATCATCCTGCCGCAAGCCCTTGTCCGCGAGACTGGCCGGCGCCTTGGAAAGGATATCCACGGCCAGGTCGATCTGATCGGCCTGGATGATCAGGGGCGGGGCCAGACGCAGGGCATCAGGGGCCACCGCGTTGACAATCAGCCCATGATCCAGGGCCCAGGAGGCCAGATCTCCGGCACAGGGAGCGTTCAGCTGGACCGCATCCAGCAGACCCCTGCCTCTGACCTGGGTATAGAGGGGATTGCCGCAATCGGTAAGGCCGGCACGCAACCTCTCTCCCATCTCCCGCGCCCGTTCCAGCAGACCCTCCCGCTGGATGGTCTCCAGGGTGGTCAGCGCCAGGGCCGATCCCAGGGGATTGCCGCCGAAGGTGGACCCGTGCATGCCAGGGGTCAGCAGACCTGATGGCCCAGAGCCGAAAGTGATCATCCCGCCCATGGGAAAGCCGCCTGCCACCCCTTTGGCGAAGGTGAGCACGTCCGGGCAGGCTCCTCCGGACAGGCTCTGGTCTTGGAAGGCGAACCAGTGGCCGGTCCTGCCCATGCCGGTTTGCACCTCGTCCAGAATCATCAGGGCTCCATGCTGGCTACAGAGCTCACGCACCTGCCGAACGTAGTCAGGATTCAGCGGCAGCACCCCGGCCTCTCCCTGGATGAGCTCCAGAATGACGGCAGCCACCGGCTCTCCTGAGGTCTCCCCCTGTGCGAAGGCCTCCTCCATAGCTTCGCCGTCTTCTGCGGGTAGAAAACCCATACCTGGGACCAAGGGCTGGAAGGGCTCACGGATGGCCGGCTTCCATGTCAGGCTCAAGGAGCCCATGCTACGGCCGTGGAAACTATGGGTAAGAGCCAGGATCCGGCCTGGATGCCCGCCCATGCGAGCGCCATGCAGCCGGGCAAGCTTGATGGCCGCCTCATTGGCCTCGGTTCCCGAGTTGGCGAAGAAGACGCGGGATCCCTCCGGAGCCTGAGCCAAGTCCAGCAGTCGTTCGGCCAGCTCGATCTGCGGCTGTGAAGCGAAGAAGTTGCTGATGTGGGCCATCTTTCCGGCCTGCTCACCCAGCGCCTTGTTCCAGGCAGGATGGGCGTAACCGAGGGCATTGACCGCGATTCCGGCCATCATGTCCAGATAGCGGTTGCCGTCCAGGTCCCAAATCCAGGCACCTCGGCCATGGTCCATGACCCTGCCCGGCCGACCGAAGACCTGCATGTGGACGCGGTCATAGCGGTCTGCCCATTGACTGCTCTGCGGCCCCTCGGGAGTCCTCAAAGGCTCAGAAGTTTCGGCAGCCGGCACATCAGTCTTCGTCATGGCTCCTCCTCATGATCATGTCCTGGCCCGGCACGACCACCGTGCCGATGCCGTTGCGGGTGAATATCTCGTTGAGCATGGAATGCGGTCGCCGTCCGTCAATGACGTGGGCCTCGCCCACCCCGGAGCGCACGGCCTGCAGGCAGGCCTCCATCTTGGGACGCATCCCCTCATGCATGTCCTCCAACATATCCTCCAGCCGGTCCACACCGATGCTGGAGACCAGGGAGTCGACTTGAGGCCAGTTGGCGTACAGTCCCTCCACATCGGTAAGAATGACCAGTTTCCGTGCCCCCAGAGCTACTGCCAGAGCCGAAGCGGCCGCATCGGCATTCACGTTGAGCACCTGGGTGGGATCCTGCTCGTCAGGAGCCACAGAGGAGACTACGGGAATTCGCCCGGCATCGATCAGGTCCTCGACGGCCGAGGCATCCACGCCTACGACTTCGCCTACCAGGCCCAGATCAACCGGCTTGCCATCCGCCATGCCAGTACGGCGGGCTGCACTGAACAGGCCAGCATCCTCCCCTGACAGGCCGACAGCCATGGGACCGTGTGCATTGATGGCACCGACCAGATCCCTGCCTACCTGTCCGGTCAGCACCATCCGAACCACCTTCATGGTTTCGGGGGTGGTCACCCGTAGGCCGCCGCGGAAAACCGAGGGAATGCCCAGGGCCTGAAGCATACGGGATATCTGCGGACCGCCCCCGTGCACCACCACCGGATGCATGCCCACCTGCCTCAGGAAGACCATGTCCTGAGCGAAGCACTGCCGTAGATGGTCGTCCACCATGGCATGGCCGCCGTATTTGACTACGATTCGCTGGCCGGCGAACTCCTCCAGCCAGGGCAGGGCCTCGATAAGCACCTGGGCCTTGCGGGCATCGTCCAAGGCCTTTTCATCTTCGGCATCCTGCTCGTCTTCCGCCATCCTCTTCCCCTTCCTTGTAACCATCTTCCGATTACTGCGGCTCGTGGCGCTGTGTACGATCCGGCTTCCTGTCAGGTGTGGTAGTCGGCATTGATGGTCACGTACTCGTGGGTCAGATCATCGGTCCATACCGTGGCCTGGCTATCGCCCTGGCCAAGGTCAATGTCGATATGGACCTCGGGCGCATGCAGGTCAACCAGCTCCGGGTCCTGACCGGGACGACCTCCCTGGCAGACCTTGATGCCGTTGAAACTGACATCCACATGGGCCGGGTCATAGGCCGCCGTCGAAATCGGTACAGTGCCTAGGGAGGACACCACTCGGCCCCAGTTAGGATCCTCACCGGCCACCGCGCACTTGAGCAGCGTGGAGCCGGAGACCGCCCGGGCGCAGGCAAGGGCTGCATCCTCGTTCTCGGCACCATCCACACGGATGCGGATCCGATGCCTGCTGCCCTCGCCGTCGGCCACAATCCGATGGGCCAGATCCGCGCAGGCCTGACCGAGCTTCTCCTGGAACTGATCGGGGTCAGGCCTTACTCCTGAGGCTCCGGAGGCCATCAGCAGGACTGTGTCATTGGTGGACATGCACCCGTCCACGTCGATCCGGTTGAAGCTGAGCTGGCAAGCCTTTAACAGGGCTTGACGTGCCTCTTCCGGCTCCAGAATGGCGTCAGTAGTGATTACGCAGATCATGGTGGCCAACTGCGGGGCGATCATCCCGGAACCCTTGACCATGCCGCCCAGCCGCCAGCCGGATCCGTCTACAGCCACGGTCTTGGTACAGGTGTCGGTGGTCAATATGGCCTTTGCGGCCTCTTCACCAGCCTCCTGACTGGCCGACATCTCCTGGGCAGCCTGGTCGATGCCGGTCAATATGGAGTCCAGATGCAGCAGATGACCGATGATCCCGGTGGAGCAGACAGCAACCCGCTTGGTCGGCAGGCCCAGTTGCTCTCCTGTCCGTTCGGCCATGGCCCTGGCCTGGTCCAGGCCCTCGGGACCAGTGCAGGCGTTGGCATTGCCGGAGTTGATGACCACGGCTCCAGCATGGCCTTCTTCAAGGATTCGGCTGGTCCAGATGACCGGAGCGGCCCGGAAACGATTGGGCGTAAATACCCCAACAGCTGTGTCCATGGATCCGCTGTTGACGACCAAAGCCAGGTTTCGGCGCTGTGAACCTCCCGGTCGATGGGCAATGGCGGTGCCGGTCCGGAAGCCTGCAGGATAGGTGATGCTCATGGTGCCACTCCTATGGTTGTCAGTCCGGTCTCCTCGGGCAGACCCAGGGCCAGATTCACGGCCTGAAGGGCCTGGCCTGCGGTGCCCCGGGTCAGGTTGTCGATGGCGGCAAAAGCATAGAGGCGGTCAGCGCGCTGGTCTACAGCGACCTGGACCTGGGCCCGGTTGGAACCGTACACATCGGCCGTGGAAGGAAGCCTGCCCTCGGGGAGCAGATCGACAAACTGCTCCTCGGCATAGATCTCTTCCCAGACGGCACGAATATCAGCCATCCCCATGCTCCGTCCACGCGCGCTCAGCTTGGCTGAGACCACAGCCAGAATCCCCCTTGACATGGGGACGAGTATGGGCGTCAGCCCCAGGCGGATGGGTTGTTTCCCAAGACCCCCGTGGTTCTGATCCGCAACTGCGGCCTTACGCAGGTTCTGCAGAATCTCGGGGATATGCCGGTGAGTGCCGCCGACCGAATAGGGATGGGCTGAATTGATGGCTTGTGCTGCCAGCAGATCCATTCTGCCGCTTGAGCGTCCGGCGCCCGAGTAACCGACAGCAAGGTCGGCCACCAGATCAGCAGTCTGCACCAGTCCGGCGGCCAGAGCAGGCTGGAAGGCCAGAGTAACTGCCGTGACATTGCAGCCGGGACCAGCGATCCGCCGAGTCTGTCCAAGCAACTGACGCTGACGGCCGCCACCCGGGTTGAGCAATTCAGGCATCCCGTAGGTCCACGGACTTGAAAAAGGCCCGCCGTAGTAGTCCTGCCAGTCGCCCGGATCCTCCAGCCGGTGATCAGCCCCCAGGTCGACCATCAGCGATTGCGGATCCAGCTGCTCGGCCAGGGGGCCCGAAGCCCCGTGAGGCAGGGCCAGAACAACTAGATCATGACCAGCCAAGATCTCTGGATCGGTATCCTGAATCTGCAACGAGGCCAGCGACTCCGGAAGGTTGGGTGAGAACTCCCCCAGCAACTGACCAGCCGAGCCATGACCGGTGACCGTACATACCTGAAAGGCTGGATGTGCCGCCAATAGACGGATCATCTCTGAGCCGGCATACCCCGAAGCTCCTGCTACAGCCACCGTGTATTGCCGCATGAGTGCTCCCTTCATCGGGCACCATCATACATACTCATGCAGTAAAACGCATATTTATACAATTCGGCGTGTCGCTATGTATATTCTCGAGCTGCGCATCACTTTCATCTACGCGAAGGGGTCATAACCGGAATCTCGGTTGCGGATGTATTCCAACTGCGTACTGGCCTTGTCCGCAGCCTCGGGCCCGCATATGTCTTCCACAAAGGCCAGGGCCATATCGATGCCGGCCGAGATACCCGAAGAGGTGCGAAACTTTCCATCGACCACCCAGCGGGCATCCTTGGTCCAGTCCACTCGCTCTCCTGTGCTGACGACCCAGTCAAAGGCCAAGTCATTGGAGGTCGCACGCCGACCATCGAGCACACCGGCGGCAGCCAAGAGAGCCGAGCCTGTGCAGACAGTCATCACCTGCGACGACCTGGCTGCCAGATCTGCCAGCTGCCCTATCCATTGGTCATTTCCAACCAGAGTTCGCGTGCCGGAACCGCCGGGTATCAGCAAAACTCCCTTGGGATCAATCGCTTCGGGTCCTACAGCTTCGACCCTGACGCCGCCTTCCCCGACTTTCACTCCAGGGCCGTCCAAGGAGAAAAGCCGCACCCGGGCGCCATCAGTATTGATGAAAACCTCAAAAGGGCCAAAGACATCCAAGGGTTCAAACCCGTCGAATACGGCAATATTGATATCCATGCCCATATGAGTATCCTTCATGGATCTCAGGCGCTGACTCCATCTGAGCCGGAGCCGCCGCCACCCGTCGAGGGCGACGGGATCATCTGCTGGTAAAAGTCGTTCAGTGAGATGCCGTTGATCAGCAGCCATATCCAAGCCAGCGTGAAGAGCAGGTTGATGATCAGGGCAGCCATGGCCAACCCATAACCCTTCATATGCAGTCGGCGGGTCCGATACATGGAAACGCCACCCAGCAAAGCGGGAATCACAGGCATGGGCAAGAAGAGGGCCATGAGGAAGGCAATGATAGCGCAGGGATCCCAGTGGCCGTAGGCCGGATTTTGGGAGGGGTCGTTCAAATCGGGCATGCCCTGGGGAGGCCACCCGGGCACACCGGGACGGGCCTGAGGATTGCCAGGATTTCCGCTGCGACCGGGACCCGGCTGACCCGCCATAGGCATGGGCCAGTTGGCGCGGTTGTCTTGATGCGAATCGGATTCCTTGGCCTTGGGTTCGGGGTCTGGGCGACCGTAGATATAGGGATTCCATCCTGGATAACGATCAGCGCGGGCGCCGTACAGAGGCTGATCGCTGCCATCGTGATCCTGTCGGTCGGGTCCCCCGGCTGTGCCCTGTTCTTGAGAATCCGTCATATTCCTCGGTCCTTTTGATGACCGGTCAAGCGCGCAGTACGGCGCCCAGACCCGCAGTCTTGTCAACGATGGCTTTGCGCAGGGACTCACTGTCCTCGGACGTTAAGGTACGGTCCGGGGCGCGGAAGGTGACTGCGAAGGCCAGCGATTTTGCATGCTCACCGATCTGATCGCCAGTGAAGACGTCGAACAGCTCGATGCATTCCAGACTAGACCCTGCCGCTTCTCTGATGGCGGAAGTCAGGTCGGCGGCAGAAACCGTGTCAGGCACAGTAAAGGCCAGATCCTGATGAACCGGCGGGAAGGTCGATACCGGTTTGGCCTGCAGGGGGCTATAGTCCAGATGGTCAAGCACCGAATCCAGACTCAGCTCGAAGGCGGCTGAGTGGGCAGGGAAGCCCAGAGCCTGATCAACACGGGGATGCAGCTCGCCCACCATACCGATAAGCGTGCCGTCATTGAGAACCAGCCTAGCGGTACGGCCCGGATGCCACTGGTCGGGCACCTGCTCGGCCGACGGCTGCTCCAGCCGATAGGCAGATCCGAGCCTGTTCAAGACCCGACGAGCTGATTCGACCGCATCAGTCCAGTCCACATCCCTGCTGTCCTTGAGCCAGCCATCCTCCTGAGCGTGGCCGGTCAACAGGGCCGCCACATGCAGCCGCTGCCCTGGCAGTCCCTGGTCGAGACGAGCCAGATCCTCGTCGCTGGGCCGCACGCCGCCCGGAAGGGTGGGCACGGCAGGAGCCTTGGGGTCGCGACGGAAGACATAGCCGATCTCAAAAAGACGCACATCCGTGTTGCCACGTCTCAGGTTGCGCTCCACGGTGTTGGCCAGCGGCAGCAACAGGCTCTGCCGCAGATAGGGCCTGTCTGCGGCCATGGGGTTGGCCAGCTCCACGCTGTTGACATGAACCTCATCAGCGTCCATGCTGAAGGCCTTAAAATCATTGTCGCCGACGAATGGATAATCCAGGACCTCGGTCAGCCCGTACTCGGCCAGAGTGTCGGCCACCCAGCGACGGCGCTGCTGACGATCAGTCAGGCCAACCGCACCTGACACCTTGGGCGATGGCACCGTGACGGGAATGCGGTCATAGCCCACCAGGCGGGCCACCTCCTCGACCAGGTCGCAGCCCTCGCCCAGGTCGGGCCTCCAGGTTGGCGGGGTCACCGAAAGCCGATCGGCTGGATCACCTTGGACTGTACAGCCGATATCACGCAAAATGGCCACAATGCGCTGGGGTTCCACGTCCAGTCCAGTTAGCCTGGCCACCTCGCTGACGGCAAAGTCGATAACTGGCATGGGCTTGGTCTGATCCATATCCAGCGGAGCATCCAGATCCTGACCACCGGCAAGGCGATGCAGCAGGTCAGCGGCCATAGCTGCGGCGGCCGGCTGCATCTGCGGGTCGACCCCACGCTCAAAGCGCTTGGAGGCTTCCGAGGGCAGCTTGTGACGACGGGCGGTCCGGGCGATGGTCACCTGGTCGAAGTGAGCGGACTCAATCAGAATGTTCTGCGTCTGATCGGTCACCTCTCCGTACAGACCGCCCATGACTCCGGCCAGCCCCAGAATGCGGGAACCCTCTTGGCCCTCGGGCGAGTCAGTGATGAGCAGATCCTCGGTGCTGAGTTCGCGATCCTTGCCGTCCAGTGTGGTCAGGCGCTCGCCCTGCCTGGCCCTGCGGACCACGATGGGCCCGCTGAGCTTGTCCAGATCGTAGGCGTGCAGGGGCTGGCCCAGATCCAGCATGACGTAGTTGGTGATGTCCACCGGCAGGCTGATGGAGCGCATGCCGGCCCGCACCAGCCGTCGACGCATCCAGCTGGGAGTGGCAGTCTTAGGATCGCACCCGGTCAGAGCACGCAGATAGTAGCGGTCGCAACCGGGCTGACCATGAATAGGGTTATCGTCCTCAACATGCACGGCCAGCGGAGCTTGATCCTCTTGAGCTGCAGAGGCAGGCACCGTCTTGTTCAGCTCAATCACCGGATCCGTGTACTTAGCGCCTGTGGAGTGGTGGTATTCACGAGCAACCCCCCGGTAGGAGAAGGCGTAGCCACGGTCAGGGGTGATGTTGATCTCAAGGACAGGCTTGTTCATATGCAGCAGGGCCATGGCATCGTCCCCTGGTTTGAGCTGCTCATACTGCTCGGGGGTGAACCCGTAATTGCGCAGCAGGATGATGCCCCGATGATCTGAGCCCAGCCCCAGCTCACGCTCGGAGGCGCACATGCCGTCCGAAATATGACCGTAGGTCTTGCGGGGTTCGATGCGGAAGTCCCCAGGCAGGACGGCCCCCGGCAGGGTCACCACCACCTTTTCGCCAGGAGCCATGTTGGGAGCCCCGCAGACGATGCCCCGAGGCACCTTTCGGCCCTGGTCGTCCACGGCGTTGTACTGCTCGCCCACATCCACATGGCACCAGTTGATGGTCTTGCCGTTCTTCTGAGGTTCAGGCTTGGCATCCACCACATAGCCGACCACGATGGGGCCGGTCACCGTGGACTGATGAATGTCCTCTTCCTCCAGACCAACCCGGACCAGATCCTTGGCCAGTTGTTCATAGGTCAGATCCTCAGGGACCTGCACATGCTCCTTGAGCCAGTCGATATCTACCATTGGCATCTGACGGTCACTCCCCCATCTCGAACTGCTGGCTGAACCGCACGTCGCCTTCGACCAGGTCGTGCATATCGTTGATGTCGTGGCGCAGAAGCAGGGTGCGCTCCATGCCCACGCCGAAGGCGAAGCCCGAGTAGCGCTGCGGGTCCACGCCGGCCGACCTCAGAACGTTGGGGTTGACCATGCCGCAGCCTCCCCATTCGATCCATCCGGGCCCACCCTTCTTGTCGGGGAACCAGAGATCCATCTCGGCGCTGGGTTCGGTGAACGGGAAGTATGAGGGACGCAGTCTGGTCCGGGCCTCGGGACCGAACATGGCTACGGCGAGCTTATCCAAGGTGCCCTTGAGATCGGCCATGGTCAGGTGTTCATCGACGGCGATGGCCTCGCACTGGTGGAAGACCGGGGTATGGGTGGCATCCAGTTCGTCAGTGCGGAAGACCCTGCCCGTGCAGGCCACGTAGAGCGGCACGCCGCGGGTTATCAGGGAACGGGCCTGGTCGGGCGAGGTATGGGTGCGCATGACCATGTTGGATCCGACGAAACCGGCGGCATCCCTGGCCTGGCTGCCCTTGACGTAGAAGGTGTCCTGCATTTGGCGGGCAGGGTGATCAGGGCCGAAGTTGAGGGCATCGAAGTTGTACCACTCGGCCTCAAGCTCGGGGCCCTGGGCGATGCTCCAACCCATGGAGACGAAGAAGTCCTCCACGTCCTCCATGAGCTTGGACAGAGGGTGACGGGCTCCCTGGGGACGGCGGTTGACCGGCAGGGTCATATCCACCTGCTCGGCAGCCAGGCGACGGGACTCCTCCTCCTGGCGCAACTGCCGCTCCTTGAGCCCATAGGCACGGCCGAAATCAGCCTTGAGCTTGCCTGCCAGACGCCCGGCGGTCTTCTTCTGATCCGCTGGAAGCGTTCCAATGATCCGGCCGGATCCGGCCAGGGCTGAACCTGTTCCCGCATATCTGGCTTTGACTGCTTTCAGCTCCTCCAGATCGGAGGCCTCGAGAATCCTTTCGATGCCCTCGTGGACCTCGTCGGTCATCGCCGCGGGGTCGAATTCTACCTGTGCCACCATGGACCTTTCCACTGTTGCCATTGCCGTGTCCGGGCCGCAAATCAGCGGAAATCCCGGTCGTTGACGCCTTCACATTCTTTCAATACGACTCGACATGGCCATGGCGTAGAGCAGCACTGCCGCCGAGGTAGCCAGGTTGAGGGATTCAGCCCGCCCATAAATAGGGATGCGGACAATCTGATCCATGGATTGCAGCAGCTCATTGGGCAGTCCGCGTGCCTCATTGCCGAAGAGCAAGACCGTGGGCTGACGTGTCGAGTCTGGCTTGGCTAGGGTATCGCTCGCCATCAAATCAGTTAGGGAGCTGACGGGTTTGTCCGGCGTGCCATAGACATCGGCCGCCACCATGGTCCGGCCCTGCCGTCTGCACAGGGTCAGGAAGTCCTCTGTGCCCATGGTCATCAGAGGTATGTGAAAGGCCGAACCTGCTGTGGAGCGAATGACCTTGGGATTGGCGGGTTCCACGCACTGGTCCACCAGAATGACCGCCCGGCAGCCGGCAGCATCAGCGGCGCGAATGACAGTTCCCGCATTGCCTGGATCACGGATCTGCCAGAAGGCCGCCACCAGGTCGAAGCTCTCCCCTGTCAGACGCCGGGAATCATCAAGGTCCTTCGGCTGAGCCAGAAATCCGTCAGTACGCGCCTGGGCCAGGATTCCCTGGGCGTTGCCACTGACGGCATGCATGACTCGGGAGGAGACGAAGTGCCCATAGCAGTCAGGCAGATCCCGGGCCTGTTGCATGATGGCACCCACGGTCTCGTTGAGTGGACGAGGATGACCGCTCTGGGATGCAGAAGAGGATTCATCCGCTTGAACATAAAGGTCAGTCAGTAGATCAGGACGCCAGCGGACCGCCTCGCGCACGCTCTGCGGTCCCTCTATCAGGAAGCGGCCATGACGCTGCCGGGCCCGCCGATCCTGTAGTTCAGCCAAACGACGAATTCGTTGGGCACGGGGATTGTCAAGAAGGGAATCATCAAAGGGCATGGGCATAACTCTAGCCCCGGCAGCCGAGAGCCCTGCGATCGGACCTCAATGAGCCAGCATCTGTGGGAAAGTTCACTGAAAGGAAGGTCTGCACCCCTTGTGCTCACCGGACAAAAGGCTAGGGTTAAAGGACTGGTCGGGTCGACCACATCCGTCGCTGGTATGGCGCAGACCGACCATCGCACATCTGGATTGTCCAGAATCATTGTGAGGAGACGATATGCCCGTATACACACTTCCCGATCTGCCCTACGACTACTCGGCACTGGAGCCGTACGTGTCCGGCAAGATCATGGAGCTGCATCATGACAAGCACCATCAGGCTTATGTAAACGGGGCCAACAAAGCCCTTGAACAGATCCACGACGCGGCCGAGTCCGGCAACGTGGCTCAGTCCAACCTGCTGGAGAAGAACCTGGCATTCAACCTGGCCGGGCACAAGAACCACTCCATCTTCTGGAAGAACATGGCCCCGGCCGATGGCCAGGAGCCCACTGGCGAGCTCAAGGCCGCCATCGAGGACCAGTTCGGGTCCTTCCAGGGCTTCCAGACCTACTTCGAGTCCATGTGCGCCGGCATCCAGGGCTCCGGCTGGGCCGTCCTGGCCTGGGATACCCTGGGCGAGCGCCTGGTCACCCTGCAGATGTACGACCACCAGGGCAACCTGCCCGTCACCATCTTCCCACTGGTTCTGCTGGACCTCTGGGAGCATGCCTACTACCTGGAGTACCAGAACGACCGGGCCAGCTACGTCAAGGCCTGGTGGCACATCGTCAACTGGGAGGATGCCTCCAAGCGCTTCGACGAGGTGCGCAACATCAACACCACTCTGGCTAGGTAAAAGACCAGCGCTTCCAACCACTGGCAGACCCCGGCCTTCCCCACCTCTGCGGGAGAGGAAAGACCGGGGTCTGTCCATGTCTGGAGTCTGTCGGAACTCCTGGCAGTCAGTTGCCGAAGAAGGCGATGGAGCCTGTCATGGCAGCCATGGTCAGGGAGATCGCGGGCACAGCCAGGCAGATGAGCAGGAAGCCCGCATCACGTGGTCTGACCTGGGAGACCCTGGCATGGGTGCGCGGCGTGCTGCCGCCGAATCCGCGAGCCTCCATGGCCGTGGCCAAGGTCGTCGAACGCCTGATGGACAGAACCAGCAGAGCGAAAGCCTGGGGCATGAAAGCCTTGAAATGATTTTCGTCACCCAGTCCACGGCTGCGGCGCGAGGCGGTCAGGGCCGACCAGTCGTCCTTGAGAACAGTGAAGAGCCGCATACCCGCCAGCCCCCCGTAGACGAAGCGATCAGGCAGATGGAGCACCTGGCTGAAGGCATCAGCCAGGTCGGTGGCGTCTATTCCAAGAACCGTGATGATGGCGGGGATTCCGATGGCCAAAATCCGCAGCGCCGTAGCCAAGGCCAGGTCCAGGGACCGCTGGGTGATGTGGATCATTCCCCATTGCCAGAAGGTGGCGCCGCCGCTCTTGCCATAGAGGATGATCGCCAGGGCCGAGCCGGGCGCCCCCAGGAAGATGGGCCAGGTGGATCTGACCACACGCAGAGGCGTAAAGCCTGCCGCGCCCAGCAGCAGGAACTCCAGGATCAGGGCCGTCGTGGCCGAGACCGGGTCCAGGCTGATCAGCAGGGGCAAAGCTGCCAGAAAAGCCCCAATCAGACGGAAGGCCGGATTGATGGAGGCTATATAGGGCGATCTGCTGGCCGGCTTGACCGGCTCGTCCCGCTGATCCATGGGCGTGACGGTCAGTCTGGCGGCAACAGCCTGGTGGCGAGTCTGCGGATTTGACCCAGCTGCAGGCCAGACGGTCTTCTGGTCTCCTAGGGGCGTCATCTCCACTAGGCGGGCGTCCAAGGCCTGGACCAGCTCCCGGTCATGGGTGACCAGAACGATGCATGCTCCTTGGTCGCGCAGGTCCGCAATCAGCTGGGCCATGCTGACCCAGGTGTTCCTGTCCTGCCCGAAAGTGGGCTCGTCAAGAATCAGCACCTGCGGCGCAGCAGCCAGAGCCGAAGCCACGGTCAGCCGCCGCTTCTCGCCGCCGGAGAGCGTGTAAGGGTTAGCACGTGCATACTGCCTCAGGCTGAAGCGGCTCAGCAGCTCCAAGGCGCGATCCTGGGCCTGGTCCTCGGTCATGCCGGTACGGATGGGAGCCAGCTTGACCTCATCAATGACCGTGCCCCGGGCGAATTGATGCTCAGGATTCTGAAAGACATAGGCGATGCGCGCCGCCAGCTGAGATGACGTCCATCGAATGGGATCGGGCTCCGTAGGCGTTCCTCCCTGGGACCCCCGAAGCAGGCGATCCTGGGCAAGAACCGAACCAGCCACGGGCTCCAGCAGACCAGCCAGGGTCATAGCCAGCGTGGATTTGCCCGCCCCGTTGGCTCCTACCAGGGCAGTGACCTGCCCAGCTCTGAATTCCAGATCGATGTGCTCGGCAACCGCCCGGCCCTGACGGCCCACCGCCAGATCCCGTGCAGCCAGCAGGACGGGATGATCATCCTGACCGGAACCGGATTGCCCGGACCGGACCCGGTCATATCCAAGCTCAGGGATTGAATCCCCGGCGCTCCTAAAGGCCTCAGGGACCCAGATACCCAGGGAGGCCAGGTCCAGCCCAGGATCAGTGAAGACCTCCTCAGGGCTGCCGTCGGCCATGATCACAGTCCTGCGATAGGCCGAGGCACCCGATCCTCCTGTGCCGCCTTCAACCTCTCCCAGCCCAAGCACGATGACCCGGTCGATCATGTCCATCCAAGGCCCTGCCCGGTGCTCGACCAGAATCATAGTGGAGCCTTGCCGTTCCAGGACCTTCCTGACAGCGCCGACAATCTGCTCGACACCGACCGGATCCAAATTGGCCGTGGGCTCATCCAGCAAGAGCAGTCCAGGCTGCATGGCCAGGGCGCCAGCCAGAGCCAGACGTTGCATCTGCCCTCCGCTCAGATGCAAGGTGGATCGGGTCAGCTGCAGATCGGCCAGACCCACCTCAGCCATAGCCTGCCGCACCCGTGGCCAGATCTCCTCCCGGGGCAGCCCCATGTTCTCGGGCCCGAAGGCCACGTTGTCGCCCAGCCGCTGAAAGATGGCCTGCGCATCCGGATCCTGCAGGACCAGGCCCACACGTCCCCGGCTGGATGCGGCAGGATTGCCGTCAATCAGGACCTGGCCTCGGGTCACTCCGCCCTCATCGTCCTCAACCTGGTTCTGACCGGCTTGCGGGGCATGATCGCCCAGCAGTCCGGCCACACCCTCGAGAATGGTCGACTTGCCGATTCCAGAGGCTCCCAGCAGCAGAACCCGCTGACCTGCAGGAACGCTCAAGGAAAGATCCCTGACAGCAAAGTGGTTGCGATAGGCATGCCGATAACCCCAGCCGCGCAATTCCAAGGACGCGGGCCGGTAGGGATTGTCCTGGATGCACTGATCCACGCCCGGACCTCTACTTCCCGGCCGTGCGAACATCGCGGCCGGATGCGAAACGGTCCAAGGCCCCGGTGGCGGCGATGGACTTGTAGAGGTACCAGACCAGCACTCCTGCGATCAATGCGCCAGAAATCAAAGTGGCAATCAAATAAATCAGTCCATAGGGACCGGTCAGACTGATGGCCTGCAGGTGTGTGCAGAAGGAGTACAGCCAGCAGCCGAAACCAGCGGCGGCACCAGAGAGCGCCGCCGTCTTCATGCTCCAGCGGCGGTAGCGCAGCAGCATGAAGACCAGCTCAGCCATGAAGCCTTGAAGCAGACCGATCAGCATGGTCTCCACAGGAACCCAAAGACTGCCCAGCAATGACTCCAGGATGGCGGCGACCAGTTCAGCATAGACGGCTGCACCCGGCTTACGCACGATGACCGAGGCCAAGGGGCCGGCAAACAGATAGAGACCGTTAAGAATGCCGCCCAGACCGGGCACAACCCCGTCCAGGAAGGACCAGGGAATAGTAGTCACCATGGCGACCACCCAGTAGATGACGGCGGAAGCGACCCCGATGACCGAGGCGACGGCAATATCCACCACCCTCCACCGTCTGGATGGGCCTCTGACTTCGACGGGAGTCCGCGCAGACTCCGGTTCTGATCCGGAAACAGTATTGTTCATGAAATGACCATCGGTCATGATCTTGTGCCTTTCCTCGGAGCGCTCCCTATGAGCGCCATCCCGTTCAGGCACGGGTCCAGTGACATCCGTGCGCCGGCATTGCCCGGTAAACGTTCGTCCGGTTGAGGCTAAGCCTCCTCTCAGCCGCACGCCCTTAGGCATACGGCCCCCGTGTCACCTGCCATCCTAGAACATGCGATGGCCAAAAGTCAGTTCTGAAGTTCGCCCAGGGAATCCAACAGGAGGGCCTCGGTGATGATGTTGTCGACCAGCCCCTGCAGAGAGATGGACTCGTTCGGGCTGTGGGCGTTGGACTGGGGATCCTCGGGGCCGGTCACCAGGACCTGGGCCTCAGGGAAGAGCCGCTTGAGCTCGGGGATGAAGGGGATGGATCCGCCCTCGCCCTTGTTGACCGGGTCGTGTCCAAAGGCCTGTCGCATGGCCTCCTCGGCCTGCTTGACCACCGGGCTGTCGGCATCCATGGCCCATCCCATGCCCAAGTCGCTAGGGGTGACCTCCACTCTGGCCCCATGAGGGGCATGGGCGATCAAAAAATCAGCCAAGGCCTGCACGGCCTGCTCGGGCCGCTGGGTGGGCGCAGTGCGCAGGGAAATGCGGAAGCGGGTTTTGTCGGTCAGCACGTTGAAGGAACCCTCCACAGGGTGCGCATCGAAGCCTATCACCGCCGCGGCTGGCTTGGTCCAGAGCCGGGAGGCCAGGGAGTCGGTTCCAGCCAGTCGGTAGGAGTCCACCACGCCTGCATCAGCACGCAGCTGGGCCTGGTCCAGGTCACGCTGCAGGCCGCCGATGGGCTGGCCGCCCTCCAGGCCAGGCACCGCCAGTTGGCCCTGGTCGTCATACATGGAGGCAATCAGCATGGCGGCCAGAGTGTTGGCATCCAGAATGGGCCCGCCGAACTGCCCGGAATGGACCGGGTGCTCCAGGACGGTGACCGTGACATCCAGGTCCGCATTCCCTCGCAGGGAAGTGGTCAAGCTTGGGGTATCCGCCGACCAGTTGCCCGAGTCGGCCACGATGATCAGATCCGAGGCGAAGTCATCCCGATGAGCCTGGAGGAAGGGGATGAAGCTGCGTGAGCCCATCTCCTCCTCCCCTTCGATGAAGACCTTGACATTGACGCGCAGGTCCTTATCCAAGGCATGCAGGGCACCCGAGTGGATGGCAATACCGCCGCCGTCGTCAGCGGATCCACGTCCGTAAAGCCGTCCCTCCTTCTCCACGCCGGTAAAGGGGTCAGTGGACCACTGGGAGGGGTCGGGCACCGGCTGCACATCGTGGTGGGCATAGAGCAGGACGGTCGGAGCATTGGCATCCACTTGCCGGGATCCGATGACCTCGAAGGCGCCCGGAGTCCCGTCAGGGTTGGTGGCCTGGACCACCCGGGTGTCCACGCCCACCTTGCGGAGCTGTCCGGCCACATATTCGGCCGAGCGCCGCATGTGGTCCCCGGTGATTCCCTTGGCAGAGACCGAGGCCAGAGCAATCTTGTCCTTAAGCAGATCGACTACCCGGCTTCTATCATCTTGAACGCGGGTGCGAATCGTCTCCAGGCCCAGTTTTGCCATCGCTACCTCCTGTGATTGCTTGCAAATCAATGCTTGCGAGTCTAGGCGTCACCGTAACCTGTTCGCATGACATGGAACCCCTTCTCACGCAAGGATCGTCGGGATAAAGAGGCTGAGGCGGACCAGACGTCCTCTGCGGAGGATGTACGAGGCAAGGGACGCCCCACACCAAAGCGCAAACAGGCTGAGGCCCGGAACCTGCGCCCTCTGGTACCCAAGGACCGCAAGGCCTCTCGCAAGGCTGCCAAAGCGCGGATTCGAGCCCGCGAGGATGCCCAGTACGAGGCCATGAGGACCGGCGACATCGACCACATGCCCAGGTCGGAGCGCCTGCCTTGGAGGATCTACATTCGCGACTATGTGGATGCCCGATTCAATTTGCTGGAATGGATCTTCCCAGCCATCATTCTCATGTTCGTGGCTACACTGCTGGGCATGTTCGTAGGCCCGCAGCATTATGCCACTTTCACCATGGTGGTGACCATCCTTCTATACGGCTATCTGATCGTAGCCCTGGTCGACACCTGGCTGATGTGGCGCAAACTCAAGCGCCTGCTGATCGACAAGTTCGGCGAGCGCTCGGTGGCCAAGGGTTCACGCTCAGCCTCCTACGCCTGGCAGCGGGCCATGATGGTCCGGCGCTGGCGGGTTCCTAAGCCCAAGCAGAGCAAGCGCGGGCACTGGCCCGACTGACAGTCAATCGTCCTTGCATTCCGGCCTGAGGGTCGGTCATACCGCTCGGCGCCCTTGGGCTCCGGGCGGTATTCGTATTCACTCCGCATTCTGCGGATGATCTTCATTCTCCCAGCCGGCACGGCTAGCATGAATGCTATGCAGCAAGAGAACAATCAACCCGGCAAAGGGTCACTGGACCCTTGGGATCCCAACGAGCGCCAATACGACACGATCATCATCGGATCCGGACCCGGCGGATATTCCACGGCCCTTCGCACAGCAGAGCTGGGCGGGCGTGTGGCCCTTGTCGAGCAGGACCCTGTGGTAGGCGGCGTCTGCCTGAACCGGGGATGCATCCCTACCAAGGCACTGCTGACCGCCACCCAGGTTCTCGAACAGGCGAATCTCGGAACCACCATGGGCATCAATATTGAGTCGGCTAACATCGACTACCAGAAGCTCCAGGATTACCAGGATCAGATGGTGGATGCCATGACCGGCGGCTTGGCGAGCCTGCTAAAGCAGCGTGGCATCACAGTCATGCACGGTCGCGGCAGCATCGTAGGCGATGGTCTGGTGGAGGTGGCCTCTTCTGACGGCCAGCGAACCCGTCTGACCACCTGCGACACCATTCTGGCTACTGGATCTCATGCCAGGGCTCTGGAAGAGCTCCCCTTCGATGATCTGGTCATCGACACCGACCGGGCTCTGACCCTCAAACCCTTCCCCCGCCGAGCACTGATTATCGGTTCAGGCGCGGTGGCCCTTGAATTCGCCACTATTTGGAATCAAGCCGGCAGCCAGGTGACCCTGATGGTCAGACGGGACCGGGTGCTCTCCCACTGGGGTCGGCGGATCGGCCAGATCTTGACACGGGAGCTGGCGCGCCAGGGAATCCGGATCATTACCCATGCCCGTTGTTCAGGAGGTCATCGTCTGCCTTCAGACGAGGGCATTCAGGTCGACTACCAGCCATCCGACGACAAAGGCCAGGAGGGACGAATCAAAACCGATCTGGTCCTGGTAGCCATCGGCAGAGATCCCAACACCGATGCCAAGCAGATGAAGGAGCTGGGCATCGACTTGGACGAGCAAGGCCAGGTTCTGACCGACTCCCAGGGACGCACCAGCCGCGACAGGGTCTGGGCCCTGGGCGACATCACTCCGGGGCACCATCTGGCCCATAGGGCCTTCCAACAGGGCATCACCCTGGCCGAGGCCGCCTCCGGGCTGGATCCAGAGCCGGTCAACGAAGCCACCATCCCGCGCGTGGTCTTCTCCTCCCCCCAAGCCGCAGCCGTGGGCTTCAGCCGCCAGGAGGCCGAGGACGATCCATCTTTGAACCAGGTAAGAGAGACCGTCTACCCCATGATGGCCAACTCGCGCATGCGCATGAGCGGTCTGCAAGGCACCCTCAGCCTGGTCACCGCCTGCCCAGCCACAGATATGGAACAGCAGATGGTCGTCGGCCTGGAGATGGTCTCGCCTCAAGCATCCGAGAACATCGCCGAGGCCCAGCAGCTGGTAGGCAACCAGATCCCCCTGCACCGGGCGGCCGGGCTCATCCACCCCCATCCCACCTTCTCCGAAGCCATTGGAGAGGCCCTGCTTAAGGCTGACGGCAGACCTCTGAACATGCGCTAGGCATGCGGTAGACTGGTCAACCAGTGAACGTTTCCAAGTGAGGATGGCATGGCTACAGAGGACGCTAAGGGCAAAAAGGCAAAAAAGAAGACCAGCACGATCAGCCAGATCGTCAAGATCTTCCGATTCACTTACGAGGAGGACAAGGCCCTTCCCTGGCTGCTGGCCGCGGCCATCCTGGTGCCGACGCTGATAGCTGTGGCGATCTGCCTGCTGGCCCACTTCGGCTGGCTGTCCTGGATTCTGACCGTGCTTCTAGGAATAATGGTCGGCCTGCTCCTGGCCACCATGACCCTGACCAGACGCTCAGACAGGGTTGGCTATGCCAGGATGGACGGCCGCCCGGGCGCTGCAGCCGCCGTGCTGAGCAGCATCTCCAAGGCGGGCTTCTCCTTCCCACAGGAACCTGTCTGGATCGATGCCAAGACCAAGGATGCGGTCTGGAGGGGCACTGGCCGCACCGGCGTCTATCTGATAGCCGAAGGCGACTACAACCGCGTCAATAAGGCCATGAACCGCGAGGAGGAGAAGATACGCCGCATCACCCGCGGATCGGCTATCCCCATTTACCGGATCAGTGTGGGGCATGGACCTGATCAGGTTCCGTTGAACAAGCTTCAACGCACTGTGCTCAAGAAGAAGGCCAAGCTGACCGCCACCGAGCTGGAGACCCTGAACGACCGGCTGGTCACCCTGCAAAAGCGGCAAAACGCTCTGGGAATGCCCAAGGGCATCGATCCGACCAAGGTACACGTCAGCCGCAAGGCCATGCGCGGACGTTGATGTTTTGAAGGTCCCGGCTTCTCCCCCAAGGAGGCGCCGGGACCTTCGCATGAAACACCCCCGTAACCTCAGCGGCTCATTGCCGAAAAAACCGGTCCTCTAGACTGGGTGACCGTTACGGTTTCCACGAAAGGAGCAGTTCAGTGAGCGAACTGAAATCAAAGGCCGATTGCGAAGCTCTGATCAACCAGGAAGGCGTGGAATACGTCTCAGTCAGGTTTACCGACCTGATCGGGGTCCAGCAGCACTTCACCGTGCCAGCCAGTGAATTCCTCAAGGACGCCTTCACAGACGGCATGGCCTTCGACGGCTCCTCCGTCCAAGGCTTCCAAGCCATCAATGAATCCGATATGAAGCTGATTCCTGATCCTGAAACAGCCTATCTGGATCCCTTCCGCCGCCACCGCACCTTGAATGTGGCCTTCTCCATCGTGGACCCGGTGACCGACGAGCCCTACTCCCGCGATCCAAGGCAGATCGCCGCCAAGGCCGAGGCCTACCTGCGGTCCACCGGCATCGCCGACACAGCTTCCTTCGCCCCCGAGGCCGAATTCTTCATCTTCGACAAGGTCCGCTTCGAGAACAGCATGCAGCGCTCCTTCTACGAGGTCGACTCCATCGAGGCTCCTTGGAACTCAGGCGTGGACGTCGAGGAGGACGGGTCCGACAACATCGGTTTCAAGAACCGGGTCAAGAAGGGCTATTTCCCTGTGCCCCCCATTGACCACTATCAGGACCTTCGCGACGACATGGTGGCAAACCTGCAGAAGGTTGGACTGATTCTGGAGCGATCCCACCATGAAGTCGGCGGCGCCGGCCAGCAGGAAATCAATTATCGCTTCAATACCCTGCTGCATGCAGGCGACGACCTGATGAAGTACAAGTACGTGGTCCACGAGACCGCAGCTCTGGCCGGCAAGGCTGCTACCTTCATGCCCAAGCCCATCGCCGGGGACAACGGGACCGGCATGCACTGCCACCAGTCCCTTTGGAAAGATGGCAAGCCCCTCTTCTATGACGAGAATGGCTACGGCGGACTTTCCGACATCGCCCGCTGGTATGTGGGCGGTCTGATTGAACATGCCTCATCGGTTCTGGCCTTTACCAACCCCTCCACCAACTCCTACAAGCGGCTGGTGCCGGGCTATGAGGCCCCGGTCAACCTGGTCTACTCGGCCCGGAACCGTTCGGCAGCCATCCGCATCCCCCTGGCAGGCACTTCTCCTGCCGCCAAGCGGATCGAGTTCCGCGCCCCCGATCCCTCCTGCAACCCCTTCCTGGCCTTCTCGGCCCAACTGATGGCAGGACTGGACGGCATCCTCAACCACACTGAGCCGCCGGCCCCCATCGACAAGGACCTCTATGAGCTGCCTCCGGAGGAGCATGCCCAGATCAAGCAGGTGCCGGGCTCCCTGGAGGAGGCTCTGAACGCCCTGGAGGAGGATCACGACTTCCTAAGCGAGGGCGATGTCTTCACCGACGACCTGATCCAGACCTGGCTGGACTTGAAGCGCGGCGAGCTGGATCAGACCCGTCTGGCACCCACTCCCTTGGAATATGAGCTCTACTTCCACATCTGAGTCCATCTGACGACTGACGCCGGCTGACCGGCCAGGCCACATGGGGCTCGACCCTTCTACTGGGGGGTCGAGCCTTTTTGTATCGTCACGACCATCGGTATCCGTCCATTGGCGACAACACGCCAGCCCCGGCATCCCGGCGGGCGGTCAGGCCAGAATGAGAAGAGGCAGGAAAACAGATCCGATGGAGGTGGAAACCGATGCGCTGGCTGCGTGAATTCATGGAGTTGCCCGTATATCTACGAGCCATGCTCATTGTGGACCTCATGTGCAACTTCGGCATCGGCCTGGTCATGCCCATCGAACTGCTCTTTGCCACCCATTCCCTGGGCGCCACCATGAGCGAGGCCGCCCTTCTGGTAACCATCAGCTCGGTGGGGTCCCTGATCTCCAACCCCATCATCGGCTGGGTCTCGGACCGTCGTTCCTCCTGGCTGGCCATGCACACGGCCATGATCTTCTCGGTCATCGGCCCCCTGATCTTCACCGTGGCCCACGACTACCGGGCAGCAGTTGCAGGAGCCTTCGTATCGGGCCTGGGAATGGGCATGCAGACCTCCTGGGCCAGCATTCTGACGCAGATCTCCACCAGGGAGCAACACCGAATCGTCTACGGCATCAACCAAGCCGAGCTCAACCTGGGCATCGGTCTTGGAGCGGCGGTGGGCGGACTGCTGGCCGCCGGTGGCCAGGACTTCCTCTATCGCATCGGCTTCGGAGGCAGGGCCCTGGGATTCGCTCTGCTCAGCATGTCCCTGCTGGTGATCGAACGACACTGGCAGCTGCGCCGGTTGACGGCTGAACTCAAGGCTCAGGCGGAGCGGGAGGTCATCCAGGAATCTACAAAGACCACCCAAGCTCAAAGGGCCAATCCGTCAGACAGCAATGAAAGAGCGACCGTCGACGGCACCTTCGGCGGACGGACCAGTTCTCTAACAAGAGTACTGGCCTCCATGGCGCTTTTGACCATGGGAACTTTCTTCATGGATCTTTTCGGCTACTCCCAGTTCGACGCCGGCCTGGTCACCACCCTGATCTCCGATCCGCATATCCCCCGCTGGTCCCTGTCGGTGGTGGACGTGGTCAACACCTTCTCGGTGGTCATCATGAACATCGTGCTGCTGCCTCGACTCAAGGACGCCAACCATGTCCGTCTGCTGCGAACCGTGCCGGTCTTCTGGGCTGCGGCCTGGGTGATCATCGTCCTGGGCCTGCGGCTGGATTCCACTCCCGGTGCCCTGAGCGTAGCTTCCCTGGGCATCACCATCTTCGGGCTGGGTGAAGTCATGATGGGCATCTCCCAGCCAGTAGTGGCCGCCGAGCTGGCCGGACCGTCGTTTAGCGGACGCATGTTCGGCCTGCTCAACACGGCCGCCTCCCTGGGCTACATCGTGGGGCCCATGTTCGCCTCTTATGTCCTAGCGGGACACGAGGTCATTCCCTTCCTGGCCATGTGCGCCATCGGACTGGTGGTACTGGCGGTCCCCTGGTTCCTGGCTATCCCCTCGCAACAGATCACCAGCCAGAAGAGCACGGCCTCGGCTTAATCTCGACAAGATACAGCACCGGACTAAAACCTCGAAGGCAGCTAATTCGAAGACATACCCGCCGTGGCCCGTCCAGCAGACTGAGCTATCTTTTTAGAGTCAGTCCTCGTTGCGAGAGTCGGTCCTCACCGGCGGCCCGACGGGCATCGCCGGGTTCAGAACCCGCCATCAGCGTTTTGGCCAGGTCCACGAACCGTCTGGTCAGCGACGAATCATCCAGAGAGCCATCTGACCTAAGCACAGCCGGCCGACCGGACTCCCCTGACTCGCGCAGGTCGGTCTGCAAGGGCAGCTGCTCCAGCAGGGGCACCTGATACCCCAGGTCGCGGGTCAGTTGGTCAGCCACACGCTGACCCCCTCCCTGGCCGAAGATGCGCAGCCGCTCCCCATGGTGCTCATACCAGGACATGTTCTCAATCACACCCTGAACCTTGGTGGGCAGCTGGAGGGCGACAAGCCCTGACCGAACTGCCACCTGCGAGGCCGATGGCTGAGGGGTGGTGACCACGATCAGCCGACTGTTGGGCAGGGCCTGGGCCACGGACAGGGCCATATCCCCGGTGCCTGGGGCCAGATCCAGCAGGAGCACATCGGGATCCCCCCACCAGACATCGGAAAGGAACTGCTCCAGCGAGCGCTGCAGGCGCGGACCCCGCCAGAGGATGGCCCGGTCCGACCCGGCAAACATGCCGATGGAGATCAGCTTGACCCCCCAGGCGGTGACCGGCATCAGCATGCCGTTTAAATTGGTGGGCTGGCTGTGCACGCCGAAGAGCCCAGGCAGGGAGAATCCGTAGATGTCCGCATCAATGGCAGCAGTGTCATAACCCAGGGCCGCCAAGGTAGCAGCCAGATTGACGGTCACCGAAGACTTGCCCACGCCGCCCTTGCCCGAGGCGATGGCGAAGATGCGTGTTCCGACGCCCGGCTTGGAGAAGGGATTGCTGCGCCGGGCGGCCTTGAGGTCGGCCACCAGGTTGTTCAGCTTCTCCCTGCTCATGGAGGAGACATCGATATGCGGGCGTAGCCGAGCTCGGGGGTAGGAGGTCACGGTGCCGTTTATCTGGTTGGTGATAGTGGTCGACAGCGGGCATCCCTTGATGGTCAGCTCCACCCGGACGGTCACCTCATAGTCGGCCTGGGCGTCCCTGGCTGGCTCGACAATGATGTCGGTGATCATGCCTAGATCGGTGACGGACCGTCCCAGCTCTGGATCAATGACCCGGCTGAGCCGCTCATAGACCTCCCCCTTGATTCTTCGAGGCAGCTCCTCCAGATCCCGGGTCCTTTCCTTGCGATGCTCTACTTGTTCCATGCCGTCACCATATCGCGCTCAGCCACCTGCTGCTAGGGCGCGGCTGGTCGGATATTGCGAATGTCGCAATCAGCCTTGGGCTGGGCTGGGGTCGCCGGTGTCAAGCAGGCGGCGGAAAGCCGCCTCGTCAAGAATAGTCAGGCCCAGGCTCTCAGCTTTGTCGGCCTTGGAGCCCGGATTGGCACCCACCACCACATAGGTGGTCTTCTTGCTGACGGATCCAGAGGCTCTGCCGCCCCGCTCCACAATGGCCTCCTTGGCGGAATCCCTGGAGAAACCCTCCAGACTGCCAGTGACCACCACGGTCATGCCTTTCAAGGTCTGTGGCTTGGTGCTGCGCTCGACGTGAGCGCCGACTCCGGCGGACTGCCAGGCTTCAAGGATGCGTCCACGCCAGTCGCCTGGCTGTCGGGCGCCCTGGAACCAGTCGTGGATGGAGCGTGCGATCTCGGGACCCACACCATCCAACTCGGACAGGTCCTCCACGCTGGCCTCCTCTACGGCCTTGAGAGAGGGGAAGCGGGTGGCAATAGCCCGAGCTGAAGTCGGTCCCAGATGCCGGATGGACAGGGCCACTAGAACCCTCCACAGGTCGGCATGTCTGGCCTTGTCGATCTCGTCAAGCATCTGCAGGGTATTCCTGGAGGGCTGCGCATCAGTACTGCCTAAGGCGGCTTCCTGGACCTGGGTCTCATGACTGTTCATAGCTCGCTCGCCCTGGCCGGTCTGTACGCTCTTGGGCAGGTTATAGAATGCCGGCACCCGGTACCAGAGGCCGCTGCCGCCAGTCCGGCGCTTTGTTGTAGCGTGGCCCTGTCGGCCTTCCACCGCCGCCTGCTCCATCAGGGGAACCTCACGCCATACATAGACCTGGCGCAGATCCTCCGCTTTCAGGTCGAAGAGGCCTGCCTCGCTGGTCAGAACCGGATCCTGCCGGGGCGGAAGCTTCAGATCCGGGTCCGGCTGGTAGAGGGCCGCCTGGCCGCCTTGGTCAATCAAAACCTCACGCAGTCCAGGGGCGTAGACCTGTACGGAATCAGGCCGATTCTCATCGGGGTTGGTCAGGGCTATGGCGCTCTGTTCCCCCAGATGTTCGATATCCAGGGCCTTTCGCGAGGCCATATGGATGATCCGCTCGGTCAACTGGGCCGGGCAGGACTCCACGTTGGGACAGCGGATGTCCACATCGCCCTCCTTGGCCGGAGCCAGACGGGCGCCGCAGCTGGGGCAGGTCTCAGGCATGACGAAGGGTCTCAGCTCCTTCTCGCGCCCCTTCCTGGCCTCGATAACCGGTCCGACCAGCTCAGGGATCACATCGCCAGCCTTGCGGACCACGACCGTGTCCCCGATCAGAATGCCCTTGCGCTTGACCTCGGAAGCGTTGTGGAGAGTGGTCCTGGAGACCGTGGACCCGGCAACGGTGACCGGAGTGAGAACAGCCACCGGGGTGATCCTTCCGGTCCGACCCACCTGGACGGTGATGTCCAGGAGTCTGGTATTGACCTCCTCCGGCGGGTACTTGTATGCCACAGCCCAGCGGGGGGCTCGGGAGGTGGCGCCCAGCCTGCGCTGGAGATCCCGGTCCTGAAGCTTGACGACGATGCCATCCAAGGCGTGCTCGATGTCATTGCGGTGCTGGCCGTAGTAATCGATCATGTCCAGGATCTGGTCGAATGAAGTGACGACCCTGTTGTGGGGCGAGACCGGAATCCCCCACTGCTTGTAGAGGTCGTAGGCCTGGGACTGGTCGATGACCTCGTCGTGGGTCCCCTTGGGATGGGCCGGCCCCCATCTCAGGGAGCCCAAGCCATGGGCGTAAAAACTCAGACGGCGACTGGCGGTGATGCGTGGATCCTTCTGTCGAAGAGACCCGGCGGCAGCGTTACGGGGGTTGGCGAAGGGCGCCCTGCCCTCCCGCTCCTGCTCCTCGTTCAAGGCATTGAAGTCATCGAACCGCATGAAGACCTCGCCACGGACCTCCACGAATTCTGGGATGTCGCGGACAGGACCCGCCAGGTTCTGCGGAATGCTTGGAATGGTTCTGACGTTCAGGGTGATGTCTTCCCCCGTCACCCCGTCCCCCCTGGTCAGGCCCTGTTCCAGGACCCCGTTACGATAAAGCAGGTTGAGGGCCAGGCCGTCGATCTTGACCTCGCTGGTCATAGGCAGGGTCTTGTCCTGCGGCCAGTCGAGCTCGCTGCGAAGCCCGTCGTACCACTGACGAAGCTCCGAAATGCTGAAGACGTCATCCAGGCTGAGCATCCGGGAAGGGTGACGGACGGAGGCGAAGTCGTTGGAGAAGGTTCCACCCACCCGGTGCGTCGGCGACTGGGGGGTGTCCAGGCCAGGAAAGCGGGACTCCAGCTCCTGCAGGCAGCGCATCCGGGCATCATAGGCTGCATCGGAAGAGACAGGAGCATCGTCTATGTAGTAGGCGACCTGGTCGGACTCCACCCAGGCAGCCAGCCTGGACCAGAGACGCTGGGCCTGCTGGGCCCCCAAGGAGTCAAGGTCCAGCTCCCCCAGTCGCATGGCATCAGCATCGTCGGGCTGAAGGGAGGCTATCCATCGGTCAGTGCCGGGCCTGGGTCTGGACTCGGCATCCCCGCCATCATCATCGGTTTTCCGAATATCTTGCTGAGCTGTTTTGTCATGCATTGAGCGACCTCATGAACTGTGCCTGTACCACATCAACACCTTCATTATCGTCGTCGTTCATCCGAGCTGCCGCCATTGACAATGTTCGGGCCGGAACAAAAAGCCCGCCGTCCACACAGATGCGCGCGGCCTGGCGCACTATCGAAGCCACCTCGGTGTGAGGCCAGACCGGCAGGCCATGTTCAGCCAGCACCTGGCGGGCCTGTCTGTGGTTTTCGGGCAGGACCACGCATTGGGAGCGGGCCCTGGCCTGCAGCTCGGCCAGCTCACTCTTGAGGGCTGGTATCCGGTCAGGGCTGATGTGTTCGCTCATCAAATAAGCCGCCGCAGCCACGTCGAACTCGTCGCGCATCCATGAGGCATAGGCCAGACGGTAGTAAGCGAAAGAGGCGTCGTCCCTGTCTAGAGCCACCCGCAGGGCGTTCAGGGTGGCAGCCCGGGCCGAATCCCAGTCCTCCCGGTTGGCCAGCATGACCGCCAGCTTCAGGTGGGAGAGCGGGTAGGCGGGCGCGTAGGCCACCATTGCGTTCAGATGCTTGAGGGCCGCCTGGTCCTCCTTAATCTGGGCCAACAGATCAGCTATCTCCAGGTGGGCGTAAAAGAGATTGTCCGGAATAAGCAGGGTCCGCTCCCCCGGAGTGGCAAAGAGCCGGTTGTAAACCACCCGCTCAGCGTATGAGTTGAAGTACCTGGGCACCTGTCCCTCGGCAGCGAAAGCGGCATCCAGATGGGCAATGGCATCCTGCTCCACTTGTATGCCCTGGGCCGCGCCGCCGGAGAAGAGCAGATCACGGGCACGAACGCGCTCCTTGTCCAGCTGGGAGGACAGAGAAAAGTCAAAGTCCGGAACAGGAGTGCCGTCGATCATAGCGCTGGCAACCTGGGGAGCCAGCTGATCCAGCTCCGGATCGCCGATGCCCTGGATGATGCCAGTGGCTTGCTGGGCCTTGGCTGCTGAAGTCATAGTCCGGTCCGCGGCTAGCCTGTGGAAACCACCTACAGCTCTCTGCAGCAGGTCGGCTCGTTGAATGGACAGATCCACAGCCTTATGCGCTCCCAGAGCCTTGGCCGACTTGTCAGCAAAGGTCATCTCGGAGAACTCAGGCTCCTCCTGGCTGCCTTGGGGGCTGAAGCGGTCATCGCGCATGTCGAAGCCGGCCTCGGTGGGCTTGAGTCCGCCCTGCGGATCCACCTGCATGGCCGCGTCAAAGAAACGGTAGACGGCACGTGGATCCTTCAGACCTTGTGAACGGATGCGGGAGAGGAAGAGCTCCCTGCTGAAGACCACCGAGACCAGGGTGCGAATGGTCGGATTGCTCTGCAGGGCGCTCAGTGGATTCTGGGATCCGCCGCCGTCGGTATGATCCGCGGAGGGATCATCGCTCGATACCTTCTCGTTCGAGGTGCCGTCTGCGGTCGGTTCTTCCTCATCGGACCCATTGGCTGACGACGGCGGTGCAAAGGCAGCGGTGTCAAGATCCACTCCCTGCATAAGATCCTTGAACTCACGGTCCACAGATCCCGTTTCGTCCTGGTCCTCGGCCTTGTCCTCCTCATTCCCCTCTTGCTGATCAGGAGCCATCCGGGAGGCAATGGGCTTGGCAGGATCCCCATGCACGTCGCCATCCTTGGGATCGGCCTTGGACCCTGTAGAGGCCACCTCGCCGGAGCGCATACGCTCAAAGGCCTCCAGGGCTTGTCCCATCATGGTCCTGATGGCCGAGTTCTGCTGGTCGACAGCCTCTTCCAGACCGATGGAGTCGATCTGCAGGCTGACCTCGCGCACGGCCGGATCCACCCCGAAGGCCAGAGCGGCCATCATCAGCCCGACGCGCAGGTTGTAGTCAGCGCTCATTGCGGACCGCTCGCCCTCGTCCAGGTCACGCCAGGCCCGTGACTGATCCTCATAGCGACTGGAGGGCATCATGGTACGTCCCGCTGCGGTGAAGGCCAGGGCCACCTGCCCCTGGGCAAGGTTGGATCTGAACTCCGCATCGAAGCGGAAAGGCAACCGAAGGGAACGCACCAGCATGGCCAGCGTCTGCCGGTAGACCCATTCGGATCGGACGGGCTCCTGGCCCTGACCGTCAGCTCGCACCGGCAGAGCCTGGGGAGCCTGTTGACGCACCATGGCAGCAGTAGCCGCAGCCTTGTCGACCATGGCGTTGATAGCGGTCCGTCCGTCGTCCTCCAAAGGGTCGAAGCGAGTCGAATAGTCTCCAGGACGCAGCAGGGCGACGATGGCAGGATCATCCAAAAGGGCCTGGTCCAGCCGGGTCGCCTGGACGCGGTTGATCGAGTCCTCGGTGGGCAGTGTTCCCAGACGGGCATTGCGCTCCAGCCAGGCGCTGACAGCGGCGAACCTGTTGAGATTGCCTTCGATGCGCAGGGCCGCAAGGGCGGCGGTGAACTCCAGTCCGTTGTCCCAGCTCAGAAAGTAGGCACCAGAGTAAGAGGAAGCATACAGATGCAGGGGTTCCGCCCCATGAATGGCTTCAAGGCCCGAGACGGGCGAGAGAGCCCCGGCCTCACGCATCAGGTCGGCGAACAGATCCTCCAGACCGGAGACCCGCTGTCCGTGGGAGCGGGCCTGGATCATATCGCCCACGCTGCGTCGGATGGCTCCCATGGGCGCCTCCCGGTTGAGCCGGTAGAAGATGTTGCCCGAGCCGAACCCTGTGAAGGTTCCCTGGATGCGCGGCAGAAGGTAGGCGGCGAAGAAGGCGATGGCCACGGCATCCCGGTACTCCAGGTCAAGACGCATCTCCGCAGGCAGGAGGGGACGCATTTGCTCCAGGGAATAGCGACCATCGGATCGCAGCCAGGAGGCCAGCCAGCGCAGGTGGCCGGCATCGTCACGGCCTGCTACGGCACCCTGGAGGGCATGGACCGGCCCAGAATCCTGACCCGGATCACGACCCAGCCGACGGCCGTCGGCAAGGGTCACCTCATCCTCCCGGCCCAGCAAGAAGGCAGGCTCCATGTTCTGCAGGTCCATCCGGCTCTGCTCACCGATGAAGACCCGGCCATGATCGTCAGCCAGAGCAATCTGGGCAAAGTGACGTCGATCGGTGAAGATGCCCAGCGCGAAGCCGCGGCCTGGCGCATCAGGCCATTGGACCCAACCCAGAGTCAGCCCCTCGGGCACGCCCTGCAAGCGGGGAAAAAGCCGACGTTTGACGGCGACGCCCAGAATACGGCTGTGGGAGGCCAGAAATTTGCGCATCTGTTGATCGTCAGGATGATGCCCTGTCCGGTTAATCAGGTCGACCATGTCGGCCACCGAAGAATCCAGGGGACGATCCCCCCGACCCTCTATGGTCGGCCGAGAGGAGCCCGCTAGTCCCTCCAGTGCGGAAAGAATGGAACGGCCCAGACCTGACAGGTCCCCGAACCCCCGGGACTTCTTCGCGTTCTTGGACATACTTTCGATTGTCCCAATCCAACGCGACATGTCGCCGTTAGAATAAAACCGTGATGACTCTGCCAGCCCTGCGACGCCCCACCTTGGCCAGGGGCACGACCATCCGGCTGCTGCTGGCGCTTTTTGTTGCGCTTGTCCTCGAACTGGGAGTATTCAACCTGGCCCATTGGCAGTCACTGGCGGCTTCCGCCACCCCCTCTGCGACAAACGCCACTCATGGTGCCACGACACGTCCGGACCTATTGGGCCCTGGACTCTCCACGATTGCAAGTGGAAGGCTGAAGATTACCGATCCGGCTGGCGCCTGGATGGATGTCCCTGCCGCAGATGGATCAGCATCCTTCGTTCAGGCACATCTGGCAGAAGGCATCGAAGGTTCATCCCTGTCTCAGATTCATGTACGTCTTGACCTGCGCCTGGCCGGCGACAAGGGTTGGACCCAGGGCACCCGAGGGGTGATCTGCCCCGGCCAGACCCGCAGCCATTACCTGCGCATCCGAGGAAATTCCAAAGGCGACCGGATCCAGGCCATGCGGCTATGGATACAGGAGCCTATCGGATCTCAGCTGGAGCTGACCGGGATGACTCCAGCCGAGGTAGTCCCCCTGGACCTCAACCCTGCCCGTATACTGACGCTGGTCTGTCTGGCGGCGCTGATCCTGAGCTACCTGCCAGGCTCGGTCCTTTGGCGGACCCGGCTGGATACGGGCTCAGCAAGCCAGCGCCTGGCTCTGGTTTTGATTCTGGCTCCGCTGGTAACCTGGTCCTGCTGGAACATCCAGCACGATCTGTCCGTCTTCACCCCCATGGCATACCATCAGCCGCAGGCCTACGTCTACGACTTCAACCAGTACGATCACGTGGCCCAGGCCCTGCTGCATGGACGCCCTTGGCTGGATCTTGGCCAGGCGCCGGGTCTGGCCAAGGCGGCCAACCCATTTGACATAGCCACGCGCAACGCGCTGCTGGCCCAGGACCAGCAACCCATATATTGGGACTACGTCTATAGAGACGGCCACTGGTATTCCTACTTCGGTGTGCTGCCGGTGCTGCTGCTCTTCCTGCCTTACAGGGCAGCGACCAGCCTGGTGCATCCTGGTGGGTATGCCCTGCCCACCAGTTCGGCTGCGGCCCTGCTGGTGGCGGCGGCCACCATCATGACTGCCCTGGCCACCATACGCCTGCTGGCCCGCTGGTTCCCCCGAGTCAGCCTGGCCTTTGTCGGCATGGCACTGATGATCATGCTGGGAGGATCCGGCATGGTCTACCTCTGGTGCCGCCGCAACTTCTATACAATCCCCTTCGATGCCTCTTTGCTGGCAGTCATGACCGGACTCTGGCTCTGGATGGGAGCCAGACGGGTCCATCGACAGACTGCTGATGCCGATGTACATCAGAATCGTCAATCAACACGCATGTGGATTATAGAAGATGAGGACAAGCCCTGGCATCTGTCCAGACCCCGACTCTTTTGGGGATCGCTGTCAGTAGCAGCTACTCTGGGCTGCAGACCCACCTTCCTGGCCGCCGGTCTACTGGCGCTACCCCTGTTCGCCAAGGAAATAAAGGCAGTATTCAGCGCTCTGTTCACGAGCGGGATCCATCCCGGTTCTCTGTCACGAAGGAGTGCGCTGTCCCTCCTGGTCTGCGGCCTGCTGCCGGTCCTTCTGGTGACCGCTCCTCTGCTCTGGTACAACCGCTGGCGCTTTGGATCCTTGCTGGACTTCGGCAACCGCTATCAGATGACCGTCCTGGACCTGACCAACTATCATCCCGGGACCCAAGGCCTGTTTCAGATCTTTGGCTACTACCTTCTGCAGCCGTTGACTACCATGCCGATTTTCCCTTACCTGCAGTTCTCCCCCGCTCCCATGCGGGTCTGGCACTTCACCGAGCCTGGCCTGGGCGGGCTGCTAATCACCACCCCGGCACTGCTGCTGGCCCTGGCCCTTGTTGCCCTGCCCCAGGTACGAAGGAATCTGCAGCGCCGGGGATGGATGCCCGCCTTGATCCTGGCCCTGGCCCTAGCAGCTCTGGTCATGGCTGCAGACTCCTATTTGGGCGGATTTTCGGTACGCTACGCCATTGATTTCGCTTGGATGATCTGCCTGTCCGCCGTGGTGGTCATGGCCGCCGCATCCTCAGCATATGAAAACGGCCGCTCCAGGGCAGGAACGGCCGTCATGAGCCTGCTGTCACTGGCCTGTCTGGCTGGCCTGGTCCTGACGCTTATCAACGCCATGGTCCTGCTGGAGCACTTCGACTCCAGTCAGGCCATGAACGTAGCCGTCTGGTTCCTAGGACCCTGAGTCCAGCCGACCGCGGTATCAGAAGTCCAAGCCCTGCTGCTTAAGGGCCTGGTGATACCGATCGACCATGTCAGCCACGATGTCATTGCCATCGCCACCTGACAAGGTGATGACCGAGGCCAGGGGCATGGTGTCAAAGAGCTGAGCCGTATTGGGATCATCGGGCAGAGGTATACCATCCTGTTCAATGCGATCACGCATGATGGGCCCGCCGATCGAATTCTCGCGCCACTCGGCCATGGTCGATTCGGCATTCAGCGGAATGAACCGGCCGTCACCATCCACCTGCAGGTCCTGCTCAGCAACCAGATCGCGGCTGGAGGTGCCCACCTGGATGCGATAGGTGCCAGACTCCACATGCCAGGCATCCATGGCCGTTGACCAGTAAGCGAAATCGCGCTCTGTCAGGTCCAGGCTCACCCTGCGGGACTGCCCGGCCTTCAGGAAGACCTTGGCAAAGGCCTTGAGCTCGTGGCTAGGCCGATTCACCCGGCTGGCGCAGGGGACCACATAGACCTGCACGGTCTGAGCGCCATCCACCTGCGAGGTGTTGGTCACGTTCACCTCCACACGAGCCGAGTTGGCTCCTGTCTTCGTCACCGTAGCCTGATCCAGCGCAAAGTCGGCATAAGACAACCCGAAGCCGAAGGGGAAGGCCACCGGACGCCGGAAGGTGTCATAGTAGCGGTAGCCCACATAGATGCCCTCGCCGTAACGGGAGTGTCCCTCCTCGCCGGGGAAGGAGGTGATAGTGGGATTGTCCTCAAGCCGGACCGGGATGGTTTCAGGCAGATGGCCCGAGGGATTGGCGGCACCGGTCAGCACATCCACCACAGCGCGTCCACCCTCCTGGCCCAGCAGCCAGGTTTCCAGCAGGCCCTTGGTCCTGTCCATCCAGTCGGCAACAGTCACCACAGCCCCATTGGAGAGGACGACGACCACCCGATCGTTGACCTCGGACACCGCCTTGAGCAGCGCCACCTGCTTGTCGGGAAGATCCATGCTGGTGCGGTCAAAGCCCTCGGACTCGGCATCTTCCGGCAGCCCCAGGAAGAGCACCACAGTCTCGGCTCCGCGCGCAGCCTCAAGCGCCTGCTGGGTCAGGGCAGGATCCTGCTCCTTGTCGTCAAATGTGAACCCAGGCGCAAAGTCCACGTTCATGCCAGCCTCCTTGAAGCCATCCAGCGCTGAAGAGACCTCGGTAGGGGTAATGTGCGAGGAACCTCCGCCCTGGTAGCGTGGAGTTCTTGCGAATTCACCGATGACGGCAACCTTCCCTTGCGGGTCAAGCGGCAGGATCCGGTCCTCGTTGCGCAAGAGGACTATAGACTCCTGGGCCGCTTGACGGGCGATCCTGTTGTGCTCCTCAATGTCATAGCGATACCCTTGCTGGGACATGGCCGGACGGGCCTTGTCGATCAGATCCAGAATCCCCTGGGCCATCCGGTCCAGCTGCTCCTTATCCAACTGGCCAGCCTTCACTGCCTGAACCACCTGATCATCGGTGCGAGAGGGCGGCATCTCCAGATTGAGCCCGGCCTGCAGGGCATTGACCCTGTTGTGGACGGCCCCCCAGTCCGACATGACCATACCCTGGTAGCCCCACTCACCACGCAGAACATCCGTCAGCAGCCAATGGTTCTCCGAGCTGAAGACCCCGTTGACCTTGTTATAGGCGCACATGATGGTCCAGGGCTTGGCATTCCGGACCACATATTCAAAGGCCGGCAGATAGATCTCGCGCAGGGTGCGCATGTCCACGTCCGAACTGACTCTGAGCCGATCGGTCTCTTGGTTGTTGGCTGCAAAGTGTTTCAGCGAGGTTCCCACCCCCTTGGACTGGACGCCTTCAACCAGGCCTGCGGCTTCATGCCCGGCCAGGACAGGATCCTCCGAGTAGAACTCGAAGTTGCGGCCGCCCAGCGGGCTGCGCTTGATGTTGATGCCGGGTCCCAGGATCACAGCCACCTTCTCCTGGATACACTCCTCGCCCATGGCCTGGCCCACCTGATAGGTCAGATCAGGATTCCATGAGGAGGCCAGTCCGGCTGTTGGAGGGAAGCAGGTGGCCGGAACCGAGCCGTAGACGTCGGAACCGGTGGCCTTGCGCAAGCCGTAAGGGCCGTCGGTGATCATGTACCCTTCATAGCCCCTGCCGGGCAGCCCCTGCAGGTGCCAGGAGTCAGATCCCGAAGTGAGCGAGGCCTCCTCTTGCAGATCCAAATCCTTGGCTTTGGTACGTGTGTCTTCTGGCATGTCTTTTCCTTTCGGGTTCAATTAGCCGGGCAGCTGCTCAGCACAGGTCCGGATTACAGGTTTTCAGATTCACTTGACCTTGCGAATCATCATGATGAAGACGGTTCCCACCAGCAGGCAGGCGATGGCGACAGGGAAAATCATCCTGTAGCCGCCGAAGAGGCCAATGACCAAAGTAGTGCAACCGGGGGCGATCACTTGGCCGATTGTGTTGGCCAGGTTGAGAATTCCCAGGTCCTTGCCGGCCTCCTTGGCGTTCGGCAGCACATCGACGTTCAGCGCCTGGTCGACCGACATATAGCAGCCGTTGCCGATTCCAGCCAGAGCGGCATAGAAATACATGCCCGTGGCGGTTGGCATCAAGAAGGGGAAGAGCATGCCGACGGCGAGAATCAGGCAGCTGATGGCCACCATCATCTTCCTCCTGTGCAGGAAGTCCGAGAGCGGGCCCGAGACCACGGAGGCCAGGATCGTGGTCACCACCGAGATCAAGGCCATGATCTTGAGTGCGGATGCGGCCTGGGCATCGCTCAGATTGCAGTACTTCTGCAGTATGTAAAGCTGGTAGCCCTGAATCATGAAGCAGCCGACGACGAAAGTGAACCTGCCCAGAAGCGCCAGGTAGAAGTCGCGACAATTCTTAGTGGGCGGTATGAAGGATCGGCCGACATCTGCCCAGGTTCGTTCCACGACCGTGTTGGCAGCCGACTTCTCCCGGGGCCAGATCAGCACGGTGAGAATACCAGAGAAGAGGAAGATGATCATGGCCACTACCAGGCCGGTATGGATGTTGGCTATGAACGAGCTGCCGATGATGGTTCCCAACTGCTGGCCGATGACCTGGCTGGCTCCATACAGCGCCGAATAGGTCCCCCTGGTCGACTCGGGAATCCTGTCGGAAAGGACCGCCACAGCCGGGGCTATCAGGCAGTTGATGCCCATCTGGACAATGCACCAGCCGAAGATGATCATGACGAGTGTATGGGACTGGATAACCAGCAGGAAGCCAAGGGCGCCAATGATGCCGCCCAACACGATCCAAGGAGTACGTTTGCCGACTCGGAACCTGGACATGTCTGAGAGAGCACCAAAAACAACGTTGGCCACGAGGGCGAACACACAGCCGATCGAATTCATTGTCCCCAGAGCCGCTTCAGCGCTGACGCCATGCAGGGAATTGAAAATCTGAGGCAGGAGAACCCCGGACCCCATGGTAAAGGGCGCAGCCCAGAGCAAGGAAACCAGAACGAACCCAATGGCAAAGCGGAGCTTCTCCGTGGTCGTAAGCCTCCTGCCCGTATCCGGGGCAAAGCTCGCATCCACGCTCTGGCCCACCACAGCGCCTTGCTGCTCATCTGCAGAGGCCATGGCTTTGATGTCTTCCCTGACGCGAGCAGTGACCCCCTCAGCTGAGTCTCCCCTTCGATCATTATTTTCGTTCACCATCGTTACCGCTCCTTCGTGTGCAACCCTGCAGTCAGTGGCTCATCATTGAGCCCCACCAATCTCCCCCCTTCCATGACGGGTGATCATTTAGAACTTATTATCGGAGCAAACAAGTCGACATGTGGGCTACAATCACAGAATTTTTTCAATTGCTGAGACAACCGAGTCCACATTTCGGCGGAATTCCAAGGATTCCGGCAGAAGAGACAGGGCTAAGTATCCGTTGCCTGGCATGTCGAAGAAGTATCCTGGCTGTCCAGTCAACCCATAGGACCTAATCAGGCGAAGAATCAGTTCCTCTTCGTCAATGACCTGGGGAAAGCGCAGCAGAACATTCCAGCCGCCCTCAGGCCTGAGTAGAGATACGCAGGAATCCTTGTGGCCCAATGCCTGTCTAAGGATGTCAAGGTTGCCTCTGACACGCTCCCCTACTCGACTGGTCTGAGCGGGAATATCAGACAGCATGGCCTTCATATCTCTGGTAATCAGAAGGCTCATGGGCAGGTAATCATCGGCTATCAGATCAAGATGGCGCTTGGCAGCAGCAACCTGGTCCGACGGCCCGGAAACCTGGATCCAGCCCACTTTGGCATGGGGAGCTGCCAGGTTCTTCGAGAACCCATCCAGAGCGAAGGTCAGCACCCGATCCTCTCCTGCCAGCCGCGCACGGCCCGGCAGAGGGTCCAGAGGATAGTCGAAGAAGACCTCGTCCGCTATGATGGCCACCCCCTGCCGCTGGCAGAGCTCCATCAGCGACCGGCGTTCTTCCGGATGAACGTAGGAGCCAGTGGGGTTGTTGGGATTGATAAGGACCAGAGCGCGGATACGGTCACCTTCAGGTCCTTCCAAGGCCTGTCTGACCGCGGCCAGGTCAAGCACCCAGGACCCGTCGTAGGACAGGCGGTACGGAATTGTCCGAACGCATTCCAGACCGGCGATGGATTCAATCAAAGGGTAACCAGGCCTGGGCTCCAGAATGGCATCACCTGGGTCGCAGAGAAGCTTCATCAGCCAGGAATACGCCTGGGATGTGGAAGAGAGCAGGTAGAGGTCATCAGGATTAACCGCTGCATCATGATTGTTTTCGTTCAAGCCCCGATGCCTGGTCAGAAACTCAGCCAGAGCCTGGCGGGCCGCAAGAGGTCCTCTCGGTTCAGCCTCATAGACTTGGGGCAGGAATGACGGAGCCAGTCCGAAGCGAGTGGGATTCGAGTCGTTCAGCTTGTCCAGCCTGAGACCACAGGCTCGCGCCTCTGACTCGGCCAAGGCAATACGATTAGGGCGGTCAGACCCGGTTCGGTGAGAAAAATGCATGATTCTCCAGCTCCTCATCCGATTCACCAGCCGCCCGAACGCCACATGCGGGATGGTCGCAGAAAAAGCCGCGCTTCACCCCAGATGCTTTTGCCGAAGGTCGGCCAGATAGGCGGCGCCGACGATGCCAGCCTGGTTGCGCAGCTTGGCAGCCACAATAGGAGTCTTGATGTCGACATGAGGCAGGAACTTCTCGCTCATCCGGCTGACCCCGCCGCCAACGACGAAGAAATCAGGATTGAAGTAGTGCTCAAGCAGGCGGTAGTACTTGGTCAGGCGATTGGCCCACTTCTTGTAGCTCAGCTTCTTGCGGTCACGCACCGAAGAGGCTGCGTATTTCTCGGCCTCCTTGCCGTCCAGCATCAAGTGGCCCAGCTCGCTGTTGGGAATCAGAACGCCATTGTAGATCAGAGCCGAGCCGATGCCGGTGCCCAGCGTAGTGGCGATGACCAGGCCCTTCTGCCCCTTGGCCGCTCCATACTGCACCTCGGCAAGACCAGCTGCATCCGCGTCGTTGACTACGCTGACAGGCCTGCCACAGGCCTTGGAAAGGACCTCCTGAACATTGGTGCCGACCCAGGCCTGATCCAGGTTGGCCATGAAATCGAGCGGCTTGTCAGGCTTGACAGGAGCCGGAAAGGCGATGCCCACGGGCACATCTGAAGCAACTTCGAAACGGTCCAATAGCTCCTTGACGACAACCCCCACAGCCTCTGGCGTGGAGTGCTCCGGAGTCAGAATCTTCTTGCGAGGCTCTGCAAAATCTCCGATCGTCAGGTCAACAGGGGCAGCCTTAATGCCGGATCCGCCAATATCCACTCCGAAAGCCTGCGCTGTTTCAATCATTACTGCTCCTTAGCTGATCAAAGATGAGGGTCCGAACCGGCACGGTAGCGATTGTACCCCAAGGCATGCCTCTGCAACCCTTAGGAGCGGCATAAGTCAGGCCCGAGGGTGGGCCGTTCCTCAGCCTTGCGATACGCGCTATCGCCTCCCTACGCAAACTGCAGGAAGAAGAATTGAGTGGGATAATGAAGTTATGCCTGAACATACACAGCTTATTGATGCAGTCAACGTACGCATCACCACCAGAGAGTACGACCCCAAGCCCATCGATCCGGACCTGGCCAGGCAGCTGGACAGCACCTTGAATGCGCTGAATACGCTGAGCGGTCTGGACATACAGCTGATCCGGGGCAAACCTGACGCCTTCGCAGCTGACAACGCCTCAGGGCATCTGGCCAATGCGGCAAATTACTTGGCTCTGGTCGGCCCCAAGGACAGCAAGGAGAGTCTGGAAAAAGCCGGCTTTTACGGAGAACGCATGGTTCTCGCCGGCACCCTCTACGGGTTGGGGACAGGATGGGTATCGGGCAGCTGGGATCGTCAGGCAGCTGAGCGCCACTGCCGGATTACGCCCAGCCAGTCGCTCTATCTGGTAGTTACCATCGGCTATCCAGCCGACCAGGTCGGCTACGGCAACCAGGACTTCGCCACACTTTGCCAACGTCAGTGCGAGCATCGAACATCCAAGAGCTACGAGGAACTGACCTCAGCCATGAACGCACAAGACCGTCAGGATGCACCGGAATGGTTCAAAGCCGGCGTTGCAGCCGCCGCCAAGGCACCCTCGGCCATGAATGGACAACCAATCCTTTTCGCCTATGACAAGGACTCAGGTGATGCGATCGCCACTCTGGATCCCTCGATCGTCTATGGCTCCGCAGTCGATCTGGGCATAGCCAAAATGAACTTCCAGATCGGGGCCGGAGGCGGCGCTTGGACCTGGGGCGATGGAGGCCGCTTCATCAGGTCCTAACCATGGTTGCACCATGGTGACCCGGCAAGAGGGCCGTGTAGGGTGATGAACTATGAACAATGGAGCATCATCAACGCAATCTGCCTGCGAACCCAGCACCGAAGCAGGTTCGACAACCCTTTATCTGACCCGGCATGGCAGAACTACGGCCAATGTCATGCATCTCATGCAGGGCTGGTCCGATTTCCCTCTGACCAGGCAGGGCCGTGAGGATGTGCGCCAGTTCGGCCGGGGCCTGCGGTCCATTCGTTTCCGTGCGGCCTGGAGCGGCAATCTGAACCGCCAATATGAAACAGCGCGCCTGGCCCTTGACATATCCGGCAATGGGGACCTGCGCGTAGGCGTGGACCCGGATCTGCGCGAGGACAATTTCGGCAGTTTTGAGGGCCGGGACGAACGCACCACCCTGGACCAAGTCTGCGCCGCCATGGGATTCAAGGACTTTGCTGCAGCCAAGGCAACCTACGGCAGGAATATCCCTATCCATATGCAGGACGCCTTCCATCGGCTGGATGCCCAGGACGTCCTGTCTGCAGGACTGGAAGAACAGGATCGGGCCGAGACCACGGCCCAGGTCCGCAGCAGAATGATCAGCGCACTGACACGCATCGCCCAGTCTGCCATCGAAGAGGGCGGCGGGCCTGTCCTGGTAGTCTCCTCTGGCATGTGCCTGCAACAGTTCCTGGTGGCCATCGACGACCACTGCCCCATTCCTGACATGGACAACACCGCCGTAACCAAGGTCGTTTATGGGAATGACGGCTTTCGCCTGGCGGGACCGGTAAGCTCCATGGAGTACTTCCGGACAGGGAGTCAGAAAAAGTAGCAGAAGACATTTCAGCCGCGCTGCACTGCTCCGGCTGGCCAGCCCTTGAGGGGCTCTGCGGGCTTCCAGTCGGGAACGTGCATTATCCGGCGCCAATCCATCCCTCATTTCAAGGTTGAGCGTCTTCTCCCCGTCGGCGAGCGAGCGTATCTGGAAACCATGAGATCGTCGTAATACTTGCGAACCAGGTCATCGGCTGCATGCAAAGAGCTGGTGGACAGTATGCTTCCGATCCATTCCAAGTCCTCCGCTTGGGATCCGTCACCGTCACAGCGTCCTCATCGCTGGTTTGCCTGGCCAAGGCCGGATGCGCAGCTTCATTTGCAGGCAGCAGATGGTTTTGCATCCTTGCCGCGCTCCAGCCTCATTTGCAGCATTGTGAACCTTCGACAACCATAATATTTGTACAGGCTGCAGCAGTTGCATGGAAGGCGGTTTTATTTCCTTCCTGGATGTCGTGGAAATGCTCCGGCGGCGAGAGGGAATTGACCATTCCAAGGACCGCAGCTATATTGAAATCGTCAGTTTCAGGGAAGGTGAAAGTCCTTACTGGCGGTATCCGGCTGAATGCCGGGAGCCCGCGACCCGCGCAAGCGGTGGATATCGGTCAAAGTCCGAAGCCAACGGTTACAGTCCGGATGGAAGAAACGAGGCCCTCTATGAGCATGCCCAATTCTCATTCGCACACCACTGCAAACAAGGACACGCGCTTCAACGATGTCCACTCCACAGGGGCAGGCGGTTCAGGACGCTGGTCGACCAAGCGGATTGCGGTCTACGCGCTCTTCGTAGCCCTGGCCATGGTTCTGAGCTTCTTTTCCTTCCCGATCTTTCCTGCCGCCCCTTGGCTCAAATACGACCCCTCAGGCATCGTCGTCCTGGTATGCGGCTTCGCCTTCGGTCCAGCGGCAGCCGCCATCATCTCCGTACTGGGGTTCGTCCCTCACCTGTTCACCAACCCCTTCGGCGCTCTGATCTCGATGATCGTAGCCCTGGCCCTGAGCGTGCCGGCAGCATTGGTCTACCGCAGGATACATAGCCGTAAGGGAGCAGTCATCGGAATCGTCTCCGGCGCCATTCTGGGCGTGATCGCAGCCATCCTGTGCAACGTGGTGATCACCCCCTTCTACGCGCACATGTCAATGGCAAAAGTGGTCGCCATGATCGTGCCGACCCTGCTCCCCTTCAACCTGATGAAGTTCGCCATCCACGGCGTGGTCACCTTCCTGATCTACAAGCCCATCTCCAGGCTGATCAACAAGTAGGCTACGGAGGTTCGGAACGTCATGGCAGCATCCATGACCCAATCCGCAGTCCCGGATTCGGCGGATTCGACGGCAATGGTCGCCCGTCTCAGCCATGTCTCCTTCTCTTATGACGGAGGACGGACCTGGGCCTTGGACAATCTGTCCATGGAGGTGCATGCTGGCGAGCATCTGTGCATATTGGGAGCGAATGGTTCCGGCAAATCCACGCTGGGAAGCATCCTCTCGGGTGCGACGGCACCCGACCGCGGCCAGGTTGAGCTTATGGGCCGGGCAGTCTGCTCCGACACCCCGGATCAGGGCCGACAGGTCGATGCTGAGGCTTATCGGCAAGTGCGGCGAAGCATCGGCATGGTCTTTCAGAATCCCGAAGACCAGATCGTGACCACGGTTGTCCAGGACGACGTGGCTTTTGGACCCGAAAATCTGGGCCTGCCCCGCCAGAGGATGCTCTCCTGCGTGCCAGCAGCCCTGAAGCAGGTGGATCTGCAGACGCGGATGAATGATGATCCCACCCGCATGTCAGGCGGACAGCAGCAACGCCTGGCCCTGGCCGGCAGCCTGGCCATGAATCCGAGCATGATGGTGCTGGACGAACCTGGCGCCATGCTTGATGCAGCTGGCCGACAAGAGATCCAATCAATCCTCTGCCGGCTTACGGCCCAAGGGACAGCCGTCGTCCACATCACCCATCTGCTTGAGCAGGCCAGGCAGGCCGATCGGGTTCTGGTGCTTGACCATGGGCACATCCTGGCCTTCGGAAGACCAGATGAAATCCTGAACAGACAGGACCTGCCCGCCCTTGTTGACGACATCTCATTGGCAAGACGCAGTCAACCGGACCGAAATTCGTTAACCCAAAGCAGAGCTTCAAAAACGGATGCAAAGACCACGGTCGACAACCACACCATTTCCATGGTCAAATTCTCGGATGTCTCTTACCGCTTTCCTGATGCTGGCAGAAAAACTCTCAACCAAGTGAATCTGGAGCTGGCGTCAGGACAGACTCTGGCCATCATCGGGCGCAATGGATCCGGCAAGTCCACCCTGGCCAGGCTCATCTGCGCCCTGGCTGTTCCTGACAGCGGTTCCATCCAGGTGGCCGGCCTGCCTCTGGCAGGACCCGACCGACCCAAGGCCAAGCATCAGCGGCGTCAGAATCTGAGGCTTCTTCGTCAAAGGGTCGGCTATGTCATGCAATATCCCGAGCATCAGCTTTTTGCGGATACTGTTGCCCAAGACATTGCCTATGGTCCGCGCAACCTAGGCTACGAGCCCCAACAGGTGCAACAGCGGGTGGATGAAACCATGAAACTTCTGGGCATCGCTGATCTAGCCGACCGCTCCCCCTTCGATCTCTCAGGAGGCCAGCGGCGTCTAGTGGCCATCGCCGGAGTCGTGGCCTGCAGCCCGCAACTGCTGGTTTTGGACGAGGTCACTGCAAGTCTCGACCCCCAGGCCCGCGCGCGCATCATGACACTGCTTCGAGTGCTCCATCAGCGCGGAGTCACTATCGTCATGAGCACCCACGCCGATCGCGAAGCCTTGAACCTAGCCGACCAGACCCTGCTCCTGGAGCATGGAGAAACGCTGGCCTATGGGTCTACTGCTGATGTAGTGGAGCGCTACCACCAACTGCTGGCAACAGACGGAACAGTGAAGGAAGCGACAGGGAAGGAGACGCCCAGGAAAGAAGCAGGTCGCACTCAGACCGACAACAAACCTGTCTCCCTGCTGGCAAGACTGGACCCGCGAGCCAAACTGGTAACCTTCCTTCTGGCGATGTTCACCGCCTTCGCCATCTCCACGCCGACACAACTTGTTCTGGCGCTGGTAGTCACGGTGGGCCTCTTCGCCGCCGCTCGGGCCCCCCTGCGTTCCATGATGAACTCGGTCAAGGGCTTTCTAGTCCTCATGCTTCTGCTGGCCCTGTTCAATCTTTTAGTCACTCAGACCGGCCGCAGACTAGCTGTCTGGGGGCCATTCGTGCTGACCACCGGCGGCATCTGGGTAGCTGTACTCTATGCCTGCCGCTTCATGCTGATCATCTTTCTGGGGGCGCTCCTGGTTGAGACCACCACTCCGACTCAGATGGCTGATGCCTGTGAATCCCTGCTGAGCCCACTGTCCAGGCTGGGCATACACACTAATGAGATTGCACTGGTGCTCTCACTGGCTCTGCGCTTCATCCCGACCCTGAGGCGTGAGATTCAGGCCATTGCGGAAGCACAGGCCGCCCGTGGCGGATCCATCGAGTCTGGATCACTCTCGCAACGCCTGCATGCGGCCACAGCCATTACGGTCCCTGTCTTTGCTGGAGCTTTGCGCCACGCTGATAACCTGAGCCGAGCCTTGGATGCCCGATGCTATGAGGGCAGCCGTCAACAACGAACCCACTACCGCCTGCTGCAATTGGGCAGGATGGACATCCTGTTCATCGCTCTCATGTCCCTCTATCTGCTGGCCCTGCTGCTGCATCCCCTGTTCTGAGAGGTCCGGTTGGGTCAAGCACTGAGACCAGTTATCATCAATATCATCCAAGACTCTTCCACGCCGATTCCAAGTACTGCGCTACGCAAATGCCTGAATCATCGACTACTTGACTGAACAAGTGCAATGAATGCTGAGTTGGGAACGCCAGGTTCAGTCGCTGTCAGTGTCATCACTGCCATATGTCTGGCATAGGAAAATGGCCGAGTCTCTCGGCGGACTCGTGGGGCAAAAACAAATATCAAGATCACGATGTCAATGGACACCACTAATTCCTGGCGATCTCTCAGGGACGACACTGCAGAGATCAACACAAATTCTCGGCAGCACAAAGTACGAGGGGCTGGAACACAGCTCATGTGCTCCAGCCCCTCATCAGCCAACCATGTCAGGCATTACCGACAGGGCACCTACCGTATCTCAGTCGCTGTCGGCCGGACTCTGACCGGGCTGCTCAGACCCTTGGCCATCCTGGCTCTGGCTGTCGACCTCGCCTACTGATGGAAGGTCAGCTTCGGAAGAATCCACTGTGACACCGACCAGTTCAGGCTTCTGCTCCTGTTCATCGGCAGAGCTGGCCGCATGCCTAGGTCCCTCAAAGGGCTTGCCCGTGAAAGTAAACTCGCCTAGGATGCCCTCGCCTTCGGCGTCGACCTGGATCGATTCGTTATCCGTGAGGTCGCCCATGAGGATCTTCTCGGAGACGGCATCCTCGATGTCCCGCTGAATGACGCGGCGCAAAGGCCGAGCGCCCAGGAGCGGATCGAAGCCCTTCTCAGCCAGCAGATCCTTGGCCTTGTCGGTCAGATCCAAGGACATATGGCGCTCGAAGAGACGATCGTTAAGCTGAGCGATGTCCAAGTCGACGATCTGACGAACCTGCGGCTCAGTCAGCTGCTGGAAAACGATGATGTCATCCAAACGGTTCAGGAACTCAGGCCTGAACTGCTGCTTGAGCTCGCTGGTCACCTGGTCCTTCATCCGCTGGTAGGAGGTCTCGGTGTTGCCGCTCACATTGAAGCCGGTATTGGCCGCCTTGGCGATGTCGCGGGTTCCCAGATTCGTGGTCAGGATGATGATGGTGTTTTTGAAGTCCACCGTACGACCCTGCCCATCGGTCAGATGACCGTCGTCCAGCACCTGCAGAAGGGTGTTGAAGATGTCCGGGTGAGCCTTCTCGATCTCATCGAAGAGCACCACGGAGAATGGCTTGCGTCTGACCTTCTCCGTCAGCTCGCCACCCTCTTCGTATCCTACGTACCCTGGAGGGGCGCCGAAGAGACGAGAGGTGGAGTACTTCTCCGAAAACTCGGACATATCCACCCGGATCAGGGCATCCTCGTCGTCAAAGAGGAACTGAGCCAGAGCCTTGGCCAGCTCTGTCTTGCCAACGCCAGTGGGGCCAGCGAAGATGAAGGAACCTGCGGGACGCTTGGGATCCTTGAGGCCCACACGGGTACGGCGGATGGAACGAGACAGGGCGGAAACAGCCTCATCCTGGCCGATGATCCGCTTGTGCAGCTCCTTCTCCATGCCCAGGAGCTTCTTGGACTCGGCCTGAGTCAGCTTGAAGACCGGAATGCCTGTGGTCGAGGAAACCACTTCAGCGATCACGTCCTCGTCGACAACCATCTTGACGTCGGACTCGCCCTCGTGCCAGGCCTTCTCCTTCTCCTTGCGCTCGGCTTCCAGCTTCTCCTGGCTGTCACGCAGCTGAGCGGCCTTCTCGAAGTCCTGGTCCTTGATGGCCTGGTCCTTCTGGGCGGAGATGCGATCCACCTTGGCATCCAGCTCCTTGAGCTCCGGCGGCGCGGTCAGACGCTTGATGCGCAGGCGCGCACCGGCCTCATCGATCAGGTCGATGGCCTTGTCAGGCAGGTTTCTGTCCTGAATGTAGCGGGCAGAGAGCTCAGCGGCCGACTGCAAGGCCTTGTCGGTGATAGTCACATGGTGATGATGCTCATAGCGTCCGCGCAGACCCTTAAGAATCTCGATAGTCTGGGCAATGGTGGGCTCGGAGACCTGAATGGGCTGGAAGCGCCGCTCCAGAGCCGCATCCTTCTCAATGTACTTGCGGTACTCGTCGGTAGTGGTCGCTCCGATGGTCTGCAGCTCGCCACGGGCCAGCAACGGCTTGAGCATGTCAGAGGCGCCCAAGGCACCGTCGGCTGACCCAGCCCCGACAATGGTGTGAATCTCATCGATGAAGAGAATGATGTCGCCCCGGGTCTTGATCTCCTTGAGGACCTTTTTCAGACGCTCCTCGAAGTCGCCCCGGTAGCGGGAACCAGCCACCATGGAGCCCAGATCCAGCGAGTAGACCTGCTTGCCTTTGAGCGTCTCAGGCACATCGCCTTCATGGATCTTCTGCGCCAGACCCTCCACCACGGCGGTCTTGCCTACGCCAGGCTCGCCGATCAGCACTGGGTTATTCTTAGTCCTCCTGGACAGGACGACCATGACCCGCTCAATCTCGTTAGCGCGGCCGATGACCGGGTCCAGCTTGCCTTCAGCGGCTTCCTGAGTCAGATTCCTGCCGAACTGGTCCAGGATGGCCGAACCAGTCTGTCCGCTCTTGTTGGAAACGCTGCCTGCATTGGCCAGATCGCCCTTGCCGGCATCGCCGCCTTCATGGTTGCCGCGAATCATATCAATCGTGGCGGTCCGCAGATCGCTGAGATCCACGCCCATCTTGATCAGCACCTGGGTTCCGACACCCTCACCCTCGCGGATGAGGCCGAGGAGGATGTGCTCGGTGCCAATATATGAGTGGCCCAATTGAAGAGCCTCGCGCAGCGACAGCTCCAGGACCTGACGAGCATGCGGCGTAAATGGGATATGCCCATTGGGAACCGCGTTGCCCTTACCGATCATCTCCTCAACCTGTTTACGAGTGGCATCCAGCTCTACGCCCTTGGAGGCCAGGGCCTTGGCGGCAACACCGTCACCCTCCCTGATCAGGCCCAGGAGGAGGTGCTCGGTGCCGATGTAATTGTGCTGCAGGGTGCGGGCCTCTTCCTGCGCCAGCACAATCACCCGCCGCGCACGGTCGGTAAACCGTTCGAACATACTTGTCCTTCCCTTTGATCCGTAATTCACTCTACAGATTTACGGTGACGTTTATTCTCGGCCCGCCGGTGATTGCGCTCTGAACGCAACAAGGCCTTGGAATCATTCCTCTGAGCCGTCTTCTGACTGGATCCGCTCCATGAGTTCCACCTCAGGACGCTCATCGCGAGGCTGCTGTCTGACCACATCAATATGAAGATCGTCATAAGCCGGCTGCGACTGGACCCAGAGATGGGTTTCCTCCTGGGGCTCGATCTCGGAATGCTCGCCGCAGCCGTGATCCAGGGAAACCACGCGCCCGTCATCCGGGCTCCAACGATTGGCGCACACGCCGAACATGGTCCCCAGATCGCCTGCCAGGGGGATCATGAAGCCGCAGGTCTCGCAGGCCTTGCCCTTGGCTGTCCTGGTCGACAGGGACTTGGGACCGTGCTGACCCTCGTACCAGCGCTTGGCGGTGGCGGTCCTGGCCTCGACGGTCATCAGATGCCGACGACTCAGGGCGAAACGGTCAACAGCCTCATCCAGGTCGACGGAAGAGGTCTTCATATCTGCAGAAGCCTGATCCTTCGAATCCTGCTCATGCAATTCTTCCTCCTGACCTGAAGGTTTGACCAGGTGGAAGACCGCGCCATCGGTCTCCTGCTCAGTCCCGTCACCAAGGACCGAATCTGATTCGTTCAGGCCTTCCTCATTATCTTCAGGAGTCTGAGGCCTAGCCTGCACAGGCTTGCATCCCGCTGTCAGTCTGGGGTCGTCAGGATTCGTTCCCATGGCATCGGTCACGCTCAGGTCCGAGGGCAGCAGACGATCCTTCCAGGGAACCCATGCCGGTGGCTGCAGGGCCGCATCGGTGGGGACCAGCGAGGATTCATCCACAGTCCAGGTATCGGCATCCTGGTCATGGTAGAGGGTAACCGACCACTGCCAGCCCTCGTAGCCCTTGATGGCTGAGGCGAACCGGTAGTCCCAGACTCCATCCTCGATCAGGGTGCGGCCGACCAGTTGTCCGACCTCATCACTGTCGGCAGCCACGCTCAGAGCCACTTGTCTGGCCAGTTCCTCAGGATCCAGGTCCTCTTGAACCATCTATCACACCTTCATCATCAGTGGGACCGGATCAGGCCGATCCACGTCGGATTCTTCTCGCTGTCACTCAGTCCGGCACGTCAAAGTCATCAGCCACAGCCCTCAGCAGGGTAGCCAGCTTGGCAGATTCAGCCCGACCCGGATAGTGGTGCCGACGCAGGCCATTGCCCGCCGAATCCAGCAGCTTGATCAGATCCTCCACAATGGCGGCCATATCATCCGGATCAGGTCGCTTGGCACGCAGAATGGAGGGGGTCGGTCCCACCAGTTTCAGATCCAGGGCCTGCGGGCCCTTTCGACCCTCGGCCACCGAAAATTCAACTCGGGATCCCTTGCGTATGGTGGATACACCGGCAGGTAGGGCTGATGAGGGCATAAAGACATCCCCACCTTGTTCATCTGTGATGAACCCGAACCCGCGCTTGGCGTCGTACCACCGTACTCTCCCGCTGGGCATGTTCTGCCACTTCCTTACGTTGCTTCTTGAACAGGTATATCCGAGAACAGTTTACCTGACCGGGACGGGCAGGACGACTCATCTTGTCATAGGCGTACGGGACGGTTGGCGACAATATTGGCCTATTCCTCAACGCGCCCCTGATCATGGCTGACGCCTTGGGGTATGACGATAGTAAAGGTCAAGCCGCCCCCCGGGGTCTGCGAGGCACAGATGAATCCCTGATGGGCCTTGACAATGGACTGGACAATGGCCAGACCTAGCCCAGTGCCACCCTTCTCCCGAGCCCTGGACGGGTCGGCGGTGTAGAAGCGCTCGAAGAGCCTGGTCCTGGATTCCTCCGGGACGCCGGGCCCGTGGTCGACCACACGGATGATGGCATAGTCGGTGCCCACATGGCTGTTCTGTGCCACCTGAATCGCCTCGGTCAGGCGTGCCAGAGAGGACCCAGTGGCATCCAGCCCAGTCAGGTCCGCTGGAGCGATGGTTGCCTTGACAAGGCCCAATCCCACTTGGACCGGCGAATCAGACGGAGTGTAGCGGTGGATATTGCCCACGATGTTGGTAATCACCTGACGCAGGCGGTTGGGATCGCCAGTCACCTGCACCGAGGGCAGTGGACCCTCCTGAATATCCAGGCTGACCGCTGGACCCAGGTGCTCGCCTACCGTAATTTTCTCCTTGCTGCGTCCCTTGCGACCAGACAGTCCCTTGCTGGCCGTGACTTGCATCACCTGGGAGACAGGCTGATCCTCGGTATGCAGGCAAACTTTTCCTGTAGCCACCTGCCTGCCCAGGTCAAGCGCATGCAAGTCGTCCACCCCGTCTCGCACCAGTCCAGTCAGATCGACCGGCAGGGTCGGGTCGATCCCCCTGCCCTCATCCAAGCGCGCAAGCGAAAGCAGATCCGTAACCAGGACCGTCATCCTGGTGGAAGAGTCCTCGATGTGCTGAATGGACCTGTCGGCCCGCTCCAAAGCCCCTGGATAGTCGCGCTGCATCCTGTAGAGCTCTGCATAGCCGTGGATGGCGGCCAGAGGGGTGCGCAGCTCGTGGCTGGCATCCGAAACGAACTGCTTCATCTTCTCGGTGGTCTGACGCTGCTCATCGAAGGAATGCTCGATTCGCGCCAGCATGGCATTCAGGGATGCTGCAAGGGAACCCACCTCAGTATTCTCTGGAAAGTTGGGAATGCGTTGGGAAAGGTCACCGGCAGCTATCTTTGCAGCCGTCTTCTCGATGCGTTTGAGCGGAACAAGGGTGGACTGGATCAGCAGAACCGAAATGATTCCGCCCAGAAGAACCACCACGGCAGAGATGACCATGCAGAAAGCCGTCAGATCGTGCACGGCCTCATCCTGGTCGCTCATGGACAGGCCAATGAAAAGCACGCCGCTGATTTCGGAACCATCCAGTTCATTGCGCATCTTCCACTGCATGGCGACCACCCGCCAGGAGGCCCGGGCTCGCTTCATGGCGTCGCGATCGGGCGAAGCCTGTTGGGAGACGCGCACGTAGGCCGGTACCGTGGTCGGCTGTCCCAAGGGTATCGAACCCATGCTGCCGTCGGCTGGCAGGCGAGGGCGGGAGACGACCCCGTTGACCTGCATGGGATTCAGATCGTCCGAAATGATGTGCAGGTCGTCGTCACGGATCTGCAGGAAGTAGTCGGTAGGACCCAGACCGTTCTTGCTCAGATCCTCCTGGCGCAGGAGGGTGGCGTTGCGGATGCCCAGGTTGGCCTGGCGGATCAGCTGAGAGTCCGTGCGCTTCATCAGGTAGTCGTCGGCCATCTGGCAGATGGCTACGGAAACGCCCACCGTGCCCACGATGAGCAGGATGAGCATGCTGGCCACAAGTTTAGTGCTCAGGGGAATGGCAGCCAGCGGCGACCTAGGCATGGACCGACCACTCGGCTTACTGGAGCCTGTTGCTTTGCCGGAGTCCGAACCCATGAAGGACGTGGACCTGTCAGCCGACCTCGGGTCAGGAGCCGCAGAAGGTTCTGCCATGGGAGTCGGTTCCTTGGGGCTAGTCGCCATCGCCGCCGTCCGATGCGTTCTGCCTTGGCGCCCGAACCATGTAGCCGATGCCCCGTTTGGTCTCGATCAGCGGAGTAACCTTGCGCTCCCCGCCATGGCCGTCGCTGACGGTGATGCCATCGACCTTCTTTCGCAGGTAGGAGATGTAGGATTCCACGATGGCCGCATCGCCGCCCCAGTCATACTGCCAGACATGGTCCAGAATCTGGGCCTTGCTGAGCACGCGACCCTCATTGTCCATCAGATAGCGCAACAGCTTGTATTCGGTCGGGCTCAGGTCGATGGGTCGACCGGCCCTGGTGACATCGTGCGAATCCTCGTTGATCTCCAAATCACCCACGCGGATGATCGGGTCGTCCTCCTGGTGCTCGCGGGTCCTGCGCAGTATGGCCTTGATCCTTGCCACAACCTCCTCAAGACTGAAGGGTTTGGTCACGTAATCGTCACCGCCCACAGTGAGCCCCATGACCTTGTCCTGGGTGTCGTCCCTGGCGGTCAGGAAGAGCACCGGCGCATCGATTCCCTCCTGACGGATACGGGAAGTGACCGTAAATCCATCGATGTCAGGCAGCATGACATCCAGGACGATCAGGTCCGGCTGGATGCGTTCTATGACCTGAATGGCCTCGGAGCCGGATGCCGCCGTCTCGACTGCAAAGCCTGCGAAGTGCAGGGAAGCCACCAGAAGATCCCTGATGGACGGTTCATCGTCGACCACGACCAGTTGTGCTTGCGTCGGTTTGCTCATGTGTTCAGCTTGCCGTGTCTTTCTGAGTATTGTCTGATAGTTTGCTGACCGCCTCTGTTGGACGAGAGGTCCTCTTAACAGAGCCAGACTTGCGATGGTGAGCCCCGCTTCGGCTGCTGCGACGCCACCAGATCGCCACAGCTATGCCCAGAATGACCAGGACCACAACCGTTACTGAAAGGGCGATGATCATGACACGGTGATGCCGGTGGTTTTGATCCAAGGTCTCCACCTGGGTCATCATGGCCTTGGCTGAGCCCACCCAGTCGGGATTGCGTCCCTTGGTGACCGGCTCCAGAGCAGACTGCGAGAGCTGATCCACACTGGATTGGTCCTTGAGCCAATCCTGAGAGTTGCTGGAGACCGCCACCACCAATTTACCGTCCTGAGAGGCCACGGCCAGCATAACCGTGTCATTTGCGGGCTTCGTCGACTCAAGCACCCGGGAAGCCCAGGTCTCCGGCTTGACGCCCTGATAGAAATGCGGCAGGTAGAGCAGTCGGACCGATACTCCTGTTTGTTCTGCGGTCTCCTTGATCGCATCCTTGACGGATCCCACGTCCGAACCCAGCAGATTCTGCGGATCGGTGATTGTGTCAGTCATGGTTCCGGACCCGGTTTCAGGCTCATCGGCAAAAGCCTTGGTCGGTCCAAAAACGCAGACCATCAAAACCATCGAGAGCAGGACAGCCAGAACCCGCCTCATGGCCAAAAGACAGCCCGGGCTCGTCTTGTGGAGGGCAACTGGTTCGACCACATGGACGCACGGACGGGGCAACTGCGTGAACACTGTCATAGTGTCCACAGTAGCGGTTGACGGCATTGGACTCCCCCACCATCACCGCCATTCACGGAAAGGAAAACCATGACACGGTTCCAAGTTGATTCGGATCAGATACAGACGGCCTCCGGCGCGGTCAGCGGCTCGATAGGGGCCATCAGAGATGCCGTGGCGGGAATGTACACCAATCTGGACAATCTCCAAAGCGTCTGGCAGGGTTCGGCGGCCAGCCAATTCGCTACGGTGGCCCAGCAGTGGCGCACGTCTCAGGCCCAGATGGAACAAGCGCTTGAGGGCATCCAGGCAGCCCTGACCCAAGCTTCGGCTCTCTATGCGGACACGGAAGCCCAGGCTACCCGCCTCTTCGCCGGAGCTTGAGCATCCGGTCAATGAATGCACTCACCTTCCAGCCTGTTCGCCATTGTCGGACGGATGCCAGATCCGGAAAAACCAATGACGCACTAGCAGAAGAACACCAACAGGGGCCTGCGCACCATTGTCCGGCGCGCAGGCCCCTGTCCTTGGCGATCCACCAAATCAGCCGGAAAACCCGACCGGATCAGGGATCAGTAGCCCATATCGCCCTGAGGCTGGCCAGCAGCTGGTGCCGGAGGCTCAGGCTTGTTGGCCACGACAGCCTCGGTGGTCAGGAAGAGCCCGGCGATGGAGGCAGCGTTCTGCAGCGCGGAACGGGTCACCTTGACGGGGTCGGCCACACCGGCCTCCAGCAGGTCCTGGTACTCGTTGTTGGCGGCGTTGAATCCCTGGCCAGCAGGCAGCGAACGGACCTTGTTGATGACCACGTCACCAGAGACGCCGCTGTTCTCGGCAATCTGCTTGATGGGGGCCTCGATGGCGCGGAAGACGATGGATGCACCAGTGGACTCGTCGCCATCCAGCTTGACATCCTTCTCAGCCTTGGCTGCGGCCTGAACCAGAGCCACGCCGCCTCCTGGCAGCAGCCCCTCTTCGATGGCGGCCTTGGCGTTACGAACAGCGTCCTCGATGCGATGCTTGCGCTCCTTGGCCTCGACCTCGGTGGCTGCGCCGACCTTGATGACGGCCACACCGCCGGCCAGCTTGGCCAGCCGCTCCTGCAGCTTCTCGCGGTCGTAGTCGGAGTCGGTGTTCTCGATCTCGGTGCGGATCTGGCCCACGCGGGCGGAGACCTCGTCCTTGGAACCGCCACCGGAGACGATAGTGGTCTCGTCCTTGGAGACGATGACTTTCTTGGCGGTGCCCAGCACGCTCATGTCAATGGAGTCCAGCTTGAGACCGAGCTCATCAGAGACCACCTGTGCGCCGGTCAGGATGGCCATATCCTGCAGCATGGCCTTGCGGCGGTCGCCGAAGCCAGGAGCCTTGACGGCGCAGGAGTTGAAGGTGCCGCGAATCTTGTTGAGGATCAGGGTGGGCAGCGCCTCGCCGTCCACATCCTCAGCCACGATCAGCAACGGCTTGCCGGTCTTCATGACCAGCTCGGCAATGTGGACCACGTCCTGCTGGCTGGAAACCTTGCCCGAGGTCAGCAGAATGTAAGGATCATCCAGAACAGCAGTCTGATCGTCGTTGTTGGTGACGAAGTAGGGAGCGATGTAGCCCTTGTCGAAGCGCATGCCCTCGGTGAACTCAAGGTCAAGTCCGAAGCGGTTGTTGTCCTCAACGGTGACCACACCATCCTGGCCGACCTTGTCCAGAGCCTCGGCGATCTCATTGCCGATCTCGGGGTCGCCTGCAGAAATGGTGGCGGTGGCGGCAATCTGGTCCTTGGTCTCGACTTCCTTGGACTGGGCCACGAGCTCCTTGACGATGGCGTCAGCGGCCTTCTCGATGCCACGGCGCAGGGCGATGGGGTTGGACCCGGCGGCCACGTTCTTCAGACCCTCATGCACCAGGGCCTGGGCAAGCACAGTAGCAGTGGTGGTGCCGTCTCCCGCGACGTCGTCAGTCTTCTTGGCGACTTCCTTGACCAGCTCGGCGCCGATGCGCTCGTAAGGATCCTCCAGGTCGATCTCCTTGGCGATGGAGACGCCGTCGTTGGTGATGGTCGGTGCGCCATAGGACTTGTCCAGCACCACATTGCGACCCTTGGGGCCCAGAGTGACCTTGACCGTGTCGGCCAGCTTGTCCAGGCCGGCAAGCATGCCCTGACGAGCTTCCTCGTCGTACTCGATAATTTTTGCCATTGTTGCTTCCTCCGTCATGGCTTGAGGTTTCATGACCCACCGTCGGCGTGGAGCGGAACTCGACCGTCAGCTGTCGCGTTATCACTCCCGCACCTCGAGTGCTAATTCAGCAGATTAGCACTCGCTGAAGCCGAGTGCCAACCTGAGGAAAAAATTCGCTGCAGGCTGCATGCCATATCAGCCGCGACGGCAGACGATTCACGCCCTAAAATTCCTGGATAAGCACCAGGATATGGGCAAAGTGCCATAAAAAAGGACCCCGGAATTCCCGGGGTCCCCATGACGAATACAGAAGACGACAATCAGAGCTTGGTGACCTTGGTTGCCTGCAGACCCTTGGGGCCCTGCTCCACCTGATATTCGACCTTATCTCCCTCATCAAGGGTCTTGAATCCATCGGACTGAATAGCCGAGTAGTGCACGAACACGTCCTCGCCTCCATCGTCGGGATTGATGAATCCGTAACCCTTGCCAGCGCTGAAGAATTTCACAGTGCCTTGTGCCATAACTAACTTCCTTAACATAGGTGCCGCGTCACAACAGATACGAGACTGACCGCATCTGCCTGGTCGGCAAGGTCAGTTTAGGCCCATCGTGAGGGCAATTGCAAAACGTCGAGCCAAGATGCGGAATGTTGCACTGCCATATTTTCTTCCTCGTCCGGTCGTCGAACCTCACCGCATGAGGATGGCTTCCACCGGAGTGGCGGCCACTGAGGACTGCTCCACCTGGGCGATGCCCAACAAGCTGGCCACCTCTTGTGCGGTGGCCTTATCGGCCTCGTCACGGTAGCGCACTGTGCTTACGCCAGGCAGGGCACCCTGCGGGTTGGATGCTGTGACCGCAGTGTAACCGGCACTGGATAGAATCTGGCGCTTCTTGCCGGCATACCCGGTGATTCTCGTTCCATTGATGATTGAGACCTGCGTGCCATGGTTGACCACAGGAGCCGGACTGCTGCTGGAAGCGCTTGCTGAAGGCGGCTGGGAGGACGGTTGATCCGTCTGCTCTTGGGAGGCTTGGTCAGTAGGGGCCACGCTGCTTGATGCAGAGGAGGACGTCGACCTCTTTGGCAGATGGCTGCTGATAACTCGGGAGGCCTCAGTGTGCGTCTGCTGCCAAGGCAGGGAGCCGCTGACCGCAGCCCATACGCCCAGACCGCACAGCACGGCCAAGACAACCACCAGCAGGTAGGGCAGAACCCTGACCGACAGGGAACGAGGCCCGCGATGCACACCGACCGGCCCATTGGGAGGGTTGTCGAACACATCATGAACCTGGGGGCGCGCCTGCGTTTCATTGTCGTGCGTGCTAGCCATGAACTCTCCTCCGCTCCACCGGATCCTGAACCATTATAAGTAATGGGTCGCCGGGTCAACATTCAACTGACCGTTCGACGCCCTCCGCCAACCCTGGAATGGCCGAGGCGGCCCTGACCGGCCCATATCACCAAGCGATATAGTGACCTTATGAACAGCAGCCAGCCTATTGCCGCAACCTCCCCCGCGCCGACGAACGAAACGGTTACCAACTCTCAGACCATAGCAGGAGGCCAGGGCCGAACCCGCCGCAAACCCCTAAGCGCCCTGGTGGACCCGGGCTGGGCCCATGCTCTGGCGCCCGTCGAACCCAACATTCACCGGATGGGCGATTTCCTCAGAACCGAGTTGGCCCAGGGTCACCGCTATCTGCCGGCCAGCAAGAACATTCTTCGCGCCTTTACCATCCCCTTCGACTCCATCAAGGTCCTGATCGTAGGCCAGGATCCCTATCCGACGCCCGGCCATCCGGTAGGCCTGAGCTTCTGCGTGGACCCTGCGGTCAGCCCCATTCCCGGTTCCCTGCGCAATATCTACACCGAGCTGAGCGCCGATTTGGGCCTGCCCACGCCTTCCAACGGCGATCTGACGCCTTGGACCAGGCGAGGGGTCATGCTGCTCAACCGCTGCCTGACTGTGCGAGTGGGCAAGCCGGCCAGCCATCGGAACAAAGGCTGGGAGGAGATCACCGACGCTGCCATCCGAGCTCTGAACGACAGACGTGACCAGGAGGGCAGAATCCGGCCCTTGGTGGCCATTCTTTGGGGACGGCAAGCCCAGAGCCTAGAGCCTCTGCTGACCAACGCAGCCATCATCAAATCCCCGCACCCCAGTCCCCTATCGGCCCGGTATGGCTTCTTCGGATCCCGCCCATTCTCTAAGGCCAACCAAGCGCTGGAGGCCATGGGCGCCCAACCGGTGGACTGGTCCCTGACCTGAGTCCTGCCAGCTGAGTCGTCAGGAAATGCCGTTACCATGTCTGCTATGGCATTATTCCCACCTCAACCCAGTCAGCCTCCATCTGTTCAGCTCGGCAGGGACCGGCAGGTTCCGCCAATCAATCAGGATGACCTGCAACGTTGCCGTCAGTTGGCCGACCGGATCCGGACCCGCTTTTCAAGAACTCTGGTAGGTCAGGAGAACCTGCGCGAAGCCCTGATACTGACGTTGGTGGCCTCCGGACACATCCTGATCGAATCCGTACCCGGCCTGGCCAAGACCACTGCCGCCCAGACCCTGGCCACCTCGGTATCCGGCAGCTTCAAGCGGATCCAGTGCACACCCGACCTGATGCCCTCGGATCTGGTGGGCACCCAAATATACGACTTCTCCACACAGCGCTTCTCCACGCAGCTGGGCCCTATTCACGCCAACTTCGTTCTGCTGGACGAGATCAACCGCTCCAACGCCAAGACCCAGTCGGCCATGCTGGAGGCCATGGCCGAAGGCGCAACCACCATCGGCGGCGAGCGCATAGCCCTGCCTAGGCCTTTCATGGTGATCGCCACACAGAACCCCATCGAAGAGGAGGGCACCTACAATCTGCCTGAGGCCCAGATGGACCGATTCATGCTCAAGGCAGTCATGACTTATCCTGATGCCGACCAAGAGACCCGAATGCTACAGATGCTTACCATCCGCGGCACCGACATGCCCGAAAAGGACGATGGGGATGCCCTGACCATCGCTGATGCGGACTTTCTAAGGCAGAAGGCCCGGCAGGTCCACGTAGCACAGCCAATCATGCGATATGCAGTCGATCTGGCAGCCACCAGCCGGGGGGCAGGATCACGGCCCATCCAAGGGCTAGCCGAGCAGGTGAGGCTGGGAGCCAGTCCGCGCGCCTCCATCGCCCTAGTGCGCATCGGCCAGGCCAGAGCCCTGCTGACAGGCAGGGATTACGTCATTCCCGAGGACCTGAAAGACTGGGCCCATTCGGTGCTTCGCCACCGGATCCTCATGACCTTCGAGGCTCAGGCCGACGGCATCAGCAGCGACGATATCATCGACCAGATCGTCGACATGGTGCCAGTTCCATGATCCGTCGACGCCCGTATCGCGACCCGGTCCGCAGACGGATCGAGTCCTTGGACACCAGCCTCCGGCTTCCCACGGTACGCAGGGCCTTGGGCCTGTTGGAGGGCGAGCACTCCTCTGGCCGTCGCGGCGGCGGAGATGAGCGTGCCGACATACGCGCCTATGAGTTCGGAGACGAAACCCGCATGATCGACTGGCATGCCAGCGCACGGGTGGGTCGGCCCATGGTGGTGGAGCGCGAACGCCTGGTCACCAGCAAGGTCTGGCTGCTGCTGGATGTCGGCCGCGAAATGTCGGGAACATGCCCGGATGGGGAACAGGCCATTCAGGTAGCCGCCAATGCCCTGTGCATGTTCGCATCCCTCTGCCTGCGCCGCAGCGATGAGGTCGACCTGGTCCTGGTCGATTCATCCGCTATTCGCCGCATACCCTGCCAAGGCGGCTTTGCCCGATTCGAACAGACCCTGGACCGAGCTCTGGAATCGCCGCTGGATCAGCCACGCAACCTTGAAGCCCTATTGGGCTATGCCGCCGGCATCCAGGACCGTCAAGCCATGCTGGTCATCGCCACTGACCAGTCAGCATTGAACGTTGACCTGATGCCGACCATCCGCCGGTTGGCCACCACCCACCCCTTGAATCTCATCGGAGTGGAGACCATGAATCCCCTGCGCCAGCAGCCCGCAACGGGCTCAGTAACTGATGCCCCAACCGCACGGAAAATCCCGGCCTTCCTACGCACTGCGAATGGGACGCAGGCCGTGGACCTGCACAGGCGCTATCAGATCGAGGCATTTGAGAGGGAACTATCCCGGATCGGGGCCTCACTGATCCGGGCCGACTCCAGCACAGCCATGTTCAACAGGTTCATCCGCCTGCTTTCAGCCGGTCGACCGGGCATCCCCGAACAACGGACGGTGATGGCGGCATGAGCGATGTCGTCCTGATTCATCTTGCGTCTGATCATGGCCGACCCAAGGTCATGCCCGCTATGACCCAGCCCGCCTGGCTGCTGACACTGACGGCGATCGCCATCATAGCGACCTTGTCTCTGGCTACGGCTGCCCTTGTCCTGCCTAAGTTCCGTCATCAGCAGAGGGAGCATACGGTCCAGGCGAACTTCGACTCCCGCAATGCATGGCGTCAGCGGATCGATCAAGTGATGGACCAGTATGACAACGGCCGCATGAACCGCGACCAGGCCATGACGGCGCTGGCCGCTATAGCTCGTGGATTCGCCTCCCGTTCCTGGAACAGCGACATGAAGGCCAAGACTCTGGCTGAAATCAAGGCCCAGCCCCGCACGCCGGGCACCCGTCAGGGCCTTGACCTGCTTCGGCAGACCATAGATGCCCTTTATCCCCCTGAATTCGCTCTTCCCCGTGACAGCGCAGGAACCGACGCCACGGTGAATCAGGCAGCCGACTGGGTACGGGATCTCATTGAACGGTGGCCGCGATGAGCATAGGCAATCTGTTCTGGAGGTGGCCTTGGCTTCCGGTTCTGGCTTTGGTCCTGTCCCTGGTATTCGGCCTACTGGTTTGCCATATGGCGCATCGGCGTAAGCCGAATCAGGAAACGGGAGCCCGCGTCTGGACCTTGAAAAGCGACTTGGATACCGAGGATGGCCACGAAGCCCTGCGACGCTGGCGAGGGTTGAACCGCATCGCAGCAATCCTCCTCTGTCTAGCCCTGCTGATGGCTCTGAGCCTTGCTGCAAGGCCGGCCCGGGTAGATCGGACATTGGAGCGAGGTCATAACCGCGATATCGTCCTATGCCTGGATGTGTCCGGCTCCACCCTGCCCTACGACCGGCAGGTGATCGCCTCCTACCTTGATCTGGTCCGCAACTTCCGGGGCGAACGAATGGCTCTCAGCATCTTCAACTCCACCTCGCGCACCGTCTTCCCTCTAACCGACGACTATGACATGATCACCGCCGAATTGAGCAAGGCGCGGCGGATCCTGGACGGAGTTCAGTCTCAGGACCGCATCGACGCCATGAGCGGACGGCAGTATCAGGACATCAGCGATTGGCTGGAAGGCACGCAGAATCGCCGGGACACCACTTCCTTGATCGGCGACGGGCTGGTGGGCTGCGCTGCGCTCTTGCCGCAATTCGCTCCCAAGGACCAGAGCGGATCGACAAGGATCAACCAACGATCGAGCTCGCTGGTCCTGGCCACCGATAACGTGGTCTCCGGCAAACCCACATATACCTTGGGTGAAGCGCTCAAACTTGCCGCTGCTGCCGGAATTGCGGTGGATGGGCTTTATTCGGGTCCTGAGCAGGGCACCGAGGATGAGAGCACTAAGCAGATGCAGCAGCTGATCGAGGCCCATGGCGGCGTCTTCCTGCGACGGCAAGACGGGAACTCCATCAACGCGCTTGTCCGCCAAATTGAGTATCGACACGGAGCCGAACCCCGCCAGCAGGAGCAGTCCAGCCTGGTGGATGCACCCGGCTGGTGGACCCTGGCCCTGGCCCTGGCGCTGTCGGGTTATCTGCTCCTGGCCTGGAGGCTGAAGCGATGAACATACTCAAGTCCCTGACCTTCGAGCCTGCCTTGGGATGGATGGCCGGCGGCCTCCTGGCAGGCCTGCTGCTGCTCCTGGCCACTGCGCTGGTCATCCATGGACTGCGCAAGCGCGAGGATACGGACGCTGATCGCTGGGCCTTGGCTCGGCGCACCGCCATGGTCCTGATCCTGGCCCTCATGGTCCTGACCCCCAGCACGATCAGCAAAACCACCAATAAAGCAGTAAACGCCACTGATGTTTTCATTGCGGTCGACGTGACCGGATCCATGGCAGTCAAGGATGCTGGATATGGCGATCACGAAGGGATGAGCCGGCTGGAGGCAGCCCGGGCAGCCGTCCACGATCTGACAAGCATCTACCCGGATGCCTCCTTCTCCGCCATTAGCTTCGGCGCATCGGCCAGCGTCGATCTGCCCCTGACCCCCGATGTGCGGGCTGTGGACAATTGGGCCAGGGGGCTGACCACAGAACCCACATCCCGATCTTCCGGCTCCAGTCTAGATGCTCCGCTGAATCGTCTGAGCCTGATCTTGAAACAGACCAAGGACCGGCATCCTGACGATCGAATCCTGCTCTACCTGATCAGCGATGGCGAACAAACCGGGCCTGATGAGCGGCGATCCTTCAGCGTCCTCAGGGAAGGGCTGGACGAAGCCTTCATACTGGGAACCGGCTCAGCCAAAGGCGGCATGGTGCCCCTGAGCTCCGATGTCGGCGGCAGTGACGCTAACGGTTGGGTGACGGACCCCAGGACCGGCCAGCCGGGCATCTCTGCCATGGATGCGAAAACCCTCAAGGCCATGGCCGACGAGATGAGCGGCCACTACCAGGCCCTGGCCAAGGGGGCCACCGTGCGCGAGGGCGCTACGGCTGCGGCCTCCAAACGCTACCGGATGACCACGGTCGACCAGGTCCGCCTACATGTCACCCCGCTGGTCTGGCCGCTGGCACTGGTAGAGCTGCTCCTGATCCTGACCGAGGCAGGGCTCTGGATTCGCACTTCGAGGAGACTGCTATGAGTAGAAAGCCCAGGCAAGGCGCAAGAAGCGGACACGGCCTGCGGACGCGCCTGATTCTGGCTGGCTTGGCTTTGATCGCAGCCCTGGTCGGAACCTGGGGCCTGATCAACGTCAAAGCCATCGCCACCTATAACGAGGCTACGCGCATGCTGAGCACCAACGTCCGGCAGGCTCAAAACCCACAGGCCGATCCGGCATCCATCAAAGCCCTGCAGGAGCAGGCCGAACGGCTTTTCGCCCAGGTCGAACGACCAGGACCCCTGATTCTGCCACAGACCAGGCAAGCTGCCCAGGCCAACCGCGCTGCCAATGCTGCACTGACCAGCCGCACAGAGCGCCTGCTCAAGAAGCAGAAGGCCAAACAGGGCCAGAATGGACAGAACGGGTCCGGCAAGGGTTCCTCCTCAGGGCTGACCAAGCAGCAGGAGGCCGAGGTGGAGGATTTGCTTAGGCGCAACCAGCAACAGAGTGAACCATCCGCCTCTCCCACGCCGACAGAAACGGGGAACGACAACATAGGGCAGAAGAAGAACGTCAAACCCTGGTGACCGGCCGCGCATTAGCCTTTCGCATGAGTTTTTCACCGTGTCTTTTTCCCATGGATTCGTCCTAGGCAGACGAAGACTCCCGGCTATCACGCTTACGGGCTTAATGGTGAATTTATCCCCATCCAGTTGGAGCGGACATCATTCGACCACATAGTTCCATGGGAATCGTTGCAAGATGGCTGCCATGATGAAGTTGACACATGTATAGGTCATCCTCGTCACCACCCACCCTGGGTCCCTTCCTTGCTCAGCCGTCCTACCTTGCCGATCCAGACACGGCCCAAGCCTGCCCCTGCCATGCGCGAGCAGCCCGATGCCGAGCCATGCTGTCCGACATGGCGCAACAGTCACGAACAACTCTGGTCCACCTGAGCGAATTAGCCGATCAGGCTTTGAGGGTCGACTGGCAAGGGCGGGCCTCTGAGACCTATAGAACCCAGATACGGGCCATGGATGCCTTCTGTCAGGATCAGCGTATCCAGGCAGGACGCACACTGAACCTGATCGATCAAGAGTGTCGGCCTTGAGGCGGACGATCACCGCCGCCCCCGATGCCAACGGCTATACACGCACCGAGCTGGAGCACCTGACCGGTATGGCGGACCGGCTCAACCAGGCAGGGAGTGCCCTGGCCACCATGCAGTCCCAATGGATTCTTACTAATCAGGCCATTCGCAGAACCATGCCAGGACTACCGGCCCTCCCCTGCACCCAGGCTGCCACGCCGCAGCCGGGTCACGCCCATCTGCCTCTGGTTCTGATGGCGACCTTCTGCAACGACCAGGCACAGGCCTGCGAAGACCTGCGCACCCGGCTTCAGTCTGTGGCCGACCGGTTGACCAAGGCCTACGGGCTGTATTCACAGGCTGAATCATTCATGGAAAGGCTGATCGGCTCCCTGATGTCCAAGGCCTTTACGGTCTGTCAGCCTATTGCCCCGCTCATGCTGGGAACCGCTGGAATAGGACTGGGAGCAGCCAAACTGACCGGCCACTTGGATGCCTCGCAATTCCAGGAATTTCTGGAGACTACAGCTGGCATCCATCAACCCCTGCTGACAGCCGTGGCTTCCGGCCTGTCCTCGGACCACCATGATCCCATAGGAGGATTGGTCACAGGCCCGGGCCTGCTGGTGCCCTTGATACTTGATCATTTTCAGGGTGACCAAATAGCAATGGATCCTGTTCAGCCACAGGGCAAGGGCTTGGGCGAGGCTCATGACATTTCCAGCGCTCTGAGCAATCTGGAGACCTTAGGTTCCTGTCGTGATGGCATTCCCTATGCAACCGTCGCCGTACAACGCTATCAGGAAGCCGACGGCAAGGATCGCTGGCTGGTATACATACCAGGCACCAGCTCCCATCTGGACTCCCCTATCGGCTGGGCCCAGAACATCCAGCTCATGAGCGACAGGGCTTCAGTGCGCGACAGGGCGGCCTCTCTGCGTCTAGTGGACCAGGCCATGAGGGATGCAGGGGTGCGGCCAGACGACCCGGTCAGCCTGGTGGGCCATTCCCAGGGCGGCATCGTGGCCGCCACCATGGCCACGGATCTTTCGGACCGCTACCGCTTCGATCACATCGTGACTGTCGGATCGCCCATCGCCCACCGCCAGATAGGTTCAGACACCTGGGTCACCAGCGTTGAGATGCGTGAGGAGCTGGTCTCCAGCCTTGATGGAGCCGACAACCCCTCCCGACCCAATCAACTGACCATCAGAGGAAGAGCAGGCGGCCCTCCCCCTCCAGGAGGCAGTCAGACTGGCCGGACAGTGACCACTACCGGCCCCGGCAAGGAATCGACCCATGGCATGGCCTACCAGCATGCAGCCTGGAACGATGCCCGAGACCAGAACTCACCAGCAGTACGTCGTCAGGACGACCATTTCGCCCATGCCATCCGGGGCAATCTGCAAGAGACCCGCTACTACCGCGGCAGGCTGCGACGATGAGCTGGACACGCGCTCCGCCGGAAGCGCCCATGCCGGTTCCTGGTGGTTGGCCCGGTCGTCTAGGCTGGAGGCATGAACCTGAGCCGAATTATCCCAGTCATCCCCCTCAATCCCCTAGACGGACGTTATCGCAAACAGACCGCAGGACTGGTGGACTATCTGAGCGAAGCCGCCTTGAACCGCGAGCGCATGCGGGTCGAGGTCGAATGGATGATCATGCTGGCCAATGGCTACCAGGGAAATGGCCAGCACCCGGTTCTGCCGGGCGTAGATCCTCTGACTGAGACGGAACAGGCCTACCTGCGAGCCATCCCTGAGGATTTCGATGCCGATGGCATCGACGAACTGGCGGGTATCGAAGCCCAGACCCACCACGACGTCAAAGCTGTGGAATACTACATCGACCGCCGTCTTAAGGCTGCGGCCACAGCTCTTGGCCCCAAGGCCCAACTCCCTAGGCTGGCGCCCCTGGTCCACTTCGCCTGCACCAGCGAGGATATCAACAACCTGGCCTATGCCCGCTGCATCCGAGGCGGGGTCGAACAGGTCTGGCTCCCCAAGGCCGATCGGATTGAGGATCATCTGGCGGCTATGGCGGAACAATACCGGGATTTGCCCATGCTCGCCCTGACCCACGGCCAGCCGGCCACGCCCACCACCCTGGGCAAGGAGATGGCGGTCTATGTCCGCCGGCTGCATCGGCAGCTGAACAGAATCCGCAGTCAGGACTACATGGGCAAGATGAATGGTGCCACTGGAACGCTTGGCGCCCATATGGCCGCCCTGCCGCAAGTGGATTGGATCGATCTGACACGGACCTTCATCGTGGAGCGGATGGGCCTGGTCTGGAACCCGCTGACCACCCAGATCGAGTCCCACGACTGGCAGGCCGAGCTCTTCGGCAGCATCGCCCACCTGGGCCGAATCCTGCACAACCTGGCCGTGGATGTCTGGATGTACATCTCCCGTGGCGTCTTCGCCCAGGAACCTGTCAAAGGCGCAACAGGATCCAGCACCATGCCCCACAAGGTCAACCCCATACGCTTCGAGAACGCCGAAGCCAATCTGGAAATCTCAGGAGCTCTGCTGGACACCCTGGCCACCACTCTGACCGAAACCCGCTGGCAGCGGGACTTGACCGATTCCACCACTCAACGCAATATCGGTTCGGCCCTGGGCTATAGTCTGCTGGCTCTTGACAACCTGGACGGTGGCCTGCAGACCATCCACCCGGACAAGGCACTGATGGCCCACGAGCTGGATGGCAACTGGGAGGTCCTGGGCGAGCCCATACAGACGGCCATGAGGGCCGCTGGACTGGCCGGACGCTCAGGCATGGATCACCCATATGAGCAGGTCAAGGAGCTGATGCGGGGCAAGAGGATCGGTCGGGAGGATGTCGAGCACTTCATCGATGGCCTGGATCTGGACCAGGACACGACCAGTCGGCTCAAGGCCCTGACGCCGGCAACCTATACCGGCACAGCCGGAACCCTGGTGGACTTCGATCGCGACTGACCATGACCCCGTCCCAGTCGACCATCACCTCCGAGGACACCGATCCCGCCGACTCTGTGCAGGCAGACCAGGTCGTCATCCGTGATACCCCGCCCCGGCGGGTCCATGATGCCGAGGATCTGCTCCGAGCCTTGGCAGCTCTGATCCTGGGAATTCTAGTCACCCTGGCGGCGGTCTATCTGAAAGGCATAGCCGCAGGGGTCGAATCGGACATGCGCCAGGCCGGCAATGCCATGGATTGGCTCATGGACGTACCCACCGCCTTCCTTCAACAGGCAGTGACCGTGACCGTGGTTCTGGCCGTGCTTGTCCACCTGCTGATCAATAGGGAGTGGATCCAGGCCATCACTGCGCCCCTGGCCATGTTCCTAGGGTTTGGGCTGGTCCTGCTGACCTCGAACCTGATTCTGAAGGCGGGCAACCCGACCCTGATCGCCGCATTCAGTTCTCAGAACGCCATAGGTTCGCCCGTCCTGCTGCCTGACTTCTATGCTGGACTGGCAGCCTTCCTAAGCGCTGCAGGACCCCGTCGTCTGCGTAGCTCGGTCAAATGGGGATGGAACGCTCTATACATAGTGGCCGTCATCATGGTAGCCATATCCTCCAATTCGGCCAGCGGAGTCCTAGTCTCGCTGATCCTGGGACGGATCATGGGCATGGTGGTTCGATACGTGGCTGGCACACAGAACCAGGGCGCCTGGGGGCAGGCAGTGGTGCAAGCCATAGCCTCAATCGGCATCCACGCCGCGAGCCTGGAACGTCAGGATCTCAATCTGGACGCTGATGGACAGCCTCTGCCAGCCCTTGACGACGACCTTATCGAGGCCTCCCGCATCTACAAGGCTCATGACAGAAACGGCCGAACTTACACGGTGTCGGTCATGGACGGCCAGCTGCACACCATAGGCTATCTGATGCAGCTCTGGCAGTGGATCAAGCTGTCCGGAGTCTCCATGCGCCGGGACCGGTCGGTCAGAAACTCTATGCAACACCACATGGCCATGCTCACTGAGTTACGGGATCTGGGACTGACTGCCCTTCACCCCTATGGCCTGGCAGAGAGTGCCGAATCCTCAATTCTGGTTTTGGAGGATGACGTCCATCTTAGGCCCCTGGAACCCGGAAGCCTGGACACGGACAGAGCCAAGCAGCTGATGGATTACCTTCGCCGGGCCAACGAGCGCGGCTTTACCCACCGCCGCATCCGACCAGAAACCCTAGCCATGGACCAGTCAGGCTCCGTGGTCATCGCCGGCTGGGAGAATGGCGACAGCGCCAGCTCCCAGGCCAACATCGCCCTGGACCGGATCCAGCTTCTCGCCCTGATAGCCACGATGATCGGCGTGGATCAAGCCATCACAGCCGCCCGTGCCTCCTGGGGGGGCAAGACACTGGCGGGACTGTCGCCATTCTGCCAGCTGGTGGCCATTCCTGCGCAGACTCAGGCCCTGCCCGGCTGGGATCGACAGCTTCTGACTGACCTGCGCAAACATCTGCAGACCTTGGCTCCACCTGAGTCGGTGGCTGAGACCGGCCAGGTAACCCTCTCGCGCTTCAGTCTGCGCAGCTTCGTAGCCCTGGCCCTGTTGGTAGTTGCTGTTGCCGTCATCATCACCCAGTTCAACCTGCCGCAGGTCATCAGTGCAGTCCGCAATGCCAACCCTTGGATGGCTGGACTCTCTTTCCTGCTGGGGTCACTGTCCTGGGTGGGCTGCGCCATCACCCTAGGAGTCTTCATCAACCCGGCCAGGCGCGACTTCAAGGGCATCTTCCTGTCCCAGGTCGCCTCCTCGTTCACCTCGGTCTCCATGCCCGCCGGCGTGGGGCCAGCATTCGTCAATCTGCAGTTCCTGCGACGGGACGGTTATGACAACACCATGGCCACGGCCATCATGAGCGCAGTGGTGGCCGTGCAGTTTGCGACCACCTTCTGCCTGCTGATCGTCATCGGGCTGTTTACCGGGCGCAACACCCTTTCCGGGATGATCCCCACCAACACCCTGGTCATCGTCATCGGGACGGTGGCCATCATCGCAGCCCTGATCATGGCCGTGCCTTACACGAGACGGTTGGTCATGGAGCGGCTGATGCCTATCGTAACCTCCTACGCCCGCCACCTTGTGGAGATTCTGACTCAGCCCAGGCAGCTAGTGGTGGCCGTCCTTGGAGCCGTGCTGCAGTCAGCCGCCCTAGGCATGAGTTTCTGGGCCGCCCTGATGGCCTTCGGCTGCCGGACCAACGTTTTCGAGACCACCTTCGTCTTCCTCCTGGCCAACACGCTAGGCTCAGCTGTCCCCACACCAGGCGGCCTGGGTGCCATAGAAGCGGTGCTCTTCTCTGCCTTCCGCCTGGCTGGCGTTCCATCGGGCGTGGCCATCTCGGCCACTCTGGTCTTCCGAGTAGCCACCTACTGGCTGCGCATCCCTCTGGGAGCCTTGGCCATGCGCTGGCTGAGCAGCCACAATCGCATTTGAAGGGCCCCTCGGGCAGTCTCTATCCCAAGGAGCTCAAAAATCACATGACGAAATGTCGGAAACCCCCGGAAAATGCGGTATTTGGGCCTAACCTGCGCTAATATCGGTCATTGACCGTTGGGCTTTCCCCAATCAAGCAGTGGGAGGCCCCCGAAAGAAGGATATTCTATGGCATACAACAAGTCTGATCTCGTGTCGAAGATCGCGCAGAAGTCCAACCTGACCAAGGCTCAGGCGGAGGCTGCCGTCAACGCCTTTCAGGACGTCTTCGTCGAGGCCATGAAGTCCGGCGAGGGTCTGAAGCTGACCGGTCTGTTCTCGGCCGAGCGCGTTAAGCGTGCCGCCCGCACAGGCCGCAACCCTCGCACCGGTGAGACCATCAAGATTCCGGCCAGCTATGGCGTGCGCATCTCTGCAGGTTCGCTCCTGAAGAAGGCCGTTGCCAACAAGAAGTGAAGCAAGCCTCTTCGCAAGGGCCTCGGCATCCATTCACGGATGCCGAGGCCCTTCCTTTTCCAGTAGATCCGACGATTGGCCGCCGCTGCAGACCGGACCCTATTTACGCGGCTCTGTGCCATCTTTCAGGAAATCCATCAGTGAGCGGTAACGGGGTGGGCCCAGATAGTCGAGGGGATCAGGCAGGTTCACCTCAACTCGACGTGAACCGCCCAGGACCAAGTGGCTCCAGTCGCATGACCATGAGCGTGTTCCCTGATCTGCGGCACGGACGAAGTCGCCACGCAGACGGGCCCGGGTATCCTCTGGAGGTCGGTCCATGGCGCGCCTCACCTCGGAGTCGTTGACCGGCGATTGCATGAGCCCATGCCTGACCAGACCGGGGTAGGCTCGTCCCGCGCTGAGATCGTGATAGTCCAGGTCCAGGGCATCGGCCAGAGCCCGTCCGGCGCCTCGTCGACTCAAGCCCTGGAGCAGCCGCAGCTTGGCTGCCCAGTCCACCCAGTCAGCCAAATCCTGCCAACGCCCTGCGTCCAACGCATCCAAGGCAGTCCTCCAAAGTTGAAGAACACGCAGGGCCTGGGGCCGACCGATTCCCGTATCCTCCTGCTGATCCAACAAGGTCTTGCAGGCCGACCAATAGGCCTCTTGCAGACTCAGAGCGCTGATGCCGCCGGTCTTCGTGGAAGCCTGCAGCTCCAAAGTGACGCGCCCGGTCCGGTCACGGCTGACGGCTCGTACAGCCGCACGTGGATCAGCTAGGGCCCAGTCGGCCAGGTCAGGCTGTCGGCCTTGGCGACAGGCTTGCTCGATCAGGTTCAAAACCAAGTGGGTGCTAGCCATCTTGAACCAAGTGGCCAGCGGCGACCGGTTGGTATCCCCTACGATCACATGCAGACGCCGCCATCGTTCGGGATCAGCCAGAGGCTCGTCACGGGTGTTGACCATGGGACGGGCACGGGTGGTGGCCGAGGAGACCGCCTCATCCAGGAAGTCGGCCCGCTGGCTGAGCTGGAACCCATCGGGGCTCAGGCGACCCGCTCCGGTGATCAGCTGTCGGGTGACGAGAAAAGGGACCAGACAGGCTTTAATCATGTCCAAGGGGACTCGACGGTCCAGCAGGTAGTTCTCATGGCAGCCGAAGGCATGACCTTGGGCATCCACGTTGTTGGCAAAGACATGAACCCTCACAGGCCTGCCCAGATCCTCCGCAAGGCGCATCTGAGCGCGCCTTGCAAGGCCGGTCATCATCCGCTCACCGGCCAGCACCTGCGTCAGCGCCGTCAGCGGATCACGGGCCTCTGCAGTGGCATACTCCGGGTGAGAGCCCACGTCCAAGTAGAGTCGGGCGCCGTTGGACAGATAGACATTGGTGGACCCGCGCCTATCAATCAGCGGACGAAACATGGCCATGGCCACCCTGCCGGCAGCATAAGGGCCGCTGACACCGGTCAGGCTCAGCCCATACTCGGTCTCGATGCCGAATATCCTGTGAAAGTCTGAGCCTGTCCCCTGCCCGCCCCCATGAATCACTGGCCGCCCTTCTGAACGAAGCCCTGCACATACTCCTTGGCGTTGGTCTCAAGAGTGGTCTCGATGTCATCCAGGACAGCATCGAGATCAGACTCAGCTGCCTGGTCCTGTTCACGTGCACCGGTCTGTGGCAGATCCTCTTCCTGCTCCTGTTGCTGCCCGACGGTCATGCGCCGTCCTTGCTGAGATGCCTCAGCCATGGTCGTTCTCCTTCCCGGCGCGGATCAGCGCCCGATGAGATAAGCGTTCAGATCCTCCGCAATGAGCCCGTTGGTGGCCACCACGTCGTTCCTGCCCTCCCAGCGCACATGCCCGCCGTCCCAGCGCCAGAGGGTGCCCTTGGCCTCACGGACCACGACAGCCGCCGCAGAGACTGCAGGGATGTCCCAGGAATGCAGAGCCGGTTCGAAGTAGGCATCATAACTGCCGTCCGCCACCCGGCACAAATCCAGCGAAACCGGGCCGACGCGCTTGATGTCGGCAGGCTTGCCGGCCATGCGCGAAACGATCTGCAGAACCTTTTCGGACTCGTTGGGGAAGTAGGACATGCCGAAGCTGACTACTGATCCATTCAGGGAGGTCATAGTGGAGGGAATGATCTTCTCACGTTTGTCGCCCACGATGGTACGTCGGATTCTGATGGCGCCCTCCCCCTTGGCGGCCAGATAGGTCAGGCCCAGCACCGGCGCATGGACGATGCCCAGGACCGGTGAAGCGTGATCCTTCTCATCCACGGCGAACAGGGAGATCGTCAGCGTCCATTCGGCCATGTTGCGCACATAGTTGACCGGGCCGTCGATATGGCCCAGGCACCAATAGCGGCCGCCTGGACAGCGGTTGCCGGCCTCTTCCTCCCAGAAGCCATCCATAGGGTCCAGGGCAGCGATCTTGGTCCGGCAGTAACGGATCAGACGTGTATCGATATCCGGCGTGAACTGAGTGCCCTGGCCGATGGCCAAGGTGGAGCGTGGATCGTGAGGGTTGATCTGGTCCTGGAGGGCATGACGGCCGGCCTCCACAGCGATGGTGGCGGCCTGCATGGCCAACTCGCGCAATTCCATACTTCTCTTCTCTTTCAAACGGGCGGTCTAGGCATTATCGACCGTGGCCCACCGGTGGTCGTCAGGTCGAGTATCGAACTATTCCATGCGCTATCAGCAGTATATGTCGCAGTCGTCCCGGATGGAGGCCCGTGTGTGCCCCAGCGGATCAGACAGATCCACAATCCTGGTCCTACGCTCCTCATCCGGCCCCTGCTCCTCAAGAATGACCCTACTCCAGGAGACGGCTCTGACCTCAGTAGGGCAACGGTGGAGCAGCAGGGAACGGCACCAGGCTCGGGTCTGCTCCGGCCCTCGGTCCATGGCCCTGACGACCTGGTCGGGATTGGCCAGCCGCAAAACGGATCCTCTGAGTCGCCAAGGCAAATCACGGCCGGGAACCACCCGCGCCCAAGCCAGATCCAGGGCCGCCAGCCGAGGATCCGACCAATCCGGTATGACTCGGCGACGACGCAGTCGCTCCAAGAGCTGCCATTTGAGCAGCCATTCCAATCTGCCTGCCTGATCCTGCATGGCCAGACGGGCATCATCGTCGCCCGAACGCACTGCAGCCAGATCCTCGAGCACCTGCTTCCAGAGGTTCAGAACCCGGTTGTCAGTAAGTTCGGACCGGTTGATATCCCGTCTGGCCTGGCGGACCGCATCCAGCAATGCCTTCTGGATGGTCAGCGCATCGGCACATCCTCCGTTTGCCAAGGCCAGCGGCTTTGTCAGGGTGGCATCTCGCGAAACCGTGTGCAGGGCCGATACCGGATCATCCAGCGTCCAGCGATCCAGCAGTTCATCGACCTGACCGGTCGAATCGCCCTCGGACTCCAGGAGCCCCAGCAGCAGATCAGTGGTCCCCAACTTGAGGACCAAGGGCGCGTCCAGCCGATTGGCATCGCCCACAATCACATGAAGACGGCGGCTGCCCGGACCTGCATGTGACTCATCCCTGGTATTGATGATCGGCCGCCCGAAGGTGGTTTGCAGTCCAATGCGGCTGGTCAGATAGTCGGCGCGCTGGCTAAGCTGAAAGCCGGCCTCTTCGCTCCTGGGTCCTAGACCCACTCTTCCCGAGCCGGTGTAGATCTGCCGGGTGACGAAGTGAATGGTCATCAGGGCCGCTACCCTGGCGAAGGGCACGGCCCTGTCCATAAGATAGTTCTCATGGGATCCCCAGGCCGCACCCTTGCCGTCTACATTGTTCTTGTAGAGGGCCAGGCCTCCGGCCCTGCCAGCGGCCTCAGCCATCATCCGATCGCCCGCGCGGTCCTGGACCAGCGCATCGAAGGCATTCACCGTTTCCGCCGAGGCATACTCAGGATGGGCATGATCCACATAAATCCGCGCGCCATTGGGAGCTGCCACATCGATCAGCCGGGCCTCGGGCGCATCAGTGAGCATGCTCGGAGCGGCAGCGGAACGTGGCAGCCGACCTCCCCTGGCGTCATTGACCGGATCCTCACTCCCATAGTCCCAACGGATGTGAGCCAAGTCCGGCTCAGCGGCAGCCCTCACCAGACGCAGAGCCAGCGTACGTGGATCAGCGCCTGGATCCTTGGGGTCGTCAATGGCATACTCCGTCTCGGTGCCCATGACCCGCCCTGTACTCATGACTGGCCCTCGGACCCGTCGACTGGGCGAACCTCCTGAACCTGCCCCGGGCGTAGTCCAGCCAGATCGGCCCAACGATCCGGGTCCTGGCCGCAAAGCTCCTCCAGAGTGTCCTGATATTGCCCACTGACCGCTCTCATGCAGAGCTCACGGTCAAGCCCCACCTGTCGACCCTGTTCGATTGAGGCCTTGACCGCCATGGTCTTGACCCGATCAACGAGGTTATGCAGCATAGCACCCGAGACCACAGACTCCAGGTAGAGAGGCTGCCAGCGGCCTGAGGCATCCATGATCCTGCCCAGCAGGTGGTCATTATCCCGGGTGAAAAGCCCGTCGACCAGCACCTGGATCAGATCCTCCGGCCCGGCACCATCCTCCATGGGCATATCTGAGCCCAAATATTTGCCCAGGATGGCTGCCGACCTGGTCCTGTCGGGCCGGTCGATGCGGATCTTGACATCCAGCCTCCCTGGGCGCAGAACCGCCGGGTCGATCATGTCAATGCGGTTGGAAGCGCCGATGACCATGACCTGATCCAGGGACTCAACACCGTCCAGCTCTGTCAGAAACTGGGGGACGATTGTCGTCTCCACATCCGACGAGATGCCCGATCCGCGAGTGCGGAGCAAGGCATCCATCTCGTCGATGAAAACCACCACCGGTCCACCCTGGCCTGCCAGACCGCGGGCGCGTGCGAACAGACGGCGGATCAGACGTTCTGACTCGCCCACGAACTTGTTGAGCACTTCTGGGCCCTTGACCGACAGGAAGACCCCGTGACCGTCGCTCTCCTGAGCCAGGGCGCGGGCCAGGGCCTTGGCGATCATGGTCTTGCCATTGCCAGGCGGCCCATAGAGCAGAACACCCTTGGGGGCCTGGAGCCCATAACGACGCATCAGACCGGCATGCTGGAAGGGCAGCTGGACTGCATCGCGGATACGCTCGATCTGCCTGTCCAAGCCGCCAATATTCGAGAAATCCACGTCAGGAGTCTCCTCCAGCAACATGTCGGCCTGATCAGACTCAGACAGAACGGCGAGGGCCAAAGAGCAGCTTTCGTCCATAAGCAAGGCGCTGCCCGCTTCGATCGGCTGGTTCTGCAGAGATCCTGCTCGTGCAGCGACGCGGGTCTGCCCGGAAGGATCCTCCACCAGCAGAGCACCGGATTCCAAGGTCTGCCGAAGCATGCGGACCTGCCCGGTCACCGGCTGATCGCCTACGCGCACCACTACCATATCGGCGTTGAGCAGAACCTCCTGTCCAGCCCTGATCCGTTCAGCTTGGATATCGGGCGCCAAGGGCACCACCATCCGCCTGGAGCCGTTCAGAATCAGCAGGCGGGCCTGCTGCACACCCTGACTGTCATAGGCGACAGAATCCACGCCCAGAGCGAGAGCGAGCGTCAAGGGCGGTTGAGCCAACTGGGCCAACTGACTCTTGGCCTTGGACAGCTCTTTAGCAGCTCTGGTCAGCGCCGCAGCCAAAGCACGGCTGCGCCGGTCCTCGGCCTGACCTAGGTCATTAGCTGGTTCAGTGCCGCTGGCTTGCTCATCGTCAGCATAATCGGCATCATCGGACTGCATGGCTTCCCTCCTTTGTCCATCCCCTGGAATCACAGCCCGGACAGAGCGGTTTGCCGGGCGAAGGGGCTCAACTGCAGCGGGCCCCATCCTCCAAACGAGCTCCACGAGCCCAGTCCGTGGCCTTCATGGCGCGCTTGCCGGCAGCCTTGACCATCTGAAGCTCCAAAGGCAGGGTCTTGGTGCCAACCCAGAGGTGACGACGACCCATAGCCAACCGGCCTGGCTCAAGATGCTCCGGAAGATCGGATTCGTCCCCTCGAGCGGGTGCCGCCATGAGCACGCTCAGTCCTGTCTGTCTGTCCTGAAGATCATCGCCCCGCTGGAACAGGCACCAGGCTCCCGGTTCCGGGCTGCAGGCCCGGACCTGCCGATCCAAGGCGAAGACGGGTACATCGAAACGCATGCGAGCATCCTCATGGGTGATTTTAGCGGCTACCTGGTAGGCGCCATGCGTCTGCTCCTTGGGTTGAATCCGGCCTTCCGAAAGGGCCTCCAGGCTGGCAGCCAGCAGGTGGGATCCATCCTCGGCCAACCGATCCAGCAGCTCGCCCGCGGTCTCGTGCGGACCGATTTCCACTGTGGACTGAGCCAGGATGGGGCCTTCATCCATCCCAGCCGTCAGGCGGAAAACCGTGGCACCAGTGATGGTATCCCCAGCCCATATGGCCCGCTGGACCGGAGCTGCCCCCCGCCACTGCGGCAGTAAAGAGAAGTGCAAGTTGTACCATCCGCCTTCCAAGGCATCCAGGACCGACTGGCGCAGGATCCGCCCGTAAGCCACCACGGCAGCACAGCGGGCACCAGTATCCTGCAGCCGCGCCAGAAAATCCGGGTCGGAGGGGTTGTCCTCAAGAACGGGGATCCCCAGCTTCAGGGCCTCAGTCTTGACTGGGCTGGGCTGCAGATGCCTTCCACGCCCCTGAGGCGCGTCGGGTCTGGTGAGCACGGCAGCAACCCGGAAATGCTCGTGATCGGCCGCCAGCAATCTCAGAGATGGCAAGGCAACCTGGGGTGTGCCCGCAAACAGCAATGTCATGACCATATCGGCAATCTCCTTTTCATCTGACGGCTTTGGGCCGCTGCACTTTCACTGCACCTGAGGAATATTCACCTCTGCTTCAATCAGAGCAGTGCGCAGCCCGTAGGGATCGCTGAATCGCAGACTGCGGATGCCTGCCTTGTTCGCACCGACTACATTCATACCCTTGTCATCCACGAAGAGGGTCCTGTCAGCCTGGATTCCGAACCGATCCAAGGCGTACCGGTAGATGGCCGGGTCGGGCTTACGCATATGGATAGGGCCTGAGACCACCACTCCATCCAGCCTATGCAAAAAAGAGTCGCCATCCCAAGCGTAATGGAAGAGTTCGGATCCCCAGTTGGTTAATCCCCAGACGCCCAGGCCAGCCGCTTTGAGATCCTCCACCAGCATGCGGGCACCGGGAACAGGGCCGGTCAGCGAATCGACAAAGTGGTCGCAATAATAGGCGAACATGTCATCCCATGGGGATCCGCAGTTGTCGGCTACCCAGTCACGAGCCTGGGCGCAGGTGGCTCCGCCGTCCATCATGTTGTTGGCCCGGTAGAAGCCGGACCGGCTGTCATCCAGCATGGCCTCGATGCTCCTGCGCCCGTATCGGGCCACCATGGCCATCTCGGGCCTCCAGCCGATCAGGACGTTGCCGAAGTCGAAGATAACCTGTTCAATGGGCTGACCCTGAGCCTGAGTCGCTTCCTGCTCAGCCTGGATCACATCTGCCTCAATCCGGATCTCGCCAGGCCATCCCTTCATGCCTCTCCGCCTTTCTTGAATCCGTTCATAAACGCCTCTGCCTGCGCCCCCTCATGAAATCACGTCGCATAGACCCAGTGCATAAGCCACTGGAGCAGCAGTCAGGTCAAATCCTTGGGGTCCATTCGGAAGTGCAGCTCTCCGCGCCCGCGGCCGGCCATGTACCTGGCCTGAGCCTGCTTGAGCTCATCCGCTAGCTTGTCCCGACGGCTAACGGGAACTCGAACCAGGGCCCGGACCCTATCCTGAGTTCCCTCCAGATAGCCAGTCTTCAGCGTGGAGGGCTGGGGCATGGATACGGGACCTAGCAGGGCTGGGACCGGCTCTGGACCTGTATCTGTCATCGCTTCCTGCCCCGGAGCAATCCCGACGGTATCCAGCATCCAGGCAACAGCCTCTCTTTCACCCCAGATCGCAGCCATGCCGACCGCAGGTGGCAAGGCAGTCAGACGACGGTCCTCCAGATCGGCGGCGGCCAGCACCGGTCCCTTCCAGGTCATCAGCGCCTGGGCCAGCTGCGGATCACTCTCCCCCAGCAGGAGCACCTGCCCCCCTTGAGCCCGGGAGCGACAGAAGGAGGCCACGTGCATCCAGGCTCCCAGGGTGTCCATACGCGCATCAACGCCTTGGGCATACAGGCTGGTCCAGGCATCCAGAATGGCCACGGCCCGGTATCCTTGCGACAGCCTGGGCAGATCCAGATCGCCAGTGTCATCATTTCCGTCATTGATGCTGGAACTGACCACCCTAGGCTCGGCCCCTGGGGTGGCGATGACCAGACTGGGACGATCCTGTACACGCTCCACCACCCCGCGGGGCTGGTTTGGCGAGGAGATAACGATGGGTACATTCCTGAAGAGCATGCGCAGCTCTTGAGCCGTTCCAGCGGCACCCACCCTGATCACCCGGAGCCGTGAGCCTCCGCAATCCGGGCAGGACCAGTCCGTCGCCGCAGCCCCGCACCAGGCGCATCGAGGCGCGCCAGGCCGCCGGGCACGCAGGGGCCCGGTGCAGCGCGGGCAACGAGCCTGATGATGACAACGAGCGCAACTCAGACTTTCGAAGATGCCGTCCTGCGGTATGGACAGCAGAACCGGGCCGCGCTCCAGGGCCTGGTTGATGACGGCGACGGCGGTATGAGGCACCCGGGCGCCCATGGTCGGGTCGGCCAGACGGCTCAGTTCCTCCCGGTTCAGCCAGCGGATCCAGGGGATCAGGGTCGTCACTGCAGACCGATCAAGCGTCAAGGCTTTGCCTGGTCCGGTCACCCCTGAGTCCGCCTCGGTGGCCTCGGGCAGACTCTCCCAGTGGGAACGTATGCTTCTGGCACGGGCCATGGCAAGAAAGACGCCGCCATGGGCACGCGCCCGCAGCCTCAGCACTCCGCGGGCATTGGCATAGGGCATCATCCCATCGGCATACTGGTAGCTGGCATCGTCCATCAGTGCGAAGAGAGCAGGACCTTCCACCGGAGCGTACATGGCGGCCCGCAGCCCAATGGCGCAGCGGACCTGACCGGAGGCCAGCGCAAGGTAGGCCCTATAGCGCTCGGCGGGGGCCATGCTGCTGTCCAGAATGGCGAAATCACCGGACCAGCCGCGCGCCTCCTGCTGGCCTGGACCAGCAGCGATCGTAGGGCCAAAGGGGCGCAGGCCCAGCTGCTGGAGCACTGCGGACAGGTGGGCCACCTGACGAGTGCCTGGCAGCACCATAATCGCCGATCGTCCGGCCAGCAGAGCGCTTGTCAGAACCCTGGCAGCCAGTAGGGCGGCCTGGTCCACACCGGGCAGAATGTCTGCCATAAAGGCGGTGAAAGTATCATCCTCCAGCGACTGGTCAAGCTTCTCCAGCCCCAGATAGCCCTGATCAAGCCTCTGTTTCAGATTCCTGTGTCGATGGGCCAGTACGGCCACCCAGGCAGGATCGGATGCCGATCGGGGCTGACCGGGAACCAGCTGCTGCTCCTTGTCGATGCGGGCTACACGAGGAGGCAGGGCCAGCCGCAGTATGTTGGCCTCAGTACCACCGTAGGCCCTGGCTATGGCGGTAATATCCGCGCGCAGGGAAGGCGATATCAGGCTGCGATCCAGCACCACTCGCTCCAGGTAGCGCAGGGAGGCGTGCGGAACCTGGCTGTCTGCGACGCGCTCCCAGATGATGCCGTTGACCCTGCGCGCCCCGAATCGAACGCGAACCAGGCATCCCGGCTGAGCATGGTCATCCTGGTCGCCGTCCACCAAATAATCGAAGGTCCCGCCCAAATGAGTGGCCTGCACATCCAGCACCACCCGTGCCACAGGAAATTCTTCAGCCGGTCGGCGCTGAGCTTTCTTTCGACTGCTGTTCGAACGACGGCGTGGGGCAAGACCGTCCAGGGCAGGCTGACTGACGGCCTGCGAATCCATGGATCCTCCCCTCGCTTTCAATCGTCTGGCTTGCCAGCTGCAGCTGGCCCTATGAGAGAACCACGACGACTTCCCCCGGTCGATGACCTGGAAATCCGCCGTGGTCCTTGACGATCAGCTATTACCTGTTCACGCCAATGGCGGCCTTGAGCTCACCCACCTTGTCCACCTGCTCCCAGGTGAAGTCGGGGTCCTCCCGGCCAAAGTGCCCGTATGCCGCAGTCTTGGCGTAAATGGGCCTCAACAGATCCAGCTCATCGATGATGGCTGCAGGCCGCAGGTCGAAGACCTCGCGCACGGCTTCCTGGATCTGCTCCCGTGTGACTCCCTGCTCAGTGCCGTATGTTTCCACGTTGACGCTGACCGGATCGGCCACGCCAATGGCATAGGCCACCTGGACCTCGACCTTGTGCGCCAGTCCAGCGGCCACGATGTTCTTGGCCACCCAACGTGCAGCATAAGCAGCGGACCGGTCGACCTTGCTGGGATCCTTGCCTGAGAAAGCACCGCCTCCATGATGGGCTGCACCGCCATAGGTGTCCACGATGATCTTGCGTCCGGTCAGTCCTGCATCAGCTGCAGGACCGCCCAGGACAAAGGAACCAGTCGGATTGACCAGCACCCGATAGCCCTGATGCTCGACGGCCTGGCCGCAGATGCGATCCAGCACGGGCGTGATGACATGCTCCGTCAACTGCTCCTCCAGCCAGTCATGCCCGACCTCAGGATCATGCTGCGTGGAAATAAGGACCGTATCCACACGACGCGGCCTGTCTTCCTGATCGTATTCGATCGTCACCTGGGTCTTGCCATCAGGCCTCAGGTGGGGAATGATCCCCTCCTTGCGTACCTGGGCAAGCCGGAAGGCCAGCTGATGGGCCAAATAGATGGGAAGAGGCATGAGCGCGTCGGTCTCATCGCAGGCGTACCCGAACATGACCCCCTGGTCGCCGGCCCCCTGGGACTGGTAACGCTCCTCACGGGTGGCCGCGCTCTCCTGGCTGGCCGACAGCCGTTCCACGCCCTGATTGATTTCCTTGCTTTGCTCGCTCAGAGCCACAGTGACGCCGCAGGAATCCGCGTCAAGACCGATATCAGATGAGGTGTAGCCGATCCTGCGCAGCACCGACCGGACCTGGGACTGAATGTCCGTGTAGCCCTGGGATGAAACCTCCCCGAAGACGAAGAAGAGGCCAGTCGCCGCTGACGTCTCTACAGCCACATGCGAGTGCGGATCCTGGGCGATCAGATCGTCCAAAATGGCATCGGAAATCTGGTCGCAGACCTTGTCTGGATGGCCCTCGGTCACTGATTCAGCCGAAATCAGCCGTCGCTCTGTCATTTCATTCACCTTTGTCTTGAAGCCGTCACTGTCCGAGGATCCTGCACCGGCCACAAACAGAGCCGGCATCGGGAATCAAAGACTCAGTTGCCTTCGCTCAGATCATCCTCGCCCAAGGTCTCCTCCAGCAGTCCCTCATTAATTTCACGGAAGGCGATGGACAGGGGCTTCTCCTGATTCTGGTACTCGACCAGGGGGCCCACGTTCTGCAGCAGGCCTTCATTGAGCTGAGTGAAATAGGAATTGATCTGACGGGCCCGCTTGGCCGCAAAGATGGACAGCGCATACTTTGAATCGGCGTGCTTCATGAGATCGTCGATGGGAGGATTCGCAAATCCCTGCGGATGGGGCTCGGTACCGAATGCCATAAGATGTTTCTCCAATTCAACTGGATGAACCATTCATTCAATCTGTATGATTTTACCGCCCGGGCTCGATTTTAGCTTCAGCTGCTTCTCTGCCGGGAAAAGCAATGCAGAAACGACGAAAATTCCAACATGTGGTCATGTTCGGGCCATCGCTGTCCCCGTTAACTTGAATAAAACTATGCAGATGCGATCAGCCAAATTGATGAAGGAACGAGAGTTCGCGGGCGCCCGTGCTCTCTACCGTGCCGCTGGCGTCAAGGGCGAGGACTTCGGCAAGCCCATCGTGGCCATCGCCAACTCCTTCTCCGAGTTCGTGCCTGGTCACGTCCACCTGAACAAGGTCGGGCGCATGGTCTCCAAGGCCGTCAAGGAGGCAGGCGGCATCCCCCGTGAATTCAACACCATCGCTGTGGACGACGGGATCGCCATGGGCCATACGGGCATGCTCTACTCCCTGCCCAGCCGTGACCTGATTGCTGACGCCGTGGAATATTCGGTCAACGCCCACTGCGCCGATGCCCTGATCTGCATTTCCAACTGCGACAAGATCACCCCAGGCATGCTCATGGCCGCTCTGCGTCTGAACATTCCCACGGTCTTCGTTTCCGGAGGCCCCATGGAGGCAGGCCGCACGGTCATGCCTGACGGGACAGTCAAAGAGAGCACGGACCTGATCGACGTCATGTACGCCTCGGCCGACGACAGCATCGATGATGCTGGGCTGTTGGCCTTGGAGAAAACGGTCTGCCCAACTTGCGGCTCCTGCGCCGGCATGTTCACTGCCAACTCCATGAACTGCCTGACTGAGGCCATGGGTCTGGCCCTGCCTGGCAACGGCACCACCCTGGCCTCGCACACGGCCCGAAAGATGCTCTTCGAGCGGGCTGGCAAGCTGGTCGTCGAGATCGCCAACCGGTACTATCAGGACGACGACGACTCGGTCCTGCCGCGTTCCATCGCCACCAAGAAAGCCTTCGAAAACGCCATGACCATGGATGTGGCCATGGGCGGGTCGACCAATACCGTCCTGCACATCCTGGCCGCCGCACAGTCGGCGGATGTGGACTTCACCCTGGATGACATCGAGCGCATCTCCCATACGGTTCCCTGTATTTGCAAGGCCTCTCCTTCGGGGGACTGGGAGATATCCGACGTTCACCGGGCTGGCGGCATCTGCGGCATCCTAGGCGAGCTTGACCGTGGCGGAGTACTGCACAAGGATACGCATTCCATCGACTACCCCGACCTGGAGTCCAAGCTGAATGACTGGGACATCATGCGCCCCACCTGCCTGGATCAGGCCAAGGAGCTCTACCATGCAGCGCCCGGGCACATCACCTCCCCTGAGCCCTTCAACCAGTCCAAGGAATGGAAGGACCTTGACACCGACCGTGTAAACGGCGCCATTCACGACCTGGATCATCCAGCAGTCTCCGAAGGCGGTCTGGCCATATTGCGCGGCAATCTGGCCCCTGATGGCTGCGTGGTCAAGACCGCAGGCGTGCCCAAGGAGATCTGGAATTTCCGCGGACCGGCCCTGGTGGTCGAATCACAGGAGCAGGCCGTGGAGGTCATACTCAACGGAACCCTGCACAAGGGCCAGGCCCTGGTCATCCGCTACGAGGGACCCAAGGGCGGTCCAGGCATGCAGGAGATGCTCTACCCCACCTCATTCGTCAAGGGCAAGGGGATCGGCAAGGATGTGGCCCTGCTGACCGACGGCCGCTACTCCGGCGGCTCATCAGGCCTGGCAATCGGCCATATCGCTCCTGAGGCAGCAAACAAGGGCCCGATCGCCCTGATCCGCAACGGCGACATGATCCGCATCGACATCCCCAACCGGCGGGTGGATGTTGAGCTGAGCGATGAAGAACTCGCCCAGCGCCGCGCAGAGCTTGAAGCTGGCGAAGGCTATGTAGCCCACAGGGACCGTAAGGTCTCCCTGGCCCTGAAGGCCTATGCTGCTTTCGCTCGCTCGGCAGACAAGGGCGCCACCCGCGACCCCGACCTGATCAATAGGCTGTCAGGTCTGGACTGATAGACCAAAATCCTCCAATCAGGCTTGAACCCGACTGGAGGATTTTTTGACTCTTCCGAAACAGAACTGAAGAAGGGGGGTCAGAGACCGTACTCCTTGGCAATTACCTCCCAGAGAGCCTGCGCAGCCTTATCCACGTTGTCGTTGACTATTACCTGGTCGAACTGACCCTCGGAGGCCAGCTCCACCTTGGCGGTCTCCAGCCTTCGTGCCCGCTGCTGCTCATTTTCGGTTCCCCGCATGTTCAACCGAGTAACCAGATCCTGGAATGACGGCGGCGCCAGGAAGACATAGAACACTTCCAGACCCAGTTCCTTCGCCCTCTGGCGAACGCGATGGGCCCCTTGCAGATCGATCTCCAGAATTGTGGGCACCCCTGCCGCCATATGGTCCAGGACCGGCTGCAGCGGAGTGCCATAGTGGGACATACCATGCACCAGGGCAGTCTCCAGGAAGTCGCCGGCAGCCTCCCTGCGGGCGAACTCCCGCTCATCCATGAACCAGTAGGTGATGCCGTCCCTTTCGCCTGGACGTGGCGCGCGGGTGGTGGCAGAAACAGAGACCCAGACCTCCGGGTGGGCATGACGCAGGGCTGCCTCCACAGTGCCCTTGCCAACAGCCGTAGGCCCTGTCAACACGATCAGCCGGCCGCCCGTCTTCCCTGGTCCCCCAGTTTGTTCTTCCGAAGAATCCTGATTCGACATATCGGCACCGTTGATCGCTGACACGGCCACTTCCTTTCCTGAAGGTCATCCCTCCGGCTTATGTAGACCGGAGCATGGGTCAATCATATAGCTACAGCACCTACCTGGCCTTCTCCAGCTCCAACAGCCGGGCCGCGTGCTCCTGGATGCTCATGACCTGATAATCGTCCTTCTTGGCCACATCAATGGCCATCAGGGCGGCTGAGAATTCGGTGACCGTGGTGAATTGCGGCAGATCGGCGGCAATGGCGGCCACCCGGATAAGATAGCCATCGGAGCGCGAACCTCTGGAACTCGGAGTATTGAGGATCATGTCGATAGCTCCATCCTCGATAAGCTGGACCGGATTGCGACCCATGTGCCTAACTCCTTCAGCATCAGTGAAAGCCTGCCCCTGATCCTCGCCACCGCTGATCTTATCGACAACGGACACGTCGAAGCCGTACCGACGCAGGACGGAGGCAGTACCACGGGTGGCGCAAACGCTGAAGCCCTGCTCCAGCAGACGGGCTGCCAGCATGGGCAGCTGGCGCTTGTCTGTGTCATTGACCGATAGGAAGACGACCCCGCTGGTGGGCAGACCTCCTTGATAGGCGGCCAGCTGGCTCTTGGCGAATGCATGGGGAAAGTCCCGATCGAAGCCCATGACCTCTCCAGTGGAACGCATCTCCGGACCCAGCAAAATATCCACAGTCCGACCCACCGGAGTTCGGAAGCGCTTGAATGGCAGGACGGACTCCTTGACCGCCACAGGCTGGCCGACACGGACCATGCCGCCGTCGCCGACAGGCAAGAGCAGCCCGTTGACTCGTTGCTGGGCGATGGACTCCCCCACCATGATACGGGCCGCAGCCTTGGCCAGCGCCGCACCCGTGGCTTTGGAGGCAAATGGGACGGTCCGGGATGCGCGGGGATTGGCCTCGATCACATAGAGAGTGTTGGCCATAAAGGCATACTGAACATTGATCAGCCCCTGGACCCCACAACCTTGGGCTATTGCCAGGGTAGCCTGCCGCAACCGGTTGATCTGGTCGTCGGAGAGCGTGGAGGGCGGCAGGGTGCAGGCGGCATCGCCGGAGTGGACTCCGGCCTCTTCAACATGCTCCATGATTCCGCCGATATAGAGCTCCTGCCCGTCATAGAGGGCGTCCACATCGATCTCAATGGCGTCCTGAAGGAACTTGTCAATCAACAGGGGCGAGGGCAGACGGCCGGAGACCACCGTATCGGCCTTGGCCTCCTCCAGGGCGCGATCCACGTAAGTGTTCAGCTGTTGGTCATCATAGACGATCTCCATGCCTCGCCCGCCCAGCACGTAGGAGGGCCTGACCAGAACCGGGTAGCCGATGGCATGTGCTGCATCTCTGGCCTCATCCAGGGAAAGGGCGGTGCCGTAACGGGGGGCGTTCAGATGTTCCTTGCTGAGCACCTGACCGAAGAGCTCACGGTTCTCGGCAAGGTCAATGGATTCGGGACTGGTCCCCAGAATGGGCACCCCGGCTGCCTTGAGCCTTGCCGCCAGGGACAGGGGCGTCTGACCGCCCAGCTGGACGATGACCCCTTTGACAGGTCCCATGGCCTTCTCAGCCCGGTAGATCTCCAGAACATCCTCGAAGGTCAGCGGCTCGAAATAGAGCCTGTCCGACATGTCATAGTCGGTTGAGACCGTCTCGGGATTGCAATTGACCATGATGGTGTCATAGTCCTTGCCCAGCTCCTGGACGGCATGCACGCAGGTGTAGTCGAACTCGACTCCCTGGCCGATCCGGTTGGGTCCCGAACCCAGGATAATGACCGCTTCGCGCTGACGGGGTCGCAGCTCGGACTCGTCGGCGTAGCAGGAGTAGTAGTAGGGCGTGACCGCATCGAACTCGGCTGCGCAGGTGTCCACGGTCTTGTAGACAGGATGAAGGCCGAAGGCCCAGCGAAGCTCCCTGACGACCGCCTCGCCTTGGTCGCCCATACCGCGCAGGTGAGCGATCTGCAGGTCGCTCAGTCCCGATTGCTTGGCCCGGCGCAGCAGGTCCTCATCCAGGACTTCGGACTGGCGCACCTGAAGGGCCAGCTCGTTGATCATGCTGATCTGCTCCAGGAACCAGGGATCGATTCTGGTGGCCTGGTGAACCTGCTCCACGGTAGCTCCGCCCCAGAAGGCCCGCTGAATCTGCAGGTAGCGGTGCTCGGTGGGAGTGTGCATGGCCTCCAGCAGCTGGTCGGTCTCGGCCTGGTCGGGCCGGGGGCCATCCCAGGAGAAGGTCATGTGCCGCTTGTCGATGGAGCGCATGGCCTTGCCCAGGGACTCGCGGAAATTGCCAGCCAGGGCCATGGCCTCGCCCACGGACTTCATCGAGGTGGTCAGGGTCGTATCCGCCCCGGGGAATTTCTCGAAGGTGAAACGTGGAATTTTGGTGACCACATAGTCGATGGTCGGTTCGAAGGAGGCAGGCGTTGAGCGGGTGATGTCGTTCTCGATCTCATCCAGGGTGTATCCCAGGGCCAACTTGACTGCGATCTTGGCGATGGGAAAGCCGGTGGCCTTGGAAGCCAGAGCCGAGGAGCGTGAAACACGCGGATTCATTTCGATGACGATGATCCGGCCGTTCTCCGGGTTGACGGCGAACTGGATATTGCAGCCGCCCGTGTCCACCCCCACGCCGCGAATGATGGCGATGCCGATGTCACGCATCCGCTGATACTCCCGGTCGGTCAAAGTGAAGACCGGAGCCACAGTGATGGAGTCCCCGGTGTGCACGCCTACCGGATCCACATTCTCAATGGGGCAGACCACGACCACATTGTCCAGGCGATCGCGCATAAGCTCCAGCTCATATTCCTTCCACCCCTCAATGCCTTCCTCCAGAAGGATCTCATCAGTGGGCGAATAGTGGATGCCTGCACCGGCGATCCGCCTCAGCTCCTCGCGATCATGGGCGATTCCAGAGCCCAGGCCGCCCATGGTGAAGGAAGGACGAACGACCAGGGGGTAGCCGAGTTCGGCGGCTACTGCTTCGGCCTCATCCAGGTTGTGGGCGATGCGGGACTTGGCCGACTCGGCACCGGCCTGGTCCACCACCTGCTTGAAGAGCTCGCGGTCCTCTCCCCTGTCGATGGCCTCCAGGGAAGCGCCGATCAGCTCAACCCCGTAGCGTTCCAGCACGCCAGCCTTGCCCAGCTCCACGGCAGCGTTCAGAGCAGTCTGACCGCCCAGGGTGGGCAGCAGCGCATCCGGCCGCTCCTTGGCAATGATCCGTTCCAGGAAGGGCAGGGCGATAGGCTCAATGTAGGTAGCATCGGCCATCTCAGGGTCCGTCATAATGGTGGCGGGATTGGAATTGACCAGGATGACGCGAATCCCCTCTTCGCGCAGCACCCGGCAGGCCTGGGTCCCCGAATAGTCAAACTCGGCCGCTTGCCCAATGACGATGGGCCCCGAGCCGATGACCATGACCGAATGGATGTCCTGCCGCTTAGGCATGTGCCTTCCCTCCCTTGGCGTCCTGCATCAACGTGACGAACCTGTCGAACAGATAGGAAGCATCGTGCGGACCAGCCGCCGCCTCCGGATGATATTGAACGGAGAATGCTGGAATATCCAGGCACTCCAGACCCTCGACCACTCCGTCGTTCAGATCGACATGAGAGACCCGGACACGACCATACCGGCCTTCGCCATAGGGCGAGGGCACCGGGTCTCCCTTGGGCGCCTTGACTGCGAATCCGTGATTATGGGCAGTAATCTCAACCTTGCCGGTGCTGAGATCCTTGACAGGCTGATTGATGCCGCGATGGCCAAATTTTAGCTTATAGGTCTCGAAGCCCAAGGCACGGCCCAGAAGCTGGTTGCCCAGGCAAATGCCGAAGAATGGCAGTCCGGCATCCAGGACCTGTCTGAGGAGCGACACCTCCTCGTCTGCGGTCGATGGATCGCCTGGACCGTTAGAAAAGAAAACTCCATCAGGTCCCAGGGCCTGTATCTGCTCAATAGTGGTATCCACGGGAAGTACGTGGACCCTACAGCCGCGCTCAGCCAATCTGTGAGGGGCCATGGACTTGATCCCCAGATCCACTGCTGCCACTGTACAAACAGGCTCTTTCCCCTCATGGTCTCCGGCTGGTTCGACGATATAGGACCTGTCCGTGCTGACCTCGCCGGTCAGGTGGGATCCACTCATCTGGGGAGCCGAACGGACCTGATCAAGGAGTTCCTGCATGGTTCTGGGCCTGCCGCCGCCGTTGAGCATTGGGTCCGGGCCTGAAAAAATACCGGCCCGCATGACACCTGCAGAACGCAAGTGTCGCACGAGCCGGCGAGTGTCTATGTGACTGATACCGACGATGCCCTGACCGACCAGCTGGTCATGGAGACTGCCTCGGGCCCGCCAGTTGCTGAAGTCGGGGCTGGGTTCCCGGACTACATACCCTGCCACCCAGATCCTGTCCGACTCCCCATCCTGGTCATTGACACCGGTATTACCTATGTGGGGGAAGGTCTGCACAACGATCTGCCGAGCATAGCTGGGATCCGTCAGGGTTTCCTGATACCCCGTCATCCCGGTCGAGAAAACAATTTCACCTATGGTAGTGCCCACCGCTCCGAAGGCTCTCCCCAGATACACTTCCCCATCCTCAAGGATGAGCAAGGCCCTATTGGAGAAACGGCTATCGGAGGTGATGGTGTTGGTGTCTTTCAGGTTCACCGAACCCCCTTGATTACCGCGGATATTCGCACCCATATTAATGACTCCTATGGATCATGTCGATCGAATCGTTCAAAAGATGGCTGGGTAAATCCTGCAGGTTGGACTGCTGGTCAACCAGTCTGAATATGGCAAAAGGCCGACCTGATGCCATAACAGCTAGCGGGCATCGGTCGGCCTTTATTGGGATCATCGTTCAGTTGCTCGAAGGACGATCCGCATCGGAGGTCAGTTCCTCGGGCAAGGTCAGTTTCAGCTGGTCCAGACTGGGGGCGGACTGGTCGAGCGTATGGTCAGGGACCTGATCGGAATCTCCCCCTTCGGGTCCAATCGCTGCCGATTCCGAATCGCTGTCAGCATGAGCATCTTCAGAGCAGACATGCTCGGAGGCTGCGACCCTTGCTTTTGCCTTATCGGATTCATCATCCGAAACGACCACATCGGCTTCTGCATCAGCCAGGGCAGCAATCCTACCGGCTTGCTCACGACGAGCTTGATGGTCATCCTTCTCCTGGTCTAGAGCACTCAGAACGCCGTGAATGAAGGCGGGGGCATCAGCATCCGACAGGGTCTTGGCCAGGGACAGGGCTTCATCAATGGCCACCTTGTCTGGAACCTCGGAGTTGTAGAGCATCTCCCAGGCGGCAATACGCAGAATATTGCGGTCAATGGCATGCATGCGGCTCAACGGCCATCGGGTGGAATGGGCCTGCAGAGCCTCATCGATATCTCGACGGTGCTCTGCCACACCCTCAACGATGGTCACCGCATAAGCAGGCAGAGGTGTCTGCGCCCCCGGCCGAGCCTTGCGCTCCTCCAGCAGGGAGAGAAAATCCTGGCTCTTCTCATCGGCCTCATACAGGGTGTTCAAGGCCCGCTTGCGGGCTGTGGAACGTGCCATGGATGTGTGGTTTCCGCCTTGCTCAGTTCTCGCGGCCCAGGTAGGAGCCGTCGCGGGTGTCCACCTTGACCTTCTCGCCCTCGCCCACGAAGAGGGGCACCTGGATCTCCGCCCCGGTCTCCACAGTGGCAGGCTTCGTGCCAGCGTTGGAGCGGTTGCCCTGGACGCCCGGTTCGGTTGCAGTTACGGTCAGCACCACGGATGCAGGCAGCTCCACTGATAGGGGGTTGCCATCATGGAAGCTGATGATGCAGTCGGTGCCCTCAAGCAGGAAGCGTTCCTGATCGCCAACCAGGGTCTCGGGAATGTTGACCTGTTCATAGGTGTTCATGTCCATGAAGACGAAGGAGTCGCCGTCCCGATAGGAGTACTGCATGGTCCGGTTGTCGACGGTCTCGAAGTCCATCTTCATGCCGGCGTTGAAGGTGCGGTCCACGATCTTGCCTGAGAGGACGTCCTTGATGGTCGTGCGCACGAAGGCCGGCCCCTTGCCCGGCTTGACGTGCTGGAACTTGATGACGGTCCAAAGCTTGCCGTCCAGGTTGATGACCGATCCGTTCTTGATGTCGTTGGAAGTCTGTGCCACCTTGATACCACCTCATTCTGATGAACGTTCCTTCGGAGGGCTCCTGGCCATCTGCCGAAAGCACCGGGCCACACAGGATCCGGCCCGCTCGCGATAAATCCTCGCCTATTATGCCACGGCGCATGAACACCGCGGCTGGCCCAGCGGCGAGGCCGGCCGGATATGGGCGGGGCCCGGAATCACAGGAAGGATTCCGGGCCCCGTCATTGGATTGTGTCGGTAAGCGACAGGCAATCCTACTCGATGACCTTGGTGACTCGGCCTGAGCCAACCGTGTGGCCGCCTTCACGAACAGCGAAGGTCAGGCCCTCCTCCATGGCGACGGGCTGGATCAGCTCGACGGAGAAGGTGGCGTGATCGCCGGGCTGAACCATCTCCACGCCCTCGGGCAGGGTGATGACGCCGGTGACGTCGGTGGTCCGGAAGTAGAACTGCGGACGGTAGTTGGAGAAGAACGGCGAGTGGCGTCCACCCTCGTCCTTGGTCAGCACGTAGACCTCGCCCTCGAACTTGTGGTGAGGAGTAACGGTGCCGGGAGCAGCCACGACCTGGCCGCGCTCAACATCCTCACGGCCGATGCCGCGCAGCAGCAGACCGGTGTTGTCTCCAGCCTCGGCTTCGTCCATCTGCTTGTGGAAGGTCTCGATGGAGGTGACGGTGGTGGACTGGGTGTCCCGCAGGCCGACGATCTCCACGTTGGTGTTCACGGGCAGCTTGCCGCGCTCGACACGGCCGGTCACCACGGTGCCGCGGCCGGAGATGGTGAAGACATCCTCAATGGGCATCAGGAAGGGCTTGTCCAGGTCATGAACCGGAGTGGGGATGTAGTCGTCGACGGCATCCATGAGGTCCTTGATGGTCTGGACCCACTTGTCGTGGTCGGGGGCATCGTCATGCAGAGCGCCATAGGCGGAGGTGCGGATGACGGGGCAATCGCGGTCGAAGCCGTTCTCGTCCAGCAGATCGCGAACTTCCTCCTCGACCAGCTCGATCAGCTCTTCGTCGTCGACCATGTCGCACTTGTTCAGGGCGACCAGGATCTTCGGCACGCCGACCTGGCGGGCCAGCAGCACGTGCTCGCGAGTCTGGGCCATGGGGCCGTCAGTGGCGGCGACCACCAGGATGGCGCCATCCATCTGAGCAGCGCCGGTGATCATGTTCTTGACGAAGTCGGCGTGTCCAGGGCAGTCCACGTGGGCGTAATGGCGCTTGGCAGTCTGATACTCGATGTGCGCGATGTTGATGGTGATGCCGCGCTCCTTCTCCTCAGGAGCAGCATCGATCTGAGCGAAATCGTACTCGGGGTTGACGTCCGGGTACTCCTCATGCAGCACCTTTGAGATGGCCGCGGTCAGGGTGGTCTTGCCGTGATCGACGTGGCCGATGGTGCCAATGTTAACGTGCGGCTTGTTCCGCTCGTACTTTTCCTTTGCCATTGTGTTTTGTCCTCCTGGACGTCTCGTAGGTTGCCTGCACGAACCACGCACAGAGCACTCGCTACATATTACTGGGTTATCGGGTTCTTTGCCACTTTTGCCCTCCGCCCAGTCAGCGCTACAAGAGTGTAACGCCGACTTGTGACAGAAGAGCCTGTTGGCGGCGGTCCGCCATGACGGCGGACCAGACCGGCATTACTCGCCCCGCTGGGCCTTGATGATCTCGTCGCTGACGGCCTTGGGGACCTCAGCATAGGAGTCCATCTGCATGGTGAACATGGCGCGCCCCTGGGTCTTGGACCTGAGGTCGCCGATGTAGCCGAACATCTCCGACAGGGGCACCTTGGCGTCGATGACCTTGACGCCGGTGGCGTCGGTCATGGACTGGATGGAGCCACGACGGGAGTTGATGTCGCCCATGACGTCGCCCATGTACTCCTCGGGAGTACGAACCTCGACAGCCATGATGGGCTCGAGGATGACGGGCTTGGCCTTGGGAGCGGCCTCCTTGAAGCACATGGAGCCAGCGATCTTGAAGGCCATCTCCGAAGAGTCGACCTCGTGGATCTGGCCATCGGTCAGGGTCGCCTTGACGCCTACGACCGGGAAGCCTGCCAGCACGCCGGACTCCATGGCCTCCTGAACGCCCGCATCGACCGAGGGGATGAACTCCTTGGTGATGTGGCCGCCGGTGACCTTGTTCTCGAAGACGTAGGTCTCGCCCTCGGCGGTATCCAGGGGCTCGAAGTTCATGAGCACCTTGGCGAACTGGCCGGAGCCGCCGGTCTGCTTCTTGTGGGTGTACTCCTGGTTCATGACGGTCTTGCGGATGGTCTCGCGGTATGCCACCTGAGGCTTGCCCACGTTGCACTCCACATGGAATTCGCGGCGCATGCGGTCCACCAGGATGTCCAGCTGGAGCTCGCCCATGCCGGAGATCAGGGTCTGGCCGGACTCCTCGTCCGTCTTGACCTGGAAGGTGGGATCCTCCTCGGAGAGCTTCTGCAGAGCGATGCCCATCTTCTCCTGGTCGGCCTTGGTCTTGGGCTCCACGGCCACCTCGATCACAGGATCGGGGAAGGTCATGGATTCCAGCACCAACGGTTCCTTTTCGTCGCACAGGGTATCACCGGTGGTGACGCTCTTGAGACCGACAAAGGCATAGATGTTGCCAGCGATAGCCTCGTCGACCGGATTCTCCTTGTTGGAGTGCATCTGGAAGAGCTTGCCGACGCGCTCCTTCTTGCCCTTGGTGGAGTCCAGGACGGTATCGCCCTGAGCCACCTTGCCGGAGTAGACGCGCACGTAGATCAGCTTGCCGTAGAAGGGATGGGTGGCCACCTTGAAAGCCAAGGCCGAGAAGGGCTCGTCCACAGTGGGCTTGCGGTCGATCTCGACAGACTCATCGCCGATCTTGTAGCCCTTGATGGCCGGCACATCCTCGGGGCTGGGCAGGTAGTCCACGACCGCGTCCAGCATGGGCTGCACGCCCTTGTCCTTGAAGGCGGATCCGCAGAAGACCGGGAAGGCCGACTGCTCGATGGTCATCTTGCGCACAGCGGTGCGGATCTCCTGCTGGGAGATCTCCTCGCCACCCAGGTACTTCTCCAGCAGATCCTCGTCCGACTCGGCCACAGCCTCAAGCAGCTCGGTGTGGTACTGCTCGGCCTTGTCCTTGAGATCGTCGGGGATGTCGATGGTCTCGTACTTGGCGCCTAGGTCGGCCTCGTCCTTCCAGTAGTAGGCCACCATGCGCACCAGGTCGACCACGCCGTGGAAGTCGCTCTCAGCGCCGATAGGCAGCTGCATGACCAGCGGCTTGACGCCCAGCTTGTCCTTGATGGTGTCCACCGAGTAGTAGAAGTCGGCCCCCAGCTTGTCCATCTTGTTGATGAAGCAGATGCGGGGCACGCCGTACTTGTCGGCCTGACGCCAGACGGTCTCGGACTGGGGCTCCACGCCCTCCTTGCCGTCGAACACCGCTACAGCGCCATCGAGCACGCGCAGGGAGCGCTCCACCTCGGCGGTGAAGTCCACGTGGCCTGGGGTGTCGATGATGTTGATCTGATAGCGGTCCTCAGGATCGTGGGACTGGCGGTTCCAGAAGGCTGTGATGGCGGCGGAGGTGATCGTGATGCCACGTTCCTTCTCCTGATCCATCCAGTCCATGGTGGAGGCGCCATCGTGGGTCTCGCCGATCTTGTAGTTGACGCCGGTGTAGTAGAGAATACGCTCGGTCGTCGTTGTCTTGCCGGCATCGATGTGGGCCATGATGCCGATGTTGCGGACCTTGGTCAGGTCCGTGAGCACGTCTTGTGCCATAATTCCTTGTTCTCGCTCTCTTGGGATTACCAGCGATAGTGGGCGAACGCCTTGTTGGCCTCGGCCATCTTGTGGGTGTCCTCGCGGCGCTTGACCGCAGCACCCAGGCCGTTGGAGGCATCAAGGATCTCGTTGGCCAGCCGCTCCGACATGGTCTTCTCGCGACGGGCACGGCTGTAATCGGTCAGCCACCGCAACGAGAGCGTATTGGCGCGGTTCGGCTTGACCTCGACGGGGACCTGGTAGGTGGCGCCGCCGACACGACGGCTGCGGACCTCCAGGCTGGGACGAATATTGTCCAGGGCGCGCTTGAGCACGGCCACAGGCTCCTGGTCGGTCTTCTCCTTGACCTGCTCCAGAGCGGTGTAGACGATGTTCTCGGCGATGGACTTCTTGCCGTCCAGCAGGATCTTGTTGATCAGCTGGGCCACCACGGTGGAACCGTAGATGGGATCGGGCAGGAGCTGATGCTTTTTAGCTGGTCCTTTGCGTGACATGTGTTACTTGGCCTTCTTTGCTCCGTACAGGGAACGGCCCTGCTTGCGATCCTTGACTCCCTGGGTATCCAGCGCACCGCGCACGATGTGGTAGCGCACGCCGGGCAGATCCTTGACACGTCCGCCGCGCACCAGCACGATGGAGTGCTCCTGCAGGTTATGGCCCTCGCCGGGGATGTAGGCGGAAACCTCAATGCCGGAGCTCAGACGGACACGGGCAACCTTCCGCAGAGCCGAATTCGGCTTCTTGGGGGTGGTGGTGTAGACACGGGTGCACACGCCGCGACGCAGCGGGCTGCCCTTGAGTGCCAAAGTCTTCGACTTGCGAGGCTTGGCCTTGCGCCCTTTGCGGACGAGCTGTTCAATTGTTGGCAACTGACTCTCTCCGATTCCTTCGATGAATTTGTCTTCGTTTGCACTGCGAGACCGCTGCACCGCAGCCGCAGTCGCTCCCAAAAGGAGAGATCAGCCACTGTCCACCGGCCCGATGGCCCCTGATCCTCCTGCCGCACATTGCTGCCTGCAATCTTCGGATTCGGGGATATCCCGACAAACTCACCTGTGACATAAGGTGTGCTGTCGGCACACACGATGAAAAGTATATCACCGTGCCAGACATCGTTTCACAGCGCACGTGTCTGTATGCTCTAGGCTTTGTTCACTGTGATGCCGGGAACCGTCATTGGGAAGGCCCCTGCAGCAGACCTCCAACAGGCTTTTTGCATACCATACTTTTATAAATCCCGGTAATCGGGTGCCTGCCTGTAACAGATTCAGATTCCTGCTACATAAGCGTTACAAGTGTCGGAATATAAAGGAATGCATATCTAACTAAATCAGCACAGATAAATGCCAGAAACATAAATGTCAGCGTCCTGGCATATAAGCGCCAGCGTCCCGAAATGCTCTGGAATTCGTGGACGGTCAGCCGTCTACCTGTCTTCCTTCTCAAGAGCCTGCCGGATATAGTCGCGCAGAATCAGAGCATGGTTGACGGCTGGATCCTTGGCCGCATAGACCAGCGTCGTCCGATCATGTTCACGCACAATGCTCAGCAGATCCTCCAAGGCAGGATTCTCATCCAGCTCAGTACGGTAGCGGCGGGCGAAGTCCTCGAAGCGGTCCGGATCATGATGCCACCAGCGCCGCAGGTCCGGACTGGGAGCGATGTCTTTAAGCCAGCCGGACAGGGCTGCCCGCTCCTTGCTGACGCCGCGCGGCCAGAGCCTGTCGACCAGGATGCGGACCCCATCCTCGTCAGCCGCCTGCTCGTATACGCGTTTGATATCCACCTGACCCATCATCTGCCTCCTGAACCCAGGGACTTGTGTGATTCATGTCTCCTTGGACCATGATATTGTCCGAATCCGCATTAAGGAAGAAGCTGCGACAGCCATACCAGGGCGTAGGCTGATGATTATGCTTACAGACGCAGACAGGGGCAAGGCCGCCGGGTCAAACGGCAGCAGACCAAACCCTCAAGCCCGCAAATCGACAGACATGAATGGATCAGGACCCAAAGCACGACAGCGGCGGCTATGGATACCCGACCAGATAGGCGGATGGGCCATGGCCTTGATGCCGGGACTGGCCGGTCTGCTGGTCGGAGGCCCGACCTGGAGGAGCCTGCTGCTCATGGTCGCCTGGGCTTTCTGCTACTGCTTCGAATTCACTGGCTCAAGATGGATGGTTTCGCACCGAGCTGCCAGATTCGCACCACCAGCTCTGGGATACGCCCTGCTCACGGCCGCTACCGGGCTGATCCTGCTGATCGGCACTCCTGGGCTCCTGCGATGGGCCCCGCTCTACCTGGTCCTAGGCGTGCTGAATTTTGCCGCCGCCTGGATGCGTACGGAACGCTCCTGGTGGAACGATATAATTGCCGTGATAGCGGCCTGCACCCTCTGTCTGATCGCCATCTCGCTAGGATCACGATTCCAGAAGCCGGAACCAGGTCAGGGAAGCGTCAACACCGGATACTTCGGATGCCAGCCGAATCCTGCTGTGGACTGCTTCGGCAGCGGATTCTTCCCAAGCGCTGCCCTGCCTTCAATCGGCGTAGTCAGTGCGGCTGTCTTCGCTGTGACCCAGTTCGGTTCGGTCATCTTCGTCAAGACCATGATCCGCGAGCGCGGCAAGACCTGGTGCTACCTGCTTTCTCTGGCTTGGAACCTGGCCCTCTGCCTGATCGGAGTCGCCATGGTGCGCACTGCGGGATGGTGGCCTCTGTTAACAGCCCTGCTTCTGCTGATTCGTGCGGCCCTGTTGCCCGCAATCTCCCGTCGGCGGCGCATTCCCATCAAGTATGTGGGCCTGGTCGAATGTGCGACCAGCCTGCTGGTCTTCATTCTGGTGATTGCACAGGCTGACGTGATGACTGCGGCTCTGACAAACCTACTCAACGCATGACTGCAACCGCAGCCACGCATGTCAAGCACGAGTTCGGACCTCTTTGGGATAGTCAGTCCCGTGTGCTGATCCTGGGATCCATTCCTAGCCCGAGTTCGCGCGAGGCTGGCTTCTACTACATGTTTGCGCGCAACCGTTTCTGGCCTGTACTGGCCGCACTTTTCGACCAGCCTGTTCCAGAGCCGGATCCGGCTGTCCGCGCTCGATTTGCTCTCAATCACGGCATAGCACTCTGGGATGTCATCCAAGAATGCGACATCCACGGCGCCTCCGACGCTTCAATCACCGGGGTGGTGCCTAACAACATTGCCAGCCTGCTGGACCGCGCACCTATAGGCACCATATTCACTACTGGTCGCAAGGCCGGCCAGCTTTACCGTCGCTACTGTCTGCCGAAACTGGAGGAGAAGGGGTATCGGCCGACGGTGATCAATCTGCCGTCGACCAGTCCTGCCAATGCCGCTATGAGCCTGGTCGATCTGATCAAGGCCTACCAGCCCATAAGAAAAGCAATCGATGAAAGAGAACCAGAAAGCTAGGCAGTCGCATCGACTATGACCAATAGACAAATACCGACAGTCAAAGTCCGAGATGTCAGGAATCTTTCCAAGGATGAATTCGCCTTCCCCGGTCCAGAACGTGATCGTCTAGTGGAAGCAATCCTTGATGGGCGTAAAACTGCTACGACCAGCCTGATGGCAGAGTTCATCCATGATCATGAGCCACCCCCCTCCTCCGGCCGACGAACAGTTTTGCTGAACTCAGATGACCAGCCGGTTGCCCTCCTTAGATATGTCTCGGTGAGCGTGACCCGACTCGGCCTGGTCACGCTGCAGCATGTTCTGAATGAAGGAGAAGGCTATAAAACCCTTACTGAGTGGCGCAAGATTCATGAGTCCTTCTGGACCTCAGAAAACATGCTGCAGGCACTGGATGATCCCGACTTCACCGTCGATGATCAGACCCTGGTGGTGCTGGAGACTTTTTATGTAGAAGCCATGGTCGTGAACTGAAGGTTCAAAGACAAAGCACGATCTTTAGGCATGGGTCGAACCTCACCGGCGTGCCACGTCATACCATCGTGTATAGTTTCATCTGTTGCATTGATCTGCGATGCGGGTCAATTCATTATGGTGGCTATAGCTCAGTCGGTAGAGCACCTGATTGTGGTTCAGGAGGTCGCGCGTTCGAGCCGCGTTAGCCACCCCACCTCAAATCCCTACTCCCGACTGGGAAACAGAGGTTTTATCATATTTGTGAAAACTGCTTATCGCTAAACTTTGTGCGTCATTTGTGTGCCAAAGTCGGCAAAAATCTAGCGACCAGGTCGATACCGGCGCTCGATCTCTCTCACGGTCCGCTCCGTGGCCCCGTACCGGATAGTGGCCAGGTCTGTTCTGATCTGCTGGTGGATGGCTGCCAGGCGCTCGCGATCTTGTTCGCTGAGTCCGGCCTGCTGCTCCTGGTCGATGAGCTGGTCGAGGCGCTTGTGCAGGAGGATGGTCAGCCGCTCCCGTTCGTCGTCGGAGGCGGACACATAGCCGGGGTTGTTTTGAGGTATCTGGGAGATGTCATCGGAGATTATAGACTATATCTGGATGATAGGCCGGACCTATATGATGATATGAGTAGGGCCGGGAGGTCGCCGCCCTAGTGTGACGCGTCCGAATATCCCCACCTTGTATCACATCGTTAGCGATGCAATATAGACATCAGCAGGGGTACACACAATCGAGGAGGACAAGATGGCACTTTGCCGCATCACCTACAGGTGCGGGCATACGGACACGGTGGAGATCAAGGGCATCAACTTGTTCGGGAGGCGCAAGAAGAAGATCGCCCGGTACAGGACCATCGACTGCCCATCCTGCTGGGCGGCGAAGGTCCGCTGGGAGCTTGATGGCCTGCCCGCGCTTGAAGGCAGCGACGAGCAGGTGTTTCGCGCCGCCGACATACGCGAGAAGATCGTGGAGATGCTGATGAGGATGGAGGACGAGGCGCAGAAGGACCACGACGCCCGGGACGAGCACGGGACCGCTAAAAATCAGAAAGCAGTGGCCAGCGCCATCGCCTGGCTCAAGGCCCAGACATCCGCATCATGGTGGATCGACCACCAGGAGCCCCTCCGTGCCATCATAGCCGCTTCGGATGCGCTGCCCGGGCAGGGGGACTGACATGGCCATGATCCCCATCACACAGGATGCCGCCCATCGCCGCCGTGCACTGAATCATCGTCGGTAGCAGGCCCGGCCCCGACGGGCGCTTCAGGCACTCCAAAAACCAGTCCGATCGCGAGACCTGTCAGCAAGCTGATCATTATTACTCCTGATAGGACAGCGGCTTCCGACGCAATTACCGCGTACGCGAAGTCGGAGAATTTTCTTCAATGATGGTTTTCTCAGGATCGACTCGCTCAGGCTCTAAAGCAATCTTGCCGAATCCATCCGCCCGAATGGTTCCAGACTGTGGATTGAGTATGCTGTCTACATAACCCTTGGCTTCCACATCCACATTTGAATACTCGAAAGCCAAAGTTGTGTTGATCAGACGGCAATTGCGCAGAACAAGGTTATCTATGTAGCACATGCCCTGCAGGCTTTCGATCTGGCAATTCTCAAAAGTCAGGTTTTTAGAGTTCCAACCTAGGTATTCCCCTGAGATGGTTGAGTTCCGCACTGTTACATTCTCCGAATTCCAGAATGCGTCCTTGGACAGTATTCGGGCATGGTCAATATTTATGTCACTGGCACTATCAAAGGAATAATTGCCATCCAAGCTGAAATCGCGTGCTCTGATGCGGTGGCTGTTCATGGCAAAATAATCGCCTTGCGCGCTGACATGCTCCATATCGATGTCGCTACAATTCCATAGGGTCTCATCCGCATTAGGCATGGTTACATCCCTCATTACTATGCCGCTGGAGCGCCTGAAAGTTTTGGGGGCCTGGATAGTTGTGTCCTCAAGGCTTATGTTTTGTGTATACCAGATTCCAGCTCTGGCCATGGTGAACAGCGTGCAATCCTTCAAGGAAATATCTTTGCAATACCATAGTGGATACTTCCACTGAAAACCGCTTTGGTTAAGACGTATATCACTGGCATGCTTGAGTGGGGATTCCCCATTCGCAAAGGTGACCGAGTCAAAATCATGATGTTTGCAGAAGAAAGCCGCGCGTTCACCCGTCAATCGCCTTTGCACGGTTTTAGGACGCGGTCCGGGTTCTGCTTCCACTTCATTTGACTCTTCCACCCCAGAGACCTGCGACTTCCCCTTAATTTGAACCACAGATTCAGATTTATTTGTATTGATTTGAAATGAACTGGAAGTCATTAACTGTTCCTTTCGTCAAAGCAGCAAGCAATTAGATAGAATTCACTAGAGCGATGACGCCCATGTGCTGAAACTAAAAACAGTAAATACCAATGGTTGATTCATATCAAATACCTATATTTAATGTATAATCATGCTTAATAGATATGACGAAATAAGAGATCTGACATTTAATATGCCCATGGATGTCAGATTGACATAGGCAGAATCATCATGCAAAGAATCAAGGCCATTGATCATGGTCTCGTCAAAAGTGAACCGCTTGGAGGCTTAGATTGAATTTACGGGTGCTGAGGTATTTCCTGGCCATCGTTGAAGAGGGAAGCATCACTGGTGCAGCTGAGTACCTGAGCATATCCCAGCCATCTCTGTCCAGGCAGATAAAAGATCTGGAAGAGCATCTAGGGCACAAACTCTTTGACCGCGGAAGCCGCACAATCTCGCTGACTCCGGCCGGGGAACTGTTGCGTGACCGGGCACGCGAGATCGTGCTCATGGCTGACCGTGCCGAAGCCGAGCTCACAAGCATGGACAAGCCAATCAACGGCAATGTCTACATCGGCGCAGGAGAAACAGAAGCCGTGCGCTTCCTGGCCAGGGCCGCAGAGTGTATGCTGCAGCAATATCCTCAGGTAAAGTTCCACATTTTCAGCGGCAATGGTCAGGCCGTAACAGATCAATTAGAATCAGGGCTTCTCGATTTTGGCCTGCTATTTGAGCCCTCGGACAACACCAAATACTCCTATATCAGCTTGCCTACAGCCGACAGATGGGGATTACTCATGCGCAAGGACTCCACGTTGTCCAGCCATGATGGCATCCACCAGGAAGATCTTGAGCAGATACCCCTCCTGCTCTCACGGCAAGTCAGGTTCGACAGAGAATTCAGCGGGTGGAGTTCCTTCTCGGAGCATGAACTGCATGTTGTAGGAACCTACAATCTGCTCTTCAACGCATCACTATTCGTCAGCGAAGGATGTGGTTACGCGCTCTGTCTGGACCACATCATCAATCTGACCGAGGACTCGAATCTGGTCTTCAAACCTCTGGTACCTGAACTTAGAACGAGAGTGAACCTGGTTTGGAAGAGCAATAGACATTTTTCATCGGCGGCGAGTCAGTACCTGGAAATATTACGAAGGCAGATTGGAATAGAAAACGCCTGCAAATAGGCATAAACCAGGAAAACGCTGCGATGCGACTCGAAATATAAACAGGAACACGAAATCCAAGCTGCACTTATCGAACCATCGGCTCAAAGAATCTAGCCGCAAGGATGCACGTGCTGACGTATCCGGCTCCTGCCTGGTATCAGTCCTGGTCGTACTGGAAAGCTCGATCAGGTTCCTATCGGGGTTCCTGACACACACCGAGGTGATGGCCCCATGGGCGCCAGTCCGGTTGACCGGACCCAGATATTCGACATGATGCTCATGAAGCGCGGCAACCACATCATCCAGCGAATCCTCCACCAGCAGACACAAATCAGCAGAGCCGGGCGCAGACTTGTCAGACTTGGGATCAATCTCGTGACCAGCCTCATGAATGTTGATCTTCTGCCGGCCGAATTTCAACGCTAACCGCCCATTGCCGAACAACCCAAAAGACGGCCTGACTCTCGCGAGCAAAAAGCGGTATTGCGGCCAGCAAAGAAGAAACCGACCGGGCAGAGACGCTGCTAAACCCATGCAAAAAACGAATACCAACATATAAGCAATCGGCATTATACATACCGTTTCGAGAGCCCTAAACTGTTGCCGTTCACATCCAAGACAACAGTGAACCTGCGTCTTGGACCATCATACAGTCAGCAAGGAAGGGAAGATCATGGTCACAAAACAAACAGCAGGAAGAGAACAGTTGGGCGAATTCGCACCTCAGTTCGCAGCTCTGAATGACGATGTTCTATTCGGCGAAGTCTGGGCTGATGAACAAGCACTGTCCGCACACGACAGAAGCATGATCACCATAGCTGCATTGATTGCCATGGGCAGCACAGAACAGCTCGACGCTCATCTGAACATCGGGAAAAAGAACGGCATCACCAAGGACGAGATAGTAGCGGAAATCACCCATCTGGCCTTCTACGCAGGCTGGCCGAAGGCCTGGTCGGCCTTCAACCGTGCCAAGCAAATCTGGCAAAATGATGACTGAAGGAGAGTAAGGCATGGAACAAAACACCAAGACGGCGGTCCTGGTCTTCCACCCCCATATGGAAGCCTCACGGACCAACGCCCGCCTCATGCGGGAAGCCACGGGGCATGATGATGAGGGCATCCTGGTCCGGGACGAATACGCTGCCTTGCGCTCAGGCCAAATCGACATTCCCGGCGAGCAAGCATTCGTCAAAGGCTGTGACCGTCTGGTATGGCAGTTTCCCATGTATTGGTACAGCTGCCCTCCCCTGCTCAAAGAGTGGGAAGACCTGGTGCTTACCTACGGATGGGCCTACGGTACCCACGGCGATGCCCTGAAAGGCAAAGAACTCATGCTCGCTGTCTCGGTCGGCTCTGCTGGAGAGAACTATCACCATGAGGGTGAATTCGGCTATACGGTGGACGAGCTCCTGGCTCCGTTCAAAGCTACTAGCAATCTCATCGGAACCGTTTATCGGAAGCCCTTTATTCTCACAGGAGTCAGCTCAGGCATGAGCGATCAGAACCTGGAAAAGGCAGCCAAGGATTATTTGAGCCGTCTGCAAGACGACTGGCCAGCACAATAGACCTCAGCGACGATCCCTGACATCAAGACGAGGGCTCCCGCACTGGAATCTTCAAGTGCGGGCGCCCTCGTCTTATCGATTCAGTGGACCTCAGTCACTGTGTATAGGATATCCCATGCAGACGTGTAGCCTCCTCGGGCGTATCCACATCAAGAATGAGCGGCCCTCCCGTATCCATAGCCCTAATGTCATGCATATCGTCATCATCAAGACTGAAATCTGTAATATTGTGGTTCTCGCGAATCCGTTCCTCGTGCACGGATTTCGGGATGGCGCATATCCCCTGTTGGGTCAGCCAGCGCAATACCACCTGGGCCGGTGTCTTGCCATAACGTCGGCCAATGCGTCTGAGGACAGGATTGTCGAAAATGCCTCGACGACCTTCAGCCAGAGGCGCCCAGGCCATGGGTGCAACACCCTGCTCGGCCATGACCTTTCGAAGCGCGATCTGCTGGGTGAAGGGATGTAGCTCAATCTGATTGACCATGGGCGCAATTCGGCTGGAAAGAATCAAATCGATCAGCCGGTCAGGTAGAAAATTGCAGACGCCGATGGCACGAACTCGACCTTGCTCGTACAGGTCTTCCATAGCTCTCCACGACCCCTGATAATCGCCATAAGGCATATGGATGAGGTACAGATCCAGGTAGTCCGTCTGCAGGTTCATCAATGTTTTTTCAAAGGACTGTATCGTCCCCTCGTAACCATTATGCTGAATCCAGACCTTTGAAGAGATGCTCACCTCCTCTCGAGGAATGGCGGCTTCACTCAGAGCATCCCCCACTGCTCTTTCATTGCCGTAACAGGCGGCCGTATCGATAAGGCGATAGCCGTCATCGAGGGCCGACGCCACCCCACGTTTGCATTCATCCAGATCATCTATCTGGTAGACTCCATATCCCAATATCGGGAGCTCGGCGCCATTGCTCAGCTGCAGTTCTTCCATGCTCTATCATCTCCTCGGTGATGTCCTCCTGCAATCTAACAAAGGGCAGCAAAGCAGTACAATGCCTGCCGCATATGGCTGCCCATTCATCTTTTGCATATACGGAGGCAACATGTCTTCGACCCCTGCCAGTGGTGCTACAGTGTCTTTCGGAAGCATCCCTTCCCCGGACGAGAGGCGCCGTACCCGGATTGACGACGACGCTCAGCAAATCACTCGTGGAAGGATGCGTTTGCTCATGCTAGTTCAACTTATTGGATTTCTGCTACTGCTCATGGCCTTTGTTTCCATGCAGCTGGTGGGCCTGCCCAGGGGCAGCTGGGTCAATCTTGTTCTAAACCTTGTCGGCGCAAGCTTACTGACCGTCGATGCCTTGGCTAGCCGGCAGTGGGCCTTTTTCGCCCTCGAATGCGGATGGGTCCTTGTTGCGCTATATGCCATCATCCGCTTCCGCTCAAAAAACAAGTCACTTACCCCCAAGAATTGCAACTCAGCGACAAGCCAAGTGCAAGACATCCGCATCCAGCCCATAAAGGCAGACCTGACTGTCTGCAAAGTTGCTGATTACACAGAGATTGACCTGAACTCACCTTATGTTTTTACGGGTCGAACCGACCAAGAAGCTTCATTGGTCTGTCCAGCCGACATGGTTCCGAGCCAGACCCTGGAACGCAGCGACGGCTGGCGGGCCTTCCGCATCCAAGGCATTCTCGATTTTTCGCTCATCGGCATTCTGGCGCCGATTGCCACCATTCTTGCAGACAAGGGCATAGGCATTTTCGCTGTCTCGACCTACAACACAGACTATGTTCTGACCAAGGCTGAGGACTTCCCTGCTGCCCTGGACGCCCTCAGCAATTCTGGATATGCCATCAGCTGACCGACAACAGCAAGATAGCGGCACAGGTTACGTCTTCTGCCTTAAGAATGGGCAGAAGAAGAAAAGACGTGAGAGCGCAAAAAGCATCATGGGCCAACACTCGAAAATCCAGATGATGAGCGCGGATACCACCCACGCACAATACCTTTCTGGATATATTGCAAGGAATCCAGCGCTTTCGCAGCCCATTCCTTTAGTCCAGCCATCAATGCTCCACCCATAAAAGGTCAAAAACGCCATGATGTCGACCTGGTGCCGGTCAATGCCGCTTTTATGAGAAAAGGACACATAAACTGGCCTCAACGGAGGTTGCTTCCTGAAAGTAAGCAGGTCGCCGGCAGACCTGCCACAAGTATCGGGGAAGAACGAGCCTGGAGGGTCAGATGAGCAACAATCGAAACGAACGTGCGAATAAGAACCAAGACAGGAATGAGGAATCACGAATACCGGGCAACCAGCAGAAAAGGCACGAGGGCGACTCCTCACTGGGCAACGACACCCGGGAGAGCTCTGAGCAAACACCAATGAACGACAAGAACCGCATACCAAAACCTGGGAGCAATGCGAACGTCAGACAAGAACACCAAGCCGAAGATGCCCCCAAGCAAAAGCCTGCACCAGAACACATAGGCGAGAGGGAGGGCAAGGACTCACCCGGCAAGAATGCTGATCATGGCAAACCTGAAATACACAATAGACAGGAACAGGCCGTAGCTGCTGACCACGCGCAGGCTAGCCACGCAGACAAAGAGCATGGCCCCTCCCATGACCACAAGCCGAGCGAACCGAGCAAATTTACTGCAAACAAACCATCTCAGCCGACCAACGAAAGTAGACCTGCCAAACCGCACCAGGCCAAAAACCATGATTCCTTCTATCTGGGCTTGGCCTCGGCAGTCCTGGTCGCAGCTCTGGGCCTCAGCCTGAGCACCATGCCGATCTTCTTCTCCCTGCCTCTTGCCGCTGTCCTCTTCGGAATCGGCATCTGGCTCCTCTCTTACGCCAGCTTCAAGTCTCCCGGCAAACCGGAGGGAGAAGGAACGGAGGCGGACAGGCACACCAGGACGGTGGTTGTGGCTACGGTCCTTCTGGTCCTTCAAACCTTCATCATGGATGTCTTCATCTTCACCCGAATGGGAACAGTCAGCAAACATCAGAACGCCATCGTCATAGCCTGGATCATCGCCAGCATGATCGAGACCCTGGCTGCCTTCGCCCTTATCTACCATCACAATCCGGTGCAGTCCAAGCCACAGAATCCTGTGGCGAATGATAAGCGCGAGGGGAAGGAATAAGACACTGCAGTGAGCCTGGATCTGAAACGGTGCACAAGGCTAGAAAGGCTGACTGGCCACGGATGTGAGAATTGCCGCTGCAGATCAATGAATTGATCAGCCAAAGCGTTCTATTCGCTAAGGTCTTGCGCCTCAGGGCGCCGCTCATCATTCTTATGGATGCGTGGCGCCCTTTGCATGGTCAACCCCCACAGCAGCTGGCCATCAAGAACATCGCCTTGGTGGTCGGCGTCAATGACGCGACCAACGCGGCAGCCCGCCGATCAGGGACCACAGTATCTGGCATGCCCATCCTGGACGTTGACAAGTCACAGCATGTTGTCATCCTTAAGCGAGGCAAGAGAAGGGATACGCAGGCATCGCGAGAACGGGCTCTACCTCAACCCAAACACCCAGAAGATCTTCAACGCTGCCAAGGTCAGCATTCAGGTGATCATCGCATCCGCCAAGGATCTCATCGACAGAGCATCAGCTGGATGACTCGTCGCATATGCTGTTGTAAGAGCCATGGCTCAGAAACCGCTTGGCTGGCCCCGAGCCAATTATCGTCGAACCGGAAGGACTTATATGCTGTCATTTGTCAACGACTATTCCGAGGGCGCCCACCCCGAAGTCCTGCAACGGCTGATCGACACCAACATGGAGCGCCTTCCCGGCTATGGCAAGGATCGGTACTGTTCCTCCGCAGCTCAGAAGATCGCCCAGGCCTGCGGCTGCCCCCAGGCCCAGGTCTATTTCATGGCCGGAGGAACCCAGACCAACCAGGTCGTCACCTCCTGCCTGCTGAAGTCCTACCAGGGAGTGGTCGCCGCGGATTCGGGACATGTCAACGTTCATGAGGCCGGCGCCATTGAGGCCATTGGTCACAAGGTCCTGACCATCCCCGGCGAGCAGGGCAAGATCCGCGCAGAGGATCTCAACGCCTTCCTGGAAGGCTTCTACGCCGACGAAAACCATGAGCAGATGGTCTTCCCAGGCATGGTCTACATCTCCCATCCCACAGAGTATGGAACTCTCTACACCCTCCAGGAGCTGGAGGATCTCTCGCAGACCTGTCGGGAATACAAGATTCCGCTCTACCTGGACGGGGCCAGGCTGGGATACGGGTTGGTAGCCCCCGGAACCGACATCGACCTGACGGATATAGCCCGTCTCTGCGATGTCTTCTACATCGGTGGTACCAAGGTGGGCGCACTCTGCGGCGAAGCGGTCGTCTTCCCCAGAGGGAACGCTCCCGAGCATTTCAGCACCATGATCAAAAGAAGAGGTGCACTCCTGGCCAAAGGAAGACTCCTGGGAGTGCAGTTCGACGCTCTCTTTACCGATGACCTCTACCTGCGCATCAGCCGCAACGCCATCCAGAAGGCAGCGATGATCAAAAAGGCTTTGCGTGAGAAGGGGTACCAGATTGTCATGGACGCCCCCACCAACCAGACCTTCGTCCGCCTGGACAATGAGCGCATGGAGGAGCTGTCCAAGCAGGTCGCTTTCGACTTCTGGGAACGCAGCGATGCCGCTCACACAGTAATTCGACTAGCGACCTCCTGGGCGACAGCAGCCGAGGACACCCAGGCTCTGATCAATCTGCTTTAAGGCCGCCCACGCTAATCCAGGCAAGTCCCTGATCATTCTGACACCCCTCCCCTGCCAATTCACCTTAGGGGAGGGGTATTTACGTGTATATGTCTTCGTATCCGGCGTGCAGGCCTGGCGGTCCCATACTGTCGGACATATCACACCCTTTCAAGGTGAGTACATAGTTATCATTCGTTAATATTTTTATTGCACCGATGCTGATGCAGACATTCCCACCCCGCATACAGGGGCGGATAAGCTTCGATGATGAAAGGAAACCCATGAAAGCCGTTGTTTTCGAACAGTTCAACACCTTCCCCACCCTTAAGGAAGTGCCGGAGCCGACACCCGGGAGCGGCGAGGTCCTGCTCAAGGTGGCTGGGGCAGGTTGCTGCCATTCCGACGTCTCCGTCTTCCAGGACTACACCCCTGAAACCGGCAGCCACACCAAGCCGCCGTTCATTCTGGGACACGAGACCACCGGCTGGGTCGAAGAGGTAGGACCCGATGTCACGGGATTCAAGAAGGGCGATGCCTACATCGTCTATGGGCCCACCGGATGCGGCCACTGCCCCCACTGCGTAGCTGGCCAGGAGAACTACTGCTCCAGCGCCGCAACCAATAAATCTCTGGCCCTGGGACTGGGCCGCAATGGTGGCATGGCCGAATACATGACCGTTCCGGCCCGCAACCTGGTTCCTCTGGGGGATGCAGATCCAATTGGCGCCGCACCCCTGGCTGATGCAGCTCTGACACCCTACCATGCCATCAGGGCTGCCATGCCCCACCTGAACGGCGGCGGGAAGTACGCTCTGGTCATTGGCCTGGGTGGCCTGGGCCAGATCGCCATTCAGATTCTGCACGCCCTGACCGGCGCTACCGTGATCGCCACCGACACCAAGCCAGAAGCTCTGGCCAAGGCTGAGGCCAAGGGCGCCATTCCCGTTATGAGCGACGAGCACCAGGTGGAGAACATCAGGAAGATCACCCATGGCGAGGGCGTGGATGCCGCCTTCGATTTCGTGGGTGTGGCCCCGACCATTGCTGCCGCACAGGCTTCAGGTGGCCCGGGATCCCGGGTGACCGTGGTCGGCATCGCCGGCGGCAAGGCGGAATACGACTGGTATTCCAAGCCCTGGGAGCAGGAGCTGCTTGGCGTTTACTGGGGCTCCATCCCTGAGCTCTACGATGTGGCCAACATGTATCGCAACGGCCAGATCGAGACCGAGATCGAAACCTACTCGCTGGACAATGCCCTCGATGCCTACCACAAGCTGGTCGACAACAAGCTCTCGGCCAGGGCTGTTGTAGTTCCCCACACCAAGGCTTGATTTTCCCTTGAACGTAGACGGAGAAGCGGCTTATCCGTTGACCGGATTTAAGCACAATCAGATTCATGTACTGACACCGTTCTTCGCCTACACGCGCTGATGGCCGGTCATGGTCTCGTCATGAAGACCGTGACCGGCCACAGCATCTCACCAAGTTCCCCCAAGCCTGCGTTATTTACAGTACGTTCAATTGTGGAGCATTGCTCAGTAGTAAGTGGACCAAGAAAATACCCCTGCTGGATTCCAAGCTCATGGAACCGCCCAGCGAATCCACCAGGGAGTCGACAATACTGAGACCCAGACCTGTGCTTCTGATCTTGGTCCGTGATTGATCATCGGTCTGGAACCGTTCCATGAGCCTGTCCACATCGACGGCTCCGCCCTTGGTTTTGTTGCCGAAGTCCAGATGAATCCGCCCGTCTTCACCCTTGTGCAGGTCCACCCAGGCTGATTCCTCCGCATACTTGAGCCAGTTGCCGATCAGGTTCTGAATTATTCGACTCATCATGGTCTGGTCCGTCGTAATTTCCACACCAGTTTGGATTCTGGGCTCCACCGTGACTGACCGCGCAGTCAAAGAATCGAAAGCGTTGAAGAGCTCCTGCTGAACCAGTTCCGATAGGTTCACCCTGGTCAGATCCAGGCTCACGCTCTTCTCCTGTATCAGATTGAAATCCATCAGGTAATGAAGATAATGATCCACCGACTGCAGGTTGTTGAGGATCTTGCCCAATTGCTTCTGATCAGCCGATCCCTCCTTGAGCAGCTGGGCGTATCCCCTGGCCACGGTCAAGGGGGTCTTGATGTCATGGGTTAGGTTGGTCAGCATCTGCCGGACTTGCTTGTTCTGCTCAGCCTGGGTGATCTGCAGTCGTCTGGTCTTGTTCAGAACGGCGTTGATCCTATCTCCCAGAGTGCGGATGAGCCCGATATTGGACCCTGTGGTTACCAAGGCATTGGTGTCGGCATGGTTGATAAAATCCAGATCATCACTGATCCGTTTGAGGTCGGTAGTCAGCATCATCAGGCCAATCGCTAAGGCGAGGGCGACAAGACCCAGAACAAGTGCAACCACCTTCACGGATTCACCTCTGACGACCCCTTATTCATCGTTCTTCCTTCCGAGCGAATTTAAACCAGGCGAACCCCAATACCCCAGACCGACACGATGTAGCGCTGACTGCCGGCGTATCTGTTCAGACTGGTCCGCAAGGTGCTCAGATGCACATTGAGAGTGTTCTCGGCATTGATGTATGGCTGGTTCCAAACCTGCCGATAGAGGTCTTCCTTCTCGAAAACCCGATGTGGATGGTCCATCAGAAGCCCAAGAATGGCGAATTCCTTGCGGGCCAGATCGACCCGGTGCCCATCAACGCTTACTGTGTGCTCCATCCGGTCCAGCTCGATCCCCTCGAAACAAATCTTAGCGGCGGATTCACCTGCTGCATTCGCATCCGCTTTCAGTGCCCGGGATTGACGCAGCTGTACCTGGACGCGAGCGCGGAGCTCGTCGATGTCAAATGGCTTGGTCACATAATCATTGGCGCCCTGCTCCAAGAGGCTGACAGTCCTGGTCTTGTCCTGAATGGCCGTGAGGATGATGACCGGCACCGATGACATACGCCGAATGGCCTTGAGGACGCTATCCCCGGTGACTACGGGGAGCATCAGATCCAGAAGAATCAGGTCGGGTTCCTCCTGCTGGAAGCGGGCCAAGGCCTGGGCGCCCGTAGTCGCCTGGATGATTCGGTAGGTTCCTCCCAACACATCCTTGAGCAAGGACTGAATGTCCTCCTGAGCCTCCACGACCAGAATCGTCGGCATACTTTCTTCCTTTCGCAGGTCAATCTCATGTTACTGAAGTCGCCTAACGAGGCCAGTATCGCCCAAGCGAATTTATGCAATTCTTAATGATTTCTTGGCCAAGCACTTAAGAAAGGCATTTTAGATTCTCTGATAGCGACACAGAGAAAGGAACTCCATGGACGATGCCATTCTGGATATTAGCCATGTCAGCAAACGGTTCGGCCGCTTCCAAGCACTGGACGATCTCAGCCTCTCCATAAACAAGGGCCAGATCTATGGGCTGATCGGCGAGAACGGCGCTGGCAAAACCACCCTGATGCGTCTGATCACAGGGCTCTCCCCCATGCAGAAGGGGAGCATAAGGCTGATGGGGCACACGATTGGCAAGAACAGCCGGATACTAAGCAGGATAGGCTCAATCATTGAGGCCCCGGCTGCCTTCAAAAAACTCACCGTCAGCCAGAACATGAAACTGACAGCCATCCAGCACGGGCTGGCCGACGGCAAGGCCATCGATCAGACCATCGACTTCGTCGGCCTGAGCGAAAAGGCCAAGACTCGGGCCGGTCACCTCTCTCTGGGCCAGCGTCAACGCTTGGGTCTGGCCATGGCCATCCTCACCCGACCCGATTTCCTGATTCTGGACGAGCCCATCAACGGCCTGGACCCGGCAGGAATCATGGAATTCAGAACACTCCTGGACAAGCTCAACAAGGAGCGCCAGACGACCATTCTCATCTCCAGTCACATTCTGAGCGAACTTTACCTGGTCTCCTCCCGGTTCGGATTCATCAGCCACGGCCGCCTGATCAAGGAGGTAGACAAGGATGAACTGGATCGGATCAATCAAAATGGACTGTTGATCGACGTGGACCAGAGCTCCAGGGCCGCCATGATCCTGGATCGCGAGGGAATCGGCCCCTTCCAAGTCCTTGACGACCATCAGATTCTGATCAAGCAGGGGAATCTGGAACCGGGCCCCATCAACAGACTTCTGGTTCAGGAAGGCATCCTGGTCAATCAAATCAACCAGCAGAAGGGATCGCTGGAGGAATATTTCGCAGATCTGCTGAACAAGGACTCTCAAGAGTCGAGGAGACAACAATGATTAACCAGATCAGGGCCGACTTTTACAGGCAGCGACGCTCCATCGGCATGTTGATTCTGCTGATTGCCACTGTGGCCCTCGGCATAGTGGCCACATGGTGCAAGACGACCATAGGAATTAGCACTGGGGGTGAAGAATACGATCATAAACTGATGGAAATCGAAGGCCAAAGCTGGACCATCAGGACTGGCCTGCAAGTGGGTGTCGCCTCCGCCTCGTCTCTAATTTACTTTTACATCGCGGTCTTTGTTATCGTCATTGGTGCGGAATACAGCCAGCACACCTTGAAGAACACGCTGACATCGGGAATCTCGCGGATACAGTTCATCCTGGGCAAGTACGTGACCATCCTGACTGACATCATCCTTCTGACCCTGTGCTACTTCATCACTATTCTGCTGACCGGACTAGCCCTGGGAAGGAAGACTGGGGCCGGCTGGGGCATTTTGTGCAAGGATGTCGCTGTCATGACCCTATCAGTCAGCTTCTGCATTTCCGTCATCATCAGCCTGGGCATCGTCCTGTTGATCATTACCAAATCCCTGGTCATTCCAGCGGTGGTGATTGTGATATGGCCCATTCTGATCGGCATCGTGGAGTTCACTGCGAAATGGAAATGGCTGAAATACTTCGACTTCGTCGGGTTCGGCGAACAGATTGTCTTGAACACTCTGACGGCCGATCAGGTCTGGATCTATGCCGGAGTATCCGTGGGCGTGGTCCTGGTGGCTATCTTCGGGTCGGCTCTGATCATATCCAAGCAGGAAATCTAAGCCAGGTTAGACTGCACCTGGTCCGGCTCTTGATCGCTGACGGCCTGCACAGCCATATGGGCAAAGGCCCTGACGGAGGTATCCAGAGAGTAGTGTTCCTTGGCATGTTCGGCATAGCGTCTAGACCAGACTGCTAGGACATCAGGATGGTCTATCCACCAATCGATTTGCTCAGCCAGGGATCGGGCCCTGCCGACCGGGAAGAGCGAGTGCTGCGTCAGGGCGAAGTGTCCTGCGGCGCTCAGATCAGACTGGGCGATGATCGGGACTGCGCCGCAGGCCATCCCCTCCAGGACGCTGACGGATTCCAGATCCGCGATAGACGGGTGAACCAGCAGGTCGGTCTGCCTGAGCAGATCAGGCATGGTCGCGTTCTGATGGAATCCAATCGAAACCTGCATGCCGGCCAGCTGCCGGGCGGCTTCCGTTCTCAGCCGGCGCTCCATAGGACCTGTACCTGCTATGGTCAAGCGAATCCTGTATTTGTTCCTGCACAAGGCCAAGGCACGGATCAGGGTCAGATGATCCTTTTCCCGAGCCAGCCTGCCAGAGGCCACGACCTGGATCAACCGACCGGATCGCTGCCGCTCGTATCGGTCACCAGGGTTGAACCTGGGCTGGTATCCGTTGGATATGACGTGCAGATGGGCCTTGTACCCATGCGAACGCAGCAGGTCGGCCGTCAGCTGAGTGGGAACGTGGATGTGCCCGACATGGTCGTAGAGCCAGAACCGAAAGAGCCGGTAGATGGCCGCATCCACCCCGGGCAGCCGGCGCAATGGGCCTGCGGAATAAGTGATGTTCTCAGGCTGAATATGAAACCCGGCGGTCACCGGTATGCCCATCGACCTGGCCTGTGACAGGGCGGCCCGGCCGAAGGCGAAGGGCTCATAAATATGGACCAGGTCAACACCGGTAAAAGCCCTTCGGAAAAGTTCCGGATCGGCACGAGCGAAGCTCATCTGCTGTCTGGCCGCCACACGAGAAACCAGAGGAATTCGATGCACTCGCGCCGGATACTCGGTCGAGCCCACCCCCACCAGGCGGACCCGGTGCCCCAGCGCTTCCAGACCCTGGGCGTATTGGATGGCGGAGTTGGAAGTCCCGTTGCCCCTGTTGCCAAAGGAGTCCAGAACAAGGGCCAGCGTCAGGCGACCACGGTCCCTCATCAGCCTTCCCCCTGCTGTTCATCATTAGCAGCTTTGGGCCGGACCAAAAAGGGCGACGACCCGATTGCACCCACTATTAGTAGGAGAAGGCCGGGACGGCCGCCCCACGGTAGTAGCGGTTGATGGCATCAGCCACATATCGGCTGTGATAGGCGGAGACCAGGGCCTTGTATGCGGAGTCGTTTCTGTCGGCCTGCCTGGCCACGATGATGTTGACATAGGGGTGATTAGCTGGCGATTTCAGATCACCGGGCACCTGGTAGATGGCATCCTGGATTTTCATGCCGGCATCAAGGATGAAATTGGTGTTGGTGATGCCGGCCGCATAGTCGGGCAGGACCTTGACGATTCCCGGTGGATCGACCTGGTCCAGGACCAGCCCACGCGGATTGTCGACGATGTCCTCTGGAACCGGCGTGGTGGCCTTGGGGTCCCGCAGACCGATCAGCCCGGCGCTGGCAAGCACCTTTAGGGATCGACCCAGATCGATGGGATCACTGGGTATGGCCAGACGCTCGCCATAGCCAATCTGGTCAACGCTCCTGTACTTCTTTGAGTAGAGGTTGAGGGGTGAGATGTAGGTGTCGCCGATGGCTGCGAACCGGTACCCGTGCTGCTTGGACTCCTGCTCCAGAAAGGCGTAGTGCTGGAAGGCATTCAGGTCGATCTCCCCGTTGGACAGCGCCTGATTGGCGTAGCGCCCATATTGGAAGGAGCGGAGCTTGATTTTTATGCCGGCCCGGCGCTGGTCCAACTCGTGCTGAACGGCCTTCCAAATCTCTTCATCGGCATCGCCCACCAGGCCGATGCTGATCTCCCGCTGGCCGCGTTCGGGCTGGTTGACCTTGACATAGGCCACGCCCATCAGGACGGCGACCACCAGGATGACGACCGAAACAGCCGCCAGCTCTCGCTTGGCCCTGGTTCTTCTGGTGCTCATATCCGTCCTCCTTCATTGATAGAACCTACCGCATCAGGAAACCTTGAAGGCCGGCAGGCAGGCGCCCTTGTAGACCCGAACGATGGTGTCGGCCACGGGCTTGGAATGATAGGCGCGTACCACTGCGGCGTAGGTGGGGTTGTCCCGCTGATCCTTGGTGGTGACGATGATGTTGATGTAAGGCTTATTTGCCGGGTTTTGCAGATCGTAGGGAACCTCGTGGATGGCATCATGCACGCTGCGACCTGCATCGACCACGAAGTTGGCATTGGTGACCCCGCCCGCATAGTCGGGCAGCAGATTGAGGATGCCGGCCGGATCCACCTGCTCGATACTCAGATGCTTGGGATTGTCCACCACATCCTCGGGCAGCGGGTTGGTGGCCTTGGGGTCGCGTAGACCGATGAGTTTGGCATCGGCCAGGACCTTCAGGGCACGGCCCATGTTGGTGGCGTTGTTGGGGATGGCCACCCGGTCGCCGTCCTGGAACTGCGAGGGCTTGGCATAGCGCTGCGAGTAGAGGTTCATGGGCGAGATGTAGGTATTGCCAAGCACGGCCAGCTGGTAGTGGTTGGTCCTTACATCGTCCTCCAGGTAGGCATAGTGCTGGGCTGCGTTGAAATCCACCTCGCGGTTGGACGTGGCCTGGTTGACGTAGATGGCATCCTGGAAAGGCTTGAGCTCGATCCTGATGTGCTCACCCCGCCGATCCAGCTCTGCCTGGACGGCCTTCCAGATCTGATCGTCCGAACTGCCGATGACGCCGACCTTGACCACCTTGACATCGGCACCCACCTGGTTCAGGCGGACATCGGTACCGACCACCAACGCCAGCAGGAGGACGATGACCAAGCTGAGCGCCGCCAGCTGGACCTTGGCTTTGTTCTTTTTGCCGACGCGACTACGACCGACCACGATAATCTGACCTTTCCCGGGTTGCTCAGTGTTCGACGACCTCGGCCAGAAGCCGGCCGAACAGTTCGATCAGGGCGATGAAGATGACCAGCACAATGATGGTGGCAATGGTCACGTCGTTCATGGACCGCTGGTAGCCCAGACGGATGGCGAAGTCACCCAGCCCGCCGCCGCCCACGATGCCCACGGTGGCGGTCTCGCCCACCAGGCTGACGATGGTGATGGTAGTCACCCGGATGATGGAGGGGATGCCCTCACGCAGGTAGACATGCCAGATGATCTGCCAGGTGGTCATGCCCATGGACTCCGCCGCCTCGACGTACCCAGGATCCAGACCGGCAAGAGCCGACTCGATCTGCCGGGAGAAGAAGGGGGTAATGCCCACGACCAGCGGGAAGATCGCCCCCTTGGGCCCGATGGCTGTGCCCATGAGCATCCTGGTCACCGGCACCAGGGCTGCTGCCAGGATGATGAAGGGGATGGAGCGAAAGAGGTCGATCAGCTTGTCCAGAATGGTGAAGACCAGGCCGTTGCGACGGATGCCGTCACGTCGGCTGATGATCAGTCCCACCCCGATGACCAGAGCCAGCAGGAAGGAGATCACCCCGGAGACGCCGACCATGACCAGGGTCTGAACCATGCTGCTGAAGAACTCCGGCAACCGGCTCATAACGTTGGGGAACCAGGTGGTAAGCAGGGACGTCATGACTTGAGAACCTCGATTCCGATGCTGCGCGAGCGCAGGTATTCCATGGCCTGGCGGATATTTTCAGCGTCGCCGCCCACTCTGACCACCAGACCGCCCAGGGGCGCCCCCTCCACCACATCGATGTCGCCAAAAATGATGTTGACATCCAGGTTGTAGCGACGGCTGATGGTGGAGACCAGAGCCTCGGATACCTCCTTGGAAACATAAGACATGCGCATGAGGATCTGTCCGGGCTCCAGGGCCACCAGGGGCGAATCGGCGGCCATCAGATCCTTGACCTTGTCCAAGTTGGAGGTGGTGGCCACGAAGGATTTGGTCAGCTGGGCCTTGGGGTCTGCAAAGACATCAAAGACCCGGCCCTGCTCCACGATGACACCCTGGTCGATGACTGCCACCCGGTTGCAGATCTGGCGGATGACCGACATCTCGTGGGTGATCATGACCACCGTGATGTCCAGCTGGTCGTGCAGATCACGGAGCAGCTGAAGAATGGAGCGCGTGGTGGTCGGATCCAGTGCGCTGGTGGCCTCGTCGCTGAGCAGGATATCCGGCTCGTTGGCCAAAGCTCGGGCGATGGCCACGCGCTGCTGCTGTCCGCCGGAGAGCTCGGCGGGATAGTGGTCGGCCAGCTCAGTCAGTCCTACCAGTTTCAGAAGCTCGGAAACCCGGGCCCCTCGAGATGCGCGGTCACGGCCGCTCCCACGCAGAGGGAGGCCAACATTGTCGGCCACCGTCCTGGAGGGCATCAGGTTGAAGTGCTGGAAGATCATGCCGGTGCGACGTCTCAAGTCCCTCAGCTCGGCCGGAGCCAGATCCTTGACCTCGCGGCCACGGACCTTGACACTGCCCGAATCATAATCCTCCAGCCCGTTAATGCAGCGGACCAGTGTGGACTTGCCCGCCCCGCTCAGTCCAATGATGCCAAAAATATCCCCAGTCTCGACGGTCAGATCGATGTCGGCCAGTGCCGTCTTGTCTTCGTCGTCGTCGCTGTGATAGGTCTTGGTCAGGTGCTCCATCCGCACCGCCGGTGTCCGCTCGCTCACGTTCCCGCCTTCCCTGGTCGACTGCCTGACATGGTAATCGTCCCGACGGCCAGCGGACAAGAAGGCCTCTATAGATGTCGTTTATAGGCATGTATCCATAAACCGCATCATTGGTCTACGGGTGAGTGGCAGAATATGGCCATGAGCGCATCCGGTCAGCAGCGGATTATCAACACCATCAATCCAGAGGAGCGGCCGTTCGGCTCCCCTCTAGGGCCAAGACCCACACGAGTCCTTCTCCTGGGAGCTGGCGAACTCGGCCGCGAGATCGCCATCAGCCTGATGCGACTGGGGGCTTGGGTAGGTGCAGCAGACTCCTACCCTGGCGCACCCGCCACACAGGTGGCCCATGCCGGCTACCAGGTGAAGATGAGCGATCCGAAGGCTCTGGAGGACCTGATCGAACAGGTCCAGCCTGATCTGATCGTGCCCGAAGTGGAGGCCATCGCCACCGATCGCCTGGCCAGCGCCGCGGACCGAGGCATTCAGGTAGTGCCTGCAGCCCCTCTTGCGGCCATGTGCATGGACCGCAGAGCCCTGCGCGTCTTCGCCCACGAGCAGGTGGGCCTGCCTACCACTCCCTACCGTTTCGCCGACTCCCCCGAAGAGCTGGCCAGTGCGGCGGACCAGGTGGGTTACCCCTGCATGGTCAAACCCCTGATGAGCTCCTCCGGCCACGGGCAGACCCTGGTAAGAAGCAGCCGAGGATTGTCCCAAGCCTGGAATTCGGCACTGACCCAGGGCCGGGCAGCTACCAAGCACCAAGGCAAGGCCGAGGTCATCGTGGAGGCCCTGGCCCCCCTGGCCCATGAGCTGACCGTTCTGACTGTGGCCTCCTCTGCCGGAGTGGCCACTTGCATGCCTATCGGACAGCGTCAGGAGGACGGGGACTACAGGCTCTCCTGGCAACCGGCGGATCTGAATCCCGACATCCTGCAGCAGGCCCGGAACATGGCAACCCGGCTGGTTCAGGCCATGACATCCCTGGCCCGCCAGAGCGCCGAAACGGGTTGGGGAATCTACGGAGTCGAGATCTTCGTCCTGCGCGACGGCTCGCTGCTCTTCAACGAGGTGGCTCCGCGCCCGCATGACACTGGCATGGTGACTATGATCTCCCAGCGGCTCAGCGAGTTTGATCTTCACGCCAGAGCCATCCTGGGCATTCCCGTTCATCAGGAGGATCTGGCTCTGAATCTGCCGGAAGGCACATGTGCCGTCAGCCGACCCATCCTGGTCAAGGGGCAGGGGCCGGTCAGTTTCGAAGGCTTGCCGCAGGCCCTGGACCACCCTGGCACTGATTTGCGCATCTTCTCCAAGCCCGAAGCACATGGTCTACGACGCATGGGCGTGGCGCTGGCCTTGGGGCCGGACCTGCAGACTGCCACCGAGCGCGCTGATGCCGTGGCCAGCGATTTGAAACCCCGAGTAGGCGCGGGGATGTAACCTGCGCTTGCTATGGTGGTCGTGTCCCAAGCAGTGCAGAAGTTTCCAATTCGCAACAAACTCGAGGAAGGCGAACCGTGGAAAAGTTGGGAATGCGCTATCAAGGCAAGGCCAAGAAACTGTACGAGACGGATGATCCGGACATACTCTGGGTTGAGTACACTGACCAGGCCACCGCGGGGAACGGGGCCAAGAAGGCCAATATCGAAGGCAAGGCCAGACTGAACAACAGGATCACCACGGTGATATTCTCCTTGCTGGCCCGTCGGGGCATCCCCAGCCACTTCGTCCGCAGCATCTCCGACACCGAGCAGCTCAACCGCCGGCTGGACATGTTCCCCCTGGAGATCGTCATGCGCAACCGGGCTGCAGGCTCCTTTGCCCAACGGTACGGGGTGAAGGAAGGCACTGCCTTGAAACAGCCGGTGCTGGAGTTCTTCTACAAATCAGATCCCCTGGAAGATCCATTTATCAACCGGGACGACATTCTGGCCCTGGGACTGGCCACTGAGCAGGATCTGGACATCATCGCCGCAAAGACCCGGGAGATCAACGGGGCGCTGACCGGCATCTTCCGCGCCATCAACGTGGAGCTGGTGGACTTCAAGATCGAAATGGGCAAAACTGGATCGGGCATCATCCTTCTCGGCGACGAAATCACCCCCGACACCTGCCGGCTCTGGGCGATCGGCAATAATCATGACGGCCAGGTTACCCACCTGGACAAGGACATCTTCCGCAGGGACCTCGGCAGCATCATTCCGGCCTATCAGACCATTCTGGACGGACTGACCGAATTGGAGGAGCGCGAAAGCCAACCGAACAGCTGATCGGTCGACCCGGAAGCGAGCATATCGCCTCCGGGTTTTTCATTGGTCCCCAACCAGTCCATCGCGAAAGGATCCACTGTGCTCTTCCGTGTCTATACCGAGAAAAAGCGGGGCTTTGACCAGGCCGCCGACAGGCTTGCCGAACAGCTGCGCACCCTGCCGGGAGTACAAGGGCTCACCGGCCTGCGCATGATCAACCGCTACGATCTGGAAGGAATCGACGAAGACCTCTTCAAACGCTGCCTGCCCACGGTCTTCGCTCAGCCCCAGACTGATCTGGTGTCCACCCAACTGGAGCAGGCCCTGCGCATGAAAAGCGACGAAGACCTGCCGTCGCTGGACTCCCCCAGGCTCTTCGCCGTGGCTCCTCTGCCCGGTCAGTTTGATCAGCGAGCCGACTCCGCAGCCCAGTGCGTCCAGCTGGTCGGCCAAGGCGCCCGCCCCTTGGTGGCCACGGCAACCGTCTATCTGCTCCATGGTGACTTGGATGTCCAGCAAATCGAAACCATCCGCAATTACCTGGTCAATCCGGTCGATTCACGGATAGTGGGGCTGGAACAGCCTAAGACCCTGGCCATGCCTGACGAGGATCCGGATCCAGTGCCTGTATTAAACGGTTTCCGCAATCTGGACGATCCTGAACTGGAAGCGCTGATCGGCAAGCTGGACCTGGCCATGGATCTGCCTGACGTCCGCTTCTGCCGAGACCACTACCGCCAGGAAAAGCGTGATCCCACCCTGACTGAGCTCAAGGTGATCGACACCTACTGGTCCGACCACTGTCGGCACACCACCTTCAACACCAGGCTGGAGAGAATCGAGGCGGACAACCCCCGAGCTCGCGCCACGCTGGAGCGTTACCGGGCAATCCGCGCTGAACTGGAACGCCAGGACCGCCCGGAATGCCTGATGGACATGGCCACCATTGGAGCCAAGTATCTGCAGAAGCGTGGCATTTTGAACGACCTGGACCAGTCCGAAGAGGTCAATGCCTGCACTATCCGGACCAAGGTCGACGTGGACGGCCAGGACCGCGACTGGCTCTTCCTCTTCAAAAATGAAACCCATAACCATCCGACAGAGATCGAGCCCTTCGGAGGCGCAGCCACCTGCATCGGCGGAGCCATCCGCGATCCCTTGTCCGGAAGGGGCTACGTCTACCAGGCCATGAGGGTCAGCGGTGCGGCAGATCCCCGTCAGCCACTGGATCAGACTCTGCCGGGCAAGCTGCCCCAGAGCCGGATCATCCGTCAGGCAGCCGATGGCTACTCCTCCTATGGCAACCAGATAGGGCTGGCCACCGGGCAGGTTCGTGAGATCTACCACCCCGGCTATGCGGCCAAGCGGATGGAGGTGGGTGCTGTGGTGGCCGCCACCCCGGCCGACCATGTGATCCGCCATCGGCCTGCACCCGGCGATCTGATCATCCTGGTGGGCGGGAGGACCGGCCGCGATGGAATCGGCGGCGCCACAGGAGCTTCCAAGTCCCAGGACGAACAGAGTCTGGAACGCTGCGGGGCCGAGGTGCAGAAGGGCGATGCCCCTGAGGAGCGCAAGCTCCAGCGCCTCTTCCGCCGACCAGAGGCAGCCAGGCTGATTGAGCGTTGCAACGATTTCGGAGCCGGCGGTGTGGCCGTGGCCGTGGGCGAGTTGGCGGACGGCCTGAAGGTGGACCTGGACCGGGTGCCACTCAAGTACCAGGGGCTGGACGGGACCGAAATCGCCATTTCCGAGAGCCAGGAACGCATGGCTGTGGCCCTGGCGGCCAAAGACGCACCCGCCTTCATCGAATATGCCCGTCAGGAGGACCTTGAGGCCACTGTCATCGCCAAGGTCACCGAAGAACCCCGACTGCGGATGATCTGGCGATCAGAAACCATCGTAGATATCCCCCGATCCTTCCTAGGCTCTAATGGCGCCCCTCATAAGGCCGATGCCCATGTAGCGGTTCCTGCTCCCTACCATGCTCCCTTCGAGGTCCAAGGCAGCTTGGACGCACGCATGAGGGCCCTGCTTACAGACATCAACGTCTGCTCCCAGCAGGGTCTGGCCGAGCAGTTCGACTCCACTATCGGCGCAGGCACCGTCCTCATGCCTTTCGGCGGAGCCCGACAGCTGACTCCGGCCCAGGCCATGGTCGCCAAGCTGCCGGTGGACGGACACACCACCACCGCCTCGGCCATGACTTGGGGATTCAACCCTTGGATAAGCAGTCGGGATCCATACGCCGGCGCCTACCTAGCCGTGGTCGAAAGTTTGGCCAAGCTGGTCGCCTCTGGTTTCAGCCGTTCCCGGGCCCATCTGAGTCTGCAGGAGTACTATCCAAAGCCCGGCGACGACCCCAGGCGCTGGGGTCTGCCTGTGGCCGGCGTCCTGGGCGCCCTCCAGGCTCAACTGGACCTGGCAGTGGGCGCCATAGGCGGCAAGGACTCCATGTCCGGCAGTTTCGAGGACCTGGACGTGCCGCCCACCCTGATCAGCTTCGCCGTGTCCCTGGGACAAGTCAAGGATGCGGTCTCCCCTGAGTTCAAGGCCGCGGGCCGTCGGATCTATCTCTTGGCACCTGAATACCAGAAGGAAGGATTGCTGCCCGATCCGCAGAGTCTGCGAACAGTCATGGACCAGGCGGAGACGCTGATCAGCCAGGGCCTGGTGGATGCTGTAGCCACTCCGGGCTACGGATGCATCGCCCAGTCCCTGATGGAGATGTGCCTGGGCAACAGGATCGGACTGGATCTGGCGTCAGACACCGTTATATCGGCGCTCTTCCGCCCAGCCTATGGAAGCTTCATTCTGGAGACCTCAGGTCCAGAGCCCCTATTCATTCAGGATTCCAGCCTGCATTTGCGTCTCCTGGGACACACCAGCCAGAATTACCGTCTGCGCTGCGGCGGCGAGGATCTGGACCTGGCAGAGCTTGAGGAAATCCGTGCCAAGGGTCTGGAAGGCATCTTCCCATACCGAGGCCAAGGCGACCCGGTGCCGACTATCGGTCGCACCGACCGTGAGTCCGGCAGGCCTGCAGCGCACAGAACCAAGGGGGCTTTCCATACCGCCCGACCGAAGGTGGTCATGCCCGTCTTCCCCGGCACCAACTGCGAGTTCGACTCCACACGAGCCTTCCATGACGCTGGAGCTCAGGTGGATACCGTGGTCATCCGCAACTTGAATGCCGACGACGTGACCGAGAGCTCCCGCCGCCTGGCCCAGGCCATCCGCAACAGCCAAATACTCATGCTGCCCGGCGGCTTCTCCGGCGGCGATGAGCCCGACGGTTCGGCCAAACTAGTGGCATCCTTCCTGCGCTCGAACCAGGTCGCGGATGCCCTCCAGGAGCTTTTGCAGGACCGGGACGGGCTGATTCTGGGCGTCTGCAACGGCTTCCAGGCTCTGATCAAACTGGGCCTGGTTCCCTACGGCAAAATCGTCACGGGCTCGTCCGAGGACCCCACTCTGGCCGTCAACGCCATCGGCCGTCATCAGAGCCGTCTGGTCCACACGCGGATCAGCTCTACTCGCTCACCCTGGCTGAGTACCTGCCGGGTGGGTGATATCCATACCATGCCCATCAGCCACGGCGAAGGACGGTTCGTGGCCAAGCCCAGCCTCCTGCGCACCCTGATCGAGCGAGGGCAGGTGGCAGCCCAGTATGTAGACGAACAGGGCCGCCCCTCCATGGATCCGTTGGTCAACCCCAATGGATCAGCCATGGCTGTCGAAGCCATCACCAGCCCGGACGGCCGAGTGCTGGGCAAGATGGGGCACACGGAACGCAGCGGTCCCGACCTGTATCTGAATGTGCCGACAGGCCCCCTGCAGCCGCTCTTCCAGTCGGGAGTGGACTACTTTGCCGCCTAGAGGAAAGGACATCGACCATGTCGTTGGAGCTTGAGGGCATCCACGAGGAGTGCGGGATCTTCGGGGTCTGGGGCCACCCCGACGCCGCCCGGCTGACCTACTTCGGTCTGCACGCCTTGCAGCACCGCGGCCAGGAGGGCGCCGGCATCGTTTCCAACGACCAGGGGCACCTGATCGGAAGGCGGGGCCTGGGCCTTCTGACTCAGGTCTTCCCGGACGAGTCCAGCCTGGCGCCGCTGACCGGCGACCGAGCCATTGGCCATGTACGCTATGCCACCACCGGTTCAGGATCCATCGAAAACATTCAGCCCTTCGTCTTTCGCTTCCATGACGGAGACATAGCCTTGGCGCACAACGGCAATCTGACCAACTGCAACAGTCTCAAGGCGCAGCTGGAGGATCAGGGAGCCATCTTCCACTCCAACTCCGACACCGAGGTGCTCATGCACCTGATCCGCCGCAGTCCTGAACGGGACTTCATGGCGGCGCTCAAGCAGGCCTTGCGCCAGGTCCATGGCGGCTTCGCATACCTGCTCATGACCGAGAACGCTATGATCGGAGCCCTGGATCCCAATGGTTTCCGTCCCCTCTCCCTGGGTCAGCTGCCCGGAGGGGCCTACGTCCTGGCCTCCGAAACCTGCGCACTGGACCTGGTCGGCGCAACGTTGGTAAGGGATATCGGCCCTGGCGAAATCGTCCGCGTGGACGACTCGGGCTACAGCATCGAGCGCTATACCGATCACACCTGCCTATCCATCTGCTCCATGGAGTTCATCTACTTCGCCAGACCCGACTCGAATATTTATGGGATCAATGTCCACTCGGCCCGCAAACGGATGGGGGCCAGGCTGGCCCATGAGGCCCCGGTGGACGCAGACATGGTCATCGGCGTACCCAACTCCTCCTTGTCCGCAGCCTCAGGCTATGCCGAAGCGGCAGGGCTGCCCAACGAGATGGGGCTGATCAAGAACCAATACGTGGCACGCACCTTCATCCAGCCAAGCCAGGCCATGCGCGAACAGGGTGTCAGAATGAAACTGGCTGCTGTGCGCGGAGTCGTGGCGGGCAAACGGGTTGTGGTGATCGACGACTCCATCGTCCGAGGCACTACCTCGCGCAGAATCGTCCATCTGCTTCGTGAAGCCGGGGCGAGCGAGGTGCACATGCGAATCGCGTCCCCGCCCCTGCGTTATCCCTGCTATTACGGCATCGACATTCAACGGACCTCTGAACTGATCGCTGCCAAAAAGTCTGTAGAGCAGATCAGAGAAACCATTGAGGCCGATACCCTGGCCTACCTGAGTCTGGACGGTCTGGTGGATTCTATCGGCCTAGGCCGGGAAGCGCCATACCAGGGACTTTGCGTGGCCTACTTCAACGGAGACTACCCCACGCGGCTTGACGACTACGAGCAGGGCTTCCTGGCCTCGCTGACCCAAGAGGACCGGGCCCGGCTGGAAGCCTCCAAGGGATCCTATGGGCTTGACATGCCTGCAGGGGCGGGGCAGAAGAACAGACCTATGAGGACTAGCGAAGAGCTGGACAGACAGAGCAGAGAAAGGGGCATCCATGCCGAAGGCATATGAACAGGCTGGAGTATCGGTGGAGGCCGGATACGAACTGATCGACAGGATCCGCTCCCACACGGCCAGAACCCGAAGGCCGGGCGCCGGTGACATCGGCGGCTTCGGCGGCGACTTTGATCTGTCTGAGCTCAATTACCGACAACCGGTCCTGGTCTCAGGCACCGATGGCGTGGGCACCAAGCTGATGGTGGCACAGGAAGCTGGTCGCCATGACACCATAGGCCAGGACTGCGTGGCCATGTGCGTCAATGACATCATCGCCCAGGGGGCCGAGCCGCTGATCTTTCTGGACTACATTGCCTGCGGACACAACGATCCGGCTCTGCTGGAGCAGGTGGTCAAGGGCGTGGCCGACGGCTGCGTCCTGGCCGGGGCTGCCCTGGTAGGCGGGGAGACCGCCGAGATGCCCGACATGTACCAGCCCGACGAATACGATCTGGCTGGATTCACCGTGGGTGTGGTCGAACGTAAGTCCCTGGTGGACGGATCTGCAATCAGCGAGGGCGACCAGCTGATCGGCCTGCCTTCCTCGGGCGTCCACTCCAACGGCTTCTCCCTGATTCGCCAGGTCCTGCTGGATCAGGGAGGCATGAAGCTGGAGGATAGGCCCTACCAGCTTGGGGGGCGAACCCTGGGAGAGGAGCTGCTGACCCCCACCCGAATCTACGTCAAGGCCCTGCGCCCGCTCTTTGCCTCTGGCCTGCTCAGGGGCGCGGCACACATCACTGGCGGCGGCTTCGTGGAGAAAGTGCCCCGGATCCTTCCAGAGGGACTGGCCGCCAGCTTCGACCTCGATGCCTGGAAGGTGCCGCCCATCTTCGCCATGATCGAAGAAATGGGCGCAGTCAACCATCTGGAGATGTACAACATCTTCAACATGGGCATTGGGATGGTTCTGGTGGTTTCCTCTGACCAGCTGGACCAGGCTCGCGCAGTCCTTGATGAGGAGCAGGAGCCCTACGCCCTGATCGGGCGGGTAATACGTGCTCAAAACGGCCAGCAGGTCATCCTTAATGAAAATGGCCGTCAATAATATAGCGAGAGGAGCCCATCATGGCAGACAAGGTACTGGTCATCGGGTCGGGAGCCAGGGAGCATGTTATCGCCACCACTCTGCTGTCCGGTCCAGGAGTAGATCGGGTCTGGTGCGCCCCGGGCAACCCCGGCATGGAACCGGACGGCATCAGCCTGCTGCAATTGGATTCCTCGCAGCCTGAAAAACTGATCGCTGCAATACGCGAGCTGAGGATCGACTGGGTCTTCGTCGGACCAGAGGCTCCTTTGACGGCAGGATTGATCGACGACCTGCAGGCGGCCGGCATCCTCGCCTTTGGACCCACTAAGGCCGCGGCCCGCATTGAGGGATCCAAGGGCTTTGCCAAGGACCTTATGCGCAGGCATGGTATTCCTACCGCCGACTATGCGGTCTTCCATGACCTGGAAACAGCCAAGGCCTATGTGCGTTCGCACGGCGCACCCTTGGTCATCAAGGCTGACGGACTGGCTGCAGGCAAGGGAGTGACCGTGGCCGACGACCTTGACCAGGCCATGCAGGCTTTGGATGCCATCTTCATTGGTCATAAGTTCGGACAGGCCGGCGCCCAGGTTGTCATCGAGGATCGGCTGATGGGCCAGGAGTGCTCGCTCATGTGCTTTGTTCGAGGCGAGCAGTTCTGGCCCATGCCCCTTTCGCAGGACCACAAGCCCGCCTATGACGGGGATCGGGGTCCAAACACCGGCGGCATGGGTGCCTACTGCCCTCTGCCTCAGTTCGGACCGGAACTGACCAAAAAGGCTCTGGATACCATCGTTGCACCCATCGTCCGTGCCTTGGCCCAGGAAGGCTGCCCCTTCACCGGGGTCCTGTACACGGGGCTGATGGTCACTGACCAAGGCCCTCAGGTCATCGAGTTCAATGCGCGACTGGGGGACCCGGAGACCGAAGTGGTGCTGCCTGCACTGACCAGCGACTTGGGCACAGCCATCCGCACGCTGATGGAGGGCGGAGATCCGCAATTCACCTGGGACGACTCCCATAGCCGTCTGGGTGTGGTCCTTGCAGCCCAGGGCTATCCCGGCAATCCCAAGACCGGTGTACCCGTACCGCTGATCGCCCCGGAGCCGGACCTCAGAGCCTACTACGCCGGAGTGTCAGGCTCGGCATCAACTGGTCTGACATCCTCCTCAGGAAGGACCGCCCTGGTGGTTGCCCAAGGTGACAACCTGGCCCAGGCAGCCCGTCGAGTCTATGACCGGCTGAACGGATTGTCGATGCCAGGCCTCTTCTATCGGCACGACATCGGCCACCGCGGCCTGGAAGCCTAGTTGGCCGAGTTGGCCGAGCTCTCCCTGTCCTTGTCCTGGTTCTGCTCTTCCTGACGGGCCTGCTCCTTAGCCTGCTCCTTGGCCTGGCGCTCCATCTCAGCCTTCTGACGGGCGGCATCCGAGCGGCGGGTGGGAGTGGCAGTGAAGCCGGTCCCCTGCAGGTAGTGCTTGCCGGCCATGATGTCGTACTGAATCAGCTTGTAATCGTTCAGAAGCTGACGGGTGGCTCGGTCGAAGTCACGGGCATCCATGGGCCGGCCCTGGGCATCCAGATAGTTGGTCTGCCCTGCCGGGATCCTGTTCCAGTCCTGGATCTGGTTGGCAACCGGGGGCTCGATAGCGCTGATCTTATCGTGCAGCTGGGTCAGGAAGGCCGTGAAAGGCGAGACCTTGGCATCCATGTGCTCGGCCGCCTGGGCCTGGAAGAAGTTGGGCGAGGAATAGGCACTGTTGCTTACCTGTGCTCCCGAGGCATCCGAGGCTTTGTTGGACCAGATGAAGTAATCGGTCAGATGCAGGGCCAGGGAGTTGCGCTCATCCCAGCTTGCCGTTCCATAGATGCCAGGCAGGTGATCACCGTAGAAGACCACGGTGACCGGCTTGCTCTGCGCATCCAGGCTCTTCACAAAGTCTGCAGTGGCCTGATCGGTCAGACTGACACCCTTGGCATAGGTGCGGATGGATTGCACCTCATCATCGCCCAAGGGCATGTTGGGATCGGAGGAGTTGACCGAGAAGTTGTTATCGTCATACCAGTCGTTGTAGGGCATGTGGTTCTGCATGGTGATGACTTCGACGAACTGGTTGCCCTTGTCGTCGCCCATCTGCTCCAGGGCGGAGTCGTAGGCGGAGCGATCACCCACATACTGGCTGCGATCGATGCGGTCCTGGTGGGCTATCTGGTCAGGGCCTGTAAGTGAATAGAAGTGCGAGAAGCCGAACTTCTTATAGTTCTCAGCCCTGGAATACATGGAGGACTCGTAGGGGTGAAAGGCCAGTGATCTGGATGGCGCTCCCCAGGCCTGATTGACCGTGGGTATCCAGCTCAAGTGAGGAATGACCTGCTGATACGGAGAGGTCAGCGAAGGGTCGAAGTTGGCCATGGACAGGCCGGTCATGGCCTGGAACTCCAGGTTGGCCGTGCCCCCGCCATAGCCGGAGGAGAGCATGAGTCCGCTGGTGGTGCCCTGCTTGATGGATCTGATATGAGGCATGGGGTCCTGGTTGAGCGCAACGCCCGGCACGCGTGTGGGATCCGAGAATGACTCGGAGAGAACGTAGACCAGGGTCGACTCGTTCATATAGGACTTGCGGTCACGGTTGATGCTGTCCGCCGATAGCTGGTAGCGATGGGCCAGAGACTGCATAGTGGCACGGCTGTAGCCTGCGGGCTGGTCCATGACCTTGGGCCGCAGCTGCCGGGAGAAGGACACGAAGACCCCGTTGCGCTGGGCATCATAAACCGAGTCCCACATGGAGGGCTTGTCCCCCATGAACTGTGAGAAGCGGTAGGCGGGACTGCCGTAGGTGCCCACGGTGGACATGAACAGCGCCACCACCAGAACCGGGACCAGGACCCCCACCGTACGCAGCCCGGCGCCCAGCGGCTTGTTGCCAGTGGCCACCGGGCGGCCGCGACGGGCATCCATCCGTGTCACCACCCAGCAGAGCACTCCGAGAACGATCAGAGCCACGACTCCTAGCCCGATCATGAGCAGAGACCTGGCCGGCAGGAAGGAGACCAGGTTGGCCGCATCGGCATGGAGGAAATCCAGATCGGAGGGCAGGATGGCCTCGTAGCGGGCACGTACCTTGAAACGTTCGATGACCGCAATGACCGCACAGATGGCCAGGATCAGGCCCGATGCCGCCCAGAAGCGATTGGTCAAGCAGGCCAGAGCCAGGTAGACCAGGCCCACAGCCAGCATATTGAGCACCAGAACGAACCGACGCTGGGTCCACATGGCCGAGATGAAGCCCCAGAAGCCGATTAGCGGGTTGGACAGTTCTACACGGGAGCTGTTCAGGGAGACTCCCCACTGCAGGATGCCCACTGACAGGAAGTCAATCAGGATGAAGGCGAGCAGATAGACCCATCCACGCACCCGAAGACGTCCGGTCATGTTCTGCATCCAGGATGTCCACCGGCCGGGCTGACGCTTACGATCCTTCACCGCTTACTCCTGACTTTGGCGACTGAGCCCCACGGGCCTTTACCGATACCTGTGCCATTGTTCCCATTAAGGACGACAAGCTCCATGAAAACACCTCTTAGCGAACATGAAGCGCGAGCTGGTCCATCAGGCCTTGGCGCCCGGCACCTGATGGATCAAGGCGCTGATCCAGTCCTCTAGGTTCCGGTACTTCTCAGGGCGCTGCTCGCTGACTTCGAACACCGGGACATGAGCCTTGCGGGCCTGAATGGCCAGCTCCTTGGAGGTTCGATTGACTTCCTGAACGTTGAGCACCAGCATGTCCAACCGTCTGGAGGACAGCAGATGCCGGAAGGCCACCAGGTCCTCGGGCGAGGGCTCGCTTTCATTGGCGGCCGCCCGCAGGTACCCCTCGGGGGTCAGATCCTCCATGCCCAGATCATGGCAAAGATAGTAGGCAGCCGATTCCGTGGCCGCGTAGTGCCATCCCTGGGTCTGCTTGCGCGCTTTGGCAATCAGATCGTCCAGACGGGCCTGTCGACCTTGCCAGTCCTGGTAAGCCCTGTCGAAGTCGGCTGTTCGGTCGGGACGCAACTGCCCATAAGCCTCATGCACGGCCTTGGCAGCTGCTCTCCTGCCCTGCGAGGAGAACCAGAGATGGGGGTTATCGCCAGCCTTGCGTCCCGAGGCCTTGGATATGTCCACCATACGGGCCTGCCCGGTTTCAGCAGCCTTGGCCGCCCAGTCGTCAATGCCTGCACCGTTGACTATGACCAGATCAGCACGGCTGATCCGGGCGATATCTGCCGTTGTCGGCTCATAGTCATGGGCGTCAGTTGATATGTTGCTCAGAATGGTATCCACCCGAGCCTGGTCGCCGCCCAGATCCACAGCCAGGGACTGCCACTGATTGATGCTGGTCACCACCTGCAGGGGACCGGATCCGGCAGCGGACGGGGACGCAGTGCTCGTTCCGCAGCCTGTCAGACAGGTCAGCAGGGTCAGTCCGGCCATGAGAGCGGTGGCCATGGTGCGGATCCGGCGGTGGCGTGAGCTGCTGGCATGCATGGATGGGGATTCCTTCCTAGCGACTGCAAGAGGCCAGTTGACGGCCTCACGAGCGTTACTGAGATTGATTATCAATAAATGTACCATAGATTACCTTTGACCAGAATTCATGAAAGCGTCCGAACAGATACCTGCAAAAATGGCCCTCGTCCGCGTACATTCTCTATACTGAGCTGCGGGTACATTTTGGTTGGGAGGAATTGCATGGGTACATGGCTGGCAAAGGTCCATCTGACCCAGGGATGGCTGCCCGCGACGATGTTCACCCTGACGGCCCTGGTCCTAGTCCTGCTGGTGTTGACCGGACTGACTCATGGACGCTGGCGGACCCTATTGAGACAGTTCGCCATTGCCGTGGGCATTGGGGCCTTGGGACTGCTGGCTACTTGGCTGGTCTCCGACGTCTTCATGCTCTTTGGGGTATCTTTGGGTTGGATGGTCATCATCACTGTGGCCCTGTGCTTCCTGGCTGCCGGGTTTGCAATCTGCATCCTGTTCACTGCACGTGGATGGCGTCGGTTCCTTGCAGCCCTGAGCGTCCTGCTCTGCCTGCTGTCCACCGGACTTCGCGTCGATATCATCTACGGGGAGTTCACCACCCTGGGATCCCTGTTCGACGTCACCCTTTACCCGGACTACGGAAGTCATCCAGCGGCCAGACCGGCCATGAGCGTGGCCCAATGGCGGTCCCGGGCCTCCCGAGGCGATCTGCCGTCCTATCCGCGCAGCGGCCGCTCCTACAGCGTGCGCATCTCCAATGACAGCTCACAATTTCTGGCCCGTCCGGCCGATATCTACCTGCCGCCCGCCGCGCTGAGCGAAAAACCGCCAGCCCTGCCAGTCTTCGTCCTCCTGGCTGGCCAGCCCGGCAGCCCCGATCGGCTTTTCACTGCCGGATCCATCCAGGCCATGATGGATGCCTACGCCGCGCAACACCATGGCTTGGCTCCAGTGGTGGTCTCCCCTGACCAGAACGGGTCTTCGTTCCACAACAGCCTGTGCGTGGACTCCCCCGTCTACGGAAAAGCCGAGACCTATTTGAGTCATGACGTGCCTGCCTGGATCCGCGCCAACCTGCCAGTCGCCAGTCAGCCGCAGCTCTGGGCCATCGGCGGATTCTCCCAAGGTGGAACCTGCTCCACTCAGCTGGGAGCACGGCATCCCGACGTCTACGGGAACATGCTTCCAGCCGACGGGGAGCTGGAGCCGACCCAGGGTCGAAAGGACCAGATGATCCACGACTACTTCGGCGGCGACCGAAAACGCTTCCTGGCCCAGGTCCCGGCCAGAGCCATCCTGGAGCGGGCTCCATCAAGTCAGCGTCTATTCACTGCTGCTGGATCCAACGACAAAGAGTCACAACACAATATGATGATCATTGCCAAGGCCGCCGACCAGGCAGGCATGAGCGTGGAGGCCGTCGTCACCCAGGGATCGGGCCATGACTGGCACACGGTCAAGGCCGCCTGGAAACCCGGGCTGGAATGGCTGGGCGAGGCCATGGGTTTGGGAAAAATGTCCCAGCCGGTCCAGGATTTTCCGGATATTGTTGTAGCAGACATCGGTTCAACTGCCGACAGGACAGACTAGCCGAATCCATAAGCAGAGAGAGCCGCATCGATCATGCAGACAACGAATAAGAGATACGGACTGATGGAGCCTTCAGCAAAGACCGTCCTTCTGACAGACTTGGCCCATTGGGCCAAACGCCACGCCTTAGCACTGGCCTTCAGCCTCGGACTGATCCTGCTCAATCTGATTAGCTGGCTGCTCATCTGGCTGCTGCGCATCCCCGGCAGAGCCCGGCTAGGTATGCCTCTGTCCGATCTGATCTTTCTTCAGGCGTCCAGACCCTTCCATGGACAGGGTCAGCACTCGCTCCTGCTCCAGTTCGCACGACTGCTGGTATCCCTGGTCATCACTCCCGGCCCCCTGCAACTTGCTATAGACGTAGCCTTGGTCCTCGTCATGCTGTGCATCGCCGAAACCCGTTTAGGGCGCAGGCGCACTGTGCTGGCCGCAGTCATCAGCGCCATAGGCGGCACAGCAGTCGGTCTGATCATCTGCTCGCTGATCAATGCCCTCCAAAGCCATTGGTCCTGGTTCATACGAGTGCCCATGTCGCTCAGCCCCATCATCCTGGTGGTCGGCTCCCTGATGGCCTCCATCCCTTTCAGCGACTTTCTCTGGCGACGCAGGATCGCCACCATAGGTTACACAGCTTTGATCCTTATAGTGCTGTATACCGGCAATCCTGGTTATTATTGCGCCCTTGCGGCAGCCTTGATCGGCCACCTGACCGGACACCTCTGGCATGGACCAGTCCAGGATGCCAATCCGCACGGGCATAGTGGCTCCTACGAGACCCGTCATCTGCTGGGCGCCGTCTCCACGGTGCTGGCTCTTGGCCCCGTGGTTACCATCTCCTCGCGAATCCGCGCCGGATTCTTAACCCCCTTGGGCACATTCCTCAGCCCGACTAGAGTTGGCAACGCTGCACTATCCCACTGCCTTGCCGAAAACAACCAGGCCAGCTGCTATGCCCAGTACGGTCTGGTGAACGGCCATGGCCCCACAGGCGTCTCGTCCTTGATCATGCCCACCTTGGTTCTGCTGGTGGTGGCCTGGGGCATCTACCACGGCCGTCGAGTCGCTGCCGTCACCGGTCTGGTTCTCAACACTCTGAACATCGTCCTGGCCCTGCTCTATTTCCTGGTCTTCCCCCTGACCATCGGAGAAGGCCTGGCCCAGGCCATTCGACATGGCGCTTTGCCCTCGCTGTTGGTCATCACCCTGCCGCCATTGATTCTCAGCTGGTTCCTGGCGCGCAATCTGCGCATCTTCCTGGTGCGGACCAAGACCTCACGTCTGCAACTGGGCTGGGCGGCCATCGTTCTGGCCTTCCTGACCACCGCCATGGGCTATATGGCATTCACGGCCGTCAGTCCCGGCTCCTTCAATCCACGGCCCACTACCGGCAGGGCACTCTCCCAGCTGCCTGCGCTCTACCTGCCCAATGGAGTAGCTTCACGCTTCCTTCCAGCCCTGGTTCCACGCACCCCCACGGGGAGAATAGTCAGCCACGGAATAGGGCTGATTTTCTGGCTAGTGGTCCTGGTGGTTCTGCTCTCCTGGATGCGCAGCTCGGTCATCCAGAACGGCAGCGAGCGTCAGGAGGCCGATCAGCTGGTGGAGCATGGAGGTGAGAGCATGTCCTTCATGACCACATGGGAGGGCAACAGCTACTGGTTCTCTCACAGCGGCCGATCGGCCATCGCCTACAGGCTTTTGCACAGCATAGCCCTGACCACCACTGGTCCATTCGGCGACCCTGACGAGTATGCGGACGATCTGGACGAATTCACGCGCTTCTGCAACGCCCACTCCTGGTCACCGGTCTTCTATAGCATCCACAAGCCCCAGCGCGATCTGCTGGCCGCCCGCGGCTGGTCCACCCTGACAGTCGGCACAGAGATGGTGATCACCCCCAGCCTCTGGCAGACCAAGGGCAAGAAGTGGCAGGACATTCGCACAGCCATCAACAAGGCCAAGCGCGACAGCATCACCGACGTGCTGACCACATTCAACGACGCCTCCTGGGACGTCCAGTCGCAGATCGTGGACATCTCCGAGCAGTGGGCTGAGCTCAAGGCGCTGCCTGAGATGAAGTTCACCCTAGGGGGCCTGGATGAGCTGAGAGACCCGCGCATGGCCATCCTCTATGCCGTAGATGGCCAGGGCAAAGTGCTGGCCGTGACCAGCTGGATGCCCACCTACCGTCAGGGCCAGGTGATCGGCTGGACTCTCGACTTCATGCGGCACAGGACCGACAGCCCTAATGGCATCATGGAGTTTCTGATAGCGCGCATGGCCGAACGGCTGCGCGACCAAGGCACAGCCGAATTCATGAGCCTTTCGGCCGCCCCGCTGGCCGGCATGGACAGCAGCGAGGATAACACCGATGAACAGAGCGAGGATCGGACCGCCTTCCTGCAACATGCCCTGCGTCTGGTGGCCGACCTGATGGAACCAGCCTATGGCTTCAGCTCGCTCTTCTTCTTCAAGAAGAAGTTCCAGCCCAGCGAGCACCCGGTCTATATCTGCTACCCCGACCCGGCTCAGCTAGCGCAGATCGGACTGGCCGTAGTCCAGGCCTACCTGCCCAATCTCAAGGCTTCGCAGGCCTGGGATGCCATCAAGACCATCATGCCTAAGGGCAGGGAGGATCACTGACGCGCATCTGATCAGAGCGGTCCCGACAGCTGTTGCACAGGCCGTAGACCTCCAAGGTATGCGAGGAGACAGTAAAGCCATGTTCAGCTGCCACCGCCTTCAGCCAGTCCTCATCCGGAGGGCTGATCTCCACGGTTCTGCCGCAGCGTTCACAGACCAGATGGTGATGGTGTTTTCGCTGAGCAAGGCAGACCCGGTAAAGCCGGATGCCTCCATGCTCAATGCAATCCAGATTGCCGGACATATGCAGGGTGCTCAGCTGACGGTAGACCGTCGCCAAGCCGATTCGCTGGCCATCATCGCGAAGAAGCCTGTGCAGCTCCTTGGCTGAGACGAAGTCGTTCTGGGCCTGGAGAACTCTCCAAACGGCGTTTTTCTGCCACGTCCGGCGACCGACGGATGAGTCAGCGTTCATGATTAGACACACTCCTTGGGCTCCCCCAAGCCTACATCCGGCTTGCCGATAAAGATGTGAGGATTCGGTTCAGTCCAGGTCGGACCAGCAACCTGTGGCCTCCAGTTCCCGGGCGGTCCTTTCAGGATTGTCGGTCAGCACCGTCAGATGCCCCATCTTGCGGTCGGTGCGTACCTCAGCCTTGCCGTAATCATGCAGGGACCATTCGGGGTGCTTACTCAACAGCCTCCTGACCGGTGCCACATGCTGGCCCAGAACGTTGACCATGACCGCGGGGCTGAGCAGGCGAGGACTAGGCAGGGGCCACCCGGCGATGCCCCGAACATGGGCATCGAACTGGTCCATGGAGCAGGCCTCGATGGTGTAGTGACCTGAGTTATGGGGCCGCGGAGCCAATTCGTTGACCACCAGACCGCCATCGGGCATGACAAAAAGCTCAAGAGCCAAGGTCCCGGCCAGCTTGAAGCCGTCCGCGAGCGTCAGAGCCATGTCACGCGCACGGTCAGCCATCGCAGGCTCGACCTTGGCTGGTGCCAGAGTCATATGGAGGATGTTGCGACGGTGCTCGTTGCGCACCATGGGGAAGGTGACATAATCCTTCCCGTTGCCTGAGACCAGTATCGAGGCCTCGAAGGCGAAGTCCACGAACCCCTCCAGTACGGAGGGCGGAAAGTCCCGGCCTTTCATTCGCGCCATCAGCGCCTGAAAATCCTCATTCGTGCGCAGCACTGCTTGGCCATGGCCGTCATAGCCGCCGGTTCGCGTCTTGAGCACAGCAGGCATGCCCAGCTCCTGCAGGGCTGCATCCAACTGATCAAGACTGTCGACCTGCCTCCAAGGAGCCGTATCAATGCCATGACGGTTGATGAATGTTTTCTCGTGAACCCGATCCTGGGTGACCCTGAGCAGGTCGGTCCCTTGGGGGACGGCCACACGATCCCTCACCTGGTCCAGTGCGTCGGCATCCACATTCTCGAATTCGTAGGTGAGCACATCGCTGCGTTCAGCAAGCCGCGTGAGGGCGTTAAGGTCGTCGTAGTCGGCTGTCTCCTGAAAATCAGCCACCTGGGCTGCGGGAGCATCGGGCGTAGGATCCAGCACACCGATGCGAAATCCATGGTATCGGGCGCTCAGGGCCATCATCCGTCCCAGCTGACCGCCGCCCACGATCCCAATGACGGCCCCCGGCTCCAGGTGATCAATGCTCCCCTTGGTCTCCTCAGACAAGCTGGGCATTGGATGCCTCCACAGATTGAGCGAGCTCGGTACGGTAGTCATCCAGGGCCTGAGCAAGTTCGGAATTGTTGATTGATAGGATCGAAACCGCCAAGAGACCGGCGTTGGCGGCTCCTGATGCTCCTATGGCCGTGGTCGCCACAGGTATGCCGGCAGGCATCTGGACGATGGACAGAAGTGAATCAACTCCACTCAAGGCATGTGATTGCACCGGCACCCCGATGACCGGCAGGGTGGTCTGGGCCGCCACCATACCAGGCAGATGGGCTGCTCCGCCAGCCCCGGCGATAATGACCTCGATGCCCTGGCTCCGTGCCTGATGCGCGAACTCGGCCATGCGCCCAGGCGTGCGATGGGCGGAGATGACCTCCTTGGTGTAGACAATAGCGAACCGGTCCAGCATCCGACAGGCTCCCTTCATCGTCTCCCAGTCGCTCGATGATCCCATGATCACTGCGACGCGTGCCCCTTCATGTGTATTGTCAGCCATCGGCCCTCCAATGTTCATGCACATTCGATACTACGCAAGACCGGGGAGAAGCCGCCCAATCGTGACGGTCCTATGGATGTAAGGGCCAGACCTGGTGAACATCGGGCTCTCACGGCTCCAAACCGCTGCTCCGGACCTAGAATCATTGGATTGCATCAAGGAAACAGACAGGAGGGCTATGGGCAAGCTTCTGGACAGCATCGACTCCCCGCAGGATCTGAATGTTCTCTCCTTAGAAGAGCTGAACCGTCTGGCCGACGAGATCCGTCAGCTCCTGATCCGCTTCTGTCGACGTCACGGCGGCCACTTGGGCTCCAACCTGGCCACCATCGAACCCATTATTGCCCTGCACCGCGTCTTCAATATGCCTCATGATCATCTGATCTTCGACGTCTCCCATCAGGCCTATACCCACAAGATCCTGACCGGTCGGCGCCGGGCCTACACGGACCCTGAGTCTCAGGAGGACCTGTCAGGTTTCACCTCGCCCAAGGAGAGCCCTTACGACGACTTCATGCTGGGGCACACCGGCACCTCCATCGGCCTGGCCTGCGGGATGGCCGCACAGCGGGATGCTACCGGCGGCAAGGCCAACATCATCGCTTTCATCGGCGACGGCTCCCTGAGCAGCGGACCAGCCTTCGAGGGGCTGGACTGGGCTGCCGAACAGGGAGGCAACCTGATCATCGTGGTCAACGACAACGAGATGTCCATCGCTGAAAACCACGGGGGGCTGTACAAAAGTCTGGCGGCCCTGCGTGCCAGCGGGGGACGCAGCTCAGACAATCCCTTCCGGGCGCTTGGACTGGACTACCACTACGTGGAGGAGGGCAACCGGATCGAGGACCTGATCGAGGCCTTCCGTCTGGTCAAAGACACCGACCATCCGGTGGTGGTCCATATTCACACCCGCAAGGGCCTGGGGCTGGGACAGGGCAGTCAGGGGCAGGCCGGCCCGTCTTCCATAGCCCAGGGCGATGGGCAGACAGCCCATATGACTTCCCTGCCTGATTTGCCCGCCGAAGGTCCGGTGGAGGCCAACCACTGGCAGGACGGGCTGGACTCTCTGAATCGCCTGCCCAATTCACGAAAGACCTACGGAAGAATGGCCATGCAGGCCTTGGAGGCCAGGTTCCCGCAAGAGCCGGGCCTGATGGTCATCTCCCCCGCCACGCCGCTTTCAAACGGCATCGATCCCGATTTCCGACAGCGGGCCGGAAACCACTACCGCGACGTGGGCATCGCCGAATCCCACGCGATAGCCTATGCCGCTGGCATCGCCAAGGCCGGAGGCACTCCCGTGGTCGCTACCTCGGCTACTTTCTTTCAGAGGGCCTACGACCAGATCGAGCAGGAGATGGCCTTGAACGGCAGCGCAGTGACTCTGCTGGTTTTCTCCACCGGCATCGCCAAAACCGATGCCACGCATTCAGGCACGGCCGACATGGTCATGATGCGAGGAATCCCTGGACTGACCTGTCTGGCTCCGACCAGCGGGGACCAGTTTCTGGACATGCTGGCATGGGCCACCGGTCCGGCTCGGCGGCCTGTGGTCATCAGGGTGCCCGGCGAGCGCACGCTGGCGACAGAACGGGCAGGCAAGCCAGTAGCGACGGCTCCAGAACCCTTGAAGACCGATGCTGCATGCAGATCGGACGCTGCCCCCTGGGATCGCTATCGCATCCTGCAAAAAGGCAGAACAGTGGCCCTGCTGGCCCTGGGCGATGCCCTGCCACTGGGCTGCGGCCTTGCTGATTCCTTGGAGAGGTCCATGGGGCTGAAGCCCACACTGGTAGATCCTCATCGCTATGACTGTTTGGATGAGCAGACCCTGGATGCCCTGGCCAGCACCCACTCTCTGGTGGTCACCATCGAGGACGGCCAACTGGACGGCGGCTGGGGACAGGCCGTGGCAGCCTACTACGGACCTGCTGAGGTTCACACGTTGGCCTTCGGAGCAGCCAAGGAGTTCAACGATCGAGTTCCCCAAGCCACCCTGCTGGAAGGATATGGCATGACCGTTCCTGCAATGACTCGAGCGATATCGGAAGCCCTAGTCGACCAGGCTTCATAGATCTGACCCGCCGGTGGACCCGGGCGGGTACAATGAAATGGTTTGGCCCCGTAGCTCAGCTGGATAGAGCAACTGACTTCTAATCTGTAGGTCGAGAGTTCGAATCTCTCCGGGGTCACCAGTCGGGTTCCCCGCTCCTTTACTGGAAGCGGGGAGTCAACTTGAGCTCATATCTCATAAAATAATGTGTAAGACGAAATACTAACGAGTATGACGATTTCCGGTAGCTGACAACTACCGACACCGGTTTGTTCATGATCGGCGGTTTGCTATCTCAAGTGCGCAAGCAGTCCGGGCTTTGCACAACGGAATGAAAATTCATGGATCGTAGACAAGATCACCGGCTAAGCTTATCAATTTCCCGTATTGAACATGCAGCGATGGTAGGCCCGTCAATGTGCAGCCCATCACGAATCATATTGGTTATGTCAGCTGACCGCAGCAATTGCAGATCCTCCAGTTCCCAATCGCTGCCGTGATGGCCACTATCGACTGCAGGAATGGACGAAGCGCTATCAAGCAGCATCTCCATCACCCGCACGTCGTCTTGGACCATTCCGGCATCGGCATGAAGCCTATGCAATTGACGGATGGCATCAGGCTGCGCCCACAATCCAGTCTCTTCATGCAATTCGTCAATGGCTGTGGTCAGGGGATCTTCACCTTGCTCCCCCATGCCTCGCGGAAATTCCGACGACCAATCTCCAACGGCAACCCGCCGATGGCGAGCAATCAGATAAAAGTCCCCTTCCCCCGTTGAATGACTGTCACTCAGATGACGCCTGGTCGACCCTGTTTGACAGATGCCACGTGCAAAGTCATGTCAGCGCCTGTCTTTCTTGCCTTGACATCCACAGCAGACACAGTGAAGTCAGCGCCCCCGGTTTCCGTGAAGACCTCCCGATGCCTTATTTTCTGTAAAGGGCCTACGCGCCCTGGCGGATCTACATTTTTCGCATCCACCGTCTTGGTTGATGATTTCGGCATACTCAAACGGGCTTCACTGTTGAGCGAATACCATGATTTGTGCCGCCGAATGCTAGTCATACATCCACTCCGCCATCGTCGGCAACTCAGGAAAAACTTCAATAAACCAGGCCGCTATCAATATCAGGATAATAGACACAGAGCCTGAAAAAATGATCGTGTCACAGATGACGGATATAGCGGCGATGATCAGAGTTGCAACAAACTGCTTGATAATTTTTGGGTTGTCTTGCCCCGGGTCAACTGCGATGCTGACTTTTGCACACAATAAGCAATGTTGCGAATATACCGATGCTGCACAGAGGCAGAAGCATCCGGCCTGCAACCAGGTCACTGCTGTATCGCGCTTCTTGACTGATAGCAGAACTGCACAAAGCAGGCGTAAGACATCTGCCCCGATACTTCTATGACTTGGCCCGACAGTATCAGTGCACGCCTGCCTTCTCGGTTCGTGGCTGATTTTGCTCAAAACATCCTAAAGACAGTTTTTCCTGTCTCGTTCGCCGAGCTGTCGATCACCAGGTACGCAGGCAATCGACAGGAGCCTCCAGACTGATCACGATGACAGTACGCATAGTACAAGCAAGCGGTATTCTGAGCTATCGACCAGTGCTCCCCTGCATGCTTGTTCAAGACAGCCCTGGCTTGTGGAGCGAATCGTCGACTTTTTCAGAAGTGATTGTCTTCTGTAAAACCTGATATTCCAAAGGACGCAGCGTACCTATATCCGGCAGACTGACCGCCTCTTCTCCTGATAAAAGCTGATGCTGCTTATCCCGGGACTCTATAGTGAATCCCCGCAGGCATTGGCTCCAAGGTCGGCTGTCTGCCGGATATGGTGAGGAAGGGCTTCTCATAACCGCTCTGCCCCAGAAGACCAAGAACGGCTTCAGGGCCGAATGCCAAAAAATAGATACGGCCACAAGTACATGAGTACTATACAGAAATGCGGTTCTGAGAATGTCAGCAAATCGTTCAGCCGTCCTCTGAATCAAAATCGGTTGACATAATAGCATCCGAGCGTACGAACCGACTCATGTCCATATGCTAGACCTCCTTCTTACCGGTTCATTCAGCATGATCTCGTTCTCAACCGATAGCCGCTGCCAAGCAGATGGATCATCCAATCGCACATTTCAAGGGGATCGGCCTGCATCTGATCTGGCAATATTTCTAATGCTTCCGTTCTCTTCGAGGAAGACCTCATCTGGCACAAGCTGTGTCTCGATGCACCCAGCAAAGTCGGGGTTGAATGAATTCCGGCCTCTACATTTGGTTGTCCAAACCTGTCGTTGTCTGTTTACGCGCAGCTCAGAATTATATGACGTCACTTATGCCAGGCAAGGATCGATGGATGACGAATTCTCCCGCTCTGCTTCCGGCACGACTTATCTGATCTGGTTTCAATGCCGGGCATTCTCGGAAACCAAGTCCTCCTAGCGTTATAATGGTGTATTCCGGCAACGACGTCCACAGGAAAGGCAGCCATGAACGATTGGAATCAGCCAATAGACCATCAAACAGGGGACAACCAAGACCCGGCTCAGGCAGGCGGGAATTACTCCGGCTACAACGGATACGACCAACAATCGTCAAGCTACGGCTACGGGTCTGCTCCGCAGCAGGGAAATCCCTCGGAAGCAGCCAATCAGTACCCTAACGCGGATCAGCCTTGGCGGACTTCGAACATCCCAGGAGGACCTCAGAATCCCTATGACCAAACCGCATATATGCCACAATCCAACGGCAGCAGCGAACCGTCCCAGGCTCAACCTTGGCAGCTCCAGACCCAGTATGTCAACGGACCGGGCATGTCAAACAAGTCAAAAGTCACGGCAGCCATCCTGGCTTTCTTCCTGGGCAGCTTCGGCGTACACAACTTTTATCTAGGCAAGACCGGGCGAGGGGTCGCCCAGCTGCTGATCACGATTTTCGTCCTCTTTATCGGCCCTCTCATCTCTTCGATCTGGGCCATCGTAGAAGGCGCGCAGATTCTTGGCTCGCATCCAGGCTCGCCTTACCATATGGACGGCAAGGGGCTGCAGCTGCAGGATTGAAAGCGCACGGACCCGGCCTACACCGGTCCTGGCTGCTTGCAACTGCCTTGGATGCTTTTGGATTCCAACATCCTTTCGACTGAAAACCAGAGACAATCAGAAGGGCATGGCACAGGCGCCCGCTCAGACACCACCTTCCGTAAGGTCGAAGATCGGCGCGAAATCAAGGATCAGCTCCGTCCGCAAACTTGGCAGAGACGTCTGGCTAAAAAACAAAAGCCACTTGCCTCGTCACGACACCCGTAGGATGCCATGTGCGCCTTTTTCGGCCAGACTCATGATGTGGTTGACTATGGAATAGTCACCAGGCTGGTCGACCTTGAGCTCTACAAAGCCGCCTTGGGCCGGCAGCAGGGGCAGGACCTGAGCTCCGGCTGATGAGGCAGCGGAATCCGCTCTCGAATCTCCGCCTATCAGATAACGGCCCTCGGTCCAGACAGTATCGAACTGGGTTCCGACGATATGGAAGGACAGCGGTTGGTTAGGCCCGGCGTCCAGAACCCAGATGCGAACTCTTTGCCCCTTCTCCAGCGTGAGGGGGTGGGCGTCATATTGAAAGGCACGCCCGTTGAAGGTCATGATATCCGGGCTCATGGCCGCTACCTTTTCAGCATCGGCAGCACCTCCATTGGAACCTAGATAGATCTCGGACTGGACCAGAACATATTCAGCAGCTACTGGCGGCAGGGTGCCGTCATCCACGACCACAGCCCCGTACATGCCGTTGGCTATATGGTTTGACATGGGGTCGCTGCTGCAGTGGTACATCCAGATGCCGGCCCGATCAGCGGTGAAGGTATATATGAGCTCCTTGCCAGGGTCTATGTTGCGCATCATGGTCTGCGGAACTGCCGGGCCAGCATGAAAGTCAATGGAATGGCTCATGCTTCCCTTGTTTCTGATGGTCACTTCAAAGGTGTCTCCCACCCGACCTCTGAGCACCGGACCCTGAGCTAAGGGACGCGATCCCCTATCCCGCGGATCGCTCGCATCATCGAAGCTCCAGACCGTGCGCTCAAGCCCTGCTGCCACCTGCTCCTTGCGTTCTTTGACGTCCAGAGTGTACTTTCTAGTACCAGCCCTCCCCTGGTCATCCAGGGGTGGAAGAGCGGCCTTGGCGGGGTCGCTTTTCTCAGCCTGCAACTTGAGCTTGGCTGCCGAAGGGGCCTGGTTCATAGTCATCTTCGGAGCGGAGGACTGCGCTTGCTCGGTAGTTGTTCCACCCCTGGTTTTGACCTTGAGCTCCATGCCCATCTGACGGTGTCCTGCCAGCGAGCACCATCCTAATGTGTCGCCGCCCAGGACGCCTACGTCGACCGAGACGCTCTGGCCTGCAGGCACGGATCCTGTGCTCTTGCCATTGGCAAACACCAAGTCATGCCGCTGATCCCCGGTATTCTGAAAATCTACAACCAACCGGTCGCCTGCATCGATGGTGATGGTATCCGGCACAAAGGCCATCCCCTTCACCTTGATTGAAGCTCTGCTGGTGTGTCCGGTCGGCTGAACGCTCTTCGACGATGCGTCCCGAACGCTCCCAGCACTGGGCGATGCCCCGACCGAGACAGCCAGCGTTGGCCGTATAGCCATCAAGACCACGGCGGCCACCAGGACCAGCACAGTAGCTGAAGTGGCAACCAGATCCGTCCTCAGGGCAAGTGTTCCTAGCCGTTCGGTTTCCGGAGAGCCCTCTGGCTGGCGACGACGGTAGCGTTTGGATGCCAGGACCTGCTTGCCACGAGCAGCCAGGTAAACCACGGTCAGCATCATGGAGAGGATTCCCAGAACATTCAGCAGGTTCCCCGCCTTCCATAAAGGCGTGTAGAGCCGGATAGCTCCAAGAAGCCTGATCAGCAAGCCGACCTGCATAAGCGCCCAGGCACCCCAGAGGAGTGGATGAAAAGGCAGTGGCCTGCGAATGACGGAGGGGACGATCATGCAGACATGGGCGATGACCATGGTCATAATGAATCCCACAGCCAAGGCATGCAGCGCCATATCGCCCCAGTAGGTGCTGGAATCCAAAGGTGCCGCCATCCATATGAGAGCAGCCAGAAGCCCCCAGGCGTAGGCCGACAGCATGCAGGTGCCCATGAATCCTGGCAGGCCACCATGTCGGAAGGTACCCTTGGCCACGTCGTGACTAGCCATGACCAGGAGGAGCAGGCCCAAAGCCAGCCCCAGAAGCGGATAGCCGACCGAAGGCGCCATGGCTTGAACAGGCAGCATCAGGACGGTCAGAAGACTCAGACCCAGAATCCCCGATTCAAGACGGGCATCCGAAAAGACTGCCCTGGCCAGTTCCACCCGCTCCCCGACGATGGTCAGAATCAGAAAGAGAAGCCAGGTTGGAGCTAGAACCGAGGCATCCAATCTCGCAACCCAGCCAGCGGCCCCGACCAGACCCACCAGGGATCCGAGGACCTGTATGAGCACCTCTGCAGAAGGCTGCCGACGCCAGATAGCCAGATACATGGCTGTCAGGACCAACATGGACAAAGTCCACGGAATGCCGCCAAAAAGCTCCACCCTGACCCATGATGGGGCAGCAGCGCGGCCCGAGACCATCAGCGACAGCAGGCAGAGCAGAGACCCCAGCAAGCCCAAGGCAGGGGCGAAAAATCCCCAGGAGGGCTTGCTGGAACCGCCGCTGCGATAAGCCACTGCCCTCTCAAGACCAATGGCAGCGCCCAAAAACCCATAGACCATGAGTCCGCCGTGCAGATCGGCCAGGGGCACCCTGTCTGAAGGATGGATCAGATCCGCACGAATCAGCGCCGCTATAAGGCCAAGCAATGCAGCAAGACCTGCGCCTATGAGAAGGGCCATCCTGGACCTGGGCAAGGCCGTTTTACCGCCGGACTTGCGCATTTTCTGGTCGTTCTGCATAGGTCTGTCCGCCTTGTCCTGGGTTGATAATTGATTTGATGGTTATACAATTTAATCGATGAGTCAGGAAATTCAAGCCCGCAAGCGATGGGTCCAATCCCCATCCAGACGCAGAAGCGGGGAAGAGATTCGCTCCGCAATCTTGAATGATCTGCATACGGCAGCCGAACGGACCGGCGCAGGTCTTACCGCACAGCAAATCGGGGCAGCCTTCGACATCCATTCGACCACCGCTCGTTTCCATCTTGAACGTCTGGTCGAACGAGGTGAGGCAGTCCGCCAGAAAAAAGACAGTAATGCCCAATCAGCCGGTCGAGGCAGGCCGGCTGTCATCTACTCCCCCACATCCGTGAACCGAGCCAGGGAGGATATGATCTCCTCGCTCTGCATGGCTTTGGAGGCTGCCTGCCCGGATACCCGAAGCAGGAATAGGGCCGCGCTGAAAGCAGGTGTGGCCTGGGGCCGCACCCTGGCCGGACAGAACAGGGAAAACGCGAAAAGGGAGATGCCATCGAGCATGGCTCAGACACTATTGGATACGCTGACAACCCTAGGGTTTGCTCCGGTTACGGCAGGACCGAATGCGGCAAGCCTGCACCTGACCTCATGCCCTTTTTTGGACAGCGTCGGCAGCCATCCCATTATCTGCACAATCCATCTGGGGATGATCCAAGGGCTCGTGGACGGCAGAAGCAAGAAGACCAGCGGCAAAAAGGCCAGCGTATCCTTGAAACCCTTGTCCTCGCAAAAAGGATGCTTTCTGGAAGTAATAAAAACAGATAGTCGATCAAAAAGGAGAGTAAAGCAATGACCTACGTGATTGCCCAGCCCTGCGTGGATGTCAAAGACAAGGCCTGCGTGGACGAATGCCCGGTGGATTGCATCTACGAGGGCCCCAGGAACCTCTACATCAACCCCAACGAATGCATCGACTGCGGCGCCTGCGAGCCTGTCTGCCCCGTGGAGGCAATCTTCTACGAGGAGGATCTGCCAGAGGAATGGACCTGGTTCAAGGATGCCTCCGAAGACTTCTTTGCCCAGGTCGGCGATGCCGGCGGCGCCCAGGCCCAGGGACCCTACGATCACGACCATCCACAGGTTGCCGCCCTGCTCCACCAGGATAATTTCGTCTGCATTCAGCCGGAATCACGAGGCCAGCGCGCAGTCTGGGTCCGTAAGGACCAGACCAAATGAAGACTGACTCAAGTCAGGACGATCACCTGGCCTTCCCTGACTTTCTGGACCGCCCTGTGGATCAGGCTGCCCGGATGCTTCTGGGCTGCCTGATAATCCGAGACTACGAGTCGGATGGGAAACAGGCCAGGGTTCGGATCGTGGAAACCGAAGCCTATGATCAGAATGATCCGGCCAGCCATGCCTACCATGGACGGTCAGCTCGCAACGATGCCCTTTTCGGCCCCAGCGGACATATGTATGTCTACTTCACCTATGGAATGCACTACTGCTTGAACATCTCCTGCCAGGAGGACGGATTCGGCGCCGGTGTGTTGATTCGGGCCTGTCAGCCAATGCAGGGTCTGGGCCTTCTGCGCAGTCACCGGCATGGCCGTCACCCTGACCGGGATCTAACCAATGGTCCCGCCAAGCTCTGCCAGGCATTGGACATCGACAAGCGCAACTACGGCCATGACCTGAGAAAACCGCCCATCCGTCTGGCAGCCGCGGAACTGGCTCAGGACGAGGCCATCACGGCAACTCCCCGAATCGGCATATCCCACGCCAAGGAAACCCTACGGAGATTCGTCATCGCCGGAAACCCCTACCTGTCACGATAGGGGGCAAAGAATCCTTCACCTAGGGCTTGTACGCCCTAAAGGGTGACGACTTATTGCTCGATGAAGCGGGATTCGACACAGCTCTGGAAACGGACAAGCGAAAGAATGACGGCAGCAAGCAGAGCGATGATCAGCATGCCCATGAAACTGCCGGTTACCGGATCCAAGCCAAACGCTGTTGAGAAAGCCTTGAAAACCCAGGTGGATGCCGTAAAACCAAGGCTGGTAGTGGCCGAAAAGATCCCCATGACCAGTGGATAGCGCCGGTGCTCGGTCAGATTGGACAGGAGGAATGGGCAGGTGGCCATATTGATTGCACTGCCCGACCCTATCAAGAACGCCGACAGACAGACCAATGGGAAGGAGCGGGTGGTCAGGAAGAGCAAGGCGCCCAGAGCCATGAGAGCAAAGGCGACAGGAATGGTCCATTGCCGGCAAATCCGCTTGATGCCGTTGATGCCGAGTCCAATAACGACCGACGAACCCGTGTTGAACATCAAGGCCACCCCGGCTGCACTGGTGCCGCCCAGACCGTACTTGGCAATGTAGACCGAGAGCTTGTTGTACAGGACCGCGACCAGGAAAATGCTCAAAAACCCGATGACAATGCAGGATATGATGCCCCACCAGCATTGTCGGCCTTTCCAGGAGGACGATGCTTCAGACCCTGTGGCCTTGTCAGGCTCATCCTCGACGGCACCAACCCGTGGGACCATGAAAATGACTAGCGCCAAGGCGGGCAAGGCCAGGAAATAGAGCCAATAGTTGTGCAGCCAACCTCCCTTGGCTAGGACACCGCCAAGAGCAAGAACCAGCATGGAAGAGCCATCCTGAACAGCCAATACCAGCCCCATCAGCGCCGCCAGCCGCTTCCCGCGGAAGAACCTGGCCGACAGGCTGGGGAGAACAGTAGTGGCGATGCCCACGCCGAACCCGACAACCAAGGCAAACAGGAGAAGCTGGCTTACGCTTCCGTGCAAGACCAAGGGCATCAGGCCGCCCAGGGCCACACACAGACAGCTGATGCAGGCAGCGGTTCTGAAACTCATTCTGGTCATGAGCTGGCCAAATAGAAGAGCGGAAACTATAGCCGCCGAAGAGCCTATGGAGACTACAGATTCAACGGTGGAGGGATCGGCATGGGGAAAGGATGCCTGGATGGCTGCTACGGAAGGGGAGATGATGGAGTCAAACCGCGACATGACGGCCAAGGCCATGATTCCGACCAGAACTCCAAGATTCCGTCTGGCCAATATCCCTGTGTCCCTGTGCTCAGACACGTCTTGGTCCGGTTCCACCGTTGCTGCCTCCCTCTCAATGCCAGCGGCACCATATCTGGTTGATGGAGGGCAGTCTACTCCAGCAGCAGGGCCATGCCAACCAAAACAACCAGAAAAAGCAGATTAAGTGATGTATAGATCTTCAGGTAATTGCCTTTTCTGTCAGGGTACTGCTTGATCACAGCCTTGTAGGAAATCAACGAGGCCATTGAAGCCACCAGAGTGCCTAGCCCACCTAGGTTGGTGCCAAGAATGATAGGACGCCAGGCTGTCGAAAAACCTGAGACCAGAAGGGCAGTGGGCACGTTGCTGATGACCTGGCTGCACAAAACCGAGGTGATCAGAGGATGGATATTGACCAGGCTGCTGACAAGGTTGTAGAACTGGGGAATCCGCCTGGCATTGCCTATAAAAACGAAGAAAGCCACGAAAGTCAGAAGCAGTCCCCAGTCCACATGCAGAAAGACCCGCCTGTCGCAGATCAGGAAGGTCACAGCCACCACCAGGACCATGGCCCATTGGGGAATCAGCTTGGCCACACCGAGCAGGCAGACAAGAAAAAGAAGGAAATAGAGGGTGATACGCCATCCGCTGGACCGCTGCATCTCTTTCACCTGAGGTTGTACCCCCTCCTCTCTGGGCGCTAGTATGCTGCGGCGAATCTCCTGTGCATCCATACCCTCGAACTTGTTCAGATGCTGATTCCTGAAGGCGACCCAGCAGCACAGGAAGAGCATCAGGGCCGCGACCAGGGCGTATGGCGCCATAAGGAGAAGGAACTCACCGGCAGGCATCTCGGAACGGGCCTTGAGATATAAGTTGTGGGCATTGCCAATAGGGGTCAGCATGCTGCCCACATTGGCACCCAGAGTCATTAGGGTGACGACCAGCAGGGCATGGCTTTCCAGCTCAGCCATGATGAGAACGGCAATGGCAAAAGGCACGAAGGTAACCAGGGCGACATCATTGGTAATGAACATGCTCGAAAAGAAAGGCAGCGAAACCAAAACCAAGGCCAGGCCACGCACCGAGCGGACATGGCTCAGAAGGCTGGCCCCAATGGCGTGGAAGACCCCGATGCGCTGAAATCCGCTGACCACCATCATGAGGGAACCCAGCTGAGTGAGGGTATTGACGTGGATGTAGCCCAGGTACTGCCGGTCCGGAGGAATGAGGATGCAGGACACGAGAGCAACGACTGTCGCGACGACCAGGACGGTCTCGTTTTTCAACAGTCCGATCACCCGATGTTGCATAGTCACCTCCGGCGAACGAATTCCTCACTTAGTTTACGCGCCCGCCTGCAGCTTACAGGGCCTTGCCAGACGCTATTTTCCGCTCCAAAGCCTCAGGTCGGAACGCTTGAGAGCTACTGACTGCTAGCCTGTCCGGCCCCGACTTTTGACTCCCCTCGGATGCGCATAAAATCAAATGCGCATAAGGCATGGAAAAGGGTCCTGCAAATCAGCACATCCACAGGACCCATATCGAACTGCAATATTACTTGTCGCTCATTCGTTCCGGATCCGGAATCAGATAGGACAAGGCCAGGGCAACCAGCACCAGCACACCGCCGCCGATCATTGCCGCGACATATCCTGTACGGGCGCCCCCGGATGCCGCCAGACCACTCATGAATGCATAGAGGACCGCATAACTCAGCCCCGAGCCCAGGTTGAAGGCTCCGGCATTGAGACCGGGCAGATAACCTGTGTTGTCCGCAGGAGACAGGACGACACCTAGTCCGTTAAGCATGATATTGGCCGTCCCTGCATAGGAGACGCCTAGGATCAGAGAAAGAGCCACCAGACTCCAGATGCTGGGAACCAGGCAGACGTAGATGCCAAAGGCCAGTCCGAGCACACTGAATAGCTGACCGACCTTCAGCACCTTGAGGTAGCCGAAACGTGAAGCCAGCATCCCGGCCACCGGGCCAAAGACCAGACCGACCAGGGCATATGGGGTCAATGTGACAAAGGAGACGATGCTGGCCTTCAAGCCGACGCCGACCTCGCCATCCTGGGCCAGAGCCGGAACGATCCCATTCATGATGGCGAAGACGCCGACCATGGTGGTAAGAGTCGTCAGCAGAAGGCCCCAGGTGCGCCGCTGCCTCAGATAGATTGTGGTGACCATGGGTGCTGACGAGGTGCTTTCGACCTTCCAGAAGATCATGAAGAAGACCGCAGCCGCCAGGATCTCAACGACCACCAGGATCCAACGTGCCTGAGCCAGCTTCTCGACCTCGTTGATAGCCAGGTAGGCCGCCAGGAAGGCGATGCACAGGAATACCACACCCGCCCAGTCCATACGGGGGCGATCGTCTGCAGAGCTTTCGCGGGCGAAGACTGCCACCAGGAGTACGGCTACCACGGCGATGGCCACCATGAACCAGAAGACCGACCTAAAGCCGAACGTGCCGGCCAACCATCCGCCCAGTATGGCATCCACGCCGCCGATGCCACCGTTGACCGCTGTCAGAATGGCCATGAGTTTGGCGTAGCGGGCCTCATCGGGCACCTCGGCGTGCAGCATGATCAGGGTCATGGGCACGACCGGACCAGCCACCCCCTGAATGACGCGCCCAATCATCAGCACCGTCACATTGGGAGCCAGAGCGGAAACCACGCATCCCAGCGCTGTAAGGCTCAGCATGCCCAGCAGCACCTTCTTGCGACCGGCCAGATCGCCCAGCCGAGGCAGGAAGAGGGAGAAGACGGCACAGGAGGTGAAGAACACCGTCTGGGTCAGGCCGATGCTGGAGCTGCTTGCATTGAGTTCGACCCCCATGGTCGTCAGGGCCGGGGAAAGCATGGATGCGTTGAGCTGGAAGGCGAAGACAGCGGCCATGAGGGCCGTCATCAAGGCGACTATGGAGGGGCCGGAGCCGCCATCGCTCGTGGCAGCGGTCTTGTCGGCTTCGGATGATGGGGTATTCGAAGTATTCATGTATCTCATCCAATCGTGGTAATGGCCTTGACCACCAGGTCCCAGAATCCTCGGAAGTCGAGCTTGACGGCCACCTGGGTGTGGCAGTCCTCGGCAGATGGCTCCGGACCGCGCAGATCGGCCACGGTCATCCCGCAGGTCAGGTCCCCGCGCAGCTCCACATCGACCGGACAACGACGGGTACTCACAATGGACGGGTCAATCAGATAGGCCACAGTGCAGGGATCGTGCACGGGCGGATCCACGAAGTCCTGGTTGTCCTGGTAGGACTTGCGGAAGAAGTCCATCAGCCCGCTGACGAAATGGGCCAGATCAGTGCCGATGCCCTCAATGCGCTGCTGAACCTCCGGGGTGCACAGGGCCTGATGAGTCAGATCCAGCCCCACCATGGTGACCGGCCAAGGCTCGTTGAAGACGATATGTGCGGCCTCAGGATCCACCTTGATGTTGAATTCAGCGACAGCGCTCCAGTTGCCCACGTGGTAGCCGCCGCCCATGAGCACGACCTCGCGGACGCGATCGACGATGCGAGGTTCCTTGCGGACAGCCATGGCGATGTTGGTCAGGGGCCCTGTGGGAACCAGAGTCACTGTGCCCGGCTCCTCGCGCATGATGGTCTCGATGATCCAATCGACGGCGTGGCCAGGATCCAGCGGCCGGGTAGGCTCAGGCAGCTCGACCCCGTCCAGACCGGTCTGGCCATGGATGGAGGCGGCCACCTCCTGAGGACGCACCAGCGGCCTATCACATCCGGCGTGCACCGGCACCTGGCGCGCATGGGCCTTTTCCAGCACAGCCCTCGCATTGTAGGTAACCTTGTCCAGACTCTGGTTGCCGCCAACCGTAGTCACTCCGATCAGGTCGATCCGCGGATCGCCTACTGCCAGAAGGATAGCCACCGCATCGTCATGCCCTGGATCGCAGTCCAGGATGATCTTGCGCGTCGTCATGTACTCGCCTACGCCTTTCTCATGAATATGTCCTGGGCCATTGACCATGGCCCAGGACATGATAACCCTGATTGGCATTCAATCCTTGTAGGCGCGTTCGACTGGTCAGTCCTGGACGCGGGCGAATCCACCCACTGCCCAGGCTAGTCGATCCCGAAGATCGGGGTCCACTGCGAATAGCCCCAATCCGTGCACCCCTCGTTTAAGCAGCACATTGAACTCGTGCCGAAGATTATCCACAGGATTCATCTCCAGCTCCGGCCGTTGATTAGTCGCCAATGTGTTGCAACTGAGCTTCGGGTCGAATTCGATCTTTCCATTCCTATAAGTGACTGAGGGCCCGATAATGACCCCTGCGTAGTTGAGGTCAAAACCTTGGATGGTAAAGATAGAGCCCACCTCATCAATGGTGAAGGGCAACTCGGCCCAAGCGATCCGGTGATTTGCAGCGGAGTTTCCCTGCGCCTCATAGAGTTCGTAATTCCAGGGCATGGCGAATTCACCATCCCCTTCCTGACCCTCTTCGACCCATACCCACCGGCCTGAATCCTCTTGGCGCAGTACAACCTGCCAGTGACGGGAAGGATCCCGTGGGTCCGGGTGATTCCTGCTGCTGTAAGGCCAGTCATAGGTGGCTAGAAGTCGGCAGAGGCCCAAGGAGCCCTCGCTCCTTTGCTCTTGGTCCTTTCGACGAATGAACTTTCTCAAATCCTTTGGCGAATCAAAAACCTTGATCTCGTAAGGATGCTCCCAGGGATCCGGATGCAGTGGACCAATGACGCCATCCTTGGCCGTCACCCGATCCAGCCAGGCGCATGTTGCAGGATCAGCCTGAATGCGCATCTGTTGATCCAAACGAATATGACTAACCTGGAAAGTATCCTCACGTACATGCTGACCGTCCCGTGACTTTTCGCGGATGAGCATGGGTTGCGAGAAGGTCTGGTCATGTTCAGAACCCGTCAACCCCAGAAACCGACTTTCCTGGGCATCCACGAACTGGGATCCTCGCAAGATCTGTTCTGGGTCGAAGACTACAATGGCTACTTTTGCCCGCCGCAAAATGTCGTAGAGCTGGTTGCTCCCTGAGTAGCTCTGTGACCCTTGTGTCAGCAGCAGATGCGCCTCGTCAATCAGCACCACATCCGCCTGAGCGTCGACGCTATTCATGGGGTCCGCTGCTCTGCCTGTGGACCGACCATTTTGATTGGTGTGCTTGCTGAAACGGTTGATGAACTGGACAGCCCCCACCACGCACTGACCGCGTTTCTTTTGCAATCCCAGCTTCAGAGCCATCTGGTTGTAGACATTAGCCTGCTCGGCCTGGTTGACAATGATGTAGGAACGCTGCCTGGCCTTTGACGAACGGTTATCATCCTTGCCGTTCAAATTTCCGTAGATGCCGTATCTGGCACATATTTGATAGAAGAGATGGCTGAGCAAAACGGTCTTGCCAGTCCCTGATATGCCCTGAACGACAATGACCTGCGTAAGGGCATCTTCAATCTGCACCGGCCCCGTCGACTCCGTCATCGAGTGGAAACCCTCGCTAGGGTTTTGAACTATCACCGACTCCAGCACATGCAGAACAGCCTCTTCAGCCCGCCGCTGTTCGTCAGTGAGCTTGCGGAAGGCGAGGCTTTGAACAGGGCAGAGTCCAGGATCGCCTTCTCTTCCGGAAACAGATCGGGCTCCATCTGGTGCAGAGTCTGCCAGGCCTTGGAAAAGATGCTGTCGAATTCATCGCTAGTGTAGTACATGTCCTGAGCGTTGGTTCTACGGTTCATAACCAGCTTGACCGAGTCGACGCTCTGCATATACCCCATCAACCGATTTTCCATATCCAGTGTCAGAGATTTATTGAAGTGACGATCACCGATGATGTACTGGCAGACCCTGTCATGATTATTGCGCATGAACCGCACCAGGCGTTCCCAATCCGTCCGGGTCCGTGGATCCAACTCAATATGCTGCCTGGTTCGAGAACGAATGTCGTTAGTTTCCCCGACGTAAACCACATAAGGAGACCCACCGCCATGCTTTTTGCCGCTGTCCCTTATATCAGCAGAGACAATGTATACAGTGGGATAGCGCAGGAACAGCTCCTCAAGCAGCCTCTCCTCCAAATTGCTGCCCTGACTGCCAACAGCTTCTCTCTGCTTGTACTCTGCAATGGCTTTGGAAAAATCTTCATCCCTGGAGTCGCCATAGGGCAAAGTCATCACCACAGGCTGCGGCGCGCTTGATGAATCCATGGTTTTCACTATGCCACGAACCCACACCAATCTCATGGCAGGCGGGCCGACTGGTAGGCTCGAAACCATGATCAGCGAGGAAACAGAAGCAGCGGTGATGGATTTTGTGCATGAGCGCGACTGGGATCAATTCCACACGCCCGCCAACCTGGCCAAATCCATCTGCATCGAAGCTGCAGAACTCTTGGAATGCTATCAGTGGGGAGATGATCCTAGGGACGGTGATGAGGACCACGTGACTGACGAGCTGGCGGACGTGCTTACCTATTGCATCCAGCTAGCGGATCGGCTGGATCTGGACATGGACAGCATTGTCATGGACAAACTGCAAAGGACGGCCCACAGGTATCCAGTGGCTGCTTCGCGCGGTTCCAGCCGAAAATATCGGCCCCTGCAGTAGACGGATGAATTCAGCAAGTCTATGCTGCGGATGACTCCGATCGTCCGAGCCGCCTGGCGATCAGTGCTGACAAGTCATCCAAGGTAACTCCGACATAGCTATTTATGGAAGCGAACTGAGGGCCTGATGAAGTGTCCACCGGGTTGGCGCCGGTATAGGCCACTGTGGTGGCGCCCGATGCCACAGCAGAGGTGATTCCCGTCAAGGTATCCTCAAAAGCCAAACAGGAGGCCATCTGAGCAGGGCTATTGATGTCTAGCAAACTAGCTGCATGAAGATAGGGCGCGGGATCAGGCTTCTGTGCCAGTCCGTCATCCCCGCAAACATAATCAGCGAAAGCTCCTTCGGGCGCCTTGGCGACCACAGCCTGAGCCATGCGGCGTGGCGACGTGGTGACCAGAATCGAAGGGATCCCGGCCGCAACAAGGCCTGCCAAGATGTCACGCACCCCGTCAATCCATGGCATGTGATGCGCCTCCAAGGCGATCACCCCATCGATCAACAGATCGGGGATCTGGTCCTCAGGAACGCCAAGACCCCGATCGCGCATCAGCTTTGCCACCTTAGGCAGAGGTCTGCCAGAGACCTGCCAACCCATGTCGGCATTCCAGTCTCCGCCATGTTCGCGTGCCAGATCCATCTCCGCCTGATGCCAGTAGGGCTCTGAGTCGATCAAGGTCCCGTCCATGTCCCAGAAGACGGCCAGTGGCCGACAGCCCCCTTCAGACCGAGCCTCATCAGTCGATCCGGCATGGCTTTCTTGCATCTGATACTCCATGTTCATGTATCTACCCTATCGGTAGGGCCTGTCGAAAGTTGCATGCCAACAAGAGACCTATCCAGGCACCAGTTCATTCGGCGTTACCGAAGACCTGGTTGCGCAGCTCATTGCGCTGGGTCTCGTATTGGGTGAGCTGACCGAGAAGATCGAACTTCTCCTGCCCATCTGGCAACTGATTCATCCGGTGCCGAGCAGAAGCAATCAGCCGCATGTAAGTGGCATCCAGCAGTCTTGCCAGCAGCTCTGAAGCATACTGACGCTCCTCCGGGCTGGGCTGTCTCAGCTGAGCGTCCGCTTCCTGGGAGCCCGACACCTGATCGTCTCCCCTGTTGACGACCATGGAGCCCGAGCCTGCCCCCTTCTGCCCATACTCCTGTGTATCCGAGTTCAAGGGCAGGGGCATGACGGCCAGCTCGTTGATGGCCGACTCCAACATGGGCCCGGCTGCCTTGGTCAGATTATGCATCCACAGTCCCTGGGGCGTCTTGCTGTCGGGAAGACCTCCGGTCGCCTGCACAGCCCGATAGAGGGAACGGAAAATCGGGACCTCAAAACTATCCGGACTGAGCTGGGCAAAAGCATTCGATCCGACCGCACCGGGAATCTGGATGAGTACACCCATGAACTGCTGCTCGCAGATAAATACGGCATCATCGATGCGATGGTATCCCTGTCGGAGAGCATCCTCACGCTGTATCCTGCGGCGTCGCATAGCATCGTCACTGCCGTAGCCTGCGCGCCCCTCCGATTCGCTCGAACCGCGGCGAGGAGTACGGATCGCATAGGCATCCCGGTCCTTCACATGCAGCTTGTGGCGGGCCTTGTTAACCTCCTGGCGCAGAAGATCCAGATCCACGCCGATTTGCCTGGCAGTCTTGCGGGTGTAGGCCCCCACCAGGGAGCGGTCCCTAATCTGGGCCAAAATGGGCGCCACAGCTTTGACCGCCCCCATCTGCCCGGTGGTGTACTGAGTGTCAAACATGGCCACGGCGGTGTCGATGACGAAGTCATACAGCGGTCGGGCATGCTCGACCAGGGATCGCACCGCCTCATCGCCGTAGCGGATTCGCAGATCGCAGGGATCCAGATTCTCCCGAGCCACCGCCACGAAAGTCTGCGTCAGAAAGCTCCCGTCAAGGCCGAAGGCATGCAGGGCGGCCTTCTGCCCGGCGGCATCACCGTCGAAGGTGAAGACCACCCTGGAACCCTGGACCGGCCCTACCAGTTGGATAGCCCCCAGGGCGTCGTCAGAGATGAGACGGCGGACGATCTTGGCATGGTCCTCGCCAAATGCAGTGCCGCAAGTGGCTACTGCCGTGTCGACGCCGGCAAGGTGACATGCCATGACGTCGGTATAGCCCTCCACAATAACCACCTGCCGCTTTTTGACGATGGCCTCCTTGGCCAGGTCGATGCCGTAGAGCACCTGATTCTTGCGGTAAAGCTGAGTGTCCGGCGTGTTGATGTACTTGGCATTGATGCCGTCGTCCTCGTAGAGCTTGCGAGCGCCGAAACCCAGGGTGCGGCCTGTGGAATCCCTGATAGGCCAAGTGACCCTGCCCCGGAAGTAGTCGTAGACTCCCCGTTGCCCCTGCCTGGCCAGTCCGGCATCCAGCATCTCCTGCTGGGTGAAGCCCTTGTCGGACAGGTGGCGGACCAGGTTATCCCATCCGCGAGGGGCGTATCCGCAGCCAAAATGGGCGCTGTCAGCCTGCGAGAAGGTCCTGCCGGCCAACAATTTGCGCGCAGCCAGCGCCTCCTTGCTCATAATCTGCGAAACGAAGAAGCGCTGGGCCTCCTCATTGGCCTCCAGCAGCCGGGAACGTTTGGACCCATGGCGCTGGTCCTGACGGGAATTTTCGTAATGCAGCTCGATCTGGTACTTGTCTGCCAGGATCTCGACGGCATCGCCGAATTCGACATTCTCCTCCCGCTCCACATAAGTGAAGACATCGCCGCCCAGACCGCAGCCGAAGCAGTGCCAGACACCCAAGGAGGGACGCACTGAAAAGGAAGGGGTCTTCTCGTCGTGAAAGGGGCACAGACCCATGTAGGTGCCGGAACCGGAAGGCTTCAGGGTCACGCTTTCAGATACGATCTCATACAGATCGGCCTTGGCTCTGACCTTCTCGATGTCTTCCTTCTTGATCATTCCGGACATGACACCCAGCCTACCGGTCCAGGGCGATGTGTTGCGTCCGGCATAAACGCCGCAGGCCTAGGAACAGACCAGGGAATGCAGGGCCAGCGCCGAGCCGTCGGTCAAGGAGGCCACCTGGTCGATGGCCACCCGCAGGCGCTCCCCATCCGAACCGGCATTACGCCAATCCTCCATGAAGACGTCCTCCAAGGCATCAGAGGGCGCTGGCGAGTCGGCCATCATCACCTCAACCAGGTCGGTCACGATTTTCAGCTGCTCTTCGTGGAAGGGCTCCTTCTCGCGGGGAGCCATGACGAAATAGACAGCGATCCCCTTCAAAGCCACAATCTCATAGGAGGTCCGAGGAGGAATGACCAGCCCAGCCGAATATCTGGCCAGCGGGCCTTGGCCGTGGCGACCTCGTGTAGCCGCCTCCACTGAATCGGCGAAACGGCCGATCAAATAGCTGGTGGTGTTCTTCAAAGTAGCCAGAGCGCGGCGTGAACCATCGAAGCCCAGCGGCAACAGGCCACGGACGGTCTCCAGGGCTCGGACCAGCTGGTCAGCATCCCAGCGGTCGCCATACCAGGATCGGGCAGCCCGGACCACGCCATCGATGATCCGGGGCTCGGCCAGCCGTTCAGGCGCGAAAGAACCGACCACGATAGCATCCTCCACGTCGTGGACGCTGTAGGCGATGTCGTCAGCCAGGTCCATGACCTGGCACTCCATAGGCGTGCTGGCCGGCGGCGCCCCCTGCTTAAGCCAATGAAAGACCTCCTGATCGTCAGGGTAGACGCAGAACTTGGCGGTCCTCTCCCCCTTTGGATGAGCCGAGGCCTGGGCCAGAGTCCAAGGATATTTGACCGCAGCGTCCAGGGCGGCTCGGGTCAGATTGACTCCTGCTGAACGTCCGTCCGGATGGAAGACCTTGGGCTCCAGCCTGGTCAGCAGGCGAAGGGTCTGCGCATTGCCCTCGAATCCCCCTATACCGGAGGCCAGTGAGGACAGGGCGCGTTCGCCGTTGTGGCCGAAAGGCGGATGACCCAGGTCATGAGCCAAGCAGGCACAATCCACCACGTCGGGATCGCAGCCCAGCATGGTCCCGATCTGCCGTCCGATCTGGGCCACCTCAAGGGTGTGGGTCAACCGTGTACGGGCAAAGTCGTCAGTACCGGCGACCAGAATTTGCGTCTTGGCCCCCAACCGACGCAGCGCCGAAGAATGAACCAGGCGCGCCCTATCTCTTTCAAAGGCGGTCCTGCCGCTGGTCTTCGGCGGCTCTTGGGCCCACCGTTCCTGGTCCCGGGCAGAGTAACCCTCGGCCAGCAGGCGGGATCCACCCCCTTCGTCACTGCCCATCAGGCGCGCCCGCTCCGTTCAGTCCAGATCGTCCACGACCACCACTTCAGTAGGCACATTGCCCGCCGTGGCCTTGGAATAGGGGCAGAGCTCCTGGGTGCGTTCCACCAGTCGGGTGGCCAGATCGCGTTCGACGCCGGGCAGGCTGACCTCGATCAACGCTTTGATGCCGAAGGACTCGCCCTGGTCGCCGAGGGAGATATGAGTGCGCACTCTGCTCTGGGCCAGCTTGGTGGCCGGTACGCGCAGTTCTTTGCCTGCCAGGCCCATGGCTCCCTGGAAGCAGGCGCCCCACCCAATGGCGAAGAGCTGCTCGGGATTGGTGCCCTGGCCCTTGCCCCCCATGGCCTTGGGCGTGTCCAGGTCTAAGGAGAGATCGGGCTCGTGGCTGACCGCATGGCCCTCGCGGCCTCCAGTGATGTCAGCTACAGCTGTGTATGAGATATTGCTGGGTTCATTTCCTGTATATGTAGTCATAACCTCATCTCACCACTTATATTGCCCCTTGACAAGACCTTCGGACCAGGTTCTGCCTGTGATAGTGGTCTCAAAGAATTGAGTCAGGGGCGAACAGGTGCAGGTCGGAGGGGTCGATCACCTCATGCACACCAAGATAGAGCCGTGGAATCCGACTACGCAGGCAGGTGAAGATCTCATAGCTGATGGTGTCGGCGGCCCGGGCCCAGTCATCGGCGGTTGGCTCCGCCTGATCCTCCCCTCTGCCTGGCCCGAAGAGCACAACGGTATCGCCCTCGCTCACGCCAAAGTCGGAGGCCATGCCTTTGAGATCAAGCACGCACTGGTCCATGCAGACCCTTCCAGCAACGCGAACCAACCTAGGCCCTTGACTAGTCATCAGTCGGACGGGCCCGCCCAGGTGCTCTCGACCCATAGCGCCCTCGCAGTCGAAGCCCGAGGCTGACCTGTGTATCCCATCGGCGTAGCCCAAGGGCATGATGGCCGTGCTGGTGGGCTTCTCCGTCAGATAGGTGCGTCCATAGGAGATGCCGTGACCAGCCGGCATATCCTTGACAGTGCCCAGCTGAGCCTGAAGGGTCATAGCCGGACGCAATCCATAGTCAGCCGAAACCCCCATGGAGGGATCAGGCTCGTATCCGTACAGGCCAATGCCCGGACGGGTCAGGTCATAGCGTATCCCAGGACGGCTGAGCGTGGCAGCAGTGTTGGCCAGGTGCCGTACTTCGGGCTTCATGCCTGCGGCCGTCATCCTGTCAGAGAACTCCTCAAAGAGGGCGATTTGCTCGTCAGTGGACGACACGAACTCGTCCACGCCAGGCATGTCGGCCACTGCCAGATGACTGAAAAGCCCAACAGGCTCCAACAGGCCCTCGGCGGCCAGGCGAGAGAGCTCGCGCAGAGCGTCCCCGAAGGTTTCAGGAGTGAAGCCGTTGCGTCCGAAGCCGGTGTCCACCTTGACGTGGACGCGAGCAGGTCTGCCAACCCGATCCGCCGCCTGGGCCGCCATGTCCATGGTCTTCAATGAACCGACGCCCAGATCTATGTCAGCTTGGATCAGCCTGTCAAAGGGAGCGCGGTCCCCGTTGAACATCCATGACAGAATCCTGCAACGGTCTGGGCCGATGCCCGCCCGACGCAGGCAGAGGGCCTCGCTGGACTGGGCCGTGCCCAGCCAGGTTGCCCCGCCGGCCAATGCCGCCAGAGCGGCTGGGATAAGCCCATGGCCGTAGGCATCGGCCTTGACTACGCCCATGACTGCAGCACCAGGGTTCGTGGAATGAACCAGATTCACCAGGGTGGCCATATTGGCCTTCAAGGTCCGCAAGTCCACGATGATCTGCCCGGGATAAGCCTGAAGGGCTTGCTCGTAGTGCTTTTTGCCCTCGGGCCCGGAGAATCGCCATGCCGGTGCTGCACTCAATGTCATGGCTCCATTGTGCGACGGCGCTGCGACGGTCGGCACCCGCCATCAGACAGCGACCAAGTGCTTGGCCGCCTTTTCGCGCTCCGCCAGGTCGAGCGGACGGTCGTGCCGCTGGTAGGCCACCCGCACGTTCTCAATCTCCTTGTTCTCAGGCATGATGATGTTGCCGCAGCGGGTGAAGCCATGAGTCTCCAGGATGTGCTGCATGGCGTAGTTCTTCAGTCCCGTATCAGCGCGGATATTCTCGTATCGGCGCATGCTCCAGTCAAGCAGGTCCCCGGCCGCGTGACGACCCAGTCCCGAGGCGGCCACCCGATGGATGGTGGTATAGGGCCGATCATCCAGCCAGCTGCCATCGATGACTCGATAATCCGGCTCCGGGTCATGGAAGAGGGCGAAGACGCCGATGATGCGCTCATGGCTGCCCTTGTGCTCGTCAAGCTCGGGTTCAGGGTAGACGGGATCCTCAGGAATGTGGTCCATGCCAGCCGCATCATCTATCAACAGCATGGTGTGGCCCCCGGCGATGTCCTCGCGGATGCGTTCGGGCAGGGGGTACTTGTCCCCCCACTGATGGGGGTTGCCGGTCTCGGCCATCCGCTTTCTGGCGTAGGCGTAGACAGGCATGATCGCCTCAAAGTCGTCCATGGTGGCATGACGGATCCAACGTGCAGTTTCCATCGCGTACCTGCTCACTGTGGCTACCTCTTTCTCGACCGGTGCGGCAGGGACGAGACCCGCCCCTGCGATTGCCGAAGTACGAGTGTATCCAACAGAAAGCTGGCACGAAGTGAGTACGCATTGAGCGAATCAGGGAATAGTTTGGGCTATTCTGCGACCCTCATAAGAATTCAGAGCCTATCTCCATCAGCTACGTAGCCAGACTCTCATGCTTCCCCTCTCCCGATTGGCCCAAGCATAGTAAGGGACCAGCTTCATGCTTGCAGATCGCTCATGCCTATCCGACAGGGGCATGTAGAGCGGATCATCAGGGTTGTCCTCGGAAGCAAGCATGGCTGGTACGGTCAGCACGTCGACGCCGCCCAGCAGATCCTGGTGGAATTCAGATGACACTTTCCCAGGATCCATAAGAACTCGGTACTGCCACAGCTTTCCCGGGTTATCGGTCGACTCGGCGCAATACACCAGAGGACCTCGCATAAGGGCCACGGATCCGGCATCCAACGAAACCCGCGAGTTGGCTCTCATGAACTTAACGTCCATATTCATTTCCAGGTGAACATGGCACCTTTGGCCCGGAGCCAGATCCACATAGAAGAATCCGCGGTCAGGTTCCGTCGATTCTTCAGATCCGTCAAGGGTCAACTTGTATGAATTCGCCGTCCAACCAGGCACTCTGATGCCAAAACGAACCGGTCCGAGTGCATCCGCGTCCATCTTCAAGTCGTAATCGACAAGACCGCTCCATGGAAAATTCGTAGACTGTACAACTTCAAGACCATTGTCGAAGCTGGCCTGATTGGCGATGAACTGATGGCTGAGCACCGTGCTGCCATCAGGCCTTGCATAAATATATCTATCCACGGAAGCGATCAGCCGGGCAATGTTGGCGGGACAGCATGCACAACCAAACCAGTCCACTCTATGCGCCAGAACGTGATGGCGATCTGGATTGTCCACTCCCTCGGGATCAACCTGGAGAGGATTGACATAGAAGTACTGACGCCCATCCAAACTGATGCCCGCCAAGGCACCGTTGAAAAGCTCACGCTCCAGGACGTCGCCATATTCGCCATCTGCATCCAGCGCGAGCATTCTCTCGGTCAGCATCGCAGCTCCGACCGACGCACAGGTTTCCCCGTACATGGTGTCATTGGGGAGGTCGTAATCATAGGTAAGAGACTCACCGACGTGAGTGGACCCGATATTCCCCGTGATGTACATGCGTTTGTCGACCAGGTTGTGGCATAGTCGGCGTACCGTGCGTTCCAAGTCTGCATCCTGGGTAATGGCGGCCAGATGAGCCATGCCCGTGCACAGATAAATCAACCTCACCGCATGTCCGTGAGCTGTTTGTTGTTGGCGAACCGGCCGCTCAGCCTGAAAGTACTCCAGAGGATAATCAGCCATATCCGGCGCAATCTGCTCACCCGGCGCGCTCTTTTGCTGCTTTTCGTAGAAACGTGGATCCTGCCCGCGAATATCGATGAGGTAGGCGGCCAATTGCTTATACCGCTCTTCACCAGTGGCCTCAAAAAGCTTGCAAAGGGCAAGCTCAATTTCCGGATGGCCGTCGGCCCCGTGGATTTTCCCTTCTTCGGGTCCAATATGCGCATCAATGCAGTCAGCCATCCGACGAGCTATATCCAGTGCCTGCCCATTGCCGGTGGCTTGGTAATAGGCCAGTCCCGCTTCTATATAATGACCCATGCTGTAGGTTTCATGGGATTGCTGCAGCTGCGTGAAAGGCCTGCGATTCGCCCAAGGCCCCGTCCCAATCTGAAAAGCGGTGACCAGGTACCCGTCTGGAGCCTGGGCCCGGGAAATAAGATCCACAGTTCTGTCACAGACCTCCTGCAGATGAGGATCCGGATGGTACTTCAGCACATAAGCAGCCTCCTCCAGCCACTTGTAGACATCCGAATCCTGGAAGACCATCCCTTTGAATTCTCCGGCCCGCTCACCTGCGGCGATGCGCAGATTGCTGACAGCATGACTGAGCGGGTCGGAACCCTGGTTTCCTGCTGGATCATCGGGCACATTCACATCGACTTGATCATTGAGGACCTGCCACTGATAGGGCAAAACCACACGTGCGATCTGCTCCCGCCGTTGTTTCCAAAAAGCTGATGTAATCCGAACCCGGGGTTCACTAGGCAGTGGCTTCCCGCGCAACTGTGATTTTCTCATTCGTTCTCCTTCTGTCCCTGATCGCCAACGCGGACCGTCAGCCCTTGACCGCCCCTGCCATGAATCCCTTGACGTAATACTTCTGAAGCGCCAGGAAGAGGATTGCTGCGGGCAAGAGCAACACAACCACGCCTGCCTCTGTAGCTCCATAATCAATGACGCCCATGGTCTGCTGACGCATGTTGACCAAGGCCAACGGCAGAGGGGCATGCGAAGATCCGACCAGGTAGAGGGGAATCATGAAGTTATTCCATGCTTCCAGGAAGGCCAGCAGCCCCACGGTCACCATAGAGGGTTTGACTACAGGCATCAGGATCTTGACCAGCGCCTGCAGGCTGTTGCATCCGTCCACCATGGCGGCCTCTTCCATGTCCTTGGGAATGGCATCAAAGGCTATGCGCATGATGAAGGTGCTCATGGGGAGCTGGAAAAGGGTCAGTACAAGGCCGACACCGACCAGCGAATCGTTCAGACCGATGTCCTTGTACCAGACCATGAGCGGTATCAGCAGGGACGCATACGGCACCATGAGAATGGACAGCGTCACCATAAATCCCAGATCATGGCCTGGATATTCAAATCTGGAGAAGGAGTATCCGGCCATAGTGCATACGATTACGGAAAGCACCACCGTAACCAGGGTGATGACCACCGAATTGGCCAGATAGGTAGGCAACCCGTCCTGGTAATGCAGCAAGGTCAGATAATTGCCCGGCCCCCATCCATCCGTCTGAGCAGATCCCGTCTGCGGACTGAAGGAACAGACGACTACCCATATCAGGGGAGCTACGAAGACCAAGGCCAGCAGTGCCTGAAGAATCCTGCTTATGCAACGTTTCCACAAGGGCGTAGTCATGATTCCCCTTACTTGGTATTGTCGCGCAGACCGCGCATTTGAATGGAGTTAATGACGACCAGGGCCAGCAACACGATCAAGGAAAGCGCCGCAGCCATGCCCAGGTCTTTCTTGGAGTCGAAGGCGAAGTTGTAAATGAGCTCTACTACAGTCATGGTCGCGTTGTTGGGCCCACCCTTGGTCAGAATGAAGAACTGATCGAAAGCAAGAATGGACCCGGTCACGCAGTAGACCAAGCACATGACGATGGTCGGCCGCATCAGAGGAAGGGTGATTGACCTGAAAATCCGCCAAGTACCCGCCCCATCCATGCGTGCGGCTTCGTAAAGATCACCCGGAATGGATTGCAGACCTATCATCATGAGCAGCATGTAGTACCCCGAGAACCGCCAGACAATGACAATAATGGTGGCCCAAAGGGCACTCTGCCCGGTGGCCAGCACAGAACCATTGGCATCCATAAGACCAAGATGAGCGAGGATTTTCGTGACTGGGCCCACCTGAGGTGAATACAGAGCGTAGAAAAGCAACGATGCTGAAGCCAATCCGGTGGCGCTAGGCAGCAGGAAGCAAGTTCTAAGCACGTTGTTCCATGCACTGGACTCCTGCACCAGCAAGGCCAGTCCCAGTCCGAGGACCAGGAGAATAACGGTCACTATGACCGTGTACTCCAAAGTGAACCCGATGGCGTGGGCAAGCAGTTCATTGTGCAGGACCTTAATGAAATTGGTGGGAAAATTCCAACCCCGATTGCCGCCCATCAAGGTCCAGCGAGAACCCGCCATGACGATCAGCAGGACAATGGGAACGACGAAGAGGACGATGATGAACAGCCAATCGGGAAGAGCATAAATCATCCCTCGGCGCATTCTTCTTCCGCGCGCCTTGCTTCGTCTTCGTGTCACTGCTTGCTCACTGCTGCCTGACATATTGCACCCCTTTGCTTGGTCATGCCCATCGCTGGTTATCGTCAGGGAGGTTCCTGCGAAACCCCTCCGGCAAAACCGATGGACGCTTATCTACGACCATTCACTCCTTGGACAGGACCTTGCTGACCGCCTGATTGTCGGCTTGTAAATCGCCCTTGCCCCAGACGGCATTTTGAATCAGCAGCTGCCAAGGCGACCCGGCGGCATTGAACGCCTCATTGAAGGCCGGGGACTTGGGGGTCTGGCCATGACCATCGATAATGACGGAATTGATGGTCTGCACCCTCGGATCAGCATCGGTATAAGCGGTCTTCAGGGTACGGATGTTCGAGGCGGTGTCACCCTTGTCGGCGAATACCTGCTTCTGGCTATCCGCTTGCATCAGCCAAGAAAGGAAGTTCCAAGCCTGAGCGACATGCTTGCTGTCCTTGGAGATTCCCATGGCATCCCCGCCGAGGAAAGTAGCGGTCTTGCCCTTTTCAGTGCCGGGTATAGGAGCTACACCGACCTTGAAGCCGCCCTTCTTCTCGGCCTCGATGACTGCGGTCACCGAAGTGTTGGGGTAAGGCATCACACCGACCTTGCCGTTGGCGAATGGGGCTGTCCAGGTGGCGCCTGTCTCTTCCTTGGAGCCTGCTCCCAAGCCATTGGTCGTCTCAGCAAGCTGATGGTAGGCGTCCAGAGTGGCCTTCATAGAAGGATTGTCCAGAGAGGCCTTGCTACCGTCGTCATTCATCACTTCATGACCATCAGCCCATGAGGACGGGAACAGATCAAATGCCAGCGCCCCGCCGGATTGACCAGCCAGATATGATCCTGAGACCCCATCCTTGTTCAAACCGGCGATCTTCTTGGCCTGGCTTGTGAATTCCTCTATGCTGTCCGGGCCTTTCTCCGGATCCAGACCGGCTTGCTGATACAGATCCTTGTTCCAGACCATGATCGATACATCGGTGATGAAGGGCAGCGTGTATTTCTTGCCATCCACGGTTCCCGCCTTGATGTGGCCCTGTTGGAGATCGGCTTTATTCGACAGGGCATCGATTTGCTTGGTGATGTCCTTGAAGATGCCCTCAGAAGCCCAATATGGAATACGGACCACGTCACCAGCCAGGATATCCGGCAGCGACCCGGTCTGGGATGCTCCGCCGACCTTGCCTTCCATATCGTCGTTGGGAATGATCTCCAACTTGACCTTGTTCTTATGGGACTTGTTGTAAACCCCGACCACATTTTTTGCCTGCCGCTCCAACGGGGATCTGGTCCACAGGGTGATTTGAGCCCCGTCGTCCGTCCCCTTGGCCGGTATGTTGTCGGAAACTGCGCCGGACTGCGATCCTCCTCCACATGCTGCCAATGGCAGGAGCATGGCGGCAGCGGCTATGGCCGTCGTCGTACGTACGATGCTCTTCATCGAGATCATATCTGCTTCTTTCTCTACGTTCCCGCTCATCATTGAGAGCTGGCAGCGGAAACTCCGCTTAGCATTCGACGAGTGTCACTTGAATCCAACCGAATGGTCCAGGTCGAAAGCTCTTTCATCATATGCAAGATGAGCGAAAATGCAAAATCGCTTTCTCATAGTGTTACAAACCTATTTATTCTGCCCATACATAGTATTTTCTTCTGCACCATAGTTACGAGTGCGAAAATAGCGGTCTGAGGTTTCGCAACTGCCGAAATCCTCGCAAGGCCGCACTAGCATAGGGATTAACGCAAGGTGCAATCAACTGCTCGGAAAACTCGCGAACTGGAGTTGGACATGGAGAAGACAACACGGACTGTCAGGCTGTCGGATGTGGCGCAAATGGCCCAGGTGTCACTGTCGACGGCCTCTAAAGCGCTTCATGACCAGCCCAGAGTAAGTCCAGCGACCAGAAAAAAGGTTCGTGCAGCCGCAGAACGTCTGCACTACAGTCCAAACAAGATGGCGCAGTCCCTGGCCAGCGGCAAGAGCGGCATCATCGGCTTGGTCACCTCTGATCTGACCGGCCGTTTTTCGACCCCCATTCTGATTGGGGCCGAAAACGAGTTGCGCGCCGGCTCCGTATCTGTTTTGCTGGCCAACGCACGAGGCGACGAAGCCCTGGAACGTAGCCATGTTGAAAAACTCCTCTCGTTGAACGTGGATGGCCTGCTCATCGTGCAAAGAGAGACCAATCCCCGTTCCAGTCTGGGAAACGTGGGTGTTCCTTTGGTCTATGCATATGGACCTTCGACCAATCCCCATGATGCTTCGGTGACCTGCGACAATGTCGATGCCGGACGAATCGCAGTCAATTCGCTCATCTCCTGCGGGCGCAACAAGATAGCCATCATTGGAGGCGACGAAACTTTTACGGCAGCCACAGATCGGACAAAAGGATCTCTTGAAGCCCTGGCAGAATTCGGCCTTGACCCCGCTGGGCCAATCCGATATGGCCGCTGGAATGAGAATTGGGGACGCGCAGCTACAAGACTATTGCTTGACCAAGGTGTCGATTTTGATGCAGTCGTCTGTCAAAGCGACCAACTGGCAAGGGGCTGCATCGATGCACTGAAACAGCAAGGACTGTCGATTCCCGATGATGTAGCGGTAGTAGGCCACGACAACTGGGATGTGCTGGTCAACGCCTCCAGGCCTTCATTGACCAGCATCGACAACAACACTGAGCTTATTGGCCGCATTGCCGCTCGGCAGCTCATGGATGCCATCAAAGGCCAGCCGCACCATGGGATTGATTACGTACCCTGTCGGCTGATTCAGCGCGAGTCCACAGTCCCCATGGATTAAACGTTTCCTGTAGCACCCAGACAAAACAGGGGCCCAGGCAAAATTTTCATTTTCGCCTGGGCCATACCAGCCAATGTCTGTCAGCGCTCAGACCAGCTTGCGCTCGTAAGGATCGGAGCTGATGCCGGCAGCCACGATGTCGCGGCTCCACTGCTTGGCTGAGAAGAGCGAATGGTCGCGGTAGTTGCCGCAGGAGGTGATCTCGGTGCCCGGCACGTCGTCCCAGGTGGCCTTTTCGGCGATAAACTCCAGCGACTCCTTCAAGGCCTTGGCCACATCTTCGGTCGAATGGCGGCCCCAGGCAAGCAGGTGGAAGCCAGTCCGGCAGCCGAAGGGGGAGCAGTCGATATAGCCGGGGATGCGCTCGCGCAGGAGCACAGCGATGGTGTGCTCGATGGTGTGCAGCCCGGCAGTTGGAATGGCGTTCTGATTGGGCTGGACCAAACGCAGATCATAGTTGGAGATGATGTCTCCCTGAGGGCCCTTCTCCTCGTCGATCAGACGAACGTAGGGTGCCTTGACCTTGGTGTGGTCCAGTTGGAAGCTCTCTACGATAGGTTTGTCAGCCATTGTTATTCCTTTCCTGTCGGGCGCCCAGCGTAAAAGGCAGCCGCGATAAAGTCATGCACATCTCATGGTAGGCCGACCCGCCTATCAGATTCTGCCCTGCCGCTGACCACATTCACTCCTCTTCCAGCTGAGAAATCGGAAATGACCCCCATGAACTGGGGTCCATACTGCTCCAGCTTGTGCTGTCCCACCCCGTTGACAGCCAGGAAGGTCGCATCATCGACTGGCCGAAGACGACACATGTCGCGCAGGGTCCTGTCGGAAAAGACAATGTAGGGAGGCTTGCCGATCTCGCGGGCTATGCTGGCCCGCAGATCGCGCAGCTCCTGGAAAAGTTCCTCATCCTCTGGGCTGGCATCGCTTGCTCCGGCCTGGTCGAGACCGTCGTCGAGCGTCGAACAGGACCCGCCGCCGTAGACCTTGCCTGAGGCATGCGGGCGTTCCGTCTGCTTGATCTCGTAGTGGAAGTCCGGGCTGACCGTTTGTGCGGCCTTGGGTCCGAAATGGACCATGGGCAGTCGTCCCTCGGTGATGTACAGATATCCGTCCGAGGCCATCTGATTGAGCACATCACGGATTCGCGCCTCCGGAACCTGGGCCAGAGCGCCATAGCTGGGGCACCGATCCAGCCCGCGCCGAAGCAGATCCTGCGAGCGCGAGCCCCGTAGTATCTGCGCAATCTTCCCGGAGCCGAACCCCTGGTTCACATCATGAACGCACCTGCTGACGGCACGGGCCACATCGCTCACGTCGATGGTCTTGAAGGTGCTCAGACAGTTGGAGCAGTTCTGACAGCCGCCGCTTACCATGTCGGAATGTCCGGAAAGGGTGGCCTCCCCCTTGCCGGCCTCGGCAGGCGAAAGACCTGCGGCAGCCTGGTCCACCTCTTCGCCGAAGTACCGCAGCATGTACTGGTGAAGACAGCCAGTAGTCCGACAGTAGCCGATCATGACGTTGAGCAGACGCCGGTGCTCGGCTCTGACCGCTTCAGTCTGGTCCCCGGTGAGCCTGTCGTTGCCGTTGTCCATGTCCAGCAGACGTCTGCGGGTGACGATATCGCTCTCGTTCCACAACAGGGAGCAACGAGCCGGCTCGCCGTCGCGTCCCGCCCTGCCGGCCTCCTGGTAGTAGGCCTCGATGCTCTCAGGCATGTTGTGATGGATAACATAGCGCACGTTGGACTTGTCGATGCCCATGCCGAAGGCGTTGGTGGCCACGACCACCTGCACCTTGTCGTTGACGAAGTCCCGTTGGGCCTGTTCCCTGTCCTGGGCATCCATGCCCGCGTGGTAGCTGACAGCGCTGACACCGGCCTTGCTCAGATCGTCCGCCAGGGCTTCGGTCTCCTTACGGGTGGCGCAGTAGACGATGCCTGAGTCATCGCCATGCTTCAGGGCGTATCGGACCACCCAGCGATTCTTATATTTGCTCTCCAGCTTGATCACGTCGAAGAAGAGGTTGGGCCTGTCGAACCCCGTCACAGCCACATACGGGTCGTTAAGACCCAGCATGTATACGATGTCACGCCGAACCTTCTCGGTCGCCGTGGCGGTGAAGGCCGCAACAGTAGGACGATACGGCAGAGACCTGATGAAATCCCCAATGCCCAGATACGCAGGTCGGAAATCCTGACCCCACTGGGATACGCAGTGAGCTTCGTCCACAGCCAGCAGGGAGATCCTTGTACGCTGAGCGAATTCCCTGAATCGAGGGGCGTCCAGCCGCTCCGGCGCCACGTAAAGAATCTTGCTGTGCCCCTGGGAGGCCTGTGCCATGGCTAGGGACTGCTCGTCCATGCTCTGAGTGGAATTGACGAATGAGGCCTGGATGCCAGCATCCTCCAGCCCATCCACCTGGTCCTTCATCAGGGAAACCAAGGGAGAGATGACGATGGTCAGACCGTCCAGAAGGGTGGCAGGAATCTGATAGCAGATGGACTTGCCAGCCCCGGTCGGCATGACACCCAGGCAGTCCCGCCCATCCAGAATGGCCTTGACCAGATCCTCCTGACCCGGGCGGAAGGACTCATATCCGAAATACCGCTTCAGCGCCTGCCCTGCATTCTGGATGTCCACCATGATTCCCCAGTCTATTGCCCCGGCAGGAGTCAAGCAGTGGGTGAACGACCATGTGGTCAATCGTCGCCGGGATGCAGCTATCCTGCCACTAATTCAGAATGCTGAACCCTTGGATGGCCGGGAGCTGCCGACGACTGGTAAGCCAGTAGCTGAACAGAATGCACATGGCGGAGAAGACCAGGGTGAAAACCACCTGGGGCCAGAGCACATACACGGTGAAGTATCCCCATAGGTCAGTATTCATGAAGGGACTCAAGGTCTTGTACATCCAATGGCCGCGCGCCAGGTTGATCATCTGAACCGCCGTCTGCGGCCATCCCCAGAAATTCCAGCCGGAAATCGAATGCCAGAAACCAACACAGATCAACAGCCCTACCAGCAGCAGGCATCCGCCTTTTAAATCAAGACAGGCAGCGAGGTCACCCAGCACCTGGCCCAGCAGAACGAAGACCACCTGCACCATAAAGATATGCAGCGCCAGAGCCAGCCAACGGGACGGCTGCTGGACATACGACCGGTTAAAGCATGACACGCTCCAGGGATCAAAAGTCAGCCTCCAAGGCGAACAGCCCTGTACGAGAAATCTTTGGTAACTTTCCGTAAAAGGCATCCATCCGATTTGGCCTAGGCTGCTGATAATCGCGATCACGATCATGAAAGTGGTTGTCGCCAGGGCCATGACCACATTGGAGATGGTCTGGGTCCATGCGATTGTAGAACGGGTCACAGCGTTGGAGATTAGGGGCCGGAAAGTCGTCAGTGAGCAGACAAAGGCGGTGGCCATGAGTACCATCTCGGTGAACAGACCGGTGAATCCAGAACTCAAGGGGATAAACCCCATAACTCCCAGAGCGAGGACGAGAGCCCAAATCAAAAAGACGATCAGCCTCGGCATCACCTGTACGCGCAGGGCCATCAGGGTCTGCACAGCAGGCGACAGGAAGCGCTTGATTCGAGCCCAGCCTTCAGCAGGTCCAGCACCTAGGTCGGGGCTGTCTGACCCCGGCTTGGTCTTCGTCCCTACCGACTCTGCAACTTGCGTGTTACTCATTGTGCCGCACCTTCCGTAATCTGGACGAAGTAGGTCTGCAAATCCATGGGGGCGACAATAAGCCCCTTGGGCTGCTCGTCGGGCACCGGACCCTCGAAGCCGACGCGCAGCAGGTTGCCGATGCTCTGCCTGCCCAGCAGCTTCGGATCGCCCTGGGCAAGGTAGCCCTCCACATCACGCGGACGGCCGGTGACAGTGGTGCCCAGGGCTGACAGATCATCCATGCTGAAAGATCGCAGGACCCGCCCCTGGTCGATGATCTTGGCGCGGGAGATGAGCTGGCAGACCTCGTTGAGGATATGGGTGGCGATGATCATGGTCGGCCCGCGACGCTGATAGGCCTCCAGAACGAAGGAGTAGATCCTCTCCCTGGCCGCCGCGTCCATTCCTGTCGTCGGTTCATCCAGAATGAGATAATCCACAGGCAGGCAGAGTCCGATGACGTCCTTGACCACCTGACGCTGCCCCATGGAAAGGGAGGCAAAGGTGTCAGTGGGCCTCAACGCGAAGCTCTTAAGAATACCCTCAGCCAAGTGCCAGTCGAAACCGCCGTAAAACCCCTCGGCCATGGCAAATGCTTGTCTAATGTGCCGTCGGGATGGATAGGGCCAGGTTTCGTTGACCAGGGCCACGCGGCGAGCGATTCTTGAGTCGTTGACCAGATCGCTTCCATCCAGGTGGATCAGCCCCTGGTCAGGAAGTGCTCTGCCCGTCATCAGATTGCACAGGGTGGACTTGCCGGCCCCGTTCCGCCCGAAGAGTCCATATATATTGCCGGGCTCAAAGCAGAGTGAAATCTCATCCAGGGCCTTCAGCTTTCCGTACGATTTGTCCACCTTGGAAACTGTCAGACTCATTGGTAGACCCTTTCTATGATGGCGTCCAGGTCCTCACGGGATACGTCCAGAGCCTTGGCTTCTTCGACCAGATCCTGGAACCTTCCGTTCAGGAGTTCCCTCCTGCGACGCTCACGAACACTCCGGCCCGCACCGGCAGTGACAAACATGCCCAGTCCCCGCCGTTTCTCCAGAAGGCCCCGGTCGACAAGTAGGTTCATCCCCTTGAGAACGGTGGCCGGGTTGATCTGGTAGGCGGTGGAGATTTCCGTGGTGCTGGGAATCCTTTCACCGTCGGCGACCAGACCCTCGGCTATGGCTTCGGCCAACCGGTCTGCCACCTTCACGAAAACGGGCCGACCATCCGGTATTTCGATCGCCATCGTTTGACCGCCTTGTCTGCCTTGATTCGGAGCGTCGAATTAGGACCTTTTACAACTGTTTATTACTTAGTTACTTGAGTAACTAACCAACAGTCTACGACTCCCTCTCACAACCGTCAAATCACATGCAGTCCTCATCCGCCCGATTGCTCTGCGCATATGCTCCTGCCGCCCACTTTCATCCCGGCTAGGATGGGCATGTCCTCATGTAATTCCGCTTGCCGGAATGCCGGATGAATCCGGTACCTACAGGGTCGCAGCTGCAAGTAACTGCCGGGTATAGGACTGCTTGGGATGATTGAGAATGGCGTTCACCGGCCCCTCCTCCACCACCTTGCCCCGGACGAGCACCATGACCCTGTCTGCGATGTGCTGGACAACGCCCAGATCATGGGAGATGATGATCATGGACATCCCATTCGACGGATCGGCCTGCTGCCTGGACTGTGCCATGATGGATTGAAGGGTATGGAGAATCCCTACGCGCGCCGAGACGTCGATGGCGCTCATAGGCTCATCAGCCAAGAGTATCCGGGGCTTGACAATCAAAGCCCGGGCTATGGCCGCCCGCTGGGCCTGGCCTCCGGACAGATCCGAGGGATAGGCCGTCATGAGCCTGTCGGGGTCAAGCTGAACCGCTGACAAGACTTTGGCCACCTGATCGGCAAGACCCGTCCCGTCCTGACGACGATGCCATAGGTGCCCGCTCCCCCTGCGTCTGGCAGCCAGAAGAGGCTCAGCGACTGACCGGCCAATGGTCCACCGGGGATCCAGGGAGGCAAAGGGATTCTGAAAGACCAGAGCAGAGTCCCGGGCAAGCGCCTTGGCGGCCGGGGAACCATGCAGAACTGGTCTGCCCTCGTATGCCACCTGTCCGGCATCAGGCCTCAACTGGCCAAGGAGCAGACGGGAAAGCGTGGTCTTCCCTGAACCAGACTCCCCTATGATTGCCAGGCACTCCCCCGGCAGGAGTGAGACATCGATTCCGTCAACTGCGGCCTTTCGAGCCATGCCGCTGCCCGTGGAGGCATAGACCTTGGTCAGGCCCTTTCCGGTCAGGATCGGATCGGCAGGTGCATCGTCAGTCAGCCTCATGCTTGCCTCCATCTGCGCTCAGCGTCAACTCTCTGGCAGCTCTCACCAGAGTCCTGCCCTGTGGACTGGATGGGTCGCGCAGAATGCCCTGCGTCTGCCCGCTTTCCACCAATCGGCCCGCGTCAAGGATGTAGCAGTAATCAGCAACCCGGGCCAGGACGGAGAAGTCATGTGTGATGAACAGGAGGGAGGCCCCGCTCTGGTCGACCAAGGAGACCAGCAAGTCAACAATCTGCCGCTGGGTGATGGCATCCAGGGCTGTGGTGGGCTCGTCTGCCAGTATCAGTCTGGGCTTGGTGACGAGGGCCGTGGCTATAGCCGCCCGCTGCTGCTGACCCCCTGACAGCTCATGCGGATAGGAGCCAGCCAGATCCGCATCCAACCCCACCTGTTGCAATATCTCCATGACCCGCCTGCGCCTTTCCTGGGCGCTCAGGCGATAGTGGCGGCGAAGAGGAAGCTCCACCTGATCGTAAATCTTCTTTACCGGGTTCAGTGCTGTAGAAGGATTCTGAAAGACCATGCCCATCCGGGCACCGCGCAGGTCCGCCAGGGACCGATCATCGGAACCGAGAATCTGGAGCCCGTCCACCAGAATGGATCCCGACAAGGAGGCCGTCAGTGGTGCGGTGCCAAGAACGCTGCGGGCAATCATCGACTTTCCGGAGCCTGAGGAGCCGATCAGGCCGACCCGTTGTCCATCCGCCACCCTGAGGTTCACCCTGTCAAGAATGGTGCGTCCATTGATGGATAGGCTCAGGCCGTCAATATTCAGCGACATCATTGCCTCCCTCGCCTGCGTAAATCGCATTCTCGACAAGATGATCGGAATCATCTAATTGCGCAGAAACCGCCTGAGGCGCAGGTTGAAGAGCAGACCGTCCGGCGGCAGCCACGGCGGCCCTGAGCCTGGAGTTGGTGACCGGATCGATGGCATCACGCAGCGCATCACCGAACAGGTTCAGTGCCACCACCACCATGGTGACTACCAGGCCAGGCCAGAGCACGGTCAGCGGAAAAACGTTGATGAACTTGACCGAGGCGGTCAGCGAGTGCCCCCAGGAGGGCAGACCGGAGGGAACGCCCACCCCCAGGTAGGTCAACCCTGCTTCAGCCAGAACGGAGGTCCCCGCCGACATGGAAAGCTGCACGCACAGGACCGGAATGACATTGGGCACCAGATGGGTGCAGAAGATTCTGAAGGACCCGACTCCGCTGTGCCGGGCGGATTGCACATAGTCCGACTCTGCCGCCAGGAGCGCCTGGGGCCTTACAATTCGGGCCAGGTTGAGTCCGTAGCCGAATCCGCAGGCCACGACAACCACGGCGATGCTGGGCCCCAGGGGAACGGCCAGGATCAGAGCCAACAACACTGTAGGCAGGGAGATCAGAGCATCGACCAGGACTACGACCGTCTGCGATACTCCTGAACGGCGCGAGACCATGGCCATGACCAGAAGGAGACCCAATATGCCCGACAGGATGACCGCCAGAAGGCTGATAGCCAGGTTGGTGGCCGAACCCGCCATCAGCCAGGAGAGAATGTCTGCACCGGTACCGTCCGTTCCCAGAAAGTGGGCATGGCTGGGAGCCTGCCAGATTCGGTACCCGTCAGTGGCCCAAATAGGAACCGGGGTCCAGAATCTGGAAATCAGGGAGATCAGGATCCATATGGCCAGAACAATCAGCGAATACCGCCCCGAGGCCTTGCGCCACATGCTGGCCAGCACCACCCGCATCCGCCCGAAGAATCCTAGTTGCCCGGGGAATGCGGCCCTCAATACCGAGCGGGGCTTTTCTGCATGTTTCCAACTCATCGGTCAGCCACCTCCTGCCTGGCCGCACCTCGAAAACGCGGATCGATCAGCCTATGAGTAACGTCCACCAGGAGTCCCAGAAAGAGAAAGAAGGCCGCCAGAAGAAGCAACTCGGACTGAACAGCCGGAAGATCCCGGTTGCCCACATCGGTGATCAGCATGGAGCCCAGGCCCGGTAGGGCGAACAGGTTCTCGCTGACCATGACGCCCGTAATCATCTCGGCCATGGTCAGCCCGACCACCGAGACCAGCTGGGGGGAGGCCAGCCGCAGGCCGATGCGTAGGGCGGCCTGGGTTCGGGTCATCCCGCAGGCCATGCCCATGTCCACATACCCCGAAGAGAGCATATCGGTCAGGAGGGAGCGGGTGTACCGCATGATGCCGGCGCCCACGATGATGCCGGTGGACAGAGCAGGCAGGGTCAAGGACGACAGGGCCTGCCCCGGCTGAGCCCAGCCGAGAGCAGGAAAGCCCTGGGAGGGCAACAGGCCGATCAGACCGCTCCCCTTGGCGAAGAGCATAATCAGAAGCAGTCCTGACCAGAGGGCCGGTACGGATCCACCCACGATGGCGGCCATGTGGCTGAAGGACTGCATTCGCGGCGAGCGCGCCAGAGCGGCGGCGCAGCCTAGGGGGATGCCCAGCAGCAGGGCCACGCCCAGTCCCAAAAGAATCAGCGGAAAAGTAATCTGGGCCCGTATGCCCACCTGGGAGGCGATGGAACGGTTGGTCAGAATGGACCTGCCCAGGTCCCCTTTCAGAAAGTCGCTAATCCAATCCAGATACTGCCGAGGATAGGAGCGGCCCAGGCCCATCTGCCGACGCAGCCGGTCGACACGTTCGGGTGGGGCATCCAGCCCGGCCATGACAGCCGCCATATCCCCGGGCAGGATGCGCAGTGCCAGGAAGATCAGCAGGGAGATGCCCATCAGTGCTAAGAGGAACAGCACCAGGCGCCGCATCAGGAATCTGGCCATGGTCATGCCCGCCTATAAATCACGTCGGACAAGGGCATGAGAGACTGGTTCAAATCGACTGGGAAGCCCTCCAACCCCGTCCGCCAGGCCGCGGTCACCCGGTAATTGAAGAGCCAGTCCGCCGCCGCGTCGTTGCTGACGATCCGGGCGGCCTGGGCCAGGAGCCTGTCGGAGTCATCGGCGGAAGTCGTGGCCATGGCCTTCTGGTAGAGCTCCTGGACCTGATGATTGTCATAGTTGTAGTAGTAGCCAGGGTTGGCCCACTGATGGAAGTCGTGGCTCTCGCCATGATCCACCAGAGATAGGTCGTAATCCTTGTTGGCATGCACGTCCTGCAGCCAGACCGAGAATTCCACCACCCGCACGTCCAGGTCGATGCCCACCTGGCGCAGCTGCGAGCGCAGCTGATCGCCCAACTCGCTACCGTAGGTGTTGGCGTAGGTCAGCCGCAGCTTCAGCCGGTGGTCGGGACCATATCCGGCCTGGGCCAGAAGCCGCCGTGCCTGCTCCGGATCATGGGGGTAGAGTCCGGTCAAATCCTGATAGCCGGGATCCAACGAGGGTATGGGGCCACCCAAAGCGCTGTCCGATCCGCCCCGGGAGGCAATCAGCTGCCGATGGTCGATGGCATAGCGGATGGCCTGCCGCACCCGCAGGTCGGATGTAGCAACACCCTTGCCGTTCATGGCCAGGACGTACTTGTCGGTGTCGTCGCCCGCCTTGACCTGGAAATCGGGGTTGTTGCGGAAGGGACTGGCCAGGTTCTCAGTGACCGGAGCCAGCACCTGCACATCCCCACTGCGCAAGGCATTGACGGCAGCGTTATCGTCATTGAGGTAACGGATGATGATGGTTTGTGTCTTAGGCTTATCGCTGCCCCAGTAGTGCGGATCGGCCTTGAGGGTGACCGAGTCGTTTGGACGGAAGCTTTCCAGCAGATATGGGCCGGATCCCACGGCCTGGGTCTTCATGTCGTATTGGGCCCGTCGGTCAAAGACCAGGCCAGCCCGGCCGCTCAGCTGCCAGAGCAGATCCTGGTAGGGTCTGGACAACGTCAGGCGCACCGTCAGCGGATCCGTAGCCTGAACGCCCTGGAAGCCCTCCAGCATCTCGCTGCCCTGATAGTGGCCTGCCATGAGCTCGCGAATGGAGTCGACCACGTCCTGGGCTCTAAGAGCATGGCCGTTGGAGAAGCGGATGCCCTCATGCAGGCGGAAGGTGTAGACCAGGCCGTCCTCGGAAACATTCCAAGTTTTTGCCAGCCCTGGGTGCACCTTATTCCTAGAATCTCGTGACACCAGACCCTGATAGACATTGCCGATCAGGAGCTGATCCAGCGCCGTACCCGACTGGTTGCGGATATCCAGATTGGTGGGAGCCAGCTTGAGCCCCACCTTGACCGTATCCGCCACGCTCCCGCCCTCGGCCTGACCAGCGACTCCACGATGCCCTGTCCACAGGGAGAGGGCCAAGGCCAGTGCCAGCAGCAGACTGAGCAGCTTCCAGGGCAGGGTGTTGCCGCCCGACTTCATGGGTCTGATCCTGGCGTTGAGTTCGGGGTCAGTGCTGGGGCCTGGCTCCTGGGCCACGTCTGTATCTGCTGCGGTCACGCTGTCATGGGCATGCGTGCCGTGTCGATCTGCATTCATTGACGAATCCTTATGCTGCGGTTGACCGCCATTATGGTCGATCACCGCCCACCAGCATACTCCCCAAAGCCATCACCGAGGCTTCTGCGCTTAGGATGGATTCGAAAAAGCGCTAAGTGCCCGAACGACGGCAGGGAGGAACAGAGATGCTGCTGGCCATCGACATAGGAAACACCAACATCGAGGTCGGATTCATGGAGGACGGCCAGGTCGCCGCATCCTACCGCCTGACGACAAGAATCGACCACACGGCCGATGAGTTCGGGCTTCTGCTGGGACAGCTCATGGCTCTGTCCGGCTACAGGACTTCGGATGTGGAGGATGCCATCATCTCTTCAGTGGCTCCTGCGGTCATGCACGCCTTGAGGTCCTGCCTGATTCGCTTCTTTTCCATCGACCCAATGGTGGTGGGTCCAGGCGTGAAGACAGGCATGAACATCCGTCTGGATGACCCGCGTTCCCTAGGTGCCGACTGTCTGGCCGACTGCGTGGGCGCCTTCCACTGCTACGGAGGGCCGGCCTTGGTCATCGACTTCGGCACGGCCACCACTTTTAACTATGTGGATGCCAAGGGCGCCATCCGCTCCGGTCTGATCGTGCCGGGCATCCGCTCGGGGGCCCAGGCCCTTGCCGGACAGACCGCCCAACTGCCCCAGGTTGAGATCACCCGCCCAGAGACCATCATGGCCACGGGCACCAGGACAGCCATGCAGGCCGGACTTTACTACAACTTCCTTGGCGGCTTGGAAAGGATCATCCGCCAGTTCCGCAGCGAGATCGGCCAAGACTTCCACGTGGTGGCCACAGGCGGCATGGGTCGCGCTTTTTCACAGGACACCGACCTGATCGAGGTCTACGACCCCGAGCTGATCTTCGCCGGCATGTACAGGATTCACCAGCTCAATGCCGATGGGCGACCACACGCTGCACCAGCGCGCCATTGACCTGCAGACTGGCCTGCTTTCCATCCACGTCGACGCCAGCCAAGGAGCCCACTAGAACCTGGCCCTCCAGCTGAACCTGCACCGGATGCTTGGTACGGTTGAATAGAAAAGCGAAGCGCGTCCGGCCATCCCCGCTGACCCTCTCGATTCTCAGCAGCCCGGGATCAGCTTGGGCAGACCTCATATCGGCCACATCCAGTGCCTCCAGCAGGGAAGGAATGACCTTGGCCAGATCCTGGGCATCCAGACGGCAACCTAGGTAGACGGCCTTGCCATGACCCCAGGCATGTACGGTCATGGCTGGCATGCCATCCATGCCTGTCCAAGGATCCGCCTGGTAACTTGCCAGGACTTTGGTGCTCTTATCCAAGCTGCCAATGACATCGGCCCAATCGCGCGCCGTGACCCCGTTGGTCAGATTCAGATGGTTCAGCAGACCAGGCATTCCGGAAGCCATGGGTGCGAATTCCTCGACCGACAGGCCCAGCAGGTCCCGAAGCGGCCCCGGATATCCTCCTGTCCAGACGCGGTCCTGCTCGTCGGCGATCCCGCTTCCCCATGTGACGATCAGCCGCCCTCCCCCATCTACGTACTTATGCAGTCGCTTGGAGAGATCGGCGTCGATCAGGTAGAGAGCAGGCAGGACCACTAGCGGATACTCCTCCCAAGCGGCCCTGACCGGCAGGACATCAGGTCGTATGGCGTTGTCCAGGAAGGCTCGGTACCAGACCGGCGGCTCCTGCCCATGCTCGACCCGATCGCTGGGCGAGGCTGTATGGGAGCTGGCCCACTGGCTTTCGTAGTCGAAGACCAAGGCCAGCGGAGCCCTGGCCAGCGTGCTGCCGGCCAGACCGGCCTGCGAGAGTCCCTGCAGATCCTCTCCCAGCTGGCAGACGTCACGGAAGACGGCCGTGTCTTCGCCAGCATGAGGCAGCATGGCCGAATGGAACTTTTCCGCGCCAGCCCGTGACTGCCTCCACTGGAAGTAGCAGATGGCATCAGCTCCCAGTGCCAGGTGGGCCAGAGAATCTCGCTCCAGCTGTCCGGGCTCCTTGCGAGGGTTGATCGGCCGCCAGTTGACCGCCGATGTGGCCTGTTCCATAAGCCACCAGGGACGCCGACGGGCGATGGCATCCACCAGGCTGGAGGAATAGGCCAGCTCCTCCAGATGATCCCTGCCCGGCGTCGCATAGTGGTCGTTGGATACAAAGTCCACCTGGCCGCCCCAGTCGTCGTAGTCCAGAGCGAACCCCTCAGCGCTGACCATGAAATTAGTGGTCAGGGGAATATCCGGGGTGATCTCAGCCAAGGCGTCACGCTCGGCCATATAGAAATCCTTGAGAGCATCGGAGCTGAACCGCTCAAAATCCAGCATGCGGCCCGGATTCTGAAAATTCCCCTGGCCGATGAAACGCGGAGGCAGGATCTGCGAGAAGTCGCTCAGCCTCTGTGACCAGAAATCCGTGCCCCAGGCGCGGTTTACGGCCTCGATGTCCTTGTAGCGGCGGCGGCACCAGCGCTGAAAAGCCCTCATGGCGTCGTCGGAATAGTCGAAGCGATTGTGGCAACCATACTCATTGCCCACATGCCATGCCACCAAATAAGGGTTGTCCCGATAGTGCTCGGCCATAGCACGGCAAAGCTTCAAGGCGTAGGAGCGGAAGATCGGCGAGGTTGGCCGCCAGTGCTGCCGGGCCCCGGGCCAGACCGTATCGCCGCGCTCGTCCCTGAGCAGGACTTCGGGATGGGCCTGGGTCAGCCACAAGGGAGGCGAGGCCGTAGCCGAGGCTAAGTTGACTCCGATGCCCGCCCGACCAAGCTTGTCGATGATCCGGTCCAGCCAATCAAAATCGAAAACCCCCTGGCTGGGCTCTATGCGTGACCAGGAGAAGACCGCCAGGGCCACCACATTGACCCCGGCCTTGGTCATGAGCCTGATGTCCTCATCCCAGGTATCCTCGGGCCACTGATCGGGGTTGTAGTCGCATCCGTACCAGAGTGACTGCTGACCCTTGAGATGCTTGGGCCATCGATAGGGCCGCCTTGTCGGTTTACTCATGGGATAGAACCTCCTGGTCCGTCTTGATCCTCGGACGGGGATGCCTGCCGCGTCCACGTCGTCCCGCAGCTCCGGGATCCCCTGGACCATTATGTCCCACCAGGGTGACTGTTCAGACTTCTCCTTGAGGATTCAAAGGTACAGAGGAAACGAAGGAACGCTTAACCCCTGTGAAGGGGTCCGTGAATTCCAGGCATCGAGCCACCAATTGCAGCGGCCTGGAGTAGTCGTCGTAGGCACGGGTCTGAATCCTGGGATAGAGATCGTCACCCGCTATGGGCAGACCAAGGGCGTTCATATGCACCCGAAGCTGATGGGTCTTGCCCGTCTGCGGATAGAGCGTATATGTGGCCAGACATCCTCGGGAATCCGCAGCCGCAGGACCTTGGCCCACCGTCAGCTCGATTCGGGTAACGGCATTGACCGGCCCACGCTCCTCCCAGGCTTGGAGAACCCCTCGGCGTTTGATCACTCTGGAGCGGCGCTCCAGCGGGAAGATCCGTGGCGGGTTCATATGTCGCACAGTGCCAGTGCGAGGACGAACTATGGGTCGCACTGGCGCCAGACACTGGTAAACCTTGCGCACGCGATGCTCCTGAAAAAGCATCTGGTAGGCCCGCCTGGCAGCCGGATCTCGCACCAGGACCAGCACGCCTGCGGTGGCTCTGTCAAGCCTGTGGGCTGGTGTGATGTCAAGCTCCCCGTACAGCTGGCGCATACGGATCAGCACGGTGTCTGCGTACCACATCCCTCTAGGCGTGGTGGCCAGGAAGTGAGGCTTGTCGACCACAATGATGCGCCGATCCTCGTAAATGACTTTGGGATCGAAAGGAATCTGCGGCTCCTCCAGGACGATCCGATGCCCCCGCTGCCCGGACCCGACGACCACTGACAGCCTCTATTCCACAGTGACCGACTTGGCCAGGTTACGGGGCTTGTCCACGTCCAGGCCCTTGAGCTGGGCCATGTCCAAGGCGAACAGCTGCAAGGGCACTACATCAACCAGGGGGCTGAGCAAGGTCGGGCAGGGCTGCCTCCAAAAGACCACATCGGCATAACGGTCGGCATCAGGGTCGCCCTCCTCAGCCACCACGATGGTGAAGGCGCCGCGAGCCTTGACTTCCTCGATGGCGGAGATGACCTTGTCATGCAGCACATTGCGGCCCCGGGCACTGGGGACGATGACCACCACGGGCTCTCCCGGCTCCACCAGAGCGATAGGGCCGTGCTTGAGCTCCCCGGCAGCAAATCCCTCGGTGAAGATGTAGGCGATCTCCTTGAGCTTGAGCGCCCCCTCCAGGGCTACCGGATAGCCAACATGCCGCCCCAGAAAGAGGAAGGAGCGGGCATTGGACAGGCGCTGAGCCGTCTGTTTGATGACCTCGGCCTGCCCGTCCAGCACTGTCTGAATCTTGGCAGGCATAGCCTTGAGGTTGTCGATGGTCTGATGAATCTCGTCCCGGTACATGGTCCCCTTGACCTGAGCCAGGTAGAGGCCCAGCAAGTAGGCTGCCACGATCTGCGCCAGGAAAGCCTTGGTGGAAGCCACAGCCACTTCGGGACCGGCGTGGGTGTAGAGTACAGCGTCGGACTCCCTAGGGATGGTGGATCCCTGGGTGTTGCAGATGGCCAGAACCCGTGAACCCTGCTCGCGTGCATGCCGAAGCGCCATCAGCGTGTCCATGGTCTCCCCGGACTGGGAAATGGCCACGATCAGCGTGCGCGGGGTCAGGATGGGATCACGGTAGCGGAATTCATGGGCCAGCTCGACCTCCACGGGGATGCGGACCCAGTGCTCAATGGCGTACTTGGCCACCAGCCCCGCGTAGGAGGCCGTCCCACAGGCCACGACGATGATCTTGTCGATCTGGCGGAATATCTCCTCATCGATGTGGACCTCGTCCAGATCCAGGTCGCCCGACTCGTCGTACCGGCCCAGCAACGTGTTGGAAACCGCCGCAGGGTCCTCATGGATCTCCTTGTCCATGAAGGAATCCCATCCGCCCTTTTCGGCGGCTGAGGCATCCCAGTCGACGGTATAGCGGCGCGGATGCTCCACCGGATGCCCCTGAAAGTCGGTGACCATGACCTGGTCCGCGCTGATGCAGACAGCCTGATCCTGCCCCAGCTCCATGGCCTGACGGGTATATGCCACGAAGGCCGCTACATCGGAGCCCAGGTAGTTCTCGCCATCTCCCAGGCCGACCACCAGCGGCGAATCATGTCGGACGCCAACCACCAGATCGGGCTGCCGCGAGTCCACCGCCAGGATGGTGAAAGCTCCTTTGAGCATGCGCGCCAACCGCCTGATGGCCTCGAAGACGTCGGGCTGGCCAGTGGCATCAATGATCTCCTGGGTGATCTTGCCAAGAAGCTTGGCCGCCACTTCAGTGTCCGTGGAGGAGACGAAAGCATAACCCTCGGTCTCCAGATCCAGCCGCAGTCTGGAGGCGTTCTCGATAATCCCGTTGTGAATCAGCGCGACCTTGCCATCACGGCTGATGTGGGGATGAGCATTAACATCGGTGGGCTCGCCATTGGTGGCCCAGCGGGTGTGCCCGATGCCCACAGTGGCCTCAGGCATGGGCTTGGCCTTCAGATCAGCAGCCAGATTGTCCAGGCGCCCCGCCTTCTTGCGCACGGCCACCTGCGTCATACCCGGGGCGGCCAAGGCTACTCCGGCCGAGTCATACCCCCGGTACTCCAAGCGTTCCAGACCCTTGAGGCAGACCTCCAGGGGCCTGCCGCAGGCCGTCCGTACTGATCCTGCATAACCCACGATTCCGCACATGGGCCCCAGTCTAGCCACGGGAGTTCCCGCGTCGCCCGTCCGGAAGGCTTCTTGCCGGAATTTCTACAACCTGAACCGAGCCTGAGCCTAGAGCACGGTATGCAGGAATTCGGCAAACCTCTCGGTGCGAGGATGGTCGATAATATCAGGGCCTCCCTGCTCCACCACGACGCCCTGATCCATGAAGACGATCTGCTCGGCGACCTCGCGCGCGAAGCCCATCTCATGGGTGACCACCACCATGGTCATGCCCTGTTGAGCAACCTGCCGCATGACCCCTAAGACCTCCCCCACCAGCTCTGGATCCAGAGCTGAGGTGGGCTCGTCGAAGAGCATGATGTCGGGGTGCATGGCCAGGGCTCGCGCGATGGCCACACGCTGTTGCTGACCGCCGGAGAGCTGGGCGGGATAGTAGTCCATCCTGTCCTCCAGACCTACGCGTTCCAGCTGGGCCTGAGCCTCCTGGCGGGCATTGGTCTTGGAAACCCGGCCCACATGGACCGGCGCCTCCATGACATTCTCCAGAGCGGTCATATGGGGAAAGAGGTTGAAGCGCTGAAAGACCATGCCTATTTTGGACCGCTGCCTGGCAATGGCCTTGTCGTCCAGGGTCTGCAGCACAGGGCCCTTGCCGGTATCGATCTTCCGGTATCCGGTCAGCTCGCCGTCGACATAGATTTCGCCGGCTGTACGGGTCTCCAGCTGGTTGATCAGCCGCAGCAGCGTTGACTTGCCTGAACCGGAAGGCCCTAGGACGGCTGTTACCGTGCCGGGCATGACCTCCAGGCTGATCCCCCGCAGCACATGCTGATCACCGAACACCTTGTGGACATTCCTGATGACGATAGCCGGATCCTTGCCGCCTTGACCGTCTTTCTTGATCTTCCTGTCCTCGTCCATGATTCTCCTCCTGCGCTCAGGCGTTCAGCCCGGCCATCATGACCTTGTTGACCTTATCAGCCTCCTGACGGGTCTGCGGATCCTCGCCATCCTTGCCGTTCTTGGTCCCCGACCCGGCCAGGGGCCGCGAGTCGAAGCCCTTGCCGTAGTGCTTCTCCAGCTGGGCCTGGATGACCATCAGAACGGAGGTGATGACCAGATACCATATGCAGGCCACAATCAACAGCGGGATGGTTTTGTAGATGCGGTTGGCGATGGCGTTGGTGGCGAACTGGAGCTCCAGGGTGAAGGGCACGGCAAGGGCCAGGGATGTGGTCTTGAGCATGCCGATGGTCTCGTTGCCGGTGGGCGGCACGATGATGCGCATGGCTTGAGGCAGGACGATCCGCCGCATGATCATGGATGGCGGCATTCCCAGAGCCTTGGCGGCCTCCTCCTGGCCGGGGTCCACGGCTTCGATACCGGCACGGACGATTTCGGAAAGGTAGGCGGCCTCGTTGAGTCCCAGACCCAGAACCGTGGCCACGGTGGCGTTCAGCACGGTCTTGGTGTCGATGCTCCAGAATTCGGGACCAAAGGGGATGCCGATGGCCAGCTTGGGAATCAGCACGGACAGAAGGCCCCAGAAGACCAGCTGGGTGTATACGGGAGTGCCACGGAAGAACCAGATGAAGAACCAGCTGACCCAGCGCAGAACCGGATTGGATGACTTGCGCATGACCGCCAGGATGATGGCCAGGATCGTAGCCAGGACCATGGCGTAGACGGTAAGAAGAAGAGTCCACTTGATGCCGTCCAGGACATGCTCATTGAAGAGGTACTTCCAGACTGTGGGCCAATCAAAATTAGGATTGGTCATCATGCCGTGGATCAGCATGGCTACGAAGATGGCCACGATGACGGCAGCCACGATCGGCCCCGGCTTACGCACCGGCCTGGCCTGTATTCTGCCGGGGATCTGAACCGGGTCCGTCCCCTTCTTGGTACGCATCTCCTGCTTCCTTCCATACCGCTGAACCTATTCAGGGCCCAGCCTATCGAATCGGACCAACCTCTGAAAACGCGGACCGGCTGTTGCTCCGATCCGCGCCTGGACCTGTCTCAGTCAGAGACTGCAGGGTTGATCTCGGCCTTTTCGACTGCCCCGCTCTGAACACCCCAATTCTTGAGAATCCTGGCGTAGGTGCCGTCGTCGATCAGCTTCTGAAGAGCCGCCTGTGTGGCCTCGGCCATGCCGCTGCCCTTCTTCAGAGCGGCGCCCTGGAGGACGATGTCAGTATCCTTGCCCAGCTTCTCCAGCTGGCCATCAGTCTGCTTGATGGCGTACCCGGTCACCTGGGAATCGGCGTAGAAGACATCGATTTTGCCGTTGACCACCGCTGTGGCGGCATCGGTCTGCTGCTTGTAGGACTGGACATCCACCGGCTTCTTGCCCTTGGCCTTGCACTCGGCCGAGATCTTATCGGTCGCCTGCTGCTCTTCGATGGTGCCCGTCTGCACACCGACCTTGACGCCGCAAATGTCGTCAGGATTGATCTTGGAGGGATTGCCCTTCTTGACAGCAAAGGCCGTGCCCGCCTTGAAAGTGGTTACGAAGTCGACAGACTGCATTCGCTCCTTGGTGATGGTGAAGCTGGAGATGCCCGCGTCGTACTTGCTGCCTATGGCTGGAATGATGGTATCGAAGGAGGCGCTGACCATCTCTCCCTTGAGCCCCATCACCTTGGCAATGGCATTCGACAGATCCACATCGTAGCCAATGGGAGTCTTCCCATCCTCATTCATGAACTCGCCAGGCGCATATGAGGTCTCCATGCCTACAGTCAGCTTCCCGTCCTTGGAAACAGACTCGGGCACCTTGGCTGCGATGGCCGGATCCTTCTTGATGCCGCTGACGTCAAAAGCTGCTGGATGGGAGCTGGTGGTCGCCTTGCCCGACGCACTGTTGCTGTCCGACTCGTCGGTGGTTCCGCAGGCCCCGATGGATGCCAGCAGGGTGACACTCAGAGCCGCCGCCAGCACCGCCTTGATCTTGCCCATCTCTTCTCCTCTTCCGGACCGCTCCGAAGCGACCCCTCATTGCTCTTGGTTGTCTCTTGGTTGACATGCACTATTATGCACACATTTGTATTTTTATGCACATGTATGAGGGTTGATAAGAATTGCAGACTGCTGATCCTGGTGGTTTTTGGCTCAATTGCAGGCTAAAGGCACCATCCGAGGCCGTTTACTGCCATCGACTCCCGGCGTGTCGAATCTGCATAGAGCCGGAAGGCAGCAGCAGGCGATTATCAGTTTTTAAGAGGCTTATACGAAAGTCCGGAAGCGCTTGGGTCAAGCTCAGCCCCGCCTGTTCCGGTAGCGCATAGCCCTCTGGGCATCACGTCGATCCTGCTCCTCCCGCAGGGCCTGACGCTTGTCGTACTCGCGCTTGCCTCGTGCCACGGCAATCTCGACCTTGACTCTGCCGTCCTTGAAGTACAGGCTCAGTGGAACGATCGTGTAGCCCTTGGCCTGAATCTGCCTTTCCAAACGAACGATCTGCTTGGCGTGGAGAAGCAGCTTGCGCTTGCGCTTGGGGGCGTGGTTGTTCCAGGTGCCGTTGAGATATTCAGGGATATTGGCATTCTCCAACCAGACTTCGTGCCGCCGGTCGATACTGACAAACGACTCGGCCAGGGAGGCACGTCCCTCGCGCAGGGACTTGACTTCAGTCCCGGTCAGGGCGATGCCGGCCTCGTAGCGGTCCTCGATCTGGTAGTCATGACGGGCCCGGCGGTTCTGGGCGATCATGGATGTGCCAGTCTCCTTAGCCATACTATTCTCCTCTGGATTGCGCCAAGGAGGCTACCTGGCACTCCGGACAGCGACAGTGGCGCACCTGGTGGCGGACCTGGCCCGCAGCTGAGTCAGTAATGAATGTATTGGTAGTTGCGGGCCCCATAGACCGTCTCATAAGTCGGGAAGGAAGCGAAGCCGGTGCCTCCTTCGGAGATGAGCACCGATCCATCTGCATTAACCCGTTCGACCACAGCCACATGGCCATAGCTCCAGTCAGCATTCCAATTCGTAACCCGCTGGCCACGGGCGAAGACCATGGCGGCGCCCACATGCGGAGTGTTGTTGACCAAATAGCCCAAGCTACGTGCCGTGCTGGCCCAATCAGCCCCGTTGCCCATATAGGATCCCACAGGCAGAGCCAGCTGCGAACGGCGTATATAGGCCCATAAGGTGCATTGTCGGGCAGGGTAGGCACTGCCACCCACTGAATTGCCGGTGTTATGGCCATAACAGAATCCAGAACCTGAAGGACAACTGCCAGGCACTGCATAATTCATGCCGGAGGCACCGCCACCACCGTTGCCTCTACCACCATTGTTGCTAGGTGGTGTAGGCCGTGAAGCCTGTGATGGACGGGAGCCGCCGCCACCGCTGCTGATCTGCTGGGCTCCGGCGGCATGTGGGTCGGCGCCGCCGCCTGGATTGCCGGTGTTCAGAGAGTCGATCATGGATTCAGTAGCCACGATTTCTGCAGCCTCACGGGCCGACTGCGTGGTCAGGGCGGCCTTTTGACTCTCCAGCTGTTTGCGGGCCGCGGTGCCCTGGTCACGCAAGGCCTGCAGATGGTCCTGCTTGGCCTGCGCCGCCGCTACCGCCTGCTGGGCTACCGCCTGCTGCTGATCAGCCTTGGCCTTCAGGGAACTGATCTGCTCCTCGATAGCCTCCAGGCGCTGCTTGCGGTTCATAGAGGAGTTGAGGGTGCCGGCTGCATCGTTGGCCGTATTGGCTTCGGACCTGGTCACAGCCGCATCGGACTGCATCTTGTCCACGAAATCCTGGGTGCTCGAAGACTTGGTTACCACGTCCATGATCTGAGAAGTCTCAGACCCGTGAAAGCTCTTTCTGGCCATCTGCGCCACGCCAGCCTTGGCATCGTCATAGTCAATGCCGGTCTGACGTATCTTGGCTTCCAGATCTGCACGATCCTTGCGGGCAGCCTGCAGTCGGTCATTGGTGGCCTGAACCAAGCTGTCGGCCTGCTGCGCCTGCTGCTGGGCTTCAATGGCGCTCTGCTGTGCAGCCGGAATCTGGTTGGAAGTCAGATCATCAAGACTGAGTATCTGGTTGGCTAGCTGAGCGCTGACACCGGCCAGCTTGCTCTTCAGAGCCGCGTGGCTCTGAACCTTCTGCTGGTAGCTGCTCCAGTCGGCTCGGGCTGGTTCGGGCGCTGCGGTCAGTCCTAGGATCCCACCGCCGAGCATCATGGCCAATGATCCCATAATGCCGAAAATGGCATCCCACCGTGTGGTACGATTCATGGTCAAGTCCCTCACAATCACTTATCCATGCTAGTCACCATTATGACAGAGATTGTGCCCTAAGCTCGATTGGCACGTCGCCAGGGATCAGGCTCGCAGGTAACGCCGCAGGGAGATGGAGGAGGCCAGCGCGGACAAGAGCATGGCCCCCAGAATCAGCGCTGGAGCCATGAACAGCACTGTTGACTGGTCCACGTAGGGCATCCATTGGACCGTGCGGGCCAGCCAGTCCGTGATGAAGAGCTTGACGATGGCGCTCAGGGCTCCTACAGCCAGGAGCGAACCCAGCAGGGATGCCACCACGCCCTCAAGGATGAAGGGCAGCCGGATGGTCCAGTTAGAGGCCCCCACCAGTCTCATGATCTCGGTCTCGTTTCTACGGGAGGCAGCACTCATTCTGATGGTGGTGCCGGTCAGGAGAATCGCCACGACTACCATGACCACAGCCAGGACCAGTGTAACCGCTGTGGCTCTGTTGAGGATTTTGAACACCGGGTCGAATATCTGACGCTGATCGGAGACCTCCTCTACCCCATCACGGCCGGACAGCACCTCGGATACCACCTGGTATTTGGTCGGATCCTTGAGTTTGAGCCGCAGAGAGCCCTGCATGTCCGCCGCGGTCATGGTTCTTCCCTCGTATGTGCCATCCGGGTACTGCTTGAGGAAGGTGTTCTTGAAGAAGTCCTCCCGGCTTTGGTAGGTGATCTTGGCCACAGAGTCGCTCAGCTCGTTGTTTATGGTGTTTTCCAGTTTGACGATCTCGTCATTGGTAGGCGCCTTGCCGGTAGCGCATGAAACCGCCTGGCTGGTCCCGTCCGGGCAAAGCCAGACCACCACTTCCACCTGGTCGTACCAGTCCCCCTTGGCCTTGCTGATTTGAGCCTGCATAAGCCCCGATGCGCCAATGAAGAGAAAGGATATGAAGGTGACCAGCATGACCGAAAGGATCATGGATCCGTTGCGGCGTAGGTTGTCCCAGGTGCTGGAAAGAATGAACCGCAGTCTCATTGTGCCGCCCTCTTCATGTCGTGATGCTCATCCTGAGTTTGCGCGTCATTCTTCCCTTGGCGCTTCTGGGATGTCTTGGACGCTTCGGGCGGAGCGGGAGGCTTCGGCGGCACACCTGCGGACCCGGCGCCGTCATGCTTTAGCTGGCCAGCAGCCTTGCTTGATTTTCCGGCTCGCTCGGCTGGACTGGAATCATCAGACCGCGAAGGCTGATCGGGCCCCTTGAACCATTGTTCACGTCCACCAGTCTCAGCGGAGGAGTTCTTCAACGATTGGCGGTCCTTGGCCTTGCTGTCCTTCCTGGGTTTGCCATGGCCGTTTTGTCTACCTCCTTGGCCAGGGTCACGATTGCGATCATCATGCGCAAGTCCCTTGCGACCGCTGACTTGTTTCCTGTCGTGCTGCTGGCTGCTCAAATCGTCTGCCCGCTGATTCTGGGGCACGCCTCCAGAGGTCAATCCAGGCTCGGCAGCATCCGAGCCAGGGGCGGACTCCCGGGATTCCCGGGAAGCCGAACGCTCTGTCCGAGCGTGATTCGCTGACTCGTTGCGATCAGTTTCTGCCTTGTCACGACCTCTGTCAGTGGAACCGTCACCCGACCGAGCAGGCCGATCCTGGCTACCCTGGGCATCAGGCCTGCGGAATCGCTGATCCGAGTCAGGGTCCGTCCTAGGATCGGACTGCCCTGCAGCCGAATCTTCGTGCTGACTGGAATCTTCCTGCGCCGACTCAAGACTGCTCAGCCCCTTGCCCCAGGTCAGAGTGTCCTCCACCGAAGTGAAGACCTGCCCATAACGTCCGGTTCTCCCCGAATGCATGGACTTGGCCAGCCGTGCGATCCCCTCGTCGCCGTACTGACCCTTATTGATGGCCTGCGCAACAGCCTGGACCACCTGTTTAGCCCCCTTGGTTCCATCCTCGATGGGCTTGGCGGCCGAGCTGTTGCCATCCTGCACGACGACCTGCACTGGACGGCGCCCTGCAACTCCAGCCTCACGGGCGCGGTCCAGAGCATCACCGTCGGCGGGATCTCCGATAGCGTGATGAGAGCGCGCCGCCACTTCGGCATCCGGGAAGAAGCGTGAAGAATCGTAGGAGCCATGTGCCTCGTCACGCATGATCCGACCCGTATGCAGCTCCACCACCCGCTTGCGCATGGAGTTGACGATTTCCTCATTATGGGTGGCCATGACCACGGTCGTGCCAGTCCTGTTGATGGCATCCAAGACCTCCATGATGCCCAGAGAGGTGGTTGGGTCAAGATTGCCGGTAGGCTCATCGGCAAGCAGAATTTCCGGATTGTTGACATAGGCCCGGGCCAGAGCCACCCGCTGGGCCTCGCCGCCGGAGAGCTCGTGAGGATAGTTATGTTCCTTGCCCGTCAGCCCCACAGTCTTGAGCACCTGGGGTACCAGGGTCTTGATGGTGGTACGCCGAGCGCCGATGACCTCCAAGGTGAAGGCCACATTCTGCCATACGGTCTTATTATTGAGCAGTTTGTAATCCTGAAAGACGAAACCGATGGAACGCCGATACCCAGGGACATCGCGGTTGCGCAGACGTCGCAGGTCGTTGCCAGCCACGCGGATCTCCCCCTCGGTGGCCTCCTCCTCGCGCAGGAGCAGTCGCAGCAGGGTAGTCTTGCCTGATCCGCTGGCGCCCACTAGAAAGACGAAATCCCCACGATTGACATCCAGGCTGACGTCATCCAAGGCTGGACGGGACCCCTTGGGGTAGATCTTGGTCACGTCCTTGAGCGAAATCAACGCCATTGACACTCCGTTCCTCGGTACTCCCCTACAGAGGCTATCAAGAAGACCTGCACTATTCACTCATGAAACACCGACCAAGTCTGAGCCGGACGAAGTTCTACTTGCTGGATTCCTCTTCCCGGGCTTGAACTCGCTGCTGATGCCGCCAACGGATGCCGGCCTCGATAAAGGCATCAATGTTGCCGTCGAACACCCCTTGAGTATCAGAGGTCTCGTATCCGGTGCGCAAATCCTTGACCATCTGGTAGGGGTGCAGCACATATGAGCGCATCTGGTCCCCCCAGCTGGCCTTGATGTCGCCGGCCAGCTCCTTCTTCTTCTTGGCCTCCTCTTCGTGCCGCAGAACCAGCAGCCGGGACTGCAGAACAGCCATGGCAGCCGCACGGTTCTGAATCTGGCTGCGCTCATCCTGCATGGTGACCACAATGTTGGTCGGCAGGTGGGTGATGCGCACGGCCGAGTAAGTGGTGTTGACTCCCTGGCCGCCGGGACCGGAGGAGCAGTAGGTGTCCACTCGGATGTCCGAGTCGGGGATGTCGATGTGGTCGGTGGGTTCCACCAGAGGAATGACCTCGACAGCAGCGAAAGAAGTCTGCCTTCGGCCTTGGTTGTCGAAGGGCGAGATCCGCACCAGACGATGGGTGCCGCCCTCCACCGACAGCCGACCGTAGGCATAGGGGGCATCCACCTGGAAAGTGGCCGACTTGATCCCGGCCTCCTCCGCGTATGAGGTGTCCATGACCTTGGTGGAGAAGCCATGCCGCTCAGCCCACCTCATGTACATGCGCAGGAGCATCTGGGCCCAATCGGCCGCATCCACCCCGCCTGCTCCCGAGCGGATGGTGACCACAGCGGCGCGCTCGTCGTACTCCCCATCCAGCAGGGTCTGAATCTCCATATCGGCCAGATCGGACCTCAAGGAGTCGATCTCCTTGCGGGCTTCCACCAGGGTGTCCTGATCGTGCTCCTCCTGGCCCAACTCCTCCAGAGCCTGTACATCGCCCAGCCGGGAGGACGCGGACTCCAGGTGCTTGAGCTGGGATTGCAGGGCCGAGAGCCTGCTGGTCACCTTCTGAGCATTCTCCTGGTCGTCCCAAAGTCCGGGAGCGCTGGCCTGACGCTCCAGATCAGCAATCCGCGAGCGCAGACCCTCCGGATCCAGCGCCTTGGAAATCGTCTCGTACTTGGCTCTGGCCTGCTCCAATGCCTGAGCAAAATCCATCTCTGCCATACCGTTTCACCGCTTTCCGGACCGGCTCCGCACGAGTCGGCCACTGTCTTCAGCCCCATTTGCCCTGCCTGTGACGGCCGGATTCCCGCCGACCGGACGAACCGGGTCAAAGGCCGCTGAAGATGACGGGGATGACAAGACTAGCCAGCAAAGCCACAGCGATGACCAGGCAGACGACCCTGGCCGTATTGCGTCGCCGACGCTCCCGGCGCTCCCGCTCATGACTGTAGGCACTCATAATTGATAATTTACTCATCGGCTAAGACCTGTACGGCGACGATCCCGACCCAACTGTCGGACAGCCTTGCCCTGCTTGCGCGCTGACCGGTCTATCCTGTAAGGCAACTTGTATCAAATGACTGCACCGCCTGAAGGAGGAACGATGAGCACAGCACGCACCGCATGGGGTTGGGGCCTGGCCAGCCAGGACGAGCAGGGCCGGACCCTGGATGTCTGGTACCCGAAGGCCGAGATCTCCACGCCACCGACCCCGGCGAACCGTCCCAACCACGACTTCGGCGATCAGGTCCACACCCAGCCCGATGCACGCGGCATCCGCCGGGTTCCGGTCTTCACCGTGGCCGATCTGGATGGCCCGATAGCCGATGCAGCCGACGCTTATCTGCGGCTTCATCTGCTCAGCATGCGCCTGACTCCGCCCAACAGCATGAACCTGGACGGAATCTTCGAACAACTGGCTACGGTGGTCTGGACCAACTACGGACCCTTCGCCGTGGAGGGCTTCGCCTTGCGCAGGTCAGAGGTCATGGCTGCAGCCAGACGCTCCGTGCCAGGCATCCCATTGACGCAGGTAACAGTGCTGAGCGTGGACAAGTTCCCCCGTATGGTGGATTACGTGGTTCCCGAGGGTGTACGCATCGGCAACGCTGATCGGATTCGACTTGGTGCCCATCTGGCACCGGGAACGACAGTCATGCATGAGGGGTTCGTTAATTTCAACGCCGGAACCCTAGGGCACTCCATGGTAGAAGGCCGGATCTCCCAAGGGGTCGTGGTCGGAGACGGTTCGGACATCGGCGGCGGGGCCTCCATCATGGGCACCCTGTCCGGCGGAGGCCGCCATCGGGTCTCCATCGGTCAGCACTCGTTGCTGGGAGCCAACGCTGGCATCGGCATCTCCCTGGGCGATGACTGCGTGGTTGAGGCCGGTCTCTATGTCACCGCCGGCACCAAGATCGGTCTGGGCGACCAGGTGGTCAAAGGAGCGGAGCTCAGCGGGCGGGATCATCTGCTCTTCATCCGGGACTCCCGCACCGGACAGGTCAGAGCCCTGCCCCGCAAGAAGGGGATCGAGCTGAACGAGCGGCTGCATGCCAACTGAGCCCAGCCAGCTGTCGGGCTTAGGAATAATCAAGGTCAGCGCTGTTCCATGGGCAGATACGCGCGTGGACCCTGGCCGGTATAGACCTGCCTGGGCCGACCGATCTTCGTATCAGGATCGTCCAGCATCTCCCGGTACTGGGCGATCCATCCGGGGATGCGACCCAATGCGAAGAGCGTGGTGAACATTTCCGGGTCGAAGCCGATGGCACGGTAGATGAGCCCGGTGTAGAAGTCCACGTTGGGATAGAGATGGCGCTCGACGAAGTAATCGTCATGCATGGCCAGATCCTCAAGTTCCAAGGCTACGTCGAAGAGCTCTGCATCCTCGGCATTCCTGTTCTGATCGGGTTCGTCCATAAGCGTGTAGAGCCACTGCTTGGCTATGGCCGCGCGTGGGTCATAGGATTTATAGACGCGGTGACCCAGGCCTGCGATTTTCCTCCCTTCGCTCTTGGCCTGGTCCACATAGCCGCGTACGCCCAGACCGGAATCCCGTATGCTCCTCAACTGGCGCAGCACAGCCTCATTGGCGCCTCCGTGCAATGGACCTGACAGGGTATTGATGCCAGCAGCCACCGCCGAATACAGGTTGGCCCGGGCTGACCCGGCAATCCGGACCACTGAGGTGGAGCAGTTCTGCTCATGGTCGGCATGGATGATGAGGAGCTTGTCCAAGGCCTGAACCTTGAGAGGATCCGCCTGATAGGGCTGGTAGGGCATGGCGAAGCTCATCCGCAGGAAGTCCTCCACATAGCCCCAGGTCCTGTCCGGGTAGAGCAGAGGCTGGTCGCGGCGACGACGGTGAATCAGGGAGACGATGGTGCGCACCTTGGCCATGATAATGGCGCTGGCCTCATTCAGTTGGTCGGGATCGTCGACATCACAGGTATCCGGGTGAAAGCCAGCAAGAGCGTTGACCGCTGCGGCCAGCACGCTCATGGGATGAGCCTGGCGGGGGAAGGACGAGAGCAGATGGCGGAAGTCCTCCCCTACGACCGTGTAACCCAGGACATGACTGCGGAACCCCTGGTATTGATGGGCATCAGGCAGCTCGCCGTGGGACAGCAGCCAGGCCACTTCAAGAAAATTGGACTGGGCGCACAGGTCCTCAATGGCATAGCCTCTGTAGCGCAGGATGGACCGCTTGCCGTCAATGAACGTGATTCTCGAAACGCACTGAGCTGTGGTCTGGAAACCGGGATCAAGCGTGACCAAGCCGTCGCTGCGCAAGGAGGAGACCAGAATGCCATCGGGCCCTTCGGTGGCGCGAACCAGGGGAAGATCAACCTGTTCGGAATCGATGGACAACCGTGCTGTAGACACCACGCACCTCCTGCTAATCAGCCAGTGAGGTGCCAGTGAGAGTCGACGGCCATGCCAGATCAGGCTACCGGCACCTGTACCGGCGTGGAATTGCCGACATGCTAGCAGAAACAACCACGATTTCGATTACCGTCTTGTAACCGCCAGCAGGAATCCGTCGCCCCAGCCACAACGCGCAGATCCAAGCAGGTGCCGTCTTCCTTCCTGCATCAGCCTGCAGACACAAGGTCAAGGGCGAAAGGGCACATCAAACAGGACCGACATCAAAGAGGGACCCGGGAGCATCCACATTGTGGGCATTCCCGAGTCCTTTATGGCCCCAATTCGGCTCGGACAGCCTTCGACTCAGTCCCTGGCCGTCAGGATGACAGGTCCCTGCTCGGTGATGGCGATGGTGTGCTCGCTGTGGGCGCCGCGCGAGCCGTCGGCAGAACGCAGAGTCCACCCATCCTTGGGATCCTGGTAAATCTCATCGGTGGTCGCCAGGAACCAGGGCTCAATGGCGATGACCAGACCCGGGCGCAGCTTGTAGCCATGATGAGGAGTGCCATCGTTGGGCACGTGGGGATCGCCATGCATGATTCGCCCTACCCCGTGGCCGCCGAACTCCAGGTTGACGCTGTATCCGTTTTCGTGAGCAACCTGACCGACCGCAGCGGATATGTCGCCCAGGCGGTTGCCGGGCTGAGCCTGGGCGATGCCCGCCTTCAGGGCCTCTTCGGTGGTCCGGATTAGTCGCAGATCCTCTGGATCGGCATGCTCGCCCACCACGAAGCTGATAGCCGAGTCGCCCACCCAACCGTCCACGTTGATGGCCAGATCCAGGGAGAGCAGATCGCCGTCCTTGAGGTTGTAGTCATACGGCACCCCATGCAGAACGGCATCATTGACGGATAGGCAAATGTAGTGGGCGAAGGGGCCGGTGCCGAAATCAGGCGCATAGTCCACGTAGCAGGAGGTGGCTCCCTTGCGGGAGCTGATCCTGTCTTTGACGTACTCGTCCAGCTCCAGCAGGTTGACCCCGGGTTTGCTCATGGCCTTGAGCTCCTTGAGGATGCTGCCGACGAACCTGCCCGCCGGCTTCATCTGTTCGATCTCCTGCTTGGTTTTGAGCTCGATCATCCTCTGCGTCCTTTCATGATTGATGCCCGCGGGTGCCGCCCCTCAGGATCCTGCCCAAGTGCTACCTCTCAGTATTATCGGGTCAGTCGGACGAGTCCGGCTCTCAGTTCCGGCCGAAGGTGAATGCCCTGATGATGGATACGACTCCCAGCACCAGGAGAGCGCACCCGCTGAAGATGACCAGGAAGATGACGGAGCTCAGCGGGTAGATCATGACGATGATCCCGGCGATGATGGAGACGATGCCTGAGAAGATGGCCCAGCCTGAATGCGGGAGCCCCCAGGAGGCGGCAAGACTCATCACACCCTCCATGATCCAGCTGATGCCCACAATGATGGTGACCAGCAGAGTAAGCGCTGAAGCGGACAAGGCCGTGTTCTTGACGATGACAATGCCGCCGACGGCGATCAGAGCGCCAAAGAGAACACCTAGCACACGCCAACCGCCTGGAAGTCCCTTGGTCACGATGGACGTGGCCAGACGGACCACGCCGGAGATGATGAAGTAGATGCCCAGCACCACGGTCACGGCGATCAGGGTCTTGTCCGGCCTGAGAAGAAGCGCCAGACCCAGGATGACTCCAATCACGCCCATGACACCCATAATGACGCGGATGGCCCGTAGGGTCCTGAATCCCAGGTCCTCAGCAATCATAGAGAATGGATCCATCCGTGGCGGGCGCCCTTGATAGCCGAGGTATTGCCCGTACTGGCCATAATTATTCTGATATTGGCCGCTATTCTGCGCAGAATCCTGATCACTGTACTGGCTGGGCTGACCGCCCTGCATGGGATCTGTCATACCGTCCTCTTTCCCTCGCTCAGGACGGCCGAACGGCCGTCCTGTTACCGTCTTACAAGTTTAAATCACCAATGAGGCAAACACAGCTTTTCCCCTAGGCGGATGATTCGCCGGTCCGCTGATTCCCGGCGACCCCGGGCCATGGCATGTCACCGAAGATGGCTAGGCTTGTGGCATGGCACAATCTACTGAATCCAAGACCTCCTCCGGACTTGATCCGGCCTCATTCTCTTCAGTCATTCGACCCCAGGACGACCTCTTTCGTTTTGTCAACGGCCCTTGGATCGATACCTACAGTCTGCCCGAGGACCGCTCCCGGTTCGGCTCCTTCGACAAGCTTGCCGAGGATGCCGAAGCACAGATCCATGAAATTCTGGAAGACCCGGAATCTCCGGCTGTCAAGTCAGCCCTGCTCTATCGCAGCTTCCTGGACACTGATGCCATCGAAACTGCGGGAATGGAACCCATCCGCACCGACCTGCAGGCCATTGATGCTGTGTCCAGCAAGCAGGCGCTGACCAGCCTGCTCGGTCGGCTCAACCCTACTGGCGGACCCGATCTGTTTGGCATCGCCATCTATGGCGATCCAGGCAACGCCGGCGTTAATGTGGCTCATATGGAGCAGGCCGGGCTGGGACTTCCCGACGAGGCATACTACCGGGAGAAGAGCTACGCCCCAGTCCGTCAGGCCTACACCGACATGGTTGCCTCCCTGCTCAGGCTCTCCGGCTATGCCGGCGACCAGGAGGATGCACATAGGCAGGCGGAGTCCTTCCTTGGGGTCGAGACTCGTATAGCGGCACGCCACTGGGACAACGTATCCACCCGAGATGAGGATCGTACCTACAATCCCACTACCCTGGCTGACCTGGAGTCAACGCTCGCCGATTTCGATCTGCACACCTGGATCGAGTCCTGGCAGGATGCATATGCAGCCAGCCCTGTCGCCAATCTGCAACCGATCGACCTGAGCTCAGCCCTATCCAGGACTATTGTGCACGAACCCTCTTTCCTGGAGGGTTTGAACGAGCTCTGGAAGATCAGCGACCTGGAGGATCTCAAACTCTGGACCCGCGTGCACACCCTGATCGAGTGGGCAGGCCTGCTCAGCAGCGACTTCGATCAGGCCAGATTCGACTTCTATGGCAAGGTCCTTTCAGGCACGACCAAGATGCGGGACCGCTGGAAGCGAGCCGTCTCCCTGGTCAACGGCATTTGCGGCGAGGAGGTAGGACGCGAATACGTGCGTCGGCATTTCCCGGCCTCCAGCAAGGCCCGCATGGAGGCCCTGGTCGGAGACCTGATCGACGCCTACCGGGTCTCCATCGACTCCAGCGACTGGCTGGGCGAACAGACCAAGGTCAAAGCACTGGCCAAGCTGGACAAATTCTCGCCCAAAATCGGCTACACCGAGCATTGGCGCGACTATACGGCTCTAGCCGTGGACGAAAAGCTGGGTCTGGTCGACAACGTGCGGCGAGCCAACCTCTACGAGTCCGGCTACCAGTTCGGCAAGGCCGGTCAGCCTGTGGACAAGGATGAGTGGCTGATGAACCCTCAGACAGTCAATGCCTACTACGAGCCCACCTTGAATGTCATCGTCTTCCCGGCAGCCATCCTGCAACCGCCATTCTTTGATCCCGAAGCCGACGATGCCGTCAACTACGGAGGCATCGGATCGGTCATCGGCCACGAGATCGGCCACGGATTCGACGACCAGGGCTCCAAATACAACGGCGATGGACGTCTGCAGGACTGGTGGACGCCCCAGGATCGTGAGAACTTCGAACAGCGGACCAAGGCACTCATTGAGCAGTACAACGGGTTTGTCCCCCAACAGCTGGCCGAGAAGTACGCCGACAAGCCCGAGCAGGCGCCTCATGTCAATGGAGCACTGACCATCGGCGAGAACATCGGGGACCTGGGAGGCGTCAGCATCGCCATCAAGGCCTACGCCCTCTCCTTGCAGAAGAAGGAGGGCGTCACAGCAGGGACAGACGATGCGGCTATGGACCAGGCACTGGCCTCGGCTCCGGTTATGGACGGCTACACTGGTCTACAGCGGTTCTTCCTGTCCTATGCTTCCATCTGGAGGACCAAGAACAGGGATCAGCTGGCCGAACAGTATCTGCAGATCGACCCCCACTCCCCAGCTGAATTCCGCACCAACGGCATCGTCAGGAACGTGGATCGCTTCTATCAGGCCTTCGGGGTCACAGCCGACGACGGCATGTGGCTGGAACCCACTGCACGGGTCAAGATCTGGTGAACCCGCTCACTTAAGATCATTGGTTGGTTGACGGCTTGAATTCAACCAGCTGTTCAAGGCGGAAGGTCGAGGGGCATCAATCGGCCTTCCACTTTTCATCTTGCTCGACAAACAACAGCCTTCGCTTATCCGGCAATGGGAGCCTCCGCTGATGTCTTCTCTGCGGCAGATGATCCAGAGGCAGCTGCAGTTTCGGGCGACGAGGATGCCAGCGGCGTTGTCCAAGGATCCGAACCGTCGGCCCCCTCATCAATAGATGCTGCACCCGATTGAATCCTGGTGAAGGCGTCCTGTCCCCGGGCCAGGTCGTGACCGATGCCATCCGCCACCAAGACCAAACTGCTATGCGGCTGACCATCACTGGTCCACTCCTCCGTCACCAAGGAACCGGAAACCATGACCGGATCGCCCTTGTGCAGACAGGCTAGAGCATTGACCGCCAGAGTCCTGAAGGCCTTGACCGTCAGCCAGGTGGTCGGCTTTCGTTTCCATGCCCCAGCCGCAGCGTCGTAATAGGCTGGCGTAGACCCCAGTCTGAATGAGCAGACCGGTGTGGCCCCCGGCTGCCCCAGACGCGACGGCTGGGTCCCCATAAAACCAAAGACGGTCGTTTTTATTTCGTTGATGGACATACCGGTACACCTCTCTGTCGAAGTTATGAATTCAACGCTGTAAATTTGCCTGTCGATTCCTGGTCTTGCAGCGTTGAAGCCATTCGAGGAGGGTCGCCGACCAGGGCGGGGATAATCGGAGCGGGGGAAGGAACCAGCCCCGACCAGGAACCCTCCGTCGAACGGTGAATCCATCCTGCCTCCTCCCCAAGTCTCTGCACCTGACCTTCAGGCCATTGTGGTCGAACAGGCTCAGCCTGATTCGCATAGTGGACAAACCAACCCTTCTTCCATAAGAAACATGCAATAGGCCTATTGCTGGGTAGACCTATTTTCATTAGGTACAGCAAAGCGGATTTACCCATTCATGATGAAAAGTCGAGAACAGAGGGAAAGGATGATATCGAAAAACGCTGTATTATCTGTGTTGTGACAGTACTTGCCATGTTGGCAACATTGTCTCCAATGACCGCCCATGCAAGCACCGTCATTCCAAAGACGGATGCTGCCACATCATTATTAGCTGACACTCTCTCCACTGGTAAAAAGCTAAAATGGCGGAAACATCTTATTCAGTATTGCACTTATGATTACCATCTGATTTGTGGTGCGCCAGGAAACTGTAAATCCGATGGAATATCCGCATCGTGAGCGCGACTAAGTGCCGATTTCTCTGTCGCATTTACAGGTTTCCCTGTTGAACGGACGGCTTGGATGCAGGTAAACGTCAGTGGCGATAATACCTGAACGACTCATAATCAGTGATTATTCAAGGAAAGAAATCGCACAACATAATTGCAGGAGCAAATGCGAGCGTAATAAAGATAGCGGTAGTCGCCCTACTTGTCACCTTGTTGGTCCGATGCTTCAGGAAGAACAGAACACAGCACAAATAAATCCTGACAATAGCTTATGGGCAGCTCGTGCTTTTGATTCCTATGATTTCATCACCGGTAATGGGTGGCGGCTTGTCTTATATATAATAAGCAGCCACCCATTATCTTTTCCCCGGCCGCTTTTCGTGATGTTGTCATGCTCCCTCATGAACACTCCATGTGAAGAGTCGTAACTGGTCACTATCTGTCAGGAAAAACACGCTGCTGCACATCAATAACGAAGGCGCATGCAAAGAGAACGAGGGACTCAGGCAATTCCTTTCCTAACAGGAGAAGTCGCAGCTCTCCTCGAACAGTCGCCCAGGCGCGAATGTTCTTGTCGAGGCTCATGCGCAGATGTAAAGGCTGGGCGAATGATCGGCGAGAGGAGGAAGACTCCAGGGCGAGCAGTGTCCGAGGATGCCATTCACTCGGCGTATCTCGATGAAGGCATGATCATCGATGCTTGCCATGCCGACGAAGAGTACGTCAACGGAATCCAAAGCCGGATTCGAAATGCCCCTTTCACTGCCCAGGGCCATCGAGCATTGGTCCTGGGCTAAACTGTGAGAGCAGATACATCGGTACGGTTTGGAAGGACCCGCAGTCATGGTTCACACGCTGGTCAGTTGGAATATCGATTCGCTCAACGCCGCTCTGCTGGGCAAGAGCAGCCGCAGCGTCCTCTCCCTGAAGGTGGTGGAGACCATTCGAGATCTGGATCCTGATGTCGTAGCCATCCAGGAGACCAAACTCAACGGTGATCAGAAGAAATCCGCAGGCATCCTTAATGCGCTCATGCGCTATTTCCCCGATTACCAGGAGGTGGACCGCCGCTCCGAGGCCCCGGCCCGCACAGGCTATGCAGGCACGCTCATGCTCTACCGCAAGAGCCTGCCGGAGCCTACCGTGACCCGACCCCGCATCGGCGCTCCAGACACCATGGACGACGAGGGCCGCATGCTCACACTGGAGTTCCCGGACTGCTTCGTGACTACGGTCTACACCCCCAATTCAGGATCGGGACTGGTTAGGCTTAAGCCGCGCGGCGTCTGGGACGATTGCTACCGCCGCTACCTGCAGGAACTGGATGCCCGCAAGCCGGTCCTGGCATGTGGCGACTTCAACGTGGCCCACGAGGAGATTGACATCGCCAACCCGGCCTCCAACCACCATTCCGCCGGTTTCACCGATCAGGAGCGTGAGAAGTTCGGCCTTCTGCTGGACGCAGGCTTCACCGACACCTTCCGAAAGATCCATGGCGATGCCGCCGGCTTCTATGATGACCATCGCAGCGTCTACACCTGGTTCGCCCAGCGGGCCCCAAAGAGCAAGATCAACAACTCCGGCTGGCGCATCGACTACTGGCTGACATCCAACCGGATCGCTGACCAGGTCAGCACCAGCGAACCCGTGGACACCGGCGAACGCCAGGACCACCTGCCCATTCTGCTGCGCATCTGACCGGATAGATTCCTGAGTCCAACCCAATACAACCAAAAGGGTGGGGCCTTGGTCGCGTGCATCATGACGTAACCAAGGTCTCACCTTTCTATATTTGTTGCGGTAAGCAACTATGAGTGCGGCATTAACTTACTGCAGGGCTGCAGCTCGATCTACGATCGCCTGAGCGGCCAGATCAGCCGGAACTGCTTGCACACCCGAACCGTCGCGATTGCGGATCTCAATGGTGCCATTGGCGATGGTGTCGCGACCTGCGATGGCGACCAGGGGCACTCCGATCAGCTCGGCATCCTTGAACTTGACCCCGGGAGATACCTTGGGACGGTCGTCGTAGATGACCTCCACGCCACGGCCCTCCAAGTCGGCGACCAGCTTCTCGGCGGCATCGAAGGCCTCCTGCTTCTTGCCGGTGGCCACCACATGGACCACAGCAGGAGCGACAGCCTTGGGCCATGCCAGACCCTTGTCATCGTGATGCATCTCAGCGATGCAGGCCAGCACGCGAGAGATGCCGATGCCGTAGCAGCCCATCCAGACTGGAACCGCCTTGCCGTTGCTGTCCAGGACCTTCAGCCCCAGTGCGTCAGAGTATTTCAGCCCTAGCTGGAAGACCTGTCCAATTTCCACGCCACGCTCAAAACTGAGCGGCCCGGAACCATCGGGACTCATATCTCCGTGACGGACCTCGGCGGCCTCCACCACTCCATCGGCTTGGAAGTCACGCCCATAGACCGCATTGGCCAGGTGCACGCCTTGAGCATCAGCCCCGGTCACCCAAGCTGAACCAGGGGCCACATGGGCGTCAAGGAAGTAACGGATATGGGCGGCGGACTCGATGTCCGAACGCTGCGGCCCCAGCACTCGGGGACCAATGTATCCTTTGACCAATTCTGGGTGGGAAGCCAGGTCAGCCTCATTGGCTTCTTCGACCTCGGCCGGGGCGAACTGGGCCTCCAGCCGTTTCATATCCACCTGACGGTCACCCGGCAGGCCGACTGCCACCAGTTCCCGCCAGCCCTCGGGATGGTCATCGTCCGCAGGGTGCTTGACGGCCACAATCAAGTTCTTCAGAGTATCAGCAGCGGTCCAGTCACGGCCGTCCTCACGAGGATGCAGCCGGTTGAACCGCTCCACCAGAGTGTCGATGGTGGTCGAGTCGGGGATGTCCAGCTCCTGCATGGCGGGAATCCTGGCATAGTCGACCGGGTCGGGACGCGGGGTGGTCAACGCCTCTACGTTCCATGCCTTCCCCGAGGGCGCCAAGGCAAAGGTGTCTTCGCCTATGGGCAGCGGAGCCAGGAACTCCTCGGATTCGGATCCTCCCATGGGCCCGGAGACCGCATGGACGATTACGTAATTGACCCCCAGACGCTTGAAGATTCGTTCATAGGCGCCGCGCTCATCCTGGTAGGCCTTCTTCAACCCCTCCTCATCCACAGTAAAGGAATAAGCGTCTTTCATAATGAACTCGCGACCCCTGATCAGCCCGGCGCGGGGACGGAACTCGTCGCGGTACTTGGTCTGGATCTGGTAGAGAACAACCGGCAGGTCCTTGTATGAGGAGTACATGTCCTTGACCAGAAGGGTGAACATCTCCTCATGGGTGGGAGCCAGCAGGTAATCAGCACCATGCCGATCCTGGAGGCGGAAGAGGTTCTCACCATACTCCTCCCAGCGATGGGTGGCTTCGTAGGGCTCACGAGGCAGCAGAGCCGGGAAGTGAACCTCTTGGGCGCCAATGCCGTCAATCTCCTCTCGGACTACGCTCTCGACCTTGTCGAGAACCTTCAGACCCAGCGGCAGCCATGTGAAAATGCCAGGGGCCACCTTACGGACGTATCCGGCCCGCTGCAGAAGTTTGGCCGAGTCCACATCGGCGTCGGCCGGATCCTCCCTGAGGGTCCGCAGAAAGAGGGTTGACATGCGCATGGCTTTGGTTCTCATACCTCCCAAAGATATGCGCGCAAAGGGACAAGCAGCCGCTGAAGATGCCACATGACAATTTGCAAAAACCGAGCCGGAAGCCAGGCGTCGCATATCGGCGAAGGTGGGCAAGTCCGCAACCTGGCATCTATCCATCCCAACGCCTCACCGTAACGAGAGCCAAGTTATAGTGGCTGTATATTGCACAGGCTTTCTGATTCACAGCGACAAGGCGGGCACCTATGTCATCAGAACCGAATATAACCATCCAGACCTTTGCCAACCTCGACGCGGAGCACATGGGACTCCTCCTGGAGGCAGACCCTTCAGCAGAGATGATCCATGACGTTTTCACCCATTCCTGCGCCTACGAAATTCGAGTGGGACAAGCTCTGGCCGGTGTCATGCTGCTTATCAGAGCGAATACGGACGCCTTGGAAATCGCCAATATCAGCGTGGACCGCGCTTACCGCAGACAAGGACTCGGAAGCAGATTAATAGACCGAGCCAAAATGGAGACCGTCAGGCTGGGTCTGAGAAGACTGGAAGTCGGCACCGGATCCACCAGTTTTGGAGCCCTTTGCTTTTACCAGACATGCGGATTGCGCATGGACCGCATTGAGCGGGATTATTTTGTAGACCGTTACGAGCAGGCCATTGTCGAGAACGGTATCACTCTTAAAGACATGGTCCGCCTGTCGTGGTTTCCTGAGCGACCCGAATGACCAAGCACTTGTTCGAGCTCACTGCCGGGCCAAAACCAGCAAAGGCGACCCTTCAGAAAAGCTGATCCTGGCTGAATTCGTCTTCTGGTTCCTGACCGACGGCGCGCTTGGTGAAGGACTCAGGACCTTCATCCTTCAGACGGGCGCAGGCCGCCTTGGACTCGGCCCTCAGGCCTGCATCCAGAACGACGGCATCGGGAGAGACCAGGAAGGCATGCTCATTGATGCCGGTCAGGTAGAGCCCATCCAGACTTTCCACACGGGAGAGGGCCACGTAGCCCATCCCTGGCGCGAAGGTCCGTCTCAGGTCCATGACTGCCCTATCCAGGGTCATCCCCTGAGACTTGTGAATAGTGATCCCCCAGGCGCAGCGCAACGGTACCTGGTTGACGGCAGCCAGAACCGTGTCTCCATCCATGGTCTCCCAGGCGGCAGGCTTCATGGTGACCACATTGCCGTTCTGGAAGGCGACGATCGGCCACCCTCCCTTGGCTGAGCTGGTGAATCCACTGACAGTGCCGATGGAACCGTTGACATACTGATGATCCTGGTCGTTGCGCAGGGCCATAACCGCCGCTCCGGTCTTGAGAGCCAAATCCTCGGGGGCCAGCATGTTCTTCTTCAGCCGCTCCACCAGTCTGGCCTCCCCTCGGGATGTGGCCTGATAATGATGGGCCTTCTCGTCGATGGATGCCAGGCGCTGGTCGTTGAGAGTGTCGGCCTGTTTGTTGACCGGAAAGAGGTGAACTGCCACCTGGCCGGGAGCGGGGACTGCGCCGACTCGGGCTGCCAGAACCTCATGGTCCTCCTGGGTTACGCCGCCCTCTCTGATATCGGTCAGGACGGTTAAAAGCTGGCCGTCATCCTGGCGGTGCTGCTCGGTCAGATAACAGATGATCGGGTCCAGCTCCTGCCAAACCAGTGATTCGGTGACGAACCCGTCCGGATTCTTGCCGGCCTGAGCGTAGCGTTCACGGGCTGCTTGGTATTCGGGGCTGGGCAGTATCCCTGCAGCTCGGTTGGACCGAGTCACCGGCGGCAGCTGGAAGAAGTCCCCGGAAAGGACCACCTGGATCCCTCCGAAAGGTTCGGGACTGTGACGAACAGCTCGGCAGGCCTGGTCCACCATATCGAAGAGCCAGGCGTGCAGCATAGAGACTTCGTCGATGACCAGGATGTCAGTGCCCTCAATCTGCCTGCGACGACGGGTCTTGATCCGCTTCACGAGCGATTCGGTCATACAGGTGGCGATTCCCACGCCGCTCCATGAGTGGATGGTCTGACCGTTGATGTGCGTGGCGGCGATGCCAGTCGAAGCGGTCACAGCCACAACCGCTCCGGCCTGCCGGGCCTGATGGACGAACTCGTTGAGCACAAAGGTCTTGCCTGACCCGGGAGCACCTGTGATGAAGGCATTGGCCCCCGCACTTAATATGGTCAAGGCTTCGGATTGCTGCATGCCTCCATGGTGCCACGTCAGAGGTACATGGCCACGACTGTCAGTAGTCGGTCTTCTCCGGCTTGTTGGCATCCTCTACCGGATTGCCGGACTCTTCGTAGTTACGCAGAAGGCTGCTTTGCTCAATCCGTTCCGCCCCGGCCCGGGACTGGGCTCGGTCGGGTCCGGGAGCCGGAACGAAGAACATGGAGCGGTAGTAGCGCAGCTCGTCCATGGACTCGATGATGTCGGCCAGAGCCCTGTGGCCGCCATGCTTGGCCGGCTTGTTCTTGTAGACGTCCGGGTACCAGCGGCGGGACAGCTCCTTGAGGGTGCTCACATCGATGACCCGGTAATGCAGCAGAGCCATCAGATCAGGCATGTACTTATCCAGGAACTTCTTGTCGGAACCCACGGAGTTGCCAGCCAGATGGGCCTTGCCGCTCTTGGGCAGGAAGGGCTTGACGTACTCGATCACCTGACGCTGGGCCTCTTCCAGGTCCAGACCAGTCTTCATCTCCTCGATCAGGCCGGAGGACGTGTGCATCTTCCTGACGAAGTCCCCCATATGATCCAGGGCCGCCTGGGAGGGCTTGATGACCAGATCGATGCCCTTGTCCAGGACCTTCATGTTGAAGTCGGTAGGCACCACGGAGACCTCGCACAATTCGTCATGGAAGATATCCAGACCGGTCATCTCGCAGTCTATCCAGATCATGCGGGATTCCTCCGCAGTGAAGGTCAGATCATTCTTATCGCTCATCTGTACGCCTTTCAGATCCGGGTCGCTCACCGGATCACTCCTTCCGCCGCCTTGGACGGAACATTACAAGATACCGCCAGCACATGACGGGCGAAGAATTTGCCTGCACAGCCGACCGTCCATGACTGATATGAGATATGCGATCGGCGCAGGTCCTGATGAGTTCCTGCGCCGATCGCCTGCCTAAACAGGCTTAGTTATGGAAGCCTGAGTAGTTGGGTGCCTCCTTGGTCATGACGATGTCATGGGGATGCGATTCGCGCAGACCGGCATCGGTGATCCGAATGAACCTGCCCTTGCGCTGCAGCTCGGGGATGGTGCGGGCACCGGTGTAGAACATGGTCTGATGCAGGCCGCCGACCAGCTCGTAGAGCACATAGTTGAGCGGGCCGCGGTAGGGCACCTCGCCCTCGACGCCCTCTGGCACCACCTTGTCGGAGCTGGTCACATCGGCCTGGAAATAGCGGTCCTTGGAGTAGCTCTTCTTGCCACGCGGGGCCATGGCGCCAAGCGATCCCATACCCCGATAGACCTTATACTGCTTGCCGTGCAGAAGCACCTTCTCCCCAGGGGCCTCCTGAGTGCCTGCCAGCAGACCGCCCAGCATGACCGAATCCGCGCCCGCCACGATGGCCTTGGCGATGTCTCCCGAGTAATGGATTCCGCCATCGGCGACCAGCGGGATCCCGGCAGGTCGGCAGGCCAGCGCAGCATCGTAGACGGCAGTCAGCTGGGGCACGCCCACACCGGCAACAACACGGGTGGTGCATATGGAACCGGGGCCCACACCGACCTTGACCGCGTCAACGCCAGCATCGATCAGAGCCTGGGCGCCCTCGCGGGTGGCCACGTTGCCGCCGATCACATCCACATGGTCGAAGGCGTGGTCAGCCTTGATCCGACGGATCATGTCCAGCATGAGCTTGGCGTGGCCATGCGCGGTGTCCACGACCAGAATGTCGACTCCGGCATCCGCCAGGGCAGTGATGCGCTGCCAGGCGTCACCAAAGAAGCCCACGGCTGCAGCCACACGAAGACGACCTCGCTCGTCCTTGGTGGCCTCGGGGTACTGCTCGGTCTTGACGAAGTCCTTGACGGTGATCAGCCCGGTCAGCTTGCCCTCGTCATCGACCAGGGGAAGCTTCTCCACCTTGTACTTGGCCAGAAGTTCGTGGGCGTCCTCCTTGGTAATGTCGGACGGGCCGGTGATCAGGTGATCCTTGGTCATGATGTCGCTGACCTTGAGCCGGTCGAAGTCAGCCGGATTGACAAAACGCATGTCTCGGTTGGTGATGATGCCTACCAGCTGCTGCCGACGATCCACTACAGGCAGGCCGGAGACCCTGTAGGTGGAGCAGAGCTTGTCCAGGTCGGTCAGAGTGGCATCTGGGGTGACGGTCAGAGGGTCGGAGATCATGCCGGACTCGGACCGCTTGACGATGTCGACCTGGTTGGCCTGATCCTCGATGCTGAGATTGCGGTGAAGGACGCCAATGCCGCCGTTGCGGGCCATAGCGACGGCCATAGTAGCCTCGGTGACGGTGTCCATGGCAGCCGAAAGCACCGGGGACTTCATCGTAATGTTCCGAGTCAGCCGAGTGGTGGTATCTACTTCGGAGGGGATGACATCGGATTCGTTGGGCAGCAGCAGGACGTCGTCATAAGCCAGACCTATTTTCTGGAAGGCGTCAGGGAGTTGAGTGTAGGAGGAAGATTCGCTTTGTGGGTTTTCCTTAGCCATAGAACCATGTTACAAGTGCTTCTTGACTGTTCCAAGCACCGTGTCCATGAGCTGTGAATCGATGAATCAGTCATCCTTGTCCTTATCGTCCCGGCGGCTCTTGCGATGTCGGAGAGGTCTGGCCGCATGCTGTGATCCCTGGGCTGCCAGAATAGCGTTCTCGCGTCTGATTTCGGGAAGACGGCGACGGTAGTAAGGGTAAAGGGTGGCGAAAGTCAGCAATATGGCGGCCAGGGTCAGGCCGATCAGGACATATCTCAGAGGGAAGAAGAGAATGAAGAGCGAGCCAAAGGCTATCAGCGCCGCCCAGCCCCAAAGAATAAGGACCGCGGACCGAACCGTGTGACCAATGCGCAGCATGCGGTGGTGCAGATGCATACGGTCGGGGTGCATAGGCGATTGCCCGTGGCTGAGCCGTCGGACAATAGCCAGGCACATGTCCAGAACAGGCAGGAAAAGCACCAAAATAGGCAGAAGAATGGGCATGAAGGCCGGCAGATAGATGCTGGCGTGAATGGTTGCAGGATCCAGCCTGCCAGTGACCACAATGGAGGCACAGGTAATCAGGTATCCCAGCAGCATGGATCCGGAGTCACCCATGAAGAGCTTGGCCGGATGCCAGTTGTGAAGAAGAAATCCCACGCAAATGCCCACCATAGCCACATCGATCAGCGTGGCCAGGGATGCATAGTCGGGCGATATGCGGGCGATGATATAGGAGTAAATAGCGAAGGCGATGCCCCCGATGGCCACGATGCCTGCCGCCAGACCATCCAGTCCATCAACAAAGTTGACCGCATTGATTGAGGCCACGATCAGGAAGGCTGTGATGGCCATGGACAGGCTGGGCGAGGCCGCCACCAGGGAGCCCAGAGGCAGGGAGATGATCTGAATCCCGCCCCAGGAGACGAAGACCGAGATCAACAGCTGTCCAGCCAGTTTGAGCATCCAGTCCAAGTCCCAGAGATCGTCGGCCATGCCTAGCAGGCAGATACCCACGGCACCGGCCAGAATGACCCAGGCCTGATGGCCGGACTGAAAGAGGCCGGTGATGAAGGGAATGCGGGAAGCGAAACACATGGCCACAGCAAAACCGATCAGCATGCCCAAGCCGCCCATACGGGCAGTGGGCACCTTATGAACGTCGCGAGGGCGGACCGCACCTACGGCACCGACCCGGATAGCGAGATGACGAACCATGGGCATAACCAGCCAGGTGGCCCCACCAGCGATGGCAGCAATGAACAGATAAACCCTCACTGGCCCTCCCCTCCGCCTGACCGGCCTGACAGAAGAGCACGGACCCGCGCCTCGCCTATGACGCCCTGCCGCAGCACATGTATTCCGTCAGGATCAGCCTTGTCGGCGGCCACGACCGTGCTAGCCACTGAGCCGGGAGTCGGCCCCCCATCCAAGTAGAGATCGACGCTGTCGCCCAGTTCAGCTCTGGCCTGTTGAACAGTCTCAACGCTGGGATTGCCTGATCGATTGGCGCTGGAAGCGGCCAAGGCTCCAGTCACCTGCAGGAGTGCCCGACAGATAGACGAGTCAGGCACTCTGACGGCCTGTGTGGGGCCATTGGGCTCCATCCGAGGGGTGCGCAGAGGACAGGACCTCCCTACGAGGGCAATGGGCGAAAAAGGACCCGGCAGCAGCGCATCGGCCAGGCGATCCAGAGGTGCAGGCAGGCGAAGATCCAGCCGGTCAATGGCCTTCACCCCATTCAGAAGCACCTGAATGGACTTGGTCCTGGGACGATGCTTGGCCCGGAAGAGCCGATCGATGGCCTTGTCGTTGCATGGATCACAGACGATGCCATAAACCGTGTCGGTAGGAATGACCGCGAGTCCACCGGCGTCCACTACCTGGGCCAGCAACTGCGGCGACCGACTGTCATAGGTCATCACCCGGCTCATATCCTGCATCACGACCTCTCGGTTGGACATGTTCATGTGACCAGCTACTAATCTATCCCAGGACCACGGCAGGCCGCCAGGATGCAAGGAACCGCAGACCAACGACCACTCAGGCTGGCCGCCGGGCTGTCAGGTAGCGGTCTCGACCAGCCAGATCCTGATGGGTGCGTGCCTCAAGGTACCCCCGCTCCAATGCGGCAGCGATCATGGCCGGTCCCTGGGAGGCATCATGTTCCATAACCAGCAGACCACCGGGGGCCAGCAAAATCATGGCCCTGTCCAGAATGCGGCAGGGTAGGAGGCATCCGTCAGGCGAACCGCCATAGAGGGCCAGGTCCGGATCCCAGTCACGCACTTCGGTCTGGCTGGGAGTCGCATCCATGGGAACGTAGGGAGGGTTGCTAATGACTAGATCGACTTGGGAATCCAAATCAGACAGGGTGGCAGAATCCGTGGCATCAGCCAGCAGCAGATGATAGTCGGAGCCAGCATCCCGGATAGCAGCCTCCTGAGCGGTGGCGTTTAACACTCCCCACTGATATGCCTCCTTGTCAATCTCCACGGCCCGAACCCGCACCCCCGGAATCTCTGTGGCCAGGGACAGGCCGATGGCCCCGCTGCCAGAGCACAGGTCCACTGCCAGTGGATGATCCACTCCAGTCAAGGCATCCACTCCCGCCTGGACTACCGTTTCGGTCTCAGGACGTGGAATAAAGACACCCGGCCCCAAACGAAGATCCAAATAACGGAAGTAGGCATGACCAAGAATATATTGCAGGGGTTCGCGTCCGGCACGCCGTTGCAGATAGGACCAATAACGATCCAGGGCCACCGACCGGGAACCATCAGCGCATATGCGACCAGCACCTTTTGTCAGCAATTCCTCTACCGTACGGTTCAAAAGCAGACACTGATCCAGCTGGTGAAGATCGCACCCAAGGGCTTCGGCCAGGATCAGCCTTGCGTCATTGAGCGGAGTAGACACACCTGCCTGGGTCAGCAGGCGATGGCCCCTATCAACCAGCTCGGCCAGACTGGTCTCACGCCCCTGTCGATTCACTCCTGCGAAGCCATCCTGCGGGCCTCATCCGCTTGAATGTCAGAGTCGATGACGGCCTGCAGATCGCCGTCCAGCACCTGTTCCAGGTTGTAGGCCTTGTAGCCGGTACGGTGATCCACAATCCGGCTCTCGGGGAAGTTGTAGGTCCTGATACGCTCGGACCGATCCAGAGAGCGAACCTGGGAATGGCGCATGTCTGCGGCCTGGGCGGCCTCCTCTTCGTGCTTCATGGCCAGCAGACGGGACTTGAGCACCCTCAGGGCGGCCTGACGATTCTGTATCTGGGATTTCTCATCCTGCATGGAGACCACGATGCCGGTGGGAATATGGGTCATGCGCACAGCCGAGTAAGTAGTGTTGACGGACTGTCCTCCAGGGCCGGAGCTCATAAAGATGTCAACCTTGAGGTCCTTGGGGTCAATCTCGATCTCGTCGTCGTCCTCGTCGGCCTCTGGAAAGACAATGACCCCAGCGGCTGAAGTCTGAATGCGGCCCTGGGACTCGGTGACGGGAATGCGCTGAACCCGATGCACGCCGCCCTCGTACTTGAGCGAGGCCCAGACGCCATCGGCCGGAGCCACCTGTCCGCGAGCGCGAATGGCCAGCTGAGCATCCTTGACTCCGCCCAGCTGAGTGCGGTTCTCACTCATGATCTCGGTGGTCCAACCGCGTTTTTCGGCATAACGCACATACATACGCATCAGATCGCCAGCGAAGAGGGCCGCCTCCTCGCCGCCGCTGCCAGCCTTGATCTCCATGATCGTATCGCGGCCATCATCGGGGTCACGCGGAATAAGAGCGGTGCGCAGGGTCTGTTCCAGATCCGGTATGCGATCAGCCATGGCCTTGGCCTCTTCTGCGAAGTCGGGATCCTCACCTGCCATCTGTTCTGCCGCCTGGCTGTCCTCCAAGGCGCTTTGATAGGCCCGGTAGGCTTCAACGATGGGAGCGAGCTCAGCATGTCTTCGGCCCAATTTGCGGATCTGCGCCGGATCTGAAGCCGTTTCGGGCTGACTCATCTGCTTTTCCAAGCGATCGTACTCCTCGACGGCAGCCACCGCCGCCGGAAACTGCTCCTCGCTCATCGACACCCTTCCCGTCCGCTCATCCACATGGTTCAAGTCATAAAAAACGCCAGTCCCCGCCGGGCATAGCAGAGCGACCCGGAAGGGACTGGCGTTGAAAGTGCTACTTGGTCCTCTTGCCGTAACGGGCTTCGAACCGAGCCACGCGACCACCGGTGTCCAGAATCTTCTGCTTGCCGGTGTAGAAGGGGTGGCAGTGCGAGCAGACATCAACCGTCATATGATCGCCGGGAGCGGTCGAACGGGTGATGAAGGTATTGCCGCACGAGCACGTGACCTCAACGGGATGATAATCGGGATGAATTCCCTGCTTCATGGTTACTCCTAGAGTCAAGGGCCCCGGGTCGACCGCCCCTATGGCGGACGTGAACCGGCAACCGCGTAATAGTCTAGCGCAACCCGGGGAGATTACCGCATCCTTGCGCCACACGCCGAATCCTTCAACCGGGGTGGCTGGTCGGGCTTCCTTTAGAATCGAACAGTCGGACTGATCGGCCCGGCAAGGCAACAAAGGAGGGCAGCAATGCGGCAGGAAGTGGCGTTCGTTACGGGTGCGGCTCAAGGGATCGGCGAGGCTATTGCCCGCCGGCTGGCCAAGGACGGGTTCGCCGTGGCCGTGGCGGACATGAATACAGACAAGGCCCAGGCGGTGGCCGACTCCATCAATCAATCAGACGGACGGGCCATGGCAGTCACCCTGGACGTGACCAATCGCGTCCAGGTGCGCTCCGCCGTCGAGAAGACGGTCACAAAGCTGGGCGACTTCAATGTGATCGTGAACAACGCTGGCTTGGGGCCGACCACCCCTATCGAGTCCATCACTCCGGAATTGTTCGACAAGGTCTACCACGTCAACGTGGCAGGAACCATCTGGGGGATGCAGGCCGCCATTCAGGCCTTCCGTGATCGAGGCCACGGGGGCAAGATCATCAACGCCACCAGCCAGGCAGGGGTGGTGGGCAACCCCAGTTTGATGCTCTATTCCTCCACTAAGTTCGCCATCCGAGGCCTGACTCAGGTGGCTGCACGCGATCTGGCCAAGGAGGGCATCACCGCCAACGCCTACGCGCCCGGCATCGTCAAGACGCCCATGATGATGGACATCGCTCATCAGGTGGGGGTCAACGCCGGAAAGGACGACGAGTGGGGCATGTCCACCTTCTCTAACGGCATCGCCTTAGGACGGCTTTCCGAGCCGGAAGACGTGGCCAATGCCGTAGCCTTTCTAGCTGGACACGACTCTGACTACGTAACCGGCCAGACCCTGATCGTGGACGGCGGCATGCAGTTCCAGTGAGCCTCTGATAGAAATTCGGCCGCATATGATGGACCCCCGCCTATAGGTTCCGCCCGACGGCGAGGGCCCATGATCATTCAGGCGTTGAAGACGTACCTGTCCAAACGGCCCATCGCTTCCTGGACCCGGCTCAAAGGCAGCGCCAGATTCATTCGGATGGCACAGGGAGCCTTGAACTGCCGCCCATCCTGAACGGCCACGCCCACATCCCAGGCACGCTTGAGCAGCTGGTCCAGGCCCAGATCGTGGTCCTTGCACCATTGCGTGCAATCAAGGAAGAGCATGTAGGTGCCCTGCGGCTTGGAGAGCTCGACTCCCCTGAAATGCTGCCGGATGTAGTCGAAGGCATAGTCCACATTTCCGGTCAGGACCTGCCGGAGTTCATCCACCCATTCCTGGCCCTGTGGCTTGTAGGCTCCGATCAGCGCATGCATGGACAGCACGTTCATGTCGTTGTAGTGGGCCTTTGACCCCTTAGCCACGATCCTGTCGCGCAGGTACTTGTTATAGATGATGTGGTAGGAGCCGACCAGCCCGGCCAGGTTGAAGGTCTTGCTGGGCGCATAGAAGGCAGCCGTTCTGTTCCGTGCATCCTCGCTGACCGACTGGGTGGGAATGTGCTTGTTGCCTGCCAGGATCAGGTCTGACCATATCTCGTCGGAGATGACTACGCAGTCGTTCTCCTTGTAGACCTCCATGGCCTTCTCGATCTCCCACCTCTCCCAGACGCGGCCGCAGGGGTTGTGCGGGCTGCAGAAGACAGCGACATGGATGCTGTTCTCCTTGAGCTTGCGGTCCATGTCCTCAAAATCCATGCGCCAAATACCCTGCTGATCCCTTTTCAACGGGCTGTGCACAATGTGGTAGCCATTGTTCTCGATGCAGGACGTAAAGCCGACATAGGTCGGGCTGTGAAGCAAAACCGCATCACCGGGAGCCGCAAAGGCAGTCAGGGTGGAGACCACCCCGCCCAGAACCCCATTCTCATAGCCGATGTCCTCTGCCGTCAGACCCTCCACACCATTGCGGATGCGCTGCCAGTCAATAATTGCATCGTAGTATTCATCAGAGGGATCGAAATAGCCGAAAGCCGGATGCTTGGCTCGTTCGATGATGGCCTCGGGTATGGTCGGCACCGTAGGGAAATTCATATCGGCCACCCACATGGGGATGACGTCGTAGCCTTCCTTGGGAGGGTCGGGGGCGAATCCAGGCTCGGCGCCCAGGCCGTCAACAGCAATGGCGTCCTTGCCGTGCCTATCCATGATGCTGGTGAAATCGTAAGTCATAGTCAACCTCTCATCCCGTGCTGATCCGCTCACAGCGACCTTCCGCCAGTTTACAGCTGTGGTCTGGTTCTGAGTGTTCGGTTCCAACGGCAAAACGACGATGGCGCTATCTGCCTTGAGCCAGCTTATGAGGGTGCTCAGCATGATGAAAGAGTCGAAGCCGGTTTCATCTTCTCTACGGCCTTTCGCCCAACTGGCGGACTTCCTATGCGAAATCCTTGGGCCTGACACGAAAATGGTTCTTCAGAATGCCAAGGATGTCTCGCATCCGATGGTCGCCATCGCCAGCGGCCACTTGAGCGGACGCACCATAAGGCAGTCCCGCCACCGACCTGTTCCTGCGCATCTGACGGAACCATGAAGACGACCAGCGTGACTATCTGACCCATTACACTGGCTACGCCATCCAAGGATGCCCCATGGTCTCCTCTACCTTTTCCTGCGGAATGCAAAAGGACGGGTGATCTGCTTTCTCTGCATCAACACCGATAACTCCACCTTCCAGCGGGCCAGCCAGCAGCCAAGGCGGGCAGGCGCCTATCTGGATGCACTAGGACTGACCGGATCAGCCGTGAATCTTATGGACATGGAGACCCCGCCAGAGGAATCGGACACCCAACGCGTCCAGGCCAAACGGAATTCCAGTGCCGTCCATCCAAATGCCGGGATCGGGGCCGACCAATCGACTCATGAGGCGCTCTCAGTGAACACAGACGAACTGGTTACACATACCATCGCTGACTTCACCGCTGAGCTGGGTGTTCCTCCGACAAGAATGAGTCGACAGGAGCGGCTGCAGCTGATCACTCGCCTGGAGGGCTCGGAGTCTCTCTCATTAAGGGCGCAGTGGACACGGCTGCCAGGGCTCTAGGGGTCTCCTCCCCCAGCACCTGCCGCTATTTGCACACGACCCGCAATGCTGCTTCGGGCCCTCGATCAGAGCACTTCGGCTCGTCCTATTCAGCGTTGACACACCCCCTCTAGGGTGTATGATTAATAGTAGATATACGGGGGACGTATACATGAAGGACCTACAGGAGCTAAGCTGTTTTCAGTTCCAGAGGAGATGTACATGCGTATAGTTTCCCGATATATATCTACGACTCTTTTTCGAGCATGTTTCGTATTCTCTTCACCGATAAATTCGCATACTTAGCGGTTCTACGGAATCGCTTCCGGATCATTGTACTGTGCGTAGATCTTATGGCTGCCAGTATGTACGTCTGCTGGCATTCAAGCCTAGGTGCACGCCCGCAAATGCTCTATGATCCGACATAAAAAACGCGCCTAGCTCTTTTCCCCCGGCTTGCATGTGAAGCCATACATATTTGCATCGGCGGATCGTGGATGCTAGAGCTAGGCGGCGAAAGGACGGCCCCGGCAATAGCCGGGGCTGGTCCTTCTATTGAGCTTATCAAGAAAATTCTGAGTATAAAACCTTATTCATTCCGTTGGCAGTCATTGGAGACGAAAACCAGTGTTGGGATATGCTACCCCATTGACTGCAAGATCAATAGATAATGATCCTCCAATTCGTCCCACTAAAGTCACTGAAAACTTGTCGAAGCTTCCCAATGCTTGCTCTGCGGAACTTTCAAGGACTTGAATTCGGGACCGAACATTATGAGTCTTATGGTTTATGGGGCGAACGTGTTCCCGCACCGGGATATCCTGTCGCACACGCACCCCGACTGTCCCTGTGCCTCTGCCTTTGGGGCTGGCAGGAGATTCTCAGCCATACCAAGGCCATCCTCGGCAACGCCGAGCACACCGGACTCACAGAATGATGATTTTCTCATGGAAGTGTCCCTATAAAATCAGGAATTCGCCCGCAATGCGGCGGTCGACATCGACAACAGGACCGCCCGGCTCGAAAGGCCGTCAACACCATGGTCCTTCGACTGGGTACTCGCCATCTCCAACACGCCGTCGGTCTGGACAGACAAGTCAAAAATCCTCAACAGGCTCAATAAACCAACCGCTTAAAGACTGTCAGTCTCAGTGTGACGATGCTCCGATTAGGCTGATGCCGTGCAATCCATTCCCCGTAAGAACGGGGAATGGAGGATCGTCGCTATTATCTATTCTTGAGTATTGCTCGTCTTATTGATAAAAGCGAGGCACCAGCAAGCATGAGCCCAATAGCGGTGACAACAAGCGTGCCGCTGTCTTGCCCGGTGTTAGGCAGACCTCCCGAGTTTGCACCGGAGCTATGCAGGGTTCCCGGTTTCCACATGGCGTACAGGACGATATCGTTGTCCGGCATGGTATCGGTAGTAAAATCCCATGCTTTCTGTGGAGGATCCTTTTCGATGCTCCAACCTGCAAACGTATAGCCAGGACGCGTGGGTTGCTCTTTCGGTTCCGGTATGGTGCTTCCTAGGGCAACATTTTGCATGCCTGGGGCAGCACTGTTTCCCCCATTCACATCGAATGTGACAGTATGGGTGCCGACTGACTGCCATTGCGCGAACAAGGTGATATCTTCGCCGCCTGGAGCGTCTTTGGAGAAGTCCCACCATACTCCGCTGGCGTCTGCCTTGGTGTTCCAGCCGACAAAGGTATATCCAAGTCTTGTCGGGTTTGTTGGTGCTCGCACCAGATCTACCGATACGAGATTCTGCGCGACCGGTGTTTTACCTATGCCTCCGTTGAGGTTGAAATTCACGGTTGAATAGAAATCATTGTTCTTTTGGAAGAATGCGGTGCCGAGTGCTGTATCTCTACTGGCAAGTCCAAACAGGAATGTCGAGTAATCGATGCCTTGTACCGAATCAGCCTGCCAGTCAGGCTGCGTTAAGCTATACCGCCAAAGGATCTTTTTCGACGTATCCGACTGTAGGCTGTACACGCCCTTGTTCTGTCTGTATAAATTCAGAAGATCTTCAGTGCCGCTCGGATTTATTGGAAGGAATCCTGAAATGATCTGAGGAGATACAATCTTGAATTCATTGTTGTTAATCGAGTCCGCATGGTATCCCACGGGTGCTGGTGCTGTTCCGGCCCCATTGCCCCACTCGTAAGGAGCGAGGCCTTCATCTGCCGCCCAAAGCTTGTCGGCTTTGCATGCATTGATCATATATGACTTATATTCGTCAGACTTCGAGAACATGTTGACCATGTAGTACGGGAACAGAAGCGTGAATGACGACATGTAGTGATCGGTGCCATCTGTGAGAAGCTTGAGACCCTGATAATCCTTGGTGAGGAGGTTGGCTGGAGTGGCGTATTTATTCTTCCACAATTGAGCAGCTTTGCCTTCTGGCTTGTCGATGTTCTGGTTATAGGCAAGCCAAGCCACGATAATATACTCATTGTAAGGAAGCGTTACAGCTTTGCTGTCCCCCGTTCCGTCCGCATTCATGATCATGTAGATTCCGCCGGTATTCGGGTCTGCTATGGCTGCGCCGAAATCGATGGAATGATACAGTTTGGCGACCATCGTGTTGAGTTCTGGATCATTAAAGTAGTTGGCGGCGAATAGAGCCCCTGTCACAAAAATTGCTGTGTCAATGGTGCTGAACTCTGAATTCCATTCTCGATGGCCATCTTCCAAATTGATAAAATGACGGAAATACCCGTTGGTGGTCCGCTCGGCGTGGAATCCTGGTGTGAGCCCGGTCATCGTTCGGATCGTCGTTTTCACATTGGAAAGAGCTTGAGGCTCCCAGCCTTTTTTGTGAGCAATAGCTTCCGACATGAGCCCGATGCCGGAGGCTGCGATGGAGGATGGATGATATGGCGGACTATCAGTAAGTAATATGCTGTCCCTGTATATGCCTTTCTCATTTCGCAAGTCCTTAAACACCTGATAGCTATTGCTAAACAATGTATCTAACGTGTCTGCCTCCGCAGCGTTATCTTGTTGACTGATTTCATCAGCGCGAGCAGGATACGCAGAGGATGCAAACGGTATCGCCAATAAAGATAATGCCAATATGGGCGCAAGTATTAGCCGGGTGTATTTATACGCACTCTTCATGTCGAGAAAACTCCTTTATTAGGATGGGAGGGGCTCTGCTGCTTTGCAAAGCTCAATAGTCAACTCTATCTGAATGCATCAAGAGCGCAATGAAAAAAGGGCCATTCCGGGCATGAAACATGTAAGTATTTTTTTCATTCTTACATGTGGCTATGGTCCCATCTGATCTGTGTATTATGTCTTCTGAGATATGCCCGATTTCAGCGATCGCGACGATGCGACCACCCGTCCGAAAGCGTGGCGGCAGCAGCATAGCGATACCAGCCAGGAACGCAACCAGCGCATCCGTACACTCCCCGAGCAAGGTAAAGATGCGATCTTCGACGCTCCGCCGAATCTCAGCAGGGCAGTAAGCTCCTCGAAGCCCGGCACAAGAAGATCGAGCGGATGCCTGCACACTCAAATGCAAGGCACCCATACAGGTGGTGCGAGCGCTCGACCGAAGTCGGCAGTGAAGATGATGCCAATCTATTTCCCCATGCAGGACAGTATGCATTTAGTATACATTTTGAGTCTAAGCCCCCATGTCAGCAAGCATAAGAAAACCCCTGCAGGCTTGGTGCTCGTAGGGGTTTCGTCTGGTGGGGCCTCAGGGGCTTGAACCCTGGACCGAACGATTATGAGTCGTTTGCTCTAACCGACTGAGCTAAGGCCCCACGCCGATCGTACCGGCCAGAGTCATGGTATCAAAACGACTCGTCATCAACCAGATCCGGGTTGTCGAACCTATTTGGCGACCTGATTGTAGACAGGCAGACCCATGTACCCGAAAGGAGCCTGGCGGACCTGTTTGCCGGCCACTGCCGAGACCTTCCTGTACCAGAGCGGCAGCACTGGAAGATCCTTGAAGAGCACAGCCTCGGCCTGGCGGTAATCCTGCATGGCTTCGTCCTGGTCGGACTTGGAGGCAGCTCGAGAGAGGATGGCATCATATTCTGCACTTTTGTAATCCCCGTTGTTCAGCCCCTTGCCATCAGCCTGGCTGGAGGCATAACCCTGAACCAAGTAGCCCTCGGGATGGGGATAGTCCGAGGTGATGCCCGAATTGAAAATGCTGTTGATCTGACGGTTATGAACCGCCGTATTGAATTCCTTGCCGGTCGGGAAGATATTCGGTTCCGTCTTGATCCCCAGAACCTGGGCGTACTCATGCAGAACCGCATCTACCCAGTCCTTGTCGGTCCCGTCGGCGCTGTACGCGATGCGAAGCGTGCCCTTCCAGGAAGATATGGCGTCAGCCTCCTTCCAAAGTTTACGAGCCTGGTCCGGATCGTGGCTCAGCACCTCATTGCCTTTGAGGCCGGCGGCATTCCCCTTGATGGTGGGGGCAAGAAAATCAGTAGCCGGTGTCACCGAACCGGCGAAGACCTTGTCTGCTATTTCCGCGCGATCCAGGGCATATGACAGGGCCGCCCGGCGAAGGGCGCCTTCCTGCCCCTGGAAATGCTCCAAGCCTTGCGGGATGGTCAGGGATCGGAAGGCCGGCCCCGGCTTGATCAGGGGCTGCAGGTCCGAATCGGCACGGAAGGTTTTCAGGCGGGAGACCGGAACCGTATCAAGCAAGTCCAGGTGGCCGGCTTCAACATCGGCATAGGCGGCATCAAGGCTCTGGTAGTCCCTGAACTCCAGGCTTCCGTTCCGAACCTTGCGCGGCCCTTTGTATGCAGGATCCTTCTCCAGCCTGATTGCCTGATTGGGCACCCATGATTTGAAGCGGTAGGGCCCATTCCCGATCGGTTTCTTGCCGAAGGCTTTGATGTCCTTGTAGGCGGACGCGGGCAGGGGAAGGAAGGCTACATCTCCCACCTTGTAGGGGAAGGAGGAATCCGGCTTGCTCATGGTCACCTCCAGAGTCAGGTCGTCAACCACCCGAAGACCAGACAGAGGGGTCTTGGGGTCGCCATGCTCATCCTGCACCTGCTCGTACCCGGCAATGGTCGAAAAAGCCGAGGCCCCCAGCTGCCCATTGGCTGCATTCGCGGCAAAAGACCACGAATCCGCGTAGGTCTTGGCGGTGATCTTCTCCCCATTGCTGAACGTGAGTCCTGGTTTGAGGACGATCGTGTACCGGCTTGCATCCTCATTGGGAGTAATCGATTCGGCCTCGACCAGGGTCATCCCGCCTTTGGCGTCGAAGGTGACCAACCCATCGAATAGCTGGGTCACCACCTTCCAGCCCGCGGTGTCGTTGGTGCTGGAGGGAATCAGAGGAGCCGCAGGTTCGGCATTGTTGACGCTGATGGCAGCATGGGGGTCGATTCTGTCTTCGTGGGAAGCCTGGGAGGTGCCGCAAGCGCCCGCTGCCAGGATAAGGGGCAACACCGCTGCTGCGAGGTAGGAACGAAGCTTGGTCATAGGAGGACCCTTCCTGCCCGGTACGGGCTGTCACAGCTGCACAACAAACCTATAGTCAATGCAGTCGGTTTGGCGAGGATGCCGATGTTCAGACCTGCCTGACATCCCGCCCGGATGCCAGCCGATCCAGCGCACCGGTGCTGCCGATGGCCCGGAAGAGGAACCAGCTGGTCAGTCCAGCCAGGACCACTCCGCTGATCAGTTCGCAGATGGTGCCGATGATCCCTCTCGGGCTGAGGAGGGAGACCCCCTGATAGTAGAAGGCCAGGAGAAAAGCGTTATACACCAGCGCTATCAGAATTCCACCCAGAACGGTAGTTCCCAGGGTCCACCGGCGGTAGCGGAATATTCCGAAGGCCAACTCCGCGCAGAGGGCCTCGACGATGGCCTCCACAAAAATCATCGGCACGTTATAGGCGTTGCCTGGCAAAATCTCGACCAGGACGCTGATGATGCCAACATAGACGGCCGCGCCAGGCTTGCGCAATATCAGCAGGGACAGAGTGCAGGGAAAATAGAAGATCCCATGCAAAAGGGCGGCCATACCGGGAAGAAGGGCCGTCATCAGCGGGAATATCCACGAGGCGAGCAGGCTGGCCAACCAGTAGATCAGCCCTGACACCGCGCCCAGTCCGGCGCCGACCGCAATGTCAAGCGGTCTCCAGCGCAACCGATGAGCTGCGGAAATCCGACCCTGCTGCTGTTTCGCCGTCATTGAGACTCCCTTACGGCCGTCATAGAGCGGACGGCCCGTTCCTCATGCGCACAGCGATATGACGCAGCCTGCCCATGCCGACAAAGGCCCGTCCGGCGTTCCTTGACCTGCGCATGCCGGGCGGGAACGTCGACTCAAGGCTACCCCGACCACAGCTGCAGAACCAGGGCCGGGTCATAGGTCTTGTTTATAAGCGGCCATCCGCCCACTCCACCTTGCTTATCAGCCCGGCGCATAAGTCAGAAGTTCCCACTACCATGAATGCAGTTTGCACTGTCTCTCTATGGTACTGTGAGGTAGCTTCTTGGCCGAATTCATTTATCAGATGATCAAGGCGCGCAAGTCCTTCGGCGACCGCGTCATCCTGGACGATGTAACCCTGAGTTTCCTGCCCGGCGCCAAGATTGGCGTGGTGGGCCCCAATGGCATGGGCAAATCCACCCTCCTGCGGATCATGGCCGGCCTGGACACGGTCAGCAACGGCGAAGCACAGCTCACCCCCGGCTATACGGTAGGCATTCTCCAGCAGGAGCCGCCCCTGGACGAGGACAAGACCGTGGGCGAGAATATTCGTATGGCCTTCGGCGACATCATGAGCAAGGTGGACCGATTCAATCAGATCGGCGAGCAGATGGCCGACCCCAACGCCAATTATGATGCTCTCATGACCGAGATGGGCCAGCTTCAAGAGCAGATCGATGCCGCCAATGGCTGGGATCTTGACTCCCAGCTGGATCAGGCCATGGATGCCCTGCAGTGCCCCGACCCGGACACCCCGGTCTCGGTCATCTCTGGAGGCGAGCGCCGCCGGGTGGCTCTATGCCGCCTGCTGCTGGAAGCACCTGACCTGCTTCTGTTGGACGAGCCCACCAACCACCTGGATGCCGAGTCCATCCTCTGGCTGGAACAGTACCTGCACACCTACAAGGGCGCCGTCCTGGCCGTGACCCACGACCGGTACTTCCTGGACAACGTAGCTGAGTGGATCTGCGAGGTCGATCGCGGCCACCTCTACCCCTACCAGGGCAACTACTCCACATACTTGGAGACCAAGGCCAAGCGTCTGGAGGTCCAGGGGCAGAAGGATGCCAAGCTGGCCAAACGGCTCAATACCGAACTGGAATGGGTCCGTTCCTCGCCCAAGGCCCGTCAGGCCAAGAACAAGGCCCGTCTTGAGCGTTACGAGCAGATGGAGAACGAGGCCCGGAACAACAAGAAGCTGGACTTCTCCGAGATCCAGATTCCGCCGGGGCCCCGTCTGGGCTCCAAGGTGTTGGAGGCCGAGCACATCCATAAGGCCTTCGGCGACCGCGTTCTGATCGACGATCTGAGCTTCACTCTGCCCAGAAACGGCATAGTGGGCGTCATCGGCCCCAATGGCGTGGGCAAGTCCACGCTCTTCAAGACCATCGTGGGCCTGGAGCCGCTGACATCGGGCTCCTTGGAGGTCGGCGACACGGTCAAGATCTCCTATGTGGATCAGAACCGCGAGGGCATCGATCCTAACAAGAACCTCTGGGAGGTGGTATCCGGGGGGCTGGACTTCATCGAGGTCGGTGGCGTCGAGGTGCCCACCCGCGCCTACGTGGCATCCTTCGGCTTCAAAGGCTCGGATCAGCAGAAACAGGCCGGTGTCCTTTCCGGCGGCGAGCGCAACAGACTGAACCTGGCACTCACTCTCAAGCAGGGCGGCAACCTCCTTCTGCTGGACGAGCCAACCAACGACTTGGATGTGGAGACCCTGGAAAGTCTGGAAAACGCCCTGCTGGCCTTCCCCGGCTGCGCTGTGGTCATCTCGCACGACCGCTGGTTCCTGGACAGGATCGCCACCCATATCCTGGCCTGGGAAGGCACAGACGAAAACCCGGCCTCCTGGTACTGGTTCGAGGGCAACTTCCAGGCATATCAAGAGAACAAGGTCAAGCGTCTGGGTGAGGAGGCCTCCAGACCCCACCGCATCCACCGCAAGTTGACCCGCTGAGCAAAACATCACAAGAGAGGGAGGGCCAAGGAGAAGTATGAGCACGGCAGATGAATCACTGGTCCGAGCCATCGCTGCTCTGGATGTACAAGAACAGCAGCCTGTCGATGGCCGTTCCCGCTTTCGGGGCGAATCGCTGGACTTTCCCACTGGTCGCCTCTACGGGGGCCAGCTGCTGGGCCAGGCCATCATGGCTGGCGGACGGACTGTGCCCGGAGGTCGACTGCCCCACTCGATGCATGCCTATTACCTGCGTACGGGACTCCTGAAGCAGGACATCCAAGCGGAAGTTGAGACCATTCGCGACGGGCACTCCTTCTCCTCCAGGCGAGTTGATCTGCGTCAGGGGGAGCGGACCATCCTGAACGCCCTCCTCTCCTATCAGCAGGTCGGCCAGGAGGGTATCCACTATGGCGATCCCATGCCGACCGGTCTGCCAAATCCGGAGGATCTGCCTGGCTCCCGGGAACAGATGGAACCCTATGCCGACCAGTCCCCCTTCGCTGACTACTATGCTCATCAGAGCCCCTTCGACCTCCGTCATGTGGGCGGTACGGTCCTGTTGGACGATGCAGAAAACAGTGATTCCGGGGATGACGGCAGAAGTCGCCAGGCCGTTTGGAGCCGCACCCAGGGAAAAGCCGACCTGGACCCGCTGATGCGCCGGGCCCTGCTGGCCATGGAATGCGATCAGATCATGATGGAACCCGCCCTGCGTCGTGCTGGGCTGAGCATGACCACTCCGGGGATTTCCTTCGCCTCCATCGACCATGCTATGTGGTGGTATCAGGATCTAGACCCTTGTGACTGGCACTGCTTCATTCAGGAGTCCCCTGTGGCCGCCCACGGCCGCAGCCTGTGCATAGCCAAGGTCTACACCCGTCAGGGTGATCTAGCAGCCTTCATGGTTCAGGAAGCCATGATCAGGGTGCCTAAGGACTGATCTACTGATCTACTGATCTACTGATCCCTTGCTGAAGCTTTTGCCGCAGCAACCGGTAAAAGCTTCAGCGATAATTGTCCCGACGAACCAGGAAATTTCTCAGCACCGTCACCAGCTGGTTCAACTGCGCCGATCATCCACCGAGTCAGCCTGCTTCTCGGCAGCATCAGCCGCATCAGCCATGGGTCTGCGCGTGGACTTGCGTCCGTCAGGTTTTTCAGGACCGTCGTTCGGGGGCAACTGGCAGAGCCACTCCCCCACTGCTCCGGCCGCCACATCAATCAGACAGACCAGGGATGCGACCAGGCACTCCTGCATGACCCGCGCGTAATAAGGCGCGGCTGCATGGCCCATGCTGATCAGTGCCTGACTGCCATACCAGCCCAAAAGGGCAGCACAGGCAATTCCCAAGGCCTTGCTCATGATCAGCACGTTGACCGCGAAGCGCAAATCCATCTCCTTGCGGTCTCCCTTGGCGTAACGATGCACTTGGAAGGCCATGATCAGGATTGCCAACCCCAACAGGAAGAGCAACAGGATGACCAGCCAGGGAACCCCCATGAGGTCCGTCCTAGTGGACATGCCCAGTTCCGAGATTCCAGCGCCTCCCATCAGGCCTAGGACCAGGGCGACCAGATAGTGCACAAGCGGGGTGCGGCGAGCTTTCATGACAGTCCGTCCAGAATCCAGTCCTCCGAAACCATGCTGATGCGATCACGGTCAGGAGCACGGTTGGCCAGACTCGCCAGACAGGATCCGCCAGCTCCGGGCAGGCAATGCTCAGGCTCCAAATAAGCCCAAGGCACTAGAATGCGCGATGGGGCGTCAGAGGTCAGTAGAGGCGGGCGGTCCTGAGCAGAGGGAAGCGAGCCGTCCGAGGTCTCCACCTCCACCACGTCTGCATCCAGTCCGCCAATCTTTCTGATAGGGGCGGCCACCATATCCAGAGCTGACCGCAGCCCCTCCAGATCCAGCGGCGTCTGCAGGATCACCACGGCCGATAGACGCTGGTCTCCCTGTTCATCCCGGTAGGAATACAGGGGCGAGATGCCGACCAGCTGGCTGCCAGGGATCCCATCCAGGGCTGCAAGAGCCCGAAGCATGACCAATCGGTCGGTTCCTGATGCCCCTTCCAGCGCAATCACATCACGCATCAGAAGACCCTGTGCTTTGGATTCCTCAGTAGCCAGCTGGCTGGAAGCTTCATCCTCATTTTCAGGATATGAGGACAGGACGTCCTGTCTGGACGCGGTAACAGGATGACGCAGCCGCGCCCGTGCCGCTTGACCTGGATCGTCCTGACCAGACAGCAGGAGCGAGGGGTGTCCTAGCACAGCATGCCCGTCGCCGTTTACGCGTCCAGACTCCATGCTGCCCGGATTGCCTTGTATCTGATCGGCAGCCGCCCGCTCCAGGGTGACCGCCACCTGAAAATCGACACCTGTTCCCTGATCAGCGCCCAAACGAGTGACTGTGACCCGGGTGCGGCGGATCTGGTGGGAGAGCAGGATGGCATCAGCCACCTTGGCGGTCAGGGATTCCAGAATCTCGTCAATCGGCTCCTTGCGAATCAGATTGACGATCCTGCGAACGATCTGCACATAGTCAACGGTCTGAGTGCCGTCGTTGAGTCTGCCTGCCTCACTCAAATCCAGGTAGAGCACGGCATCGACCTGGTAGCCGGATCCAGACCCTTGATCGTCATGCAGGGGTGCAGCCTTGATGGAGCTCAGACGGATGGAATCCATGTTGTACGCCCCTCCCTTGCCTTGGAACATTCACTGCAGAAAAGCCCGAAACCATATACAAGGCGCCGGGCCAATTCCGAATTCAGCGCTGGTCTTCTGCAGACGACCCGTTTACGCTGCGTCTGAGCTCCTCAGGAATCTCCACAGGAGGCTGCTCAGAGTCCGGCCGATCCGGTGCGGACAGCCAGAGCTGACGCTCAGGAGCCTTGCGCAGACCAGCGAAGACAGCAGCCAGCTCATCCTTGTTCAGAGTCTCTTTGACCAGCAATTGTCGAACGAGCTCGTCGAGCACGTCACGGTTCTCGGTGATGATCCGCCAGGCCTCTTGGTGGGCCGTCTCGATAAGATCGTGGACTTCCTCATCGATGGCTTCGGCCGTTTTCTCCGAATAGTTGTGAGGCTTCAAAGCATCAAGCCCGGAATCCTGGTCGTTCTCATCGGCCCACTTGATGGCTCCCAGCTTGGATGAGAAGCCATACTGCAGCACCATCTGCCGGGCAATGCTGGTGGCCTTCTCGATGTCATTGGATGCGCCGGTAGTCGGGTCATGGAAGACCACCTCTTCTGCCACGCGGCCGCCCATGGCGTAGGCCATCTGATCCAGCAACTCGTTGCGAGACTGCGAATAGCGGTCTGTGGTGGGCATGACTGCGGTATAGCCCAGGGCCCGCCCGCGCGGCAAAATAGTCACCTTAGTGACCGGGTCTGTGTGGTGCAGGGCCGCCGCCACCATGGCGTGGCCGCCCTCATGGTAGGCAGTGTTGCGCATTTCAGCCAGAGCCATGCCCTTGGTCCGCCGACGAGGTCCGCTCAGCACACGGTCGATGGCCTCGTCGATGGCTCGGTTATCGATCAGCTGAGCATCGGAACGCGCAGTCAGCAGGGCCGCCTCGTTGAGCACGTTGGCCAGGTCGGCGCCGGTGAAGCCGGGCGTGCGCACGGCCACGGTATGCAGATCCACATCAGGCACGAAGGGCTTGCCCTTGGCATGGACCTTGAGGATGGCCTCACGCCCCTCCAGATCCGGAGCCTCCACGGCCACCTGGCGGTCGAACCGACCGGGCCTGAGCAGTGCAGGATCCAGAATATCGGGGCGGTTGGTGGCTGCGATGATGATCAGGTTGGTGTCGTTGTCGAAGCCGTCCATCTCGACCAGGAGCTGGTTCAGAGTCTGCTCGCGCTCATCGTGACCGCCGCTCATGCCGGATCCGCGCTTGCCGCCCACTGCGTCGATCTCGTCGATGAAGATGATGGCCGGGGCATTCTTCTTGGCCTCGTCGAACAGGTCACGCACTCGGGACGCTCCCAGACCAACAAACATCTCGACGAAGTCGGATCCTGCCATGGAGTAGAAGGGCACGCTTGCCTCGCCAGCGATGGCCCTGGCCAACAGGGTCTTGCCGGTTCCAGGCGGACCATAGAGCAGAACCCCTCGGGGTATGCGAGCACCCAAAGCCTTGTACTTGGACGGATCCTTAAGGAATTCCTTGATCTCCTCAACCTCCTGGACGGCGGCCTCCTCACCGGCCACGTCCGAGAACTTGGTCTTAGGGGTCTGCCCGTCGTTCAGCCTGGCGGAGTTCTTCTTGCCACCCATCCCGAACATGCCGCCGCCGGCCGCCGAGGACATGCGCGAGAGCAGGAACCAGAAGACTCCCAGAATGATCAGCATGGGAAGAATGGAGGAGATCAGGTAGCTCATCATGCTGGTCTGCGGCACCACCGAGTTGTACCCCTCGGAGGGCTTGGCCTTCTCGACGGCCTTGACCACCTGCTCCCCCTGGGCCTCCACGTAGTAGAACTGTACGTCCTTGCCGAAGTTCTTAGAGGTGCGGTTACCGCGGAAACCGGGCACATCCTTGACGAAGTCGGTATTGAGCTTGAGCTCGACAACCTGCATCTTCTCGGTGATCTCGGCCTTCCTGACCATGCTGCTGCGGTCGTTCAGCAGCTCCAGGCCGTCCTGCGTGTCGATGGTCTGGGCGCCGTTCTGACTGCTGAAGAAACCGAAGATGGCCAGAATGATGACCACGGCCAGGATTCCCCAAAGCCAAGGGGAATGCCAGAAGGAACGGTTGCCCCCGTTGGATCCAGAACCGTTGCTGCCCAAATTAAAGTTGAAGGGGTTGTTGCCCTTATCCCGGTTGTCCCTGTCTCCATTGGGCGGACCCTGCTGCGGTCCCTGCGAGTAGCTCATGACTGCCCCCTCTGATCCTGTTCCTGAGTCGGGTCCGCATATTCTTCGGACCTCAGTACGGCTATCGAGTCCAGATTACGGTACTGCTCGTCGTAATCCAGCCCGAAGCCGACAACGAATTCGTCGGGTATGGCGAATCCCGGATACTTGACATTCACCTCAACCTCGTGCCGAGAGGTCTTGTCCAGCAGGGTGAAGATCTCCACAGATGCAGCTCCTCGCTCCTTGAGACGCTCAACCAACCAGTGCAAGGTGTAGCCGGAATCGATAATATCCTCAACAATCAGAATATGCCGACCGCGCACATCACAGTCCAAATCCATCCTGATGTCCAAGTCGCCCTCGGAGACGCTGGTTTTGCCAGCCGGATAGCTGGAGATGCTCATGAACTCGATCTGAACCGGAATGGTAACAGCCTGTGAGAGGGCGGCAAGCGTGTTGAAGGCCCCCTTGAGCACGGCCAGCATGATCGGGTTCTTGTCCCGGTAATCCCGGCTGACCTGCTCGGCCGTCCGGTTGATCAGCTCCTTTATCCGTTCCTTGGACACCAGTTCATGGTCGATATGGGATTGAATATCAGCGATGCGCATGGTCCCCATCATTGCATATGAGAATGACTTGACCCTTGCGGATTGCTGTATGGGAGCTGGGAAATCGGGGACCCTGCTGGCCGTGCCATCGACAGACCAAGTCATCCAGAGCCCGAACCTGCACAGCTGTGAAACGAATGCCCAGCCTGGTCAGCACCTGAGCCAGCAGGCGGGTGCGCAGGGCCGGATGACAGTCGGACAACCCGTGGGCATCCAAGCGAGCCAGAACCCCTTTAGCCCTCTGATCCGAATCAGGGCGGGTAACCAGTCGCCGGAACAACTCATCCACCTGGGTATCCAAATACTCCTGATCCAGACGTGCCATGTCCGCCCCCAGGGCAAGACGGCGCACCATGTCCCGGCTAGCGAAGCGATTCAACTCGGGCAGCAGGTCGTGACGGATTCGCGAGCGCAGCGGCATCGTCTTGGGAAGCGTACGGTCAGCCGGCTGATCATCGCCGTTGGTGGGGTCGTCCCACCAGCTGATCCCCTGCTGGCGGCAAATGGCCGTGGTATCCTTCCGGTCCAGGTCAAGGAATGGGCGAAGGTAGCGCATCCCTCCACGCTCCACACGCCGAGCCATGCCAGTGATGGCCTCCAGCCCCTGGGAACGGATCAGGCCGATCAGCACCGTCTCGGCCTGATCGTCACGGGTGTGCGCCAGAAGGACGGCCCTGGCACCCAGTTCGAGGGCCTGCTCGGAGAGGGCCTGGTAGCGGACCACACGGGCATCGGCCTCAGTGCCAGCCGAAGTGACAGGCACATCCACTCTGGTGACGCGGACCGGATTCAACCCCAGCTTCCGGCAGGTTCCAGCCGCGCGCTCGGCGATCCGATCCGAATCAGGCGCCAGGCCGTGATCAATCAGCAGGGCACCGCACCGCAGCCCGTTCATATCGGCCGCCAGGTGGGCTACACAGGCCAAGGCCAAGGAGTCCCGACCTCCTGAGCAGGCCACCAGAATCAGAGGAGCATCCGGATCAGGCTGATGCACCCCGTGATGGGCAAACCGTCGATCCTGCAAGCCCAGGCCCTCCCGGTCCAGGGTTGAGCGCAGGAGCCCCACCGCCTTTTTCATCTCCGCTGAATAGACCATAGTCCAAGCCGTTTCCCGCTCAGAGCCGATCCAAGGATCCGACCAGGGTGTCCACAGCATGCCTGGCAGCAGCCGCATCCTCGGGGTCGTTGACGACTACAGCAAAGACCAGAACGCCGCCGGAGCGTCGAATCACATTGCCTGCCAGCGAAGTCACATGATCCAAGGTTCCGGTCTTGGCCCGGATCAGCCCGTCGGCCTGATTGTCTATTTTCCGTCTGGCTGCCGTGCCGGTCAGCCCCACCACCGACAGACCCTTGACCAGAGGGGTCAGGCCCTTCTTGGACAGGGCCAGCTGCTGAATGTCCGCCAAGGTGCCCACCTTTAGGGTGGAACCAGGAGTCAGTCCAGAGCAATCGGCCATGTTGAGGCCCGCAGTGTCCACGCCCAGCTTGCTCAGCGTGCTGGTAACGGCTTTCACCGCCCCGGCTGGGCTGTTGGGCATGTCCAAGGCCAAGGCGGTCAGACGACCGAAAAGCTCAGCCAGGCTGTTATCCGAGTTGCGTAGCATCAGCGACATGACCTCGCTGAGCCGAGCCGAGCGGACACGGGCCAGAACCCTACCCTGAGCATGATCGATACGGTCTGGCGCCTGTGCATTATCCACATGGATTCCGGACTGCGTCAGGCTGTTGGCAAAGACAGCCGCAGCGGCTCCTGCCGGATTCTCGACCCTGGGAAGATAGACCCCGCCTGCGTCCGGATCAGCGTCAGGCTCGGTCCGTCCCTGCCGGGCCTCATCCACGGCCATGGAAACAGACTCCTGGAAGTAGATGCCATCAGGATTGTTGTCTTCGATGCCCTTAGGCATCCGATCATCGCCGAAGAGCGTATCCTGGTAGGCCAATGCCACGCGGTCGATCCCCTGCTTGCGCAGGGCCTGGGCCGTCCGCTCGGCCAGGGTTCCCAGCCCGGCCCGACCATTGACGTGCAGAGGATCATCCTTGCCGGCGCCTAGAAGCATGTCGCCATTACCGCGCAGGGTCAGCGTTGCCGACGAGGAAGAAGAGGAATTCAGCAGCACCTCAGTATCCAGCTGGGACGACATGTCCAGAACTGAGGCGGCAGCTGCGGCGGTCAAGGTCTTCATGGTAGAGGCCGGCTGGCGCGCCTGGTCGGCGTTCTTCTGAGCCAGCACCCGTCCATCAGCCTGCCGCACGACCAAGGAGTATGCATTGCCTAAGCCAGGCGTATCGGCGAAAGCATTGACCAGCTGCTGGACCTGGCCGACATCCACTGCGGGTCCAGGCCGGTCCACGGCTGCAGTTGACGACTCGCCCATCATGACCGCAGCGGGAATCGACGAATGGCTGGTCTTAGCCAAGGTCAGCGGACCGGGCGCCAAGTCAGCCAGGTCCATGCAGGCGTAGCTGACAACCAGCATGATCGCTGCAAGCGCAGTCAAGACCACACGCCAGCGGCGCTTGGTCCGACGACGGCGCGTTATGCGCTGCTGATGTCTGTCACCCAATTGCTCTCTCCCGAACTTGCGCCCGCCGACCGAATTCAACGGAGGCCCGGCGGCACTCATGGACTTCGGATCGGTCGACATCATCCCACTAGCCTAGTACTCGTCCCGAGACGACATCAGGACTGCAGGGAATCGTATCGATCCAGAGTCAGCAGAATGGCCGACTGTCGACGATCGAAGATCCGGGATCCCAAAACTATACCTGCGGCAAGCACAATCAGACCGTTCGCCAATGCGACCGGCACAGGCAGCCAGAGCGGAAGAATCCCGCCCTTGGTCATAGTCGGCAATGCCACCAATATGGTGGGCAGCATAATCACCAGGCTAGCCAGCAATTGCAGCATTGGCAGGAAGCCCTGGGCAACAGCACGTCCCTGCGGCGATGTGAAGGGCAGGTCCATAGAGGGTACCGGATAGATCAGCAGGGCCGAAAAAATCTGGGCAACTCCCAGCCCAGACAGAAGCAATCCTATGGTCGCAGCCAGCAGATCCAGGGAGATGACCAAGTCTCGTCCGCCCTTCATTGCCCCGGAGAGCGCCAAAGTCACCAGCCCGAGGAGGAACATGCAGGGCATAGCCACAATCAGATGGCTGCGGACACGGGACAGCCGGTCCTCACGACCCTTTACTCCCGCAGCTATCTCCATGCGCAGGGCGAGCCCATCGTAGGCCAAGGCGTTGCCCTCGGGAATCTCCAGTATCAGGGCGCCTAAAACCGGTCCCAGCCATATCAGCATGGGCATCTGACGGAAGATTATTGCGTACAGAACCATCAGGACCAGCAAAAGCGGATAGATAGACAGCTTGCGAGAATCCTGACGCAGATAGATCAGAAGCCGTGCGGTCATTGCATCCACAGCGTTCCGGGACCGGCCCAGCATCCCCAGTCCCTTGGAGGCAGTCGACCGCTCAGCGCTCGCCCCAGTGTGCAAACGGTCATGACGCAGACACAGCATGCCGATCATGAAACAGAGAGTCAGCGTGGCCAGCTCCATACACAGACGTCCAGCCAGAGCCCACCATGATCCCGCAAGAAGATCCTCAGGCAGACGGACAGCGGCGCCCAGCGGCGTCCAAGCCAGCAAGTCGGCCACGGACTTCATGGAGTCGGCGTCCACTGCCATGCCATTCATAATCTCACTGCTCAACAGAGAGGGCAGCATGCACAAAACCATGATCACCATGGTGACCAGCAGATAGAGCCCGGATCGGGTGCGCCGAGCAACCATCAGCGTGCCGACCAGGTCCAAAACGGCACGGGACAAGGCCAGCATTACCATGACAGCCAGCAGAGCCGCAACCAAAGCCATGATCGCAGCTCCGACACCCATGCGGGCATAGATGGCCGTCAGAGCCAGAAAGCAGACAAGACCGGTCAATCCCGCAGGCCCGGTCAACCCGGCCAGGTAGAGCCCCAATTGCAACTGACCGTCAGGAATCCCGTAAAGAACGAATCGCGAAGGACTCAGGATCGACCCCTGGCCCAAAAAGATCAGTTGTATCAGGATCACTCCCAAGGTAAGCCCGACCAGGAGCAGGATCAATACAGTCCCCATACGCCGGCGGTCGCTCGGACCGGCGCCGGGCAGCCAGCCCCCTAGCGTCAGCGCAGTCTGCCAAGAGGCCAGACAGATGCCTATGGCCATGAGCAAACTGACAATGGCACCGACCATCTGCCAGGAGGAGTGCTTGATCGTTCCCCAGGTAATGGACCAACGCATGGCGATGATGGTGGTTGTCGTGCTCATTCCGTCTCCTGGTCTTCCTCAGACCCGGAACCGTTCAGCCAAGCGATCCGGCGGGCCTGATGACGGCCGCCGACGAGATCCAGGAAACGATCCTCCAGGTCCTCCCCTGCTGCGACCTGAGCCACTGTGCCATCAGCCCGAACCAGACCATGATTGATGATGGCTACATGAGTGCACATCCGCTCCACCAGGGCCATGACATGCGAGGAAATGACCACGGTTCCTCCAGTATCGACATACTCGACAAGGATGTCCTTGAGATTGGCGCTGGAGACTGGGTCGACCGACTCGAAAGGCTCATCCAGTACCAGAAGTCTAGGGGAATGGATCATTGCAGTGGCCAGGCAGATCTTCTTGGCCATACCGGATGAATAATCGCAGATCCGCTTGCCTGCGGCATCGGTCAGGTCGAAAGCCTCCAGCAGGTCCCTGGCCCTGCTCAGCGCCTCCTCGCGCGGCATTCGACGCAGCATGCCCGAGTAGACCAGCAATTGCAGACCGGTCAGCCTGTCAAAGATCTGGTCACCCTGGGGCATGACGCCGATGATCCGCTTGGCCGTATCCACGTCAGACCATACGTCCCTGCCCAGAATCATGACCTTTCCGGAGTCAGGCGCCAGGAGGCCGGTCACCATGTTCAGCGTGGTGGTCTTTCCCGCGCCGTTGGGGCCGACTATCCCATAGAAGGACCCCCTGGGAATGTCCAGAGAGAGAGCGTTGACAGCAGGCCGGCCCTGGTAGCACTTGACCAGGGCGCGAATAGAGACCGCTGCCTGTGGATCGGGCGGAGGAGCCACTGCCGTCTGGACGGTCATGCTGGCTGATCGGGCTTCATCGGACATGGCCTTAAGTCTATCCCATCACTATCCCGCTCCTGGCCGCCTCCATAATCTAGTTCGCATGTCGGCGGATGCCCGGTCTCAGTGCCCGGAGTGCTCGATGGGCTTCCATCCAGGATTGGCGAAAATAGCCTGGAAGGAGATGGGCAGGTAACTCAGCATGAAGATGGGGAAGCTCAGACAGTACGCGAAAAGCTCCTTGTTGGATGCGCCGATCTTGTCCCGCTCGGCCAGCACAGTCAAAGCAGCCAGGCCCATCAGGGCCAGGACACCAAGAACTCCAGCGGCGATGCCATCTACCAGTGCGGTTACCTGGCTGGTCCAGGTCACGAAACCCAGAGCAGGGAAGAGCAGGCCGAAGAAGCAACGGACCAGGCCTAGGACGGTCAGCGGACAGATGAGAATGGTCAGGTCCACGGCCGAGAAGTCGCGTTCGCGGAAGGCCCGAGAGATCAGAGCAGGCCCGTAGTAGCGAAAGACCTGAAGAAAGCCCTTGCTCCAACGCAACCGTTGCCGCCAGCTCTGTTTGAAGGTGACGGGCTGCTCGTCATAAAGGATTGCCGTGCCGCAATAGCCGATGCGTTCGCCATGCAGGACGGAATCCATAGTGAACTCCAGGTCTTCGGTCAGCAGATGGAACTTCCAGCCGTTGTTGCGCTCCATGACTTCCCTGGAGAACATGAACCCGGTTCCTCCCACATGGCAGCTGGACCCGATGACCATCCTCGAGGTGTTGAGGAACCGGGATTCCCGGATGAACCATAGCGCCGAGCCGGAGGAAACCCAGTTGTCAGAGAAGTTGACTGAGTTGCGGTAGCTGGTCAGTATGCGGAAGCCGGACTGGAAGGCCTTGTTCATCTCTTCGATGTAATGGCGGTCCAGGAGATTGTCCGCATCGAAGACGAAGTAGGCATCGTAGCGGGAGGCAAGGCCCCGCTCAAGAATCCGGTCCAGCAGAAAGGTCAGAGCGTAGCCCTTGCCCACCTGGTTCGGGTCCTGCCGTTCGACCACATGACAGCCCAGGGATCTGGCTAGTCCGGCAGTGTCATCGGTGCAGTTGTCGGCCACCAGCCATATATCGATCATGGAGGATGGATAGGTCTGTTCCTTGATGGAGTTAATCAGATGACCGACCACCTGCTCCTCGTTGCGGGCGGAAATAAGGACGGCGAACCGCTTGTCGAAGGGAGCCTCAGGAAAGACCACCGGCTTGGAGACGAAGGAAATGACGATGCAGATGGCCTGGTAGACGATGCCCACCCCGCCCAGCAGCAGCATCAGGACGTCCAGCACTTTGAGCAGGGCCATCAGCGCCACTCCTTGCGAGGGTTGTCCTCCCCTTCTGAGGCCTCGTCGGATGTCTCGGCGCCTTTGAGCGGCCTGTGCCTTACGGGGGCCGAGGCGGACTTGGGTATGGGCACCGTGGCCGACTCGTCCAGATCCTTGGCCGTCGGCGAGGATGTCGGGTAGAGCTGGCTGGCAATGGTCATGACAGGATCGTCCATCCGGACCCTGGCACTGGTCCCCTTGGCGGACCGGCTGCCAACATGGCTGGCCATCGGCTGGACCACGTGCTCGTTGAAGGCCTCGACGCCCTCGACAACCTTGGACTTGCCGACCGGCTTGGGATCCTGCATGAGCGGGGAGTCGATCAGCTCGTAATGCTTGACCGAGGCCGAGAAGATGGCCTGGAAGCTGGCCGCCAGAGGCAGGGCCAGGAAGGCGCCCAGAGCTCCGAAGACTGCACCCAGTGCCAGTACGGAGAGGAAGGCGATGGCCGGGTTGAGGTCCATGGTCCGTTGGGAGATCTTGGGAGCCAGAATCATGTTTTCGATCTGCTGGTAGATGATGATGTAGACCAGCACGATCACAGCCATCAGCAGTCCGCGGCTCCCCCAGGCCACCACTATGGGAACGGCCCCGCCTATGTAGGTGCCGATCGTAGGCACGAACTGGGATACCAGCCCGCAGAAGAGGGCCAGCGGCAGCCAGTAGGGCACCTTGAGGATGACCAGGAAGACCGACATGCAGGCTGCGGAAATGAGCGCCAGAATGGTCCTGCTGAACAGGAAGCTGGAGATCTGGTCCTGGGCGATGGTCCAGACGAAGAGGAATCGGCGCTGGCTCCTGGGGGCCAGCCACTGGCAGAGGCTGCGGCGCAGCTTGGGGCCTGCCGCGGAGATGTAGTAGATGACCAGCAGGACAGTCATGATATTGATGAAGGACCCTGCCAGCCCCACGGTGGTGGTCAAGGCCTGCCCGGCGAAGTCCGTCACCCAGGAGGTCTGGATGTTCTTGACGATCTCCCCGCCCAGATCCTGCATGGCCGGCAGGTGCCAGGGGGTGCGACTGGCGATGAATTCGGCCAACTGCTCATAGAAGGCCGGCAACCCGTTGGCCATGCCGATGACCTGCTGGACCAGCAGATTGCCGAACAAGCCCATAAGGACGATCACAATGATGATCAGGCCTATCAGGGTGACCACCGATGCTGCGCCCCGCCGCCAACCATGCCTGACCAGCCTGAGCACCAGAGGCTCCATGGCCAGGGAGACGAAGATGGCGATCACCACGTCCAGCACCAGGAATTCGATCTTCCACCAGGAGGAGTAGGCGAACCAAGCCAGAAAGACGGCTATCACCACATAGAGAAGGGCGCGTCCGAACCACTCAGGAGGTCGGCGCGGATCCCCCTTGGGCGGGAAGACCGTCGCGAAATCGAAGCGCTGCTTTTGCTCGTTGGCCATATGTTCCATTATCGCAGGATGGCTGACATGGCGGGCTATGGAGCGCAGGTTGAGCCGACGGTGTATCCGGGCACACGTATCCTGATGGGTATGTTGACCGTTTCCATAGTCATACCCGCCTGGAATGAGGAAGAACGCATTGAGGACTGCCTCCTGAATGCCACTAGGCAGAGTCAGGCCCCCAAGGAGGTGCTGGTAGTCGACAACCACTCCACGGACGCGACGGCCTCCATCGTCCAGCACTTCATCGACGAGAATCCTGACCAGCATGTCAGACTCCTGCATCAGGACAGCGAACAGGGATTGATCCCCACCAGAAATTACGGACTTGACCGGGCAACTGGCGACGTGCTGGGCCGAATCGACGCCGACTGCATGCTCCGGCCCAACTGGGTCGAGGTGGTCTCCGGTATCTTCACCCGGGACCCGGAGGCCATGGGCGCCACTGGTCCCGTGGCATACTACGACATGCCGGGCAAGAGGATCGGACTCAAGGGGGACAACACCATCCGCCGGGCCATCTATCGGGCCGACGATGGGCAATACCTGCTCTATGGCTCGAACATGGCCCTGCGCGCCACAGCCTGGCAGGCCATACGCAACCAGGTCTGCAGGGATAAGGAAGACATCATGCACGAGGATGTCGATATCTCTCTGCATCTGATTGATCAAGGGTTCAAGACGGTCTACTGCAAGGACATGAACGCGGGCATCAGCGCCCGCCGGATGGACACCTCCTTCACATCCTTCCGCCATTACATGCAGCGCTTCAAGAACACCTTCGACGCTCACCCGCAGCACACCAGGGAGCAGAAGCCCGAGCACACCCTATACGCCATCTACCCCATACTCAGAGCCTTCTATCCTGTCTATCAGAAATACCTGGAATCCGCCGACATCAACCCCGCGGAACGCGTCTGGATCCAGGAGCAGATGGAGCTCTTCCACCGACGCGACCAGGAGCTGGACCAGGAGGTTCACTGAGGAGCAGACGGCACACCAGGCTTGCCTGGTCCATAGGGGGCGGGTATCATGGGCACGTTCGCCCCCGTCGTCTAACGGTTAGGACACCAGACTTTCAATCTGACAGCGAGAGTTCGACTCTCTCCGGGGGTACAAGACGCAAGGTGCAGGACGGATGCCAGACAGGGATATGCGGTAATTTCATATTTCTCGGCAAATCCTGAATACAGTTGCTTCAATCAGTGCAGGGTCCATGCCAGCACACGCCTGCAGATCATCAACAAGGAAAATCACTAGCATGGTAAAGACTCAGTCCTTCGAATTTCTGCAGCTTTGCATAGCACAGTCTGCGAGCGTGCGAAAGCAATCAAAACCTGTTGCCATTATTACGCCAGTCTGAATCGTCCTCATCAGCCATGAGGAACAACTGCATCCGAAGGACGCTTACCGGAGGGGGTCCAAAGCTGGATATAGCAGCCTGAACCGACTGTAACCGGCATCGTACACATGACGATTTGCGTCATCGGGAGAATAGACGCCTCCAGCGAGGTTCGCCTCCACCAGCTTCTCCAAGGCCTGCAGATCGGGTTGTGAAGAAGAGCTGGTCACCTTGCCGACAGAGACCAGTTCAGCCAGGGCCACCGCAGGCATGACATGGGCATCATCAAGCGCCTGAACGGGCGCGTCAAGTATATCTGCCAGCATTTGGCACCATTGAGGTTCGCGAGCGCCGCCACCAATCAGGGTGACCCGCTCGATAGGGGTACCCAGCAGGTCGAGCCCCTGGCGAATCGAATAGGACACGCCTTCCAGCGCGGCTCGGGCAAGGTCGCATGCCTCGGTCTCGGAAGAAATGCCGACATAGGCTCCACGAATTGAAGGGTTCATCATCGGGAAGCGCTCCCCCACCAGATAGGGCAGGCAAATTACGCCGCGTGCTCCTGCTGGACTGGATTCCACCAAGTGCCCCATGCGTTGATAAGGGTCGTCGTTCTCGGCCGGACTGCTCCCTGCAAAGACTCCGGTGGCCCAAGCATGCACATTGCCGGCATTGAGGAAGGGCACTGTATTGATGATGCTGCCGGCGCCCAGATAGGCCAGATTGATCATTCCAGGGCGGTCAGTTACAGCTCGATCTGTCACGGTGGCGATCCACCCGGATGTGCCCAAGTTGATATTGAACTGACCAGGGTGGAACACCCCGCCAGCCAGGGTAGATGCCCCGGCATCCCCCATTCCCGCATAGACTATGGTTCCCGGAGCAAACCCCGTGGCAGCGGATGCACCCGGCGTGCTGGTGCCGACGATATCCCATGGAAAATAGAGTTCCGGGAAGATCGCGGCATCCACGCCTGCAGCCTCCAGAATGTTTCTTCTCCACTTTCGCGAACGCAGATCCATGGCGCCTGCTGTGGAGCAGGCTGTCATATCGCCGCAGTAGGCACCAGTCAGCCACCAAATCAGATAATCCTTGGCATCGATGAGCACATGGCGGACCTGCGCATAACGGTCGGGCTGATGCCTGGACATCCACATCAGTTTGACCAGCGGCAGGGACCCATCGCACGGATTCCCCACTACGGTGCGGAAGGACTCATCCCCATAGGTTCCAGTCAGCTCAGCAGACTCGTCTTCGGCCCTGCCGTCCGCGTACAGGATCGCCGGTCCGACTGGCTGCCCCTGCGCATCCAAAGCAATCAGATCCTGCATCTGCCCGCTCATGATGATGCCTGTGATCTGGTCGCTCTTGAAGTGCTCAATGTCCCGCCCGGCCCTGGCCAAAAGGTCACGGGACACCTCGATGAAGGCCTGCAGCCAATCCTCGGGATTCTGCTCAATACGCCCGTCACCGGTGTCAATGGGCAGAAGACCACTGGATGCGCACACCCTGGCAGATCCCCCATCACCCACAAGAACGGCCTTGACCTGCGTGGTGCCCACGTCGAATGCGGCTGTATAGGTCATAGCGGTCATCCTAGGCCTTCCCAACTGCCCGGATGCCGACATAATCCCCTATGTGGACTGCCGCAGTCATCTCTGAGGTCCTGACCAGTCCACCACTGCTTCGACATTGTTCCCGTCCGGATCCAAGACGAAAGCCGAGTAGTACTTGGGATGGTAGTCACGCAGCCCCGGAGCACCATTGTCACGGCCACCGGCAGCGAGCGCTTCCCTGTAGAAGGCATCCACCGTTGCTGCATCGGCGGCCCTGAAGGCTAGGTGCGTCACCGGTGAACCGGTCCCGTCCTCGCTCGGCGTCAGGTAGAAGTCCGAGTGGGCCCCATCGTTCTCTGCACCGAACCCAATGGTGGGCTCATGGCGGACCTTGGCCACGTATCCCAACGGCGCCAAGGCCTTGCTATAGAAATCGACGGAAGCGTGGATGTCCCTAACCTTCAGCGTCAGATGATCAATCATGTCCGTAATTCTAAGTGAACCATCAACCAACAGTGGCCGACAGCACAGGATGATCTTTTCCGCATGCCACTCGATGCCAGCGACGAATCACACCCAATCCTCAGGACTGTGTCTCAGATGTACCGGCCGCCGGGCAGGTGCATGAAGTCCTCCACCTTATTCCATTTGACCGGATATCCAGCCCCATGGGCGCAAAAGACCGAGTCAGGGGTGTTCTCCGGATCGGACTGCGGATCGTATCCGATGGAATCCACAAGAGCATCCTGGTCCTGGCAGGGACGATATCCGCTGAAGAAGCATGTCAGATGTCCGCGGCCATGACTGTAGGCGCTGATCTCCATGGCGTAATCGCGCATCTGTGATACCGGAGCATCTCCCTCCAGCTCAACCGTGTCCCCGTCTGCTTGCGGTTCTGAGAAACGGCCCTTCATTCTGTAAATGTCAGACATGGCTCTGCCCAGATTCTCCTGTGGAAGTGCGAGCCTGAAGTGGTACCAGGGCTCCAGCAGGATATTGCTTGCCTTCATCAGCCCCTGCCGGACAGCCCGGTAGGTGGCCTGGCGGAAGTCTCCGCCTTCGGTGTGCTTGATATGACCGCGGCCGTCCAGCAGAGTGATGCGCATGTCAGTGATGGGCGAACCTGTCAGAACGCCCAGATGCTCCTTCTCCGCCAGATGGGTCATGATGAGCCGCTGCCAGTTGCCGTCCAAGCGGTCCAGGCTGCATGTCGACGCAAAACTGAGACCGCTGCCCGGCTCCGCAGGTTCCAGGAGCAGATGGACTTCGGCATAATGCCTGAGGGGCTCGAAATGTCCAACGCCTTCGACGGGGGCCGCGATGGTCTCCCTATACAGAATTCCGCCCTGACTGAAAGAGACCCGCATACCGAACCGCCGCTCCAGCTCCTCCTGAATTACCTCCAACTGAACCTGTCCCATCAGACGCAAGCGAATCTCCTGGAGCGGCTCCTGCCAGACCACATGCAACAGAGGATCCTCGTCCTCCATGATGCGTAAGGCCTTCAATATCTGGTGCGAATCCAGCCCCTCAGCAGTTACTGCGTAGGTCAACACCGGCTCCAGCACAGGCTCCAAGTCCTTCCGCTCGCAGCCAAGCCCCTGTCCTGGATGTGTCAGCTCCAGCCCGGTCGCAGCCACGACGATCCCGGCCTGGGCGCAGTCCGTCAGCCTATAAGCAGCTCCTGAATAGAGTCGAAGCTGGTCAATCGTCTCGCTGGTCTCCTTATATCCGGTCTTCCTGGAATCCGCTTGGCCTTCGGATCCATTCCGGGAATCGGTAACCACAGACGATTTGACCGGCAGTTCGCCGCCGGTCACCTTGAGCCAGGTCAACCTGACACCCTTGTCATCATGTGAGATCTTAAACACCCTTGCGCTGAACTGTTTGCCGTACGCAGGCGAAAGGGTGTATCGATCCAGCCCCTCCAGGAGGGCATCAACCCCATCCAAGCGCAGGGCAGACCCGAGGAAACAAGGGAAGAGACGACGATCAGCCACCAGCTTTGCCAGACTCTCATCCGATATCCCATCGGTCTTGAAATACTCATCCATGACGTTGTTGCCGAGCAGGGCCACATCCTCCATATCGCCATGCTCAAGTCCACGGCTCAGATTGAAGCAGCCCGAAGACCAGCGCTGCTTGCAGCTTTCAAAAAGGCGGGCGGCATCAGCTCCAGGGGAATCCGACTTGTTGATGAAAATGAAGGTGGGCACTCTGTAGCGTGCCAGAAGCCGCCAGAGCGTATCAGCATACCCTTCCAATCCAGCGGTTGCATCGACGACCAGAAGCGCATAATCCAAGACTGACAGGGCCCGCTCCATCTCGGCTGAGAAATCCACGTGGCCGGGTGTGTCGATGAGGGTCAGATCCACATCCCGATAAGTCAGCCGAGCTGGCTTGGAGAAGATGGTGATGCCACGCTGTCGCTCCAGTTCGTTGGTATCCAGATAGGCATCGCCATGATCCACCCTGCCCAGACGGCGAATTCCCCCGCCCCGGTAGAGCATGGCTTCCGAGAGCGTGGTCTTGCCGGCGTCCACATGGGCCAGCATCCCCACCACTATCCTCTTGACCATCACGGCCCCCTTGCTCTTCATGCCTACAGGGATCAGACGAATACCCTATCCATGCACACACTATGGTCAGTCTGCTGAAGCCTGATAAGTCAGATCGTGGATGACCCGGCCGGCCTGGATCCCCTTGCGCTCGAAGTTCGTTACAATTCTGCCGCCAAACCGCTCAGACTCCATGAAAATGGCATGGGGCAGGGATTTGGCTTGATCAGCCGTTCCCTTGCCGACATGCTGAGTGGCCAGACTGACTCGCAGGTTGCCCAGATTTTTGAATCTCGGATTCCCGTCCATCACCTCATGCACATGCAGAGCGTAATCCTCAATGTCGGTTGCAATTCGCCAGACACCGCCTGGCACCAGGCACCTCGCCAGATCTTCAGCCAGAGCCGGCTGGACCAGACGACGCTTGTGGTGCTTCATCTTAGGCCAGGGGTCGGGAAAGAAAGTCCAGACTTCCCTGATCAGTCCAGGATCCATACGTGCCAGGAGGTCCGGGGCGTTGACCTGGGCCAGACGCAGATTATTCAGGCCGGATTTACCGGCCATCAGCATGGTATGGGCCAACCCCGGCTGATAGACATCCACGGCCAGGTAGTTCCAATCAGGATGCTCCCGGGCCGAGGCCACGACATTCTCTCCCTGTCCGGATCCGATCTCGACAATCAGCGGGGCATCCCGCCCCCAGGCCGACCTGATCATTGCTGCATCGCAACGCAGATCCTCGGCAACAGTCAACGAACCCTCAACCTGACCTGCATTGAGCAGGTATCTGGAGGAATACTGAGCCCATGCCCTCGCCAGCCGGTCACTGAGCTTCTCGGATCGCCTCACATAGGAGACGATGGACCGCATAGGGGCCTTGCTCTGTCTTTTTTCACTCATCACAGCTCATATATATCCTAGAAAGTAGATACAAGCGGGCATAGTGGGCACATGTGCCCGTGATATACTCAATCTAGAACAAAATACAACATATTATTGCAAAACCGAACAAGCTCCTACGTCCGGTTTTCGACAGGAAAGGCATGCAGATGTCAGTTTTGGTTACAGGCGGCTGCGGGTACATCGGTGCCCATGTGGTCCACGCTCTGCAGGAGGCCGGCAAGGAAGTCGTTGTAGTTGATGATCTCAGCTATGGCAAGCCCAGTCGAATCGGCAATGCTCGTCTTTACGGCGCTGACGTGGCCGCGCCAGGCGCTGATCAGCGCCTGGCTGAGATCATCAAGGAGAACAAGGTCGACTCGGTCATTCACTTCGCTGCCCGCAAGCAGGTGGGCGAGTCAGTGGAGAAGCCCATCTGGTACTACCAGCAGAATCTGAACGGCATGCTCAACGTCCTGTCTGCCATGGCAAGGACCGATGCCAAGAAGCTGGTCTTCTCCAGCTCGGCTGCAACATACGGCGAACCTCCAGTCGACGTGGTCCCCGAGGACGTGCAGCCCATGGTCCCCATCAACCCCTACGGCCAGACCAAGCTGATCGGCGAGTGGATGGCCCGTGCTTGCGAGCAGCCCTACGACATCCGCTTCTGCGCCCTGCGCTACTTCAACGTGGCTGGCTGCGGACCAGTCAGCCTGGAGGACCCTGCGGTCCTTAATCTCATCCCTATGCTCTTTGACAGGCTGAGACAGGGCAAGGCACCCGCAATCTTCGGGGACGACTATCCCACCCCCGACGGCACCTGCGTGCGTGACTACATCCACGTCTCCGACCTGGCTGACGCCCACATCGCTGCCCTGGACTATCTGGATCGCGACCAGCGTCGCTATGATGCCTTCAATGTAGGCACCGGCCAGGGCACATCCGTTCGACAGATCGTGGACGAAGTCAAGAAGGTGACGGGCCTGCCCTTCACCGCAACCATCAAGCCCCGCCGCGCTGGAGACCCGCCGCACCTGATCGGCGACCCCACCCGGATCAACACTGAGATGGGCTGGCATGCCAAGTATGGCGTCGAGGAGATAGTCGAATCAGCCTGGAAGGCCTGGCAGGCCAACCCGACCCACCACATCGACACCGATGGCTGGCAACAGCAGGACTAAGCAACGACGCGCCGGAGCTTGCATTCCTCAGGCGCTCATGTAAACTTTCCTCTTGGCTGTTCGAGCAGCCTCGGCTCCGTAGCTCAGTTGGTTAGAGCGCCGCCCTGTCACGGCGGAGGTCACCGGTTCAAGTCCGGCCGGAGTCGCTGGGAATGGTCTGGCCCGGTTTTCCGGGTCTTTTTGACTGTTCATGGCTCTGTAGCTCAGTTGGTAGAGCGAGCGACTGAAAATCGCTAGGTCAACGGTTCGATCCCGCTCGGAGCCACCAGCCATTAAGCCCCTAAGATTCATGAGGAATCCAGGGGCTTAATTGATATTTAATATTTACATGCTTCTATCGTTCAGGACAGCTGTCGCGCCACCCAGTCGACGATGTAGGGCGCGGTATGCTCGATCTGATTGATGGCCACATCGAACTCACGAGGGCCGCCATACCAGGGGTCTACCAGATCGATTTGGCTCTCCCGGCCCGGCGCTGGCTTAGGCAGATTCGGATCGAAGCTGCGGTACAGGTGAACGGCAGATCGCTTGCCTGAGGGCAGCAGACGCAACAGGGCGCGCATATGGTCAGCCGTCATAGGCAGGAGCAGGTCGGCGTCTTCGGCCTCCTCCCGGGTGATCCGGTGGGCGAAGTGATCGGACGGAACCTCGTAGCCCCGCTCGCGCAAAACTTTCTGAGCACGCCGATCTATGGGGTTGCCGAACTCTTCGTCGCTGACCCCGCTGGATTCCACTCTGACCTGGTCCTCATTCAGTCCGCGCTCTTGGAAGAACTTGCGCAGGATGATCTCAGCCATGGGCGATCGGCAGATGTTGCCGGTGCAGACGGTCATGACGCTGTAGGGGACCCGTGAAGCCTTTCCTCCAGAATTCTGGGCCATCAACGCACCTTCCCATAGGTGATATACCGAAAGCGCCGGATGGCATCCGCCTGGTCTGGTTTCGCAGGGGTCATCCATTGGCTCTTGTCCCGCACCTGCCAGAACCGCTTGCTGACCAGCTCCTCCATATCAGGCACGAAGACGTCGGCTGGAGTCTGCAGATCCAGGTCAGTCACATAGGCCGCATCAGCCAGCGGAAAGAAAGTACTGAAAACCCCTGCGCCGCCGATGATCCAGATTTCGCTGCGATCCATCCCATCATCAGGAATGGCTTCCTGTCTGGCCAGCTCCAGAGCATCGTCGGCCGCAGATACCACAGTGGCGCCTGGCGCATGGAACCCTGGGTCACCGGACAGAACGATGTTGTCCCTCTTGGGCAGGGGCCGCTCCCCCATGGAGACCCAGGTCCGCCGCCCCATGATGACAGGATGGGATACGGTCAGCTCCTTGAAGTGCCGCATATCCTCGCTCAGATGCCAAGGCAGCGCATTGTGGTAACCGATGGCGCCGCGCCGACCGTCCATGGCCTGCGCCTGCGCCCAGATCATATTGACCGATGAGCGGCGGCCTATCTCTTCTTCCTGATGCCGCCAATCCTCATCGCCTAGAAGCCCGGCCTGACCGGGCTCGGGTTCGTGATAGCCGCTTCGACTATTGTCATGCTCCATCTGTTGCATTCACTCCTCATGGTGAGTAGATATACGAGTACATTCTAATCTTCGGATCCGACGGTGCCCGTATTCGGCTCAGCGCACCATCAGACCGCTACCGGGGCCTTGATGGCGGGGTGGCATTGGTAGTCCGCCACCTCGAAGTCTTCATACTGATAGGAGAAGATGGAGTCAGCCTTGCGGATGCGCATGGTCGGGTAGGGATAGGGTTTGCGCGACAGCTGCTCCAGAACCTGCTCCACGTGGTTGTCGTAGATGTGGCAGTCGCCGCCGGTCCATACGAACTCCCCTGGCGCAAGACCTGCCTGCTGGGCCATCATCATGGTCAGTAGAGCATAGGAGGCGATGTTGAAAGGCACCCCAAGGAACATGTCGCAGGAGCGCTGGTAGAGCTGGCAGCTCAGCCTGCCGTCGGCCACATAGAACTGGAAGAGCGCATGACAGGGGGGCAGAGCCATGCTGTCAACCTGAGCCGGATTCCAAGCGGTGACGATCATGCGACGGGAGTCCGGGTGGGTGCGTATCAGATCCAGCACCTTGGCGATCTGGTCGATGGTGCGGTGGGGGTCCTCTGGCGTCGGAGCGGGCCAGCTGCGCCACTGGACTCCATAGACCGGGCCCAGATCCCCGGTTTCCGGGTCGGCCCATTCGTCCCAAATATGCACGCGGTTCTCCTGCAGCCAGCGCACATTCTGCGATCCCTTCAGGAACCAAAGCAACTCATAGGCAATTCCACGGAAGTAGACCTTCTTGGTGGTGATCAGAGGGAAGGAATGCGACAGATCGAAGCGCATCTGCCGCCCGAACAGGGATATGGTGCCGGTGCCCGTCCTGTCGGATTTGAGAGTGCCTTCGCGCAGGATGGTGCGCACTAGATCCTCATAGGGGGTGGGAATATCCGAATCGGGACGCTCAGGGATACGTGTACGAATACGCTGCAGTTCTTCGCGAGTCAAGGCCATGCGGCCATACTATCAAGTCCGCCGCCAGCTGAGCGTGCCCCGGTGACGAATTGCACACTCCGGGTTAGATTGGAGGAGCAGGTCCGGCCACAGGCTCGGACCCGGATGACGCACCCGACGGGTGCCGGACAAGGAGGAACAGATGAGCAAGAGACTTTGGGTCGAACGCGACAAGGACGGCACCTGGAACGCCTACGGCGATAATGGAGCCCACATCACCTTCGGCAAGGGCGAGGATCAGTTCAACCCAGGCGATCTGATGAAGATCGCTCTGGCCGCCTGCGGAGCGCTCTCCAGCCAGTTCGCCGTGGAAAGTGCCCTAGGCAAGGGCAAGGGGGCGAAAATCGTGGTGGACGGCGCTTATGACGCCGACGACGATGCCTACTTGAGCTTCGACGAACAGGTGGATGTCGATGCCACTTCGGCCAGGTTGGCCCAGGAGGATGCAGACAAGCTGGAGGAGCGGGTCCGCCGCCATATTGCCAAGTCATGCACTGTGGCCCACACCTATCAGCGGGAGACCCCAGTCAGGATCTCCGTCAAAGTTCGCCACTGACCTGACGGTGATAAAAGAGCGGGGATTCCCGGGTTCGCTGAACTTCGAGGGTCCCCGCTCTTCGTCGATGCCGTCGTTGAATCGAACGCCTTACTCCTTGTGCTCGGGATCGATGGTCGACTCCAGGTCAGCCAGCTGCTCGGGCTTGGCCAAATCCACAGAGATCTGCTCCACTCCGGTGATCTCGGCCACATCCGTGCTTTCAGCCGCGTCGGCTGCGGCCTTGAGGCCGGACTCCTCGGCCTCCACATACTTGCGCGGCACCACGTAAACAGGGCTGACTGCATGCTGCAGGAGACCCTGGCTGGTAGAGCCCAGCAAGAGTCCGGTGAAGCCACCGCGGCCGCGCGAGCCGACCACGACCACGTCATGGGTCTTGCTGGCCTGGGTCAAGGCCTCTACGGCAGACCCTGGCACCACGGTCTTATTGATGCGCAGATCCGGGTAGGTTTTCATGAGCGGAGCGATCCGGGTATTGAGGTCATCCAGATAGGAGTCCATGACGCTGCGCTCCTCAGCTGAACCTGTGCCAGTCAGTCCGGAGATGTTCGGCACTGCCGACATGACATCAAGTTCAGCATTCCAGCTGTCGGCGAAGGCGGCCGCGATCTGCAGGGCCTTAAGACCCCACTTGGACTCGTCGGAACCCACGGCTACCCGCTGAATATCGTTGCTCAGATGCATCAGATTGCCATCGTCGTCGGTGTAGGGAACAACCACGATAGGGCAGTAGGCATAGGCAGGCAGGCTGGAGCTGGTGGTTCCCAGCAGACGCTCGGCCAGGCCGCCCTTGCCCCGGTTGCCGATGACTATCAGCCGGTAATTGCGGCTCAGCTCCACGAAGACCGAAGAGGGATCCCCGGTCACGATCAGCGTGGCTGCACCGACACCCTGTTCATCGGCGATGGCCTTGGCCTTGGAAAGTATCTCCTGGGCATCGTTGTGAGCCGCTACGTCGTCCCCCATGGTCGTGTACGTCGCATCGAAGGAGACGGCCGCATATGAGGGAAGGGAATAGGCGCAGACAATCTGCAGGGTCAACCCTGCATGCTTAGCGTAGTTGGCGGCCCACCATGCCGCCTTGTAACTGGCGTCCGAGCCATCGACGCCTACCAGAACAGCCTTGTCGTTGCTCATCCGACGACCTCCTTTAAACTTGGCGGTGACAAACCGACACCGCTCCTTCTGTCAGAATATCGCATGCGGACCTGATCAATAAGCTGGCGGGGACCAACACGCGAGGAACATCAACTCTGAATATGCAAAACGCCCCCGTAGGGGCGTTAGGTCTGCTTGAGAACTATGCCTCAGACCAGACGACGATAGTAGAAAGTCTGATAGACCGCCTGAACCCTGACGCAGTTACCTGGAGACGGGGCGTGGATCATGCGTCCGCCACCGACGTAGATGCCCACATGGCTGCCATCGGGGGCCACCATCAGGTCGCCAGGCGCCGGATCCGTGACCGGCACGCCAGCCGAACCCTGGGCAGCGGCAATACGAGGAAGACTGATGCCGAAATTGGCGAACACATACTGGGTGAACCCAGAGCAATCGAAGCCCTTGGCAGGATCAGTCCCGCCAAGCACATAAGGAATCCCCTGGAACTGAAGAGCGTAGTTGACCACCTCTGCGCCCTTGCCAGTTGCCGGCACATCAGCGACTGTACCGCCGGTGCTACCGCGGGCAGCCGAACGGCTGACCTGGGCGGATTGACGCTGACTAGCCGCAGCCTGGGCCTGCTCGCGAGCCTGCTGGGCCCTGGCCTCGGCGTCCTTCTCGGACTGAGACTTGGTCGCAGGAACGTTTAAAGACTCAATGCCACCCCAATTGCTGTCCTTTTCGACGGTGGTCGCTGTCGACTCGGTCAGCAGATCGGCGCGCACCTTGCTGCCCGGGGTGAATGAACGAGACGAAGTGACTGCGGCTTCACTGCCTCCACTGGCCTGGGCCACGGCGGGTATACCGATGGAGAGCATGCCACAGATCGTGGCCGCTGCCATCAGGCTCACATACTTACGTGCGTTTTTCATCGTGCACAATTCTATCACGTGTCGAGAACAAGGTCTGACGAAAAGTGTGACACTATTCGCTCAGCCGAGAATCAGTAATGGATGTAGCTCAGCGCGTGCACGTTGGACAAGGTACGGGAGTAGGTCTTTCCATTCATGACAGCACCACACTCAGAAGTGACGATGGAGCCGTCGGGATTGATCTTCTCGACGATGGCCACATGGCCATAGGCGGAATCCGAACCCTCCTGGCCAGCCTGGAAGACCACGATGTCGCCGACATTGCGTGGCGTATTGTCCACCCAATAGCCCAAAGAGCGGGCTGAAACAGACCAGTCCTTGGCATTGCCCATCTGGGAGCCCACCGGCAGACCCAGCTGATGACGACGGACGTAGGCCCACCAGGTGCACTGGCTGAACTCGTAGGCGTTGCCCGCATCTCCAGTGGCATGGTTGGGATTGAACCCTGCCGGCAGAACCGATCGGTTGGCATCCATCAGCACAGCTACGACCGGGTTGTCGGCCGATGATTTAGACATCCGTCCGGCATCGAGCGCAGACTCGCCTAGCTCCCAACTGCCCTCATTGCGCTGTGACGCCGCAGTCAGGTGCTGACGGTAATCAGAACGAGAGACCCTTGCGCTTCCATTCGCTCCGGAGGGGCCAGCGGAGGGAGAGGGAGAGACCAAATCGATCGCAACGCTGTCAGCCAGAGGAAGGGACCAGTCGTCCCGAGCCTGGCAAACGGCCATGGAGGAAGCCGCGGCACCGACCAGGACAGTCAGGGCCGAGCCAGTCATGATATGGGAGCGACGGGCGGAGGCCTTGGCCGCCAACCGAATGGAGCGACGGGTTCGAGGAGCTACCTCGTTGAGCTTGGCCGCCAAGGCATCATCAATGCCTTCAATGCCCGCTGTCTGGGTTACGCCAGCCGATCGGCTGGTCGGCGAACTGCCGACACGTGCGCGCCGCGTGCCCGAAGCCCTGTGCGCAGCATGCTTCATCTAGAATCACTCCCGTTTATGTTCCGACGCGACTTTCGTGCCGTATCACGAACCATCACAAGGGAACACCATAACGCAAGCGAGAACCCAGGCCAAATGACCTGAATTGTCCATACTGGTGTACTCAAGCATGGCTGGTGGTCGCTCATCTTCGACAACCACGGAATACGCTAGGATTATACGGACATGAGGCCGACATGAGCAAACCAGCATGCGTGCCGCCCGCCACGGCGTGTCCCACGGTTTTGAACCCTGCCTGGTCCACCCTGAGCGAACCAGGCTCATATGAGGTCAAACCGGTGTCGAAGCCAGGAGGAAGGATCCGCCTATATCGTCGGAATCCTCGGGCATGGTGATGTCGACACGGCCATCCTCGGAGGGAATGAAGAGAGCCCGGCCCTGGCCCAGCACACAGGACTGGCCAGCGGCTGAGCAACGGATCCGGCCATCAGTGCAGACGATGATGCGCGGTCCGCTGCGGGGAATCATCAGATGACGAGGCCCCAGGCGCTCTATCAAATCCCCGTAGCGCTGCTGAAGCCTGTTGAGCAGGGGCCAAGTGGCTCCGCCCTCCTCCACATGTCCGTAGACCAGCATGTATTCGTTGATCTTGGGCCGGTAGGTCACCATATTGTGCATGATCAGGGTAGCAATCATGGAGCTGGATGGATCGATAGGAGCCGAAGGCTGGCAGTCCAGGCTGTGCAGCAGGTTGGGAATATCTCGATGCTTGGGAGTCATGCCGGCCCTGAGCACGTTGTCGGAGTTGGTCATGATCTCTGCCGCAGTGCCGTGAATGTATGCGTGAGGAGTCCCGGCGGGGATATAGACCGAATCGCCCTCCTCCAGATCTACAGGATTGAGCATGAGCAGACAGAGCACGGCTGGGTCCCCCGGAAAGGCCCGCACAGCGCACAGGGCATGCCTCAGTATGGCTCCCGCCCGTTTCGACCGCAGCCGCCCAGCAGCAGCCTCCAAGGCTTCCTCCAGGCCCCGGGCCGCCTCTGGTTCAGCAGTCACGGCGGTGTGGAAAGCCCTGAAGATACGTCTGCGGGAGTCCGGCCAGATCAGCGAGGAGACCGGCATCATGGCATCGGCCGAAGCGAAGCGGGCAGGAGGAACTCCCAGGTGGAAGGTACGGGCGGTCAGCGCCTGGGTCATCAGCTCAGCCAGAGGATGATCCACGGCACGCAGAATGGTCAGCTGCGTGGAGATGGTTGCGAAGCCTACACAGGCCTGGAAGGGCTCCAGGGCAACCACCATCTCGTTCTTGGCCAGACTGTCATGAAAGGAGCGACTCGGATCGTCGTCGGGCACCCCCTGAGCATTCTCCCGGTTGAAGCCGGCACGAGCCTCGAAATCCAAGGGATGCACCTGCAAGGACAGAGGAATGCGGGCCGAGATGATTTTGAACAGGTAGGGCAGGGTGGGGCCGAAGAGACGGGAGTCGCGCTCCCCCAGCATGGCCATGGGGTTGCGGCGAATAGCCGCGGTCAGAGGCAGCCGCGACCCGTCGGGCAGGATCAGAGGCGAAGGTGATTCGGTGTGCCCACTGAACCACATCTCCGCCAAGGTATCCCCCTGGCGTCCGTCTGACTCATGCAGGTGAAACATGTGCTGCAGTCGGTCGTGCGAGCCCCAGGCGTAGTGCTTCTCCACAGCTTGGATCGGATACACGCACTCCCCTTTCCACGGGAAATCCCTCCATGGGCCGGTGCATACGAACCCACCAATCCCCGTCATGATAAGACAAGGGCCAAGTCCTGGGCAAGGCGTGGGGGTCCCCGCATGTCAGCTTCGGGTCTGCACGCCAGGTTGTCAGGCATGTCATTGCGAACGGTACAGTGGGGGTATGAAGCTGGCCCCCATTTTCGACCCGGACGCCCGCAGACCATCACCGCGGCCCATGCAGGTGGATCTGCGACGCATCTTCCTGCTCGGCACCGGTTTCTGGATTGTGGCCCTGGTACTGGTGGGCATCCTGGCCCTAACCGGAATGACGGTCACCAAGCCTTTGATCGTATGCCTGTCCGGGGTTGGCGTCGGCATCCTGCTGATGATCTGGGAGTATTTCAATCGTTGGGATTATCGCCGTCTTGCCCAGCAACCGGATCCTGAGCCAGGGGAAGCATCAGCGTAAAGGTGCTTCCCTCTCCTGGTGCGCTCCAGACAGTGACCGAGCCGTGGTGGGTCAGAGCTACATGCTTGACGATGGCCAGACCCAGACCTATGCCTACTGCAGTCTCTTCATTCTGGTTATCGGCGCGGTAGAAGCGCTCGAAGATCCTGTCCTGGTCCGCCTTGGATATGCCTCGGCCGTGATCGACCACCCTGATTTTTGCATAGTGCCCGTCACCCGACGCCTCAGCCACCAGGGAGACAGTACAGCCGGGAGACGAGTAGGCGATAGCGTTCTCCACCAGCTTGGCCAGAGCAACTCTGATCTGCTGCCCGTCGCCATGAATCGTCATCGGCTGGTCGCACCGCCATCGCAGGGTCACATGGGCTTGATCAGCCCCGTTCCGTTCATCCTGCACCACTGTCCTTATCTGCTCAGCCACGTCGAGCGTGTTCTCCCTGCTGGGCTTGATCCGCTCCTGAGCCCGGATCAGCAGAAGGAGATCCTTGAGCACATGCCCCAGATAGGCGCTGTAGCGCTGGACCGAGGAAGCATCCTTGGAGATGCTGCGCAGATGGCTGCGAAGCAGGTCTGGGTCATCCCCCTCCAGATGGGAAGTGATCTTGAGTTGCGCAGCAAGCTCTTCCAGGGCCTGGACCGGCTTGAGCATCTGCTCGGATACATTGGTCATGAAGGCATCTCTGGTGCGAATGAACCTCACCGAATCGCTCACGTCATCGACGAGCACTACGACTAGGGACTTGCTAATACGTCCCAGAGTGACCTTGAGCCAGTTTCTCCTGGATACCGCCTGCGCCTGAGTGCGGGTTGCATCACCAGAATCCTCGGTCTCACCAATATCCCAGCCATCGGATTCAGAGCTCTCGGCTGCGGCATCCAGAGCGAATTCAGCAGGCGTTCGCGTAGTCAGACTGAAGCTTCGTCTGCCGCCTGAACGGCGCACCTGCGCAATGGCTTCAACAATCTTCGGATCCGCGATTTCGTCGTTGCTGACGATTCCCAGCCTGTAGGCATCCGGACTGGAGCGGACAACCTCGTCATCGCCACCGACCACAACCGTGGCGGCAGGGATGAGCGCCAGCAAGGCCTGAGCCGAGCCATCCAAAGCTTCGCCGTCGGCATGTTCACCGTCCTTGCTCCGGTTGCCCATAAGGCTGCGCAGGCGGTCCACGAACCGTCTCATAAGGACTTCCCTCCAGTCCGGCGCCGACCCCGGACGCTCCGACATCAACCAAATCTCATCGGCTGTTCCGGCTTTATTCTCGCATATCCGACATTGGATTGCCGATACGATGGACCGACATTCTTCGAGTCTGGCTTTTTCTTGCCAACATGGTCACATAGACTGAAGTCATATCGTTGATCGAGGCCGAAAGGGAAGAGACATGCGCGTAATTTTCAACGAGGAGCTGGGACTGGTGGCCGACGATCTCGATCGGATGGCCGCCAAGGTTCGCGATGCCATCAAAAAAGCCGGAAGGTCCCTGATGGACTGCGAACTGGAAACGGCCCAGGAGGTCATCGACGGTGATGCCGATATAGACGACCTTCAGGCCAGCATCATCGATCAATGCATCAGGCTTCTGGCCAAGCAGAGCCCAGTGGCCACTGATCTGCGGGTGGTGGTCTCCACGCTGAGCCTGTCAGCCACCTTTGAACGCATGGGAGACCTGGCCAGGCACATTGCCGAGACGGCAAGACGCTCCTACCCCGAGCCGACCCTGCCTGCCGAGGTCATCCCCCTGTTCAAACAGATGCAGGACTTTCTGGATGTCATGGCCGATCGTCTGGTCGAAATGCTCTCCGACAGGGACACGACCATAGCCGAACAGATCATCGTCAGCGATGACCAGATGGACAAGCTCCACCAGCAGACATTTGGCTATGCTCTCTCAGACGACTGGACGGGAACCAGGCAGCAGCTGATCGACCTGGTCCTGGTGGCACGGTTCATGGAGCGACTGGGAGACCATGGCGTCTCTGCGGCCCGGCGCGTGGTCTACATCGTCTCGGGCTTCGACCCCTCTAAGGACCCCAAGGATCTGGACCTCGATCTGGACTGACCGGACGGCAAAGGGGCGGCCCATCACCTGACAGCTGGTCGGGTGACGAGCCGTTCTTGCTTTCCCAACCGCTAAGAACGCGAAAGGTGGTGCCCTCCACGAATAGAGAAGACACCACCTGAACAGCTTTGACTCTCTGCGCCCAAAAGCCGATTTCAGAGCATCAGATAGATCTGCCTGATGGAACTCACTTCTGGCCTTGGGCCGCAACAGCAGCAGCACCGGCTGCGGCCGCCTCCGGATCCAGGTACTCGCCGCGAGGCTTGATGGGCTTGAAGCTCTCATCCAGCTCGTAGACCAGGGGAATGGCCGTGGGGATGTTGACCTTGGCGATCTCGTCCTCAGTCAGGTTGTCGAGCATCTTGACAATGGCCCTCAGAGAGTTGCCATGGGCAGCGATCAGAACGGTCTTGCCGGTCTTGAGCTCAGGAACAATGTCGCTCTGCCAGTAGGGAGTGACGCGCTTGACCACGTTGGCCAGCGCCTCTGCGCGGGGCACGGGGGCTCCGGCATATCGAGGATCATGGGACTGCGAGTATTCGTCGTCAGGATCGATTTCAGGCGGCGGGGTGGCATAGGAGCGACGCCAGAGCATGAACTTCTCGTCACCGTACTTCTCGCGGATCTCGGTCTTGTTCTTGCCCTGCAGAGCTCCGTAGTGACGCTCGTTCAGCCTCCAGTCCCGCCTGACGGGGATCCAAAGGCGGTCGGCCTCGTCCAGGGCGATGTTGGCGGTGTTGATGGCACGGCGCAGCAGGGAGGTGAAGACGATGTCCGGCAGAACACCCTTATCCTTGAGCAGCTTGCCGCCCTTGCGGGCTTCCTGCTCGCCCTGCTCGGTCAGCGGGACGTCCACCCAGCCGGTGAACTGATTGGTGTTGTTCCATGCGCTCTGGCCGTGCCTGAGCAATACTAGTTTGTAGGTCATAGTGAAAATTCTAAAGCCTAAGAGGGACTGTTTGGCGGACTTCACTCGGCTTAAAGCAGGCAGACACCCAGCCAGCAGAACCCGGTCAGTAAATCGGTGTAGCCCGACAACGCGAAAGCTCTGCTGAACCGATTCCGACAGCTGGCCACCGTGGTGGCAACGGCCATCGCCAGAACAGGCAGCAGGCAGAGCAGGCGGGGCCAGGCGGCTGCAAGGGAGCCGCCGGACAGTGACCATGACTCGACGATGCCCAGGATCACAGCAAGGGCATAAGAGGATCCCATCAGCATCAGCGTGCCTCTGGCTCCGATGAAGGAAGACAGCGTGTACTTGCCAGCCAGAGGATCCGCATCGATGTCACGATAGTTGTTGATCTCCAGAACGGGAATGCAGACAAGACCGCCAACCAGGGCGCCGATGAACCCGTGACGGTCGATGCTGCCAGTCTCCAGGTACTGGGTGGCCAGCACGCCGACCAGGCCGAAGAAGATCATGATGCTCAGCTCGCCCATGGCCATATAGCCGTAAGGGTGTTTGCCCCCCGTGTAAAACCAGGCTCCCAGCAGACAGAAGATGCCTACCAGGATCATCCACCAATGGCCTGTAACCCAGCACAAAATCAGACCGGACAGGCAGGCCATAAGGATGTTGAGATAGGCGGACAGCAGGACCTTGCGAGGTTCCACGCCACCGGCCACTCCCCTTCTGGGCAGATCAGGCAACGAGCCGTCAGCGCCCGCGCCCGAAAGGCTGCTCCGACCCTCGTCAGTACCCCTGATGCCATCGAAGTAGTCATTGGCCAGATTGCAGGTACTGTGAACGAACACAGCCGTCAGACAGCAAAGAAGGGCAATAACCCAGAAGCGCGCATCCGGCCCCAGTCCTTGGCTGAACCGCTGTCGGAGAGCCACCGCCGCGCCAATCAGAACCGGAGTGGGCGAGCAGAGCAAGGCCGAAGGTCGCAGTGCGTCCTTGTATTCCTGAAGTGTGATGAACATGATTGCCTGATTATCCACCAATCGCTTGAGAGTCGGAATGCCCGTCCATCAGAGTACCAAGATCCTCACAGTTGCAGGAGCAGGCCCGCCGACCAGCATAGGGCAGAGACCAGAGTGCCTTTGCCAGCCATGCCGAAGGCCTTGGGCAGCTGGCCGCGGGCAAAGGCCCGACAGATCAATAGAAAGACGGCAGCCACCGGCACAAGGATCAGCACCAGAGGGAAGCCTGGCAGGCCATGTCTCATGACAGCCGGAACGAACTGTATCAGGCTCAGGACCAGGCTCAGAATGTAGACCAGATAAATGGAGATGGCTGCTGCGCGCGCACCCACCAGAACCGCGTATGTGTGCTTGCCTGATAGGCGGTCGTCGTCCAAGTCCCGGTAATTGTTGAGCATGAGCAGGCCCACGGCATTGAGCCCGCAGACGCAAGCACCCAGAAGGCCGACGAAGTCGATCCTGTCAATCAAGAAGTATTCGGTGCCCAGGGTGGCCACCAGTCCGAAGAAGATGAAGACGCTGACCTCGCCCAGCCCGTGGTAGCCGTATGGATGAGGTCCGCCCACGTAGCACCAGCCGGCAATCAGACAGCAGACCCCGACCAGGATCATCCACCAGTGACCGGTCAGCGCCATGACGGCCAGACCCATCAGACAGGTGAAGGCCGCCGAGATCATGGTGGCGTACAGCACCTGCCTGGGCGGTACGCCTGCGGCCACCAGACGTCTAGGCCTGCCGGATGCGGCCTCCTCGCCTCCGCGGCCGGAATCGGTGCCGCGAACACCATCGGCATAGTCATTGGCAAAGTTGGCTGCGATCTGCATGGACAAAGCAAGCAAGACCAATAAAAGCACGATCAGGGCCAAGCGCCCCGGCGTGGCCGCTTTCAGAGCAGGATCGACGGGCGAGGGCGAGCAGGAGCTGGTGCATTGCTCCAAGAGCCGTGACCTCTTCAGGACCGCAGCCGAAGCGCCCACGCAGACAGGCGCCACCGAAGCAGGCAGCGTCCGGGGACGCATGCCGTCCATCCACAGTCTGATATTCATGACCGCTGCTCCTCTGACATCATGTCAAACCAGCGGCTTGACCAGGGGGAAGGTGATGGTCTCTCGGATGGATGCGCCGGTAAGGGCGATCAACAGACGATCTATGCCCATGCCCATGCCGCCAGCGGGAGGCATACCCACGCCCAGGGCTTCCAGGAAGTCCTCGTCAATGTCCATGGCCTCGTCGTCGCCCCGGCTGGCCATCTTGGCCTGCTCGACGAACCGCTGCCGCTGGACCACTGGATCGTTGAGCTCCGAGTAACCCGTGGCCAACTCGAATCCGCGAACATAGAGGTCCCACTTCTCGACCACGCCCGGCTTGGTGCGATGAGCCTTGACCAGGGGGGATGTTTCAACCGGAAAATCACGCACGAAGGTCGGCTCATACAGCTTGTCCTGCCAGAAGTGCTCCCAGAGGTGCTCGATCAGCTTACCGTGGTTTTCGGCCGGCTCCTCCTCCAGACCCAGTTTGTCGGCGATGGTCCGCAGATGGCCAACGCTGGTCTGCGGGGTAATCTCTTCGCCTAGGGACTCGGAAAGGGACTCGTACATGCTGATCTGATGCCAATCGCCGCCGAAGTCGTACTGGCTGCCATCCTGCAGGGTCACCTTCAGCGACCCCGACGTGGCCAGTGCTGCCTGCTGAATCAGCTCCTTGGTCAGCTCCCCGATGGTGTCGTAGGTGCCGTAAGCCTGATAGGCCTCCAGCATAGTGAACTCCGGCGCATGAGTGGCATCCACGCCCTCATTGCGGAAGTCCCGGTTGATCTCGAAGACCCGCTCAATGCCGCCGACCAGACAGCGCTTGAGGAAGAGCTCAGGGGCGATGCGCAGGTAGAGGTCGATGTCGAAGGCATTCATATGCGTGGTGAATGGCCGGGCCGCAGCGCCGCCATGCACTGTCTGCAGCATAGGGGTCTCGACCTCCATGAAGTCGTGGTCCTCGAAGGTGCGTCTCAGCGAGGAGACGGCCTTGGAACGACGACGGACCATGGCCCGCACATCCTCATCGGCGATCATTGCCAAATAGGGCTTGCGGGTGCGCTGCTCCTCGGTCAGCTCCTTATGAAGGGCCGGCAGCGGCTGCAAAGCCTTAGCCGCGATGTTCCACTCGGTAGCAAAGACGGAGAGCTCACCGGTCTTGGAGGCAACCACGCGGCCGCGCAGGTAGAGGTGATCACCCAAGTCGACCAGCTGCTTGAACCGCTTAAGGGAATCAGCGCCAATCTCACGCTTGGAGATCATGCCCTGGATGCGGGTGCCGTCGCCTGCCGCCAGCTGGACGAAGCAGAGACCGCCGCCGTTGCGCAGGAAGAGGACCCTTCCAGCGATGCCGACCACATCCTCAGTCTCCTGGCCTGGCTCAAGGCGGTCCTGATATTTGCGGCGCACATCCTCGATGCGGTCGGTCACATCCAGATGGACCGGGTAGGGCTCAATGCCTTCCTTGAGCATGAGCGCCCTTTTTGCCACACGCATGCGCACCTGCTCAGGATGACTTTCAGGGCCATCCTCCAAGTTGCCAGGATCAATGGCGTCATCCAGCTGGGCGCCCTGATCAATCTTCTTCGTGATGGCCATATCCTGGTCAAGCAGTGCCTGAGCACGCTCGACCGGCGTCAGACGAGGGGTTTCTTCCGATGAGTCATTCATAAATCGCTATTTTACGCATGAGCCGGTACTAGGCGCCGGTTCCCCTAATGGCAAGTGGCTGAATGGCCGCGCCGCGCAGACGATGGCGTTTGGCCGACGGTACGTGTACTATATAGAACGTTGTCACGGGGTATAGCGCAGCTTGGTAGCGCGCTTCGTTCGGGACGAAGAGGCCGGGGGTTCAAATCCCCCTACCCCGACAAGCATTCCGGTCCATATGGATCGGGGTTTCTGTTTCCCACAGCTGTTGGATGGGAATGCATGCATCAAGAAGACCGGCACGACTGCTTTCAACGATGATTACATGATCCATGGCGATATCAATACTATGGTTTGGATAGCGTGCGGAAACGATCCAGATCCGTGTTGCACATTCAAGCAATTACATTATCTACATTATCCAAAAGAGCCTGATGGAAAACTCGGCTTCGATACTCAACGATCTTCTATCGCAATAAATTGCACTATGCATGCCGCTGTTCTCCTGGCGATTCCATACCACAGGGCGTCAGCGCCAGCTTTCGACGCGCGGCCCAGAACTCTTGAAAAGCCTAACAGGGGTAGGCAATCGCTAAATTACTGTCAGATTTGACGATACTGAATCCTGATCCACGCAACTCCGATATTGCTCACCAGTGAAGAAGTCCTTCCCAAAGGCAACGACACTAGACGTGACCTAGATGACATCGCCGATCGGAATCCGTCAAAAGCCACCAGTCTAGACTGGTAATAGTAGCGACCTCGGCGCTAGGGCTCCATGAGGAACCCGCACCTTCAGATACTCTGACAGCAAGGGAGCCAAATGAGCCAGGACCAGACACCGATCACAGGCAGCAAGCAGAAAGAGCCTCAACAGTCCTATATGCAACCGGACGGCAGCTTCGACACCCAAGCCTTTCTGGATGGTCTGGATGCCATCTTCAGCGCCGGCAAGGCCCGCGACCAGGCCGAACTCTACCTGCAACAAGCACTGGTGGATGCGGAGAATGCAGGCGACGATGCCGGACTGTTGACCGTGCTCAACGAAGCCATGGGATTCTACCGGTCCCAGGGCCGCCATCAGGAGAACATGTGGATGATCCAGCGCGCCATCGAGCTGGCCTCACGCATGCGCATCGAGGGGTCCGAGGCCTGGACGACCACCCTGATCAATGCGGCCACAGGACTGCGAGCGGCCAAGAAGTACGACCAGGCCGAAGATCTCTACCGGCAGGCACTTGTCTCTGCAGCCAAAACCCTTGGCCCCAAGGACCGGCGGCTGGCGGCCCTGCACAACAACCTGTCCATGCTCTACAGCGAAACCGACCGGCACGACCAGGCCGAACAGGAGCTGCGCCAAGCCATGGACATCCTGGAAAATTCCAGCACCGATCCTTCGCGGGATCTGGATCTGGCCACCACCCATACCAACCTGGCGCTCCTGCTCATGCAGCGCAGCGACAGCCCGCAGACTCTGCAGGAGGCTTGGGATCAGGCTCGCACAGCCCTGGACATCTACCGAACCGGCCACCTGGAAAATAGCGCACACTACGCCTCAGCACTGGCAGGCTTTGCCCAAGTCTGCTATATAGCCGGGCGCTTCAGCCAATCGGCAGATACCTATCGCAAGGCCCTGGCCATCATTGAAGATCGATACGGCAAAGGCAGCGACTACTACCGGATCACCAAAGCCAATCTGGACCAGGCGCAGACTGCCGCCGCAGAAGCCAGGGACAGGGACAAATCCAACCAGAACGACGAAGCCGCATCCAGCCAGATGAAGACCAGCTCAGACCGGCCACCTGCCGAGAATCACAACAGTGACAATGATCCGCTTGATTCCCATCCGGATATTCAAGGACTGGACCTGGCCAAGGCTTACTGGGAGCAGGTGGGCCGCCCCATGCTTGAAGAACGTTATCCCCAGTATCGCGGTCGGATCGCCGCGGGATTGATGGGCCATGGCTCGGATTGCTACGGCTTTGACGACGCCATCTCCCGGGATCACGACTTCGGCCCCGGCTTCTGCCTATGGTTGACCAGCGAGGATTACCAGGCCATCGGCGACCAGCTGCAGAAGGACTATGAGGCCCTTCCCGCCGAATTCATGGGGTTCGGGTCACGAACCGACAGCGTCAGAGCCAAGGGGGCTAACCGACGCGTGGGCGTCTTCGAGATCGGCGCCTTCTTCGAAACCCTGACCGGCTACCGGCAGGCGCCCCCGGAAGATCACCCCCATGAGTGGCTGCTCCTGGACGAAGCCACGCTGGCGGCGGCCACCAATGGCAAGATTTTCGCAGATCCGCTGGGACGGATGCTGGCCACCCGGCAAGGGTTCAAGGCCATGCCCGACGATGTGCGCTTCTGTCTGATCTCCCGTCGCTTGGGCATGATCGCCCAGGCAGGCCAGTACAATCTGCCGCGGAGCCTGCAGCGGGGCGATGGGGCTGCGGCAATGCTGTCAATCAACGAATTCATCAAAGCCTGCGCCTCCCTGATCTTTCTGCTCAACAATCCTTTGACGGTCGGTTATCTGCCCTACTACAAGTGGACGTTCGCGGCCCTGCGGCGGCTGAGCGGACGAATGGCCACCAGACTGTCCGACCTGACCGAACAGCTGGAGAACATCCTGCGCCTGGCCTCGGCTGCCTGCTATGGGGGGCAGGGCTTTGGCGAAGGCGGCAAGGGAGCCCGACCGGCTGCCGAACGCATCACCAAACTTGTAGAGTCAATCTGCGCAAGAATCGTAGAAGAGCTGCAGGCGGAGGGATTGACCAACAGCCCCGAAACCTTCCTGGAGTGGCAGCGCCCCTATGTCGAGGCCCACATCTCCAGCAACGACCCGGTGCTTCACAGCATCTGAAAGGAGCCAAAGATGGCAAACGACGAGCAATGTCAGGATGAGGAATCCCTGCGCGAGCGGATCGTCCGCCACGAATGGAAGCAGTTTCAGCAGGTCAACAACGAGGGCGGCCCAGCCAACTGTCAGGGCAACTGGCCCATGTTTCACCAGATGCGCCTAAGCCAGTTTCTGACCTGGCCGCATCCCCTGTTGACCAGTTATGCGAATGACCTGGATCAGGCCGACAAGGAGGGACGCAACCTGTTGACCGAGAAGTACGGGCGCATGATGGAGTCCACGGCGCCGGACCAGTACCACAGCAAGATCGCCCCATACCTGCCCAGGCTGGGCCTGGATCGACAAGAGCAGCAGGAACGCATCATCGACCGGCAGGTGGCCTGGGCCAAGGACTTCCGCGAGCGCTACCCCCGTTTAGGCCAGGAGATGCGGCTCCTGCGCACCAGCGAGGACACGCCGGAGACCACCTCCTTTGAGACCTATCTGCGTGGCGAACTTGGCACCTATTCGGCCAGGACTCTGGATCTTTACCAGTTCATGGTGGACCAGATCGCGGCTCGGGGCGGCAACCTTACCGAGGAAACCATTCTGGCCACGGTGCAGATGAATGGCTTTGAGACCCTGGACGAAGCCGAGCAGGCCCAGGACCGACCACCTGAACCACAATTATGAGGTCGATCTCTGCAACCAGTCGAGCGGTCGGGTAGAGTTGACGGGTGCAAAAGCTGAAACGGGCGGGTCTCACCGCCTCCTCCTTTGTGGTCATCCTTCTGGTCATGCTCTTTTTGGGCCAGGCCATGACGCCGGACTGGCAGGTGGAACCCTACCGCGACCATCTGCAGGTTTCGACCCGGTCCACTGCCATCGCCACGAGTCTGGGAACCACCACCCCTGAGGGCACTCACCCGGTCAGGGAACAGAAAATCAGCATCACTCTGGATGGCGGAGTTCGCATCCAGGCCATTGTCAGAGAGCCAAGCGACCGAAAGGGCACTGGCCCAGCCTGCCTGTTCATTCATGGCGCCGGAACAGGCAAATCCGCAGAGGTATACGGCGATCTGGCTTCAGCTATGGCCTCGGCAGGCATCACCACCCTGGTGCCTGACAAGCGTTTGGACACCTACACCACCTTCCACCGCGACTATCAGGCCATGGCTGCCGACTATGGACGATCCCTTGATCGTCTGCGTTCCTGGCCGGGTGTGGATCCAACCAAAACGGGTCTGTACGCCGAGTCCGAGGGCACCTGGATATCGACCATCATGACCGCCAAGGACCCCAGCATCGCCTTCTCAGTTCTGACGTCGCCTCCGGTCTACCCGGGACGACGGCAGATGGCCATGGCGGCCACCAGCTACTTGGATCTGATCGGCGCACCTAGGGGAATCCGCAACGTGATACCACGGCTCATGGGCATGGACCTGTCCATGCTGGGCCTGGAGTACGCCGACTTTCCCTCCCTGCCCTATCTGGATCGGCTGCGGATGCCGGTCATGATCAACTTCGGCACCATGGATGTCTCCATGCCAGTCGAGCAGGGTGCGCGCGAGATCATCCGCAGAACTCATGCAATCGGCAACGACAACGTGACCCTGCGCTACTACCCCACCAACCATCAGATCCGCACCGGCAGTCGGCTGGCCAAGGCCGGGTTGCCCCTGGAACCCCGGTATACGCATAATTTGGAAGACTGGATCAACGCCGTAGCGCTGGACACCAAAGCCGATCAATGGTCAACCCCTATGATTGCCGGCAGCCAGCCCCACCAGCTCAATCAGGTGCCCGAGCACACGAATACCGGGTTGATGCCTTCACTGACCGCCCTGTTGACCCTGATGGCCAGTGGCCCCATTCTGCTGGCTGCCGCCCTTCTATCTGCCCTGATTGGAGCTTTGAGCTCACATCGGCGGACTCCAGGCAATGACCACCGACAGTCAGGTTTCAGCAAAGGCCTGACCGGACGGCTCTGGTCGCTAGGCCTGCTAGCCGCAGGACTTATGGCTGCCCTGCTGGCCTATGCCTTCACTGTGGTCCGCCGGGCGCTTGGCCTTATGCATCTGTCCTCGATGATGGCATCATGCTGGTCCCTGTTGTCCGTCCTGTGTCTGGTACTCATCCTGCTCTTGGCGATCATCCTGACCTCTATCTTCAGCCGATCTGACGGCAAGCCGGCTGTTGCCGGGGCTGGCCACTGGCTGACCCTGACCCTGACCCTGCTGGGGTCTCTGGCCATCCTTGGCAGCCTGATCTTCTGGAATATCCTGGTCTTTTGAGACAGATCGGATGCGCCTTGCTGATGCCAGCCAGGCTACTACAGACGCGCCAATCAGCACCACGCCCAGGCCGGCAAAAATCAATGGAATAATCCGCTGCCAGGGTATGACTATGGTCAGATCCGTACCGTAACGCAGAAAGACCAATCCTAGAGCCAACATGGTCAGAGCCAAAAGTCCAACCAGGGCGCCAAATATGATGGTAGGCAGGCTGGGGCCGCTAGGACGGACCGGCTCCGGCGGCTGCATCCGAACCTGGTATATCGGGGGTGGGGATTCAACCGGCATGACCTTGGTGGTGCGCTCTTGGCGATCCAGCGGCTGGCCTCCTTCTGGTTGCTGCATATCAGTCATCTTCCTGATCCTCCCCAAACTGCCATGGATTGTAGCTATAATCCCAATATTCATTGATCAAGCCGCTGTAGAGCTGCGCCCGCTTCGGCTGGGTGGCACTCCCCTGGGCTTGCACGGTGACCCGTGCACCGGCCATGAGATTGGCTTCGACGATCAATTCGGGATCGTCGGGCATATGCCACTGATCCTCCTTGGACGCTCGCAGAGCTTCCTCCCAATTGCGTCGTTCAGCTGATGACGACGTATTGCCCCACCACATCCGGTTTCCCTGTTCCGTCTCGGTTATCCAGTCAGCCGCGCCCGATCCCAAGACCCTGTAGAGGTCGGTGTGTTCCCTATAGGACAAACTGCATCCCTTGGGAATGAGCAGGCGAACGTCAGCATAGGCCACAGCCAGGCGGACGGTGCCCGTCGGGCAGCCTGAGACTGTGCTCACCGCATCATCCATAATCTGAACGCGATGGGTGCCGTGTTCCTGCTCATAACCAGTCAGGTCAATGACGGCACTTCCCCGATCCTGCGGGTCTCCGACAAGCGCGGTGCCGCGGCGGTAACGCCTCATGTCTGCACTGTTCGCCCCCAACAAGCGCCCATAGTTGTTGCCGTTAACTTGAACTGTGGAGTAGTCGGCCAAGATCCTGCGGTTCTGGGTTTGCTCAATGCCTGGTATGGCCGAACCGGTAGCCAGAATCAGGACGACCAGACAGGCCATCAAGGCAATGGGGGTCAATCCTCCTGACCTGCGGCCCATCAAGCCCAGGATCAATATGACCACGCCAAGTATCAGCGTGACGCCTCCAGCCCAGACCAGAGCATAGGTCAAGGTCGCATTCAATCCGCGATAAGGGTTCGTGGCCATCCACCAGACCCCTGCTCCGGAGACCAGGATCAGTCCTGACAGAAGACTGACCAGCACAGGTCCGGCGGGGCGACGTCGCAGCCGGGGCGGAACCGACGGAGCCTTGCGGGCTATTCCCGGCCCTGTCGAGAATGATCTGGCTGTGCCATAGCCCGGCCAGGCACTGAATCCATACGACTGATTCATGCTCCCCGCAGGTTCTGCAGGGCCTTCTGCCTCCGTCCAGCCTCCGGGAGCTGCACCAGCGATGGGATTGCCCCCATCTTGCGTATTATTCGAATCGCTGCCGGCGTTTGCCGAATACTCTGTCTTGGCGATGGGCCCGAGAGAGGTTACCTCCCCCTGTTGCTCCAAAGTTCCATACGAATCGGAATGCCCTGGCTGGTCCTTGTATCCTTCTGTGCTCGCATTGCTGTCTGTCTGCGTATTGCTTCGTGTCCCTGTGTAATCCTGGTACCCCTCATACCCTGAAAAACTTGGGTACCCAGGCTGATTCGGACGCCATTGCGAACCTGCGCCACTCGGCCGTTCCGAATACTGAGGTCCCATCACCCAAGGATCGCCCGAAACCGGCCTGCCGGCATCCGGCCCAGCCCAGTACCCTCTTTGGTACTCCAGGGCCTTATTGCGACTCCACCGGATGAAGAGATACAGGATCAGGGCGCCAAATGCCAGTGAAAAGATTCCGACTCCAGGAATCAGGATGGCCAGCAACCAATAAATGATGATGCCCACCATGGAAGCGTGCCAAATCCCGTGAATCAGCTCCTGTGCGATAATGACTCCACGCCGGTCCGGCAAAACGAACCAGGCAAAACCGTAGAAGGCGGCACCGGTGCCGAAGAGAAAGACCGCCAAAATCATCAGCGCTCTGACCAGGGTCACGCTCCAGCCCAGCCGACGGGCCAAGGCTACACAGACGCCTCCGATCCATCCCTGGTCGCGGATCAGGTAGGACTCCCTGCAGGCGCGGAAGAACTTGTCGGACTTCCGCTGCCAGCCGTTATCAGGGACATTGCCGTTCATATCGCTGCTCATATCTTCATTACAACACCCTACGAGCGTAAATCTTATGGGGGAACACCCTGATTCGACCCTGATTTCTTCCGCTTATTGCCTTGTCGGCACCTTCCAAAAACGATAATGGAAACATGAACGCACCCATGCAGGAACAGCAAATGCTGAAGGAACCACCTCCTCTGCACCCTGCGCGAATGCCCCTGATGAGGCCGCACAAGGGCAGGATCCTGTGCGGAGTCTGCAAGGGCGTCAGCCTGCACCTGGGCATTCCCGTCTTCTGGATACGCCTGGTCATGGTGCTTATGGCTCCCAAAATGATCACCTGCGTGATCTACTGCTTTCTTTGGTTGACGCTCCCCCAGGGCGATCCCACCCAGGCAGTCCAACCGAATGACCCGAAGTCAGCTCCGCTGGCGCCCAGCATCCTTACTGAACAGCCAGATCAGAAGGAGGGCCACGGCATCGGTCCTGGGAGGATAACCAGACTGCTGGCTGGCCTGGGCATCATCCTCCTGCTGACTGCGGTCTTTCTGCTCAACAGCGGTATGCGTCCCGCCTTTGTCGTCCCCTGTCTGCTTTTCTGCGCAGGACTGGTTCTGGCCTGGCTGAGGCCGGAAAACCAAGGGACCGGCTATCACCTGCCGACCCTGATAGGCAGCCTGGCCCTGATCCTGTCTGCTGCGGTGATCTTCCTGCTCTCCACCCAGGAATTGCATTGGGCCCTGACCCTGATAGTCCTGGCCGGCCTGCTTCTTGTGGGCGTGACCGCAGTGGTCGTGCCCTGGGTAGGCTCGATCCTCAGCCAGCTGGGCGATGAACGAGCCATGAAGGAACGCGAGGAAGAGCGGGCCGATATGGCGGCCCACCTGCACGATGGCGTCCTGCAGACCCTGGCCCTGATCCAGTTGCATGCCGACGATTCGCATACCGTCTTCTCTCTGGCCCGATCCCAGGAGCGCGATCTGCGCAACTGGCTCTACCAGGAACGCACGCCCTCAGACCGATCCGTCAGCACCGGACTGAGCCAGATAGCCGCACAGGTGGAGGACGAATCCGGCAAGCCGATCGAGGTGGTCACCGTGGGCGACGCCATGCCCTGCGCCCAAACTGATGCCCTGCTCAACGCGGCCCGACAGGCCCTGGTCAATGCCGTAACCCACGGTGGTGAACCCATATCCGTATATTGCGAGGCCCGCAGGAATCAGGTTGAAGTCTATGTGCGCGACCACGGTTCGGGCTTCGATATGGATGCAATTCCAGCTGATCGCCTGGGAATCCGCGAGTCCATCATGGGCCGGATTCAGCGGCGTGGCGGCAGAGTCGAGATCGTCTCCCGTCCTGGCTGGGGCACCGAAGTCAGGATGCACATGCCGCTGTCCGAGGCCAGCCAACACCAGGAGGGCAAGGTTGATCAGGCTGAAAAAGGGACCAAGGCTCAGCAATGATAGGATGCATGATGAACCATTCATTCACAGACGCATGCCGGTCCGATCCCAGCCACACTTGAGGACCCCACGTCGGGAAAGGCGGGCTGAACCACGCCCATGACCACGACTGCAAAAGAGTCCCATCAAGCCAAGGATGCCCCTGAATCCCGTGACAGCGGGTCTGCAATCATCCGCGTGGCCGTCGTCGACGACCATGAGATGTTCCGCACCGGCGTCATCACCACCCTGCAGCCGCATTTCCACGTCGTGGGGCAAGCGGCAGACGTGGAGTCATCCATTCTCATGGTCAGGCAGACCCGTCCCGATGTGGTCCTGCTGGATGTGCACGTGCCCGGCGGCCAAGGCGGGGGAGGCGCAGAAATTCTCAGCCGCTCCCATCCCTTATCCCCCAGGTCGGTCTTTCTGGCTCTTTCCGTATCCGACTCGCCCAGGGATGTGGGTTCGGTCATCCGCGCCGGAGCCCGCGGTTACGTCACCAAGACCATCTCCGCCAAGGACCTGGTCTCCTCAATCCGCCAGGTTCACGAGGGGTACGCAGTCTTCTCCCCCAAGCTGGCAGGATTCGTGCTCGCCGCCTTCCAGGAGGACGAGGCAGCAGATGCCGGTCTGGCAGAAAACGACGAACTGGATCGGCTCTCCGCGCGCGAGCAGGAGGTCATGCGCCTGATCGCCCGCGGCTACACCTACCGCGAGGTAGCCTCCGAGCTGTTCATCTCCATCAAGACGGTTGAGACCCACGTCTCCAACGTCCTGCGTAAGCTCCAGCTATCCAACCGAACCGAACTGACCCGCTGGGCCGCAGACCGCCGCATCGTCTGAGAGTCCGCTCAACAGGCGATGCCGCGCTGACGAAGAAGCTGACGCAGACTGCTGATGTCACGGGCAACAATCCCCTCCATACCTAGTCTGTCTGCCATAGCCACATGCTCAGAGTCCATATCAACAAAAATCGTATGCCCAGGGCTGATGGCGAAACGACGCAGAGCCAGACGATAGAAGAGCGGATCGGAAAGATCCAGATGCTCCTGGGATGAGATCAGCACGCCTTTCAGAGCAGAGAGGGGCAAAAGGGCCTCTGACACCGCTTCGGTCAGCTGACTGGTCGTTGCCGCCAAGCCCCAAAGAGTCAGGCCAGCTCGCCGCAGATTCTTCAGCAGATCCGATGCTCCAGGGAGCAGGCCCTTTACTGCTAAGGTGTAGTTTTCCAGACAGACGCGAACCACCCAAGCGACCGCAGGCCCGTGAGTTGTTTCATAATCGGCCAACGCCTGCTGCGGATCCACGCCCAGATTGATCTGTTTGCTGACACAGGCGAAGCCCCAAGGGTCGTCCGGATCCAGCACCATATCGACCACCCCGTCAGGGTACTGCCCGATCAGGGCTCGGCGCAGGTCCCAGTCCACTAGGATCCCAGGCAGAGCGAAGAGAATGCTACCGCCTGGGGCCACTGGATCTGGGCGGTCCTCGCTGAACAGCTCTTCACCTGGCAGGTCGCCCGATACGCCTTGGCTTAATCCCTGCTGGAACTCCTGATGCTGCCTTGCCATGCCCCCAGAATAAACATCTGGACCTACAGGGCCTACGGCAGAATCAAGTCGGCACGTGATCAATCACTAGGTGAAGGCCGCGGAATGGATATATTGAAGCCAGCAATGGTCGAATTTTACATTTTGCGACCTGCCCAGGGCGGAAGTCCCGCCTGGCACGAAAGGAGCCGTTATGCGTCGGCTGCTGCTCACATCCTCATTCTCCGCTACCGCAGGCAAGCTGCCCGCTTTCCTCGAGGGCTCGCCCAAGAATCATACGGTGGCCTTCATCCCCACAGCCAACCTTCCACAACGTTCAGATAGTTATGTCCAGGAGGCTCGTCAGGCTTTCACCGACATGGGCTGCCGGATCGACAACCTGGAAGTCTCGACCGCCGATCCGGAAACCATACGCCAGAGCCTGCAGGAGGACGACCTGATCTATCTGTCCGGCGGCAACACCTTCTTCCTGCTGCAGGAGCTGCGTCGCTCAGGTGCTGCTGATCTGATCAGGCAACAGGTGGATCAAGGCAAACCCTATATCGGTGAATCAGCAGGCGCTGTGGTAACCGGTCCCGATATCGGCTTCCTGGATGCCATGGATCCGCGCTCGGCCGCCCCGGATCTGGACTCAACCGCCGGGCTGGCCCTGGTGGACTTCCGCCTCCTGCCCCACCTTGATTCCGAGCCCTTCACCGAGGTGACCAGAAAAATTCTGAACCGCTACGGCGACGACAGGCCCATGGTGGCCATCGACAACACCCAGGCCGTGGCGGTCTGTGGGCAGTGCCTGACCATTCTTTAGAGAACGCCAATCAGCGGCAGAGGCCTTCCATGACCTGGCGGGCCTGATCCAGACGATCACCCGGACAGAGCAGGATGACACCGTCTCCGGCGAGCAGCCGCAGATCGCCAGCAGGAATCAGCCTATGCTCGCCCCGGCGAAGACCGATTACGGCGCATCCATGCGGCCAAGGGACCTGCCCCAACAGACGACCAGCCGCCGGACTGCCATGCTCTATGGGAAACTCCACAGTGACCCTGTCAGGAACCTGTGCGTCGGGAGCATGTCCGCGTCGATAACGCTCCAGCAGAGCCTCGTAAACAGGTTCGACACCCAGCAAATCGGACACCATCAGGGCAGTGAAGGCACATAGGGCCACGGGGAGCATATGAACCAGGGATCCAGACATCTCCACCGTCAGCAGGATGGAGGTTATGGGAGCCTTGACCGAGGCGGTCAGGGTGCCTGCCATGGCGCAGACCGCACAGACCGGAATAATCCGGACGGGCATTCCCAGGGCGGCTGCGCCCATACCGCACAGGGACCCAGTCAGCGTGCCAACTGCCAGGATGGGCATGAAGATGCCACCGGGTGCGCCGCTGCCGAAGGAACTAGCCGTAAAGAGCATCTTGACCAGAAGCAGAATCAACAGGTTGACGGCCCCCGACCAGGCCAGCTCGCGAACGCCTTCCGCCCTGCCGATCAGGTCCTCGCCGCCACCCAGGACGGCAGGCAGCAACAATCCGACCGGCAGGGCGAGGAAGAGAGAGATCACCGGTCCCAGCTTCGAGGGCAGATGACTGTAAAGGCTCTGCGCACCCAGCAGCAGGCGGTTCATGGCAGCTCCCACAAGGCCGGCCACCAGCCCAAGGGGGATCATCAGCAGATACTGGGCGATGGTCAGCTGTGGCATAGCAGTGAAGTCCAGGACAGGACGCAGACCGAAGCGGTTCTTGGCGATGAAATCGGCGCTCAGACAGGCCATGGCCGCCGAAAGGAGGATCATGGGAGAAAAAGACCTGTGAATCTCCTCCAGAGCGAAGACCATCCCCGAAAGCGGCGCATTGAATGCTGCAGACAGACCGGCAGCAGCGCCGGAGGTCACCAGGCAGGTCTCCTCCACACGGTCTCGGCGCAGTCCGCGGGAAACCAGCTGGGAACCGGCCGCGCCGATCTGCACTGAGGGTCCCTCCCGCCCCAGAGAAAGCCCGAACATGCCGCAGGCCAGACCACCCAGGAATCGCACACCCAGCACAGGCAGAGCAGGCATGCGCATGCCGCGGATGACCACTCCCTCCACCTGCGGAATGCCGGAGCCCGAAGCCATGGGAACCCGATTGATCATCCAGGCCAGAACCAGACCTACCAGCAGGGCGGCCAGCAGCCAAGGAAGAATCATCAGTGGCTGGTCATGCATCTGCGCATAGACCCATCGAGCGAACCTGGTGGCATAGCCGATGCCCTGCCGGTAGAGCACTACCAGCACTCCCACCAACAGTCCGCAACAAGCAGCCCTGAGTGCCACAAGCCACCAGCCTGCTCGACCCGGTCTGATCGCCTGCATCGGGTCGGCAGAGCCGGCTTGATCCGCCTTATCTGCCGATGGTCGTCTCCAAGACAGATTCAGCCGCACCGGCCTGCTCCTTCTCTCCTGCTCAAACAACGATTTCAGCATCCCCTGGGGCAGAGACCAGGAGCAATGACTGAATAGACGATTTCACCTCTCTGGCAGTATGAACACCTGTGATACCAGCTTGCGGGCAAGATCCGGCAGGCAGGAACCAGGCAGGCAGACTGACACGTCATCAGCGCCCAACGGCAGAGCCGTCTGTTCATCAGTTGCCGTCAGGCTACCAACCAGGACGACAGTGTCCACCTGGCCGTGATGATCCACAAGATCCAGCAGCGAGACTCGGCCCGGCACCGTACCCAGACAGTCACGCAGGGTGGCAGCCGAAGCCATGTGCAGCCTCCGGCATCCGACCAGTGCTCGCACCTGGCGCAGATCAGGACGCGTTATGCCCTTGGCCACCAGGAGTATCAGCAGGCCTCCAGCATCCTCCAGCACCAGGAATTTGGACAGGTTTTCAACAGGCAGCCCCAGAATGTCGGCAATGCCCAGTTCCAAGCCCTGGTCGATGGTGTCCAAAGGCGGATGCTGAACGACGCGCCAGTCCGCTCCTACTCCGTCCAGAAGCTCTCGCACAGCCATGGGGACAACCCGGTTCCCCGTGCCAATTGATCTTTTATCCCTATCGTCCGGAGCGCCAAGGGGTGCTCTGACTACTGATTCAGTACCGCCATTCCTGAAACTCATGGGCGCCTTTTCAGTCGTTGGCCACTTCCGAGTCGGGCTTCAGCTCCTCCTCCTTCTGGCCTATCCTCTTCCTGTCTATGCGGTAGTAAGCATTGAAGAGGCCGCCGGAGGTCAGCAGGAAGACAAGGAGAACCAGCATCCATATATTCTCCGCGGCATCATATGTTTCAAGCAGTTCATAAGAGGATGAGATCATCTTCAGCCAACCTGCAACTGACACGAAGTACCAAGCAGTCGCCTGGTCAAGAAAGCTTAGCGCCCGTCGGCGCTCGGACCTGGTTCTCGTAGCCTGGCGAAGGATTTCATGCCCGCGTTTGCGTTCCAAGTGGATCTTGACGATGGGGGCCAGCCACCACCATGGCGAAACCTCATCCCAATTCTTGCTGAGCTGATCAAAATCATCCAGGAGCTCCTGATATTCCTGCAGTTCCATAAGCCCCTGGAAGAGTGGAAATGTGAAAAGCAACCAATCCCCGATCAGAGAGACAATGGCGATGAATTGATCCACGACCCGACCTTTCCCTTGCAGAGTCGGCACCCAAGGGCCGGCTCACGTGATTAAGCATGGCTACCATCCATCATTGTAGACACCAAGTTTCAGCCCAATCCGTGTGCAACCACTGACCTTGGGGCCGAGAGCATTAAGATTCAGCCAATACAAGAATGCCCCGGATACAGCTCCGGGGCATCAATCAGGCGGACAGGGCGGGATTCGAACCCGCGGTGGCTTGCGCCACAACGGTTTTCAAGACCGTCTCTTTCGGCCGCTCAGACACCTGTCCATAAGACGTGCCAAACAGGCACGTCACTCATCATACGACATCAAGGTTCGTCCAACCACCAGCGGAATGTCGGCCAAGCCCGTCAGAGAAGGCTCAGGCCTCCCAGGTCTTAGGCTCGATGACCTCCTTGCCGCCTACATAGGAGCGCATGGCCTCGGGGATGACGATGGATCCGTCGGCGTTCTGATGGTTTTCCAGGATGGCGACCAGCCAGCGAGTGGTGGCCAGGGTCCCGTTCAGGGTGCTGACAGGACGGGTAGAGCCGTCATCCAGCCGTTCGCGCTCGTTGAGGCGGCGGGCCTGGTACTCGGTGCAGTTGGAGGTTGACGTCAGCTCGCGGTAGCGACCCTGGGTGGGCACCCAGGCCTCGCAGTCGAACTTGCGCGCTGCCGAGGACCCCAGGTCTCCTGCAGCGGTGTCGATGATCCTGTAAGGCACGTCCACCTTGGCCAGCATCTCCTGCTCCATGGCCAGCAGCTGCTTGTGCTGGTCACGGGAGTCTTCCTGCTTGCAGTAGACGAACATCTCCACCTTGTCGAACTGGTGGACGCGGATAATGCCCATGGTGTCCTTGCCTGCGGAGCCAGCCTCGCGCCGGTAGCAGCTGGACCAGCCGCAGTAGCGCAGCGGACCTTGGCTCAGGTCCAGAATCTCGTCCTCGTGCATGCCGGCCAGAGGGACCTCGGAAGTGCCCACCAGATACTGGTCGTCGGGCTCACGCAGACGATAGATCTCGTCGGCATGAGCGTTCAGGAAGCCGGTGCCAGCCATGACCTCGGGCCGCACCAAGGTGGGTGTAATGGTAGGAATGAATCCATGCTCCATGGCCTGGTCCACGGCCATGGTCAGCATGGCGATTTCCAGCCGGGCCACATCCCCGCGCAGGAAGTAGAAGCGGGAACCGGAAATCTTGACGCCCCTACGCATGTCGATGCCGGCCACGCCCACGCCCAGGTCCAAGTGGTTCTTGGGTTCGAAACCCTCCTTGGCGAAATCGCGCGGGGTGCCGACCTTCTTGACCACCACGTAATCGTCCTCGCCGCCCTCGGGCGCTTCGGGCTCCACTACGTTGCTGAACCTCCACATCAAATCGGTGTACCTGGCGTTGGCCTCGTCGGAGGCTGACTTGCAGGCGTTCACCTTCTCGGACAGGTCCTTGGTCCGGGCCAGAAGGTCGGCTTTCTCATCAGGAGACGCCGAGCCCATGCGCTTGCCGAGCGACTTCTGCTCAGCCCTGCAGCTCTCGTAATCCTGGAGCGCAGCCCTGCGCTCGCTGTCCGCCTTCAGCACCTCGTCGACGAGTTCCACCGATTCGCCGCGTTTGCGCTGTGATTCACGGACAACATCCGGATGCTCCTGAATGAACCTGATATCTAACATATTTGAATTGTATGACTTTCAGGAGACACGGAAACCGGCCTCGCATACCTCTTTCCGAGCGTTATGGCCTCGGCCCCAACCGGCCCGGCCGCCGCCGACCAGCCAGGAAGAGCAACCACGATGGAAGGCGGCCAGGGACCATCCGTCCCTTATATGCGTCTGCCAGACATCACTTGCCGAATACCGTCTTGCGGAACCGCTTACCGGTGGGAGTGCCTGCAAGCCCGCCCATGCCGGTCTCCCTCAGTGATGAGGGCATGCTTTCGCCTATGGATCTCATGGCTGCGATGACCTCATCGGGCGGAATCCTGCTGACGCCGCCTGACAAAGCGATATCAGCAGCAATCAAAGCATTGGCAGTACCGATGGCGTTGCGGTTTACGCAAGGGACCTCCACCAGGCCGGCCACAGGATCGCAGACAAGTCCTAGCAGATTGCTCAGGGCTATGGCGAAGGCCTGGGCACTGGCATCAGGATCGCCTCCTGCACCCTCAACCGCTGCAGCAGCGGCCATGCCGGATGCGCTGCCCACCTCGGCCTGACAGCCTCCTGTAGCTCCGGAGATCATCGCCTTGTTGGCCGTAATCAGCCCGAAAGCCCCTGCCGTGAACAGGCAACGGATCAGCCCATCGTCATCCAGCCCCAGTCGGTTCTTGAGCACGGTGAGCACTCCGGGCAGAGTTCCCGAGGAGCCGGCTGTAGGCGTCGCGCAGATGATGCCCATGGCCGCGTTCACCTCATTGGTAGCCATGGCGGCCTCAACGGCCTGCAACATGGCATCGCCGCTCAGGCTGGTTCCTGTCTTCCGGTAATGCTCCAACTGAGCAGCCTGTCCACCGCTCAGCCCGGTCTTGGAAAACACGCCATCTCCCTGGGACCCCTTGGCCACGGCAGCCTGCATGACCTGCAGGTTCTTGGCCATTCTTGCCCAGATCTGCTCACGAGTCTGGCGGGAACGCCGCACCTCCTCGTCGATGGCCACTTCAGATATCGACGAGCCGCGCTCTTCGGCCATACTCACGAGTTCAGCGATCGAAGCGAACATGCGCCATGCCTCCTAGTCGATATAAATCATGCGGGACGAGTGACCCGCGATCTGCTTATGCCGCTGCGTAGACAGCGGGTTGTCCAAATCGAACTCGTAGACCGCCATGCCGGCCGGACCTTCAGGCTCGTATCTGGTCTCCTTGGTCACGCCCTCTTCGCGAAGCAGATCTCGTATGCGCTCCAATCGCCGACCGGCGACGTTTTCGGATTCATCCGATTCCACCAGCAGGATGGGCAGAAGCCCTGGAGGAGTGATCAGACATCCATCCAAGTTGATGCGTCGCACCTCAATGGTCCCGCCCCCGATGGAACAAGCCGCATAGATCACTCGACCGGCTGGGCCCTGCAAATCCAGGACGGCGGTGTTCGGATGGTCGATGGGGCTGGGCTCATCCTCCTCGTGGAAGGTCAGATCCATGCCCTGCCTGCGGGCGATGCCGATAGCATCAGGCACCCGAGGGTCATCCGGGGCAAAACCTAGAAGGCCGCTGATGATGGCATAGTCGGTACCGTGGCCGCTGTGCGTGCGAGCGAAGGAATCATAATAATGGATATCAGCACGGCTTGGAACACCCCCAGCAAGGATGTGGCCAACCCTGCCAATGGCCACTGCCCCAGCCGTATGCGAGCTGGAGGGTCCAATCATGATGGGACCTATGATGTCGAACACGCTCTTGTACTTATCCATGCCTGCCTCCTCTTCCCATACCCCCGGGCTTTCCCAGACTTCCAGCGCGCGAAGCCGTTGCAGCTCCAGACCGAAGGGACCACATGGACCGAATGACATCATAACTTTGCAGTTTCCATAACTCAATCAGCTCATACTGTCAGCGTGATTGCTGTAGAGGGTTCGTTCACGTCGGACACACCCAGGAAAATCGGGTCGGCACCGCGCGCACAATGGAGGCATGCCAATTCCAGCGGTCGTCATCCTCGGCATCCTAGCGGTGGCGGCCATTGTCGTCACGGCGGTGGTGCTGATTGTCCGTGCCCAAAGGCGGCATAGGTTCGCCATGCAGATCCTGGCTCGGGACGACGACCAACTCAGCTATGCTTTCGTCATCAACCCCTCCAAACCCCAGGCCGCCGCTGCCCGCGAGCGCATCCAGCAATACTGCCACGACAAGGGCATCCGCGAATTCAGTTTCATCGAAACCCGGCTGGACAGGGACGGGAGAGCTTGCGCCCGCATGGCATTGGACCGTGGAGTCAACGTAGTCGTAGCCGTCGGCGGGGACGGAACCGTGCGCACAGTGGCCAGCGCCATGGCATCCAGCGACCATGTCATGGGCATCATCCCCATTGGGACCGGCAACCTCTTCGCACGTAACATGGGCATACCTGTGGGCGATCTGGACGCCGCCCTGGCCGTGGCTACCTCGCACGGATCCACTCAGGTCGACGTAGGCCGCATGGCCCTGCTGGACGAGAAGGATCAGGAGCGTCGGCGCGGCCATGCCTTCCTGATCATCGCCGGCATCGGCTTCGACGCCCTGATGATCGACGACACCGATCCCAATCTGAAGAAGACAGTCAGCTGGCTGGCCTACTTCATCAGCGGCGCCAAACATTTGTTTGCGCCCAAATACACGGCCGACATCACCATCACACGACCCGATCAGGTCACACAGACCAACACCTCAGTGACCTTCCGCACCTTCATGGCCGGCAACTGCGGGGAGATCCCAGGATTCTCCCTGATGCCCGACGCCTCCTACAAAGACGGCATCCTGGACTTCGAGATCATCGACACCTCAGCAGGCCTGATCGGCTGGGCCAACCTCTTTGGTGATGTGATGCATCAGACCATCACCCGCAAGGCCAGCCAGAGCCCTTTGTCGACCAACTCCACCATCGTTCAGCTGCAGGGATCCAAGGCGGAGATCCGCCTGGAGAAGCCCGCCCTGGCCCAGGTGGACGGCGACATTCTGGGCGAGACCCGCCATCTGGCGATCAGCGTGGAGCACCGGGCCCTGAATGTTCGCGTGCCCCGATCAGACTGAAACCGGACGACCGCCTCCCCCCTCGCCCGCCATCTTTCTCATGCCGGGGTGGCATGATGGGAGCCATGACAGCACAGAACGCGGGCAGGCCCGCCAGCCCAGAAGATCTGATCAACGTCGACGATCTGATCGGCAAGTACTACGATCTCATCCCCGACCCTTCAACTCCCTCCCAGCGGGTGTCCTTCGGCACCTCCGGACATCGTGGCTCCGCTCTGACTACCTCCTTCAACGAGGCCCACATCGTGGCTATCAGCCAGGCCATAGCCGAACAGAGAACCAAGGATGGGGTCACTGGACCTCTCTATTTGGGCCGCGACACGCATGCCCTCTCCCTGCCGGCCTGGAAGACGGCCATCGAGGTCCTGACCGCAAACGGCGTACGGGTGCGCATCGACGCCAACGATGACTACACCCCCACGCCCACCGTCTCCCAGGCCATCCTGACACACAACCGGGCGGCCGATGGAACCCAGCGCTTCTCCGGCAAGGACCTGGCTGACGGCATTGTGGTCACCCCTTCCCACAACCCGCCCACCGATGGCGGGTTCAAGTACGACCCGCCCACTGGCGGTCCGGCTCCGGCCGAAACCACCAACGCCATAGCGCGACGGGCCAATGAGCTCCTGGGCAGCTATAGGCAGGTCAAGCGGATACCCTTCGAAGATGCCGTCAAGTCCGACCTTGTGGAGCGCTTCGACTACCGGGAACATTATGTGGCCGACCTGGGCAATGTCATCGACTTCGACCTGATCAGATCCTCGGGGGTCCGCCTGGGCATTGATCCTCTGGGCGGAGCCTCGGTCAATTACTGGCCGCTGATCAATGAAAAGTACGGTCTGAACATCGGTGTCATCAACCCTGAGGTGGATCCGACCTGGCGGTTCATGACCATCGACCACGATGGGAAGATCCGCATGGATCCCAGCTCCCCCTATGCCATGAAAGGCCTGGTGGATCGTCTCAATGCAGGAGCCTGGGGCTCCTATGACCTGGTCGGAGGCACGGATCCGGATGCTGACAGGCATGGCATCGTCTGCCCAGGAACCGGGGTCATGAATCCCAATCACTACATCGCCGTCTGCGTGGAATACCTCTTCTCGGGCAACCGACCCGGATGGCCCCAGGGCTCCGGCATAGGCAAGACCCTGGTGTCCTCCTCGCTGATCGACCGCGTGGCCGCTTCCATCGGCGCCAGGCTGATCGAGGTGCCTGTGGGCTTCAAATGGTTCGTCGACCCCCTCTTCAAGGGCGAAGTGGCCTTCGGCGGCGAAGAGAGTTCCGGGATGAGCTTTCTGCGCCGGGACGGTCATGTCTGGACGACGGACAAGGACGGGCTGATCCCCGACCTCTTGGCTGCCGAGATTACAGCCAAGACCGGAAAGAACCCGGCCCAGCTCCACCAGGAGCAGGTGGATCGCTTCGGCCAAAGCTGGTACAAGCGGGTGGACACCCCGACCACCTTGGAGCAGAAGCAGAAGTTCACCCAGCTGAACGGCGACGATGTGGCGGCCTCCACCCTGGCTGGCGAGCCCATCACTGCCAAGCTGACCGAAGCCCCGGGCAATGGCGCCAAAATCGGTGGCATCAAGGTAACCACCCAGAACAATTGGTTCGCTGCCCGCCCCTCCGGCACCGAGAACATATACAAGGTCTACGCCGAATCCTTCGTCTCCCCTGAGGCCCTGGACCAGGTCCTGGACGAGGCCGGCCAGGTGGTCGCCAAGGCCTTGGGCTGATCTGCAGACAAGACCGCCTGCCCTCCCTCCCCCGCATCAGTCATCACTGACGCGGGGTTCTCTATCTCCCTGTCTAGGCTGGAAGCCATGACCAATGGCAAGAATCTGGTCGTCTCGACCGATGGCAGCGCACTGAGCAATCCCAACGGCCCCATGGGCTGGGCCTGGGCCGATCATGAGGACGGCGACGCGGATGCAGGAGGCGCGAGCAACGGCACAAATCAGATCGGCGAACTGTGCGCCGTGCTGCAGGCGCTGCGAGCCCACCCAGGCGAGCGCCCGCTGGTCATCGAAACCGACTCCCAGTACGCTATCAACTGCTCCACAACCTGGGTGCCCGGGTGGAAGAAGAAAGGCTGGAAGAACTCCCAAGGCAGGCCTGTCAAAAACAGGCCCCTGATCGAAGCCATCGACCGGGAGATCCAGATCCGGCCGGGATCAGTCAGGTTTGTCTGGGTCAAGGGTCATGCCGGCGACGTCTTCAACGAGAAAGTGGACACTCTGGCCCGTGGCTATGCTACGGCAGCAGGCAGGGGCGACCGAGAAGGATGTATGCCCATCGAGGGCTGGCGCTCGCTGCTGGCCTCCCCCTATGCTAAGGGCACGCAGGTGCCGTCCGCAGTCAAGGCTGAACTGGACGGAGGACTCCAAGTTCTGGACAAGCTGGGTCGCAAGAAGGCTGGCCTGGACCAGGAAGAGCAGAAAGACCTGGCCGAAACCGCCATCGAGTCCGAGGCTGTGGATGCCGATCAGGCCGAGTCGGTGAAAGAAACATTCCCAGGGTCGCCAAAGGCACAGGACGTCGAAGAGAGCCAAATCACAGCAGCGACAGGATCGGAGCCGTCGGATTACCAGCAGACAGCGGACGCAGAAGATGATGCGACACCTGAGGCAGTCGATGGCACACCCGCCCCTGACCTACCCGATGGTCAGGAGGACGAAGTCTCATCTGCTTTCGACAACACTTCGGACACCGACCCGGTTGCCCGGGAGGCCAAAAATTCAGGCGCTCGAGGACTGAGAGCCAGCGGCCGCATCCGCATCACGCCGCCCCCGTCCGGCAGCAGCATGTTCACGGGGCACGACCTGCATATCGTCGGCAGCATCGATCTGGACGCGGCCATTGACCCTGACGGCTACGTGACCATACGGGAGGCGCCTTTCCGTCTGCACGCCATCGAAGTGGAGGATTGAGCGACTCATGAACCGTCAGGGGCCATCATCTACACTGGAGTGAACCTGAACCAACAAAACCCGCAGACACCAGCGGTTAAACGCATGCGGGCATAAAGGAGCGTGTATGGACAAGACCGAGCAGGACAGACTGAAGAAAGCCGCCGGCATCGAGGCAGCCAAACTGGTCGAGAACGGCATGACCGCCGGGCTGGGCACCGGATCGACGGTCCGGTTCTTCGTGGATGAACTGGGACGGCGCGTCAAGGAAGAGGGTTTGGAGTTCACCGGGGTGACTACCTCACGGCGGACCAAGGAACAGGCCGAGAGCTATGGAATTCGCATCGTCGACATCGACCAGGCGGACCATATCGATATCACCATCGATGGCGCCGACGAGGTTGACAAGGACTTCAACGGCATCAAGGGCGGAGGCGCAGCCCTGCTCTGGGAGAAAATCGTGGCCGTCAATTCTCAAAGGATCGTCTGGATCGTGGACGAGTCCAAGGTGGTCGACACCATCGGCCGCTTCCCCCTGCCAGTAGAGGTCATCCCCTTCGGCGAGCGCCACGTCCTGGACCGCTTCAAGGAGCGCGGCTATAACCCGGTACTGCGGCTGGACGGCCAGGGACATCCGGTTCTGACCGACGAGCACAACCACATCATCGATCTTCATTTGGACCGGATTGAACACCCGCAGGATCTGGCTCAGGACCTGATCACCACCGTGGGCGTCGTGGAACACGGCCTCTTCCTCAACATGGTTGACACGGTCATCGTGGGCGATCCCAATGGCCCCCGAGTCATGACCAACGCCAACAAGTGATGATCAGCGATCATCCAGCCTCTCAGCTGGCGGCACGCTAAAACAGGTCGAGAGCATTACTGGCCTCGATGACTGGCGATGATATATATGAAGCCTCCCGCATCCATCCGGTGCGGGAGGCTTCATTGGCCTTAGCAGGCCCATAAGTCATAAAGCTACTTGCGCTGGTGACGAGTCTTGCGCAGCAGCTTGCGGTGCTTCTTCTTGCTCATCCGCTTGCGGCGCTTCTTGATGACAGAACCCATCCGAGCCTCCGATCCTTAGTTACCTGGAAGTGTCCAACTTGCTTATCGTACACCGGTTGCGGGACGATCAGAGCGGGAAGGCCTTGTAGAAAGCCTCCAGCGCCGTCCGCTGACCTTGGGCGCGGAAGACCACCGTATCATTCTGCCAGATGACCAAGGCTGTGTGCGCATCGTCGCCGTCAGCCTTTTCCAAGTAGGATCCGGTGACCGTGCCGCCGCTGCGAACCTTGCCTGAGGCCAGCTCCTTGCCGGACATGCCCGTGGACAGACTGTCATAGAGCGCCTTGGCATCTTCACTCCTGGACCACTGAGCCAGGTGGAGGGTCACATCCCCGCCGGACTTGCCGGAGGAGTAGACCAGGTTGTACTCCTCGATAGGTGTATGGGTGCTCCACTCGCTGTCGGAATCCGCTTTGACACGGGCGAAATCGCCCACCGTATCAGGCATGGCCTTGAGCAGCTCGGAAGCCGAATCGGGCAGAGGAACGGCCGTGGCCTTGGGACTGGCTTGCGAGGGTCGGGAGGAAGCGGAGGCCGAAGTCTGAGCACCGGGCTCTTGGCTGCGCACCGCCCAGTGAGGCCAGACGAAGGCCGATAAGAGCACCAGGACCACCGCCGCCGCCAGGGCAATAACCAGACCGATCCGTTGACGACGCTTCCTGGCATGCGCAGAGGAGTCGGATGAAGAGGACAGGGGTGCAGAAGGATTCTCAGCCATGATCCCATTCTCTCATGAGCAGGGTGTCGGCACTGCGAAGATGGCGTAAAAGCCTGGCTTCTCGTCCCTGAATCCCGATAGCGTGCAGGTATGGCCAAGACGACAACGCAATACGTGTGCACGGAGTGCGGGTGGACCGGCGGCAAGTGGTTCGGACGCTGCCCGGAATGCGGCCAGTGGGGAACCATCGAGGAATTTCACGAGGCACGTGTCGTAGGCGCAGGCGGGGGTCTGTCCTCCTCTGGCGGCAGCCATACGGCACCTGCGCCCCCGAAGACCGGGCTGGCCCGGCCCATCACCCGTGTAAGCACGGATCAGGTAAAGCGCATTCCCACAGGATTCGAGGAGTTCGACCGAGTCCTGGGCGGGGGGATCGTACCCGGGTCGGTCATCCTCTTGGCCGGCGAGCCAGGCATCGGCAAGTCCACCCTCCTGCTGGAGACCGCCGGCCGTGTGGCCGACCGGGGCGGCGAAAGAGGCAAGGTGCTCTACCTGTCGGGCGAGGAGTCCCAGGCCCAGGTGCGGATGAGGGCCAGCCGAGTGGATGCGCTCAAGGATTCATTGCTGCTGGCTTCAACTACCGACCTGGCCACGGTGCTGGGGCTGATTGAGCGCGAAAAGCCGGCACTGGCCATTGTGGACTCCGCCCAGACCATCGTCTCCAGCCAGGTCGACGGCATCGCCGGAGGCTCCACGCAGGTACGCGAGGTAGCCATCAGCCTGATCGACATGGCCAAGTCGCACGATATCCCCATCCTCTTGGTAGGCCACGTAACCAAGGACGGCTCCATAGCCGGGCCGCGGACCCTGGAGCATCTGGTTGATGTGGTCTGCCAGTTCGAGGGCGATCCCCAAACCGCCCTGCGCCTGCTGAGAGCCGTCAAGAATCGGTTCGGCCCCACCGACGAGGTGGGCTGCTTCGACATGAGCGAACAGGGCATTGAGGAGGTCAGCGATCCCACCGGGCTCTTCCTGTCCACGGCTGGACAGGAGGTGGAGGGCACCTGCGTGACCTTTACATTGGACGGCCACCGCAGCCTGCCCATCGAAATCCAGGCTCTGGTCACCTCCTCTGTTCTGCCCACTCCCCGTCGCAACACCAACGGGATCGACGCCAACCGCCTGGCCATGCTGGCTGCAGTGCTCTATCGCCACGGCCGCGTCAACCTGCTGACAAAGGATCTGTATGTATCCACCATCGCCGGCGGGCTGGCCAAGGAGCCCGGATGTGATCTGGCCATCGTGGCCGCCCTGGCCAGTGCAGCCAAGTCCCGGCCCATCCTGCGCACGACCTGTGCCATGGGCGAGATATCTCTGACCGGGCAGGTCAGGCCGGTGCCGCAACTCAACCACCGGCTGCAGGAGGCGGCTCGGCTGGGATTCACCCGAGCGCTGATCCCGCCTGATCGGCGCTCAAGAGACCGAAAGCCCATCCAGGGCCTGGAAGTGGTCGAGACCACCAATCTATCCGAGGCCCTGGCTGCTCTGGGACTGGGCTGAGCCCAGCGACGGCTCGTCCCATGTCGCACAATACGGCGCCATCCTGCCGACTCGTTAACCTGCCGGACTAGGATGGAGTCGCCGGAAGACCGACACCCATCATCATCGCGAGGAGCAGATCAGCATGACCATCTTCACTAGGAAAACCATACGCAGGCTAACGGCGGCCGCACTCACAGCAGTCACGCTCATGGCCGGCGCAGCCTGCGGCTCCTCATCGAGCAGCGGCGGGCAGTCAGCAACCAAACAGGACATCACTCAGCAGACCATCCATCCCGGCACCCTGACCATTGCCACCGGAGACCCGGCTTACGCCCCCTACGTGGTGGGCAACAAGCCTGAATCCGGCAAGGGCTACGAGGCAGCCGTGGCCTACGCAGTGGCAGAGAAAATGGGCTTTGACACGGCGCACGTCACCTGGACCAGGACCACCTTCGATGCCGCCATCGCTCCGGGAAGCAAGGACTACGACCTGAACATCCAGCAGTTCTCCATCACCTCGGAGCGCCGACAGGCTGTGGACTTCACTCCCAGCTATTACAACTCCACCCAGTCGTTAGTCGTCAAAAGCAGCTCTCCATATGCTTCCGCAACCTCTCTGGCCCAGATCAAGGACGCCAAGATAGGAGCTATGGTCGGCTCCACCTCCTACGAGATGGCCCACAAGCTGGTCAAGCCTGACATCGACACCTTCAACGACGACGTGGCTTCATCCCAAGCCTTGGATGCCAATCAGATCGACGCGCTTGTCGTGGACACTCCCTCAGCCGTGACCATGGTCGATTCCGGGCAGGTCAAGAACGCCAAAATCCTCGGGCAGATCAAGGGTTCACAGGACCCGGAGGGCATGGGCATGGTCCTGCCCAAGGGATCCAAACTGACCCCGGCCGCTTCCAAGGCTGTCACGGCCCTGAAGAAGGATGGAACCTTGGACAAGCTGCAAAAGCAATGGCTGCACGTCTACACCTCTCTGCCTACGCTGGGCTGAGAAAAGAAAGGAAACCTTGTCGTTCATGGCCACCTCGGCACAGGACGCGGTCAGCGATATCCAACGGGAACGGGAACGCTACGGCCGTCGACAGAATCTGCGCTCCGTGGCGGTCAGCATCGCCAGCACGCTGGTGCTGGCCCTGCTGATCGCTCTGGGGCTGCACGCCTCACCTGGCTGGCCCCGAGTCAAGCAGTCGTTTTTCTCCGGTGCCTACTTCGCTCAATCCTTCCCCAAGGTCCTCCAGGGACTCTGGCTCAATCTGGAGGTCCTTTTCTTTGCAGTCATCGGCGTAGCGCTGCTGGGCACCCTCCTGGCCATGATCCGCACCAGCCGAAACCCGCTGTTCTTCCCCCTGCGGGTGCTGGCCCAGGTCTACACAACGATCATGAGAGGCATCCCCATGATTGTGGTTCTCTACCTGATCGGCTTCGGCATTCCCGGACTGGCTATCTTCAACCGGATTCCGGCAGCCCTGCTAGGCACTGTGGCGATCATCCTCTCCTATTCGGCCTACATCGCCGAGGTGCTGAGGGCAGGATTCCAGGACGTCGGCCCCTCTCAGAGGGCATCAGCACGCTCGCTTGGCCTGACCTCGGGGCAGACCATGCGTTTGGTCGTCATCCCTCAGGCTTTGCGCAAAGTGGCTCCGGCGCTGATGAACGACTTCATCTCCATGCAGAAGGACGTAGGACTGATCTCGGTTCTGGGAGCCGTTGACGCTGTCAGAGCGGCCCAGATCATCGTGGCCACCTCCTACAACTTCACTCCATACGTGGTGGCCTCGGTGCTCTTCATCGCCACATCGGTCCCCTTCATTCTTCTCAACGACTGGTATTCCAACCGGCTGCGCAAGCGCGAACAGAGCGGAGGCATGGTATGAGCGAACAGGCAGGGGCCGAACAGGACCAGCCGGTGCTCCGTCTGGAGAATGTTCGAAAGACCTACCCTGGGGGCAACCAGGTCCTGCGTGACATCTCCATGACCATCATGCCTCATGAGACCGTGGCCCTGCTGGGCCCATCCGGGTCGGGCAAATCCACTTTGATGAAGTGCATCAACCTGCTGGAGACCGTCAACGACGGAAGGATCTGGCTGGGCGGCACCGACATCACCGATCCCAGGATCGACCAGGATGTCTGCCGGGCCAGAATCGGCGTGGTCTTCCAGCAGTTCAACCTCTTCCCCCACATGAACGTCCTGAAAAACGTTACCCTGGGAGCCATCAAGGTCCACGGCATGCCCAAGGACCAGGCCAGGGAGCGGGCCTTGGAACTGCTTGATCGAATCGGCATGAGGAAGAAGGCAGGAGCGTACCCCGACCAGCTCTCCGGCGGCCAGCAGCAACGGGTGGCCATTGTGCGCGCCCTGATGACCGACCCGGAACTGCTCTTGCTGGATGAGATCACGTCAGCCTTGGACCCCATGCTGGTGGGCGAGGTCCTGGCCATGGTCTCCGAGCTGACCGCTGGAGGCACCACCATCCTCATGGCCACCCACGAAATGAGCTTCGCCCATCACGCAGCCAACCGGGTCGTCCTGCTGCTGGACGGCGTCATCGCCGAGAATGGAACGCCGCAAGAGGTTATGGACGAGTCGGAGAATCCGCGCACCAGGGAGTTCTTCAGCCACTTCCGAGGGCTGTGAGTTCCATAATCCCTACAAGCCTTCAGCTGACGAGGAGCCCTTTTCTGCGGCCTTGGTCAAATCCAAGGTTCGCTCGGCATCCAGAGCCAGCTGTCGTTTGAGGGGTTCCTCGCCCGCATACCGCTTCTGACCGCGCAGACGGCTGAGAAACTCCACCCGGACCCGGTGACCGTACAGGTCCACCCAATCCTTCCGAACTGCATTGGCCTCCAGGACTTTGGGCATATGCTCGCCCGGGGCCAAGAAGGTCTCCTTGGTGCCTATGGAGATAGCAGCAGGCATCCGCCAGGGCGAACCCTGGGCCAGCCGACCCTCCTGTCCCTCCGGAGTCGCCATGGGATCCGTAGGCAGTCCCAGGTCGACCAGCCAGCCCGCATAGACTCCATCCGCAGGCATCATTCCCTGGCTGTCGGGCGCAAGATTGGCAGTCGGAAATCCCAAGCGGCGGCCCCGCTGCTCCCCATGAACCACTGTACCTTGAACCATATGCGGTCGGCCCAAAATATCCAGAGCCGCATCCACGTCACCGTCCTGGATCAGTTGTCGAAGATGAGAACTGCTCCAAACCCTTACCTGATGTCGCTCAAGGCCGTCAGCGTCAGGCAGCGTGCAGTCGCCGGGGCCCTGGTCGTCTATTACTTCCAAATTGAACAATCCTGTGTCTGCCAGGTCGCCAATGGCTTCGATGTCGCCGATTCGCCCCGCACCCATCTGTGCATCGCGGCCCAAAACCAGAGTCCGCATGGCCAGCTGTTCGGTGAGCTGCTTGAGAAAGAACCGATAGGACTTGGCTGCAAAGGCCACTGTGTATCGGACCACCACAACCTGTTCCAGCCCCAGCTGGGCCATGAGCCGCAGGCGCTCCTCCAAGGGCATGATCTGATCAGGGTCATGGCGAATCAGATCCGAGGACGGTTCATCCATATCATGGCTGTCAGCGTAGCTGTGAACCAGTTTGGGGCTGGGGTCGAAAACCAGGGCCATAGGCCGGTCCTTGCCCTTGGCAGCAAGTGCGACCACCCGGTGCAGGAGAGCCTGATGACCCCGATGCATGCCATCGAAGACACCGACAGTGACCACGCTGGACCGGGCGCCCAAGGTTCCCGGCCACCTGACAATGCCCGACTCATTCGGGCTGACCTGACTGACCTTCATCCGCTTCCCATCACTTAGTCACGACTATCCCGAACCCGGGCGCCGAAAATTCCTTAAGCACTGTATTCCCCCCGTCGCACTCTGGCAAGACCCTCAGACTAAACCCGCACCTGCGCACTCAGTCCTCGGGGTGGAAGACCACATCCGGCTTGGCCCCGCCTCGTGGACCGGGCACTAGGATAGCAGCCAGACGCTGCTTGCCTGCAGGCCCAGCCAAAGCGGCTGTGGGCCTGACGACGGGCAGATCCAAGAATCCGCCGTTGGCCACTCTGGCGGCCTGGTCAGCATCCAGGCTCATGACGGGCATGGTCATGCGTGCTGCCTGCGCCAGGTCGAGAGAGGCGTCCAACATCCCCTGTCTGTCGCAGTCCAGGGCCATACGACTGCGAACTACCGTCTGACCATGACGGTTCTGGTAGGTATTAGGAACCACCTGGCCGCTCAAAGCTTTAGACGCCAAGTCAGGATTCTCCAAATCGAACGGGCCCACGCGAATCCGTCTTAAGGCAGTCAAGTGGCCGCCCAGATCCAGCTGCTCACCCAGATCGCGGGCCAGTGCCCGGATATAGGTGCCACTAGAGCAGGTCACCTCCACATCTGCATCGACCACCCTGATATCCTCGTCAGACAAAACCACGCGGCGAAAATCGAGCAGATGGAAAGATGCGATCCGTATTCGACGGGGCTCCAGCCTGACCTCCTGGCCTGCGCGAGCCAGGTCATAGGCTCGCCTGCCCTTGACCTTGATGGCAGAGAAAGCATCAGGCACCTGGTCGATCCAGCCGGTGAAGCAGCGATCGATCAAACCCTGCAGACCATGAGCCGTCAGCTCGTCCGCCCTCGGCGCAGCTCCGGGACGCACCGGCAGCAGATCCCCGTCCGCGTCGTCCGTGGTGGTGCCCAGCCCCAGACGCATGGTGGCGCGGTATGTTTTGTCATGACCGACGATGACCGTCAGCAGCCGTGTAGCCTGGCCGAAACCGATCACCAGCAGGCCGGTGGCCATGGGATCCAGAGTCCCGGCGTGGCCCACGCGTCGCATGCCGAGACTTGACCGAACAGCTGCCACCACGTCATGACTGGTCACACCGCTCGGCTTGTCAACAAGGATGATGCCCGAAGTCGGTTCACCATGACCAGAATCGATCATGTCCGACGGCTTAGAAGCCGCTGATTCACTGATGCCCTCAGCGCTCGGCTTCATCCGCATCCTCTGCTGCAGATTCATCAGGAACGGAGTCCGGCTCCTCGGGCTCCTCCTCGTCGTCATGCCTGTACGGATCGGGGTCGCCCGCATAGCTGGCATTGACCCGGGCCTTGGCCATAGCCTCGTCCCGGTGTCGGGCTGCGGTCAGTACATCCTCGATCTCGGTCGCCTCGGCAGGCACCTCATCGTAGATGAAGCGCAAGGTAGGCGTCAGCCGCAGACCGGCCCGAGCGCCGACCAGGCTGCGCAGCCGCCCGGATGCCTGTCGCAGGGCCTGCTGGGCCCGCTTGCGTTCCCCGGCCTCGTGTCCGGACCGGCCCAGCTGGGTCCAGTAGATCTTGGCTATCTGCAGGTCGTTGGTGACCCGAACCTCAGTGACGGTGACCCCTGCCAAGCGCTTGTCATGCATCTGGGACTCCAGCGCAGAGGCCACGACCCGCTGTATCAGGGCCGCTATGCGTACGGCGCGGGGATTTCCTGCCATCATGATTCCTTTCTCGAATCGCCCATGACCAATCTTCGCCTTCATGAACATCCGCCCCGGTCAGGGAGTACCCGGACCGGGGCGGATCGCCACAGGCCCTCTGACGGGCACTCAGGTGGCCTGCTGGCTTTACTTGCGTTCCACTTCCTGCATCTCGTAGGTCTCGATGATGTCGCCCACCTCGATGTCGTTGAAGGAGCCGAGATTGATGCCAGCCTCGTAGCCTTCGGACACCTCGTTGACATCGTCCTTGAACCGGCGCAGGGAGGAGATCTCCAGGTCGTTGACAGTGACCACCCCGTTGCGGGCGATGCGAGCCTTGGTGCCCCGCTTGACGGTGCCGTCCTGGACCATGACGCCCGCGATGTTGCCGAACTTGGAGGAGCGGAAGATCTCGCGGATCTCGGAGTGGGAGGTTGTGACCTCCTCGTACTCCGGCTTGAGCATTCCCTTGAGCGCGGCCTCAATATCCTCGATGGCGTTGTAGATGACCGAGTAGTACTTGATCTCTACACCCTCGCGGTCGGCCAGATCCTGGACCTGTCTGTTGGGCCGGACGTTGAAACCGATGATGACGGCCTTGTCGACCGTGGCCAGATTGACGTCGTTCTGGGTGATGGCGCCCACACCTCGGTGGATGACCTGAATTCCGACTTCGTCGGAGACTTCGATCTTCATCAAGGAGTCCTCCAGCGCCTCGACTGAACCTGAAGAGTCGCCCTTGATGACGATGTTGAGCATGTCCACCTCGGACTTGGCGAACTGCTCCTTCAGGCTCTCCAGAGAGACCACCTTGCGGCGCTTGGCCAGCTGAGCGGCACGGGCCGAAGCCTCGCGCTTCTCGGCAATCTGTCGAGCGGTGCGATCGTCGGGCGCGACCAGGAAGAGGTCGCCAGCGGTGGGTACCGAGGTAAGCCCCAGCACCTGGACAGGCGTGGAAGGACCGGCGGCATCCATCTGCTGACCGTTCTCGTCAAGCATGGCGCGCACACGGCCATAAGCCGATCCAGCCACGATGGCATCGCCCACATGCAGGGTTCCCTGCTGGACCAGCACAGTGGCCACAGCTCCGCGTCCCTTGTCCAGACGGGCCTCAACCGTGGCGCCGCGAGCGTCCATGTCGGGGTTGGCCCGGAGGTCAAGATCAGCATCGGCAGTCAGCAGGACCGCCTCCAGGAGCTTGTCCACGTTGGTGCCCAGCTTGGCAGAGATATCGACGAACATGGTATCGCCGCCATACTCTTCTGAGACCAGGCCGAATTCGGTCAGCTGACCGCGCACCTTCTCGGGATTGGCTCCTTCCACATCAATCTTGTTGACAGCCACCACGATGGGCACATGAGCGGCCTGCGCGTGGTTGATGGCCTCGACGGTCTGCGGCATGACGCCGTCATCCGCGGCCACTACCAGGATGGCCACATCGGTCAGCTCGGCGCCGCGGGCGCGCATGGCCGTAAAGGCCTCGTGGCCAGGGGTGTCCAGGAATGTGATCTTTCGATCTTCCCCGTCAAGGGTGACCGTGGCCTGGTAGGCACCGATGCGCTGGGTGATGCCGCCGGCCTCCTGGGTGGTCGTGTTGGTCTTGCGGATGGTGTCCAGCAAGCGGGTCTTGCCGTGATCGACGTGTCCCATGACCGTGACCACCGGAGGCCTGGGCTGCAGGTTCTCGTCATCCTGGCCATTGCGTTCTTCGTCCAGATTGATGTCGAACTGCTGTAGAAGCTCCTTGTCTTCCTCCTCGGCGGAGACGATGCGGATCTTCCACCCGATCTCGTCGCCCAGGATCTGGAAAGTGGCCTCATCCAGGGACTGAGTAGCCGTGGCCATCTCACCCAGGTGGAAGAGCACTGTGACCAGGGCAGCAGGGTTGACGTTGATCTTGTCAGCCAGATCGGCCAGGGTCGCGCCCTGACGAAGCTGAACGGTACGGCCGTTGCCTGCGGGGATGCGCACGCCGCCGATGACGGGTGCTTTCATCTCCTGGAATTCATGCCTCTTAGCCATCCGGTTCTTGCGAGCCTTGGAGGACTTGCCCCCCTGGCGGCCGAAAGCTCCAGCAGCACCGCCACGACCACGACCGCCACGGCCCGAACCGCTGCGGAAACCGCCTGAGGGTGCCGAGGTACCACCGAAACGGCTGCTGCCGCCCTGATGCGACTGCTGACCGGGGCGGCTATGGCCCCACTGTCCTGGACGAGCGGGCTGCCCGGAGCGACCGCCTCTGCCGTTGCGGAATCCGCCACGGCCTCTGCGTGAATCGTTGACAGTAGGCCTGGCCATGGGGTGCGGCCTGGGGATGTCTGAAGGCATGGGAGCCTTCATCCCCTGCTTGCGGTTGAAAGGATTGTTGCCTGGACGAGGCGTTGAAGCTCCCGACCGTGCTCCATGACGTGCCGCCGAAGCGCCGGAGCCTCCGGGACGACCGTTGTTGCGCGATGCCTGGGGGCCGGGCCTGCCCATGACTGAAGGCTTGGGCCCACGGGACTGGCTGCGCTGTGCATGTTCATTGCGGTTACCCTGGGAGGCACCGGGCTTGGGGAAGTGATTTGCGGGATGCTGCTGCCCCCGTGACACGTTGCCGCCGGCTGAGGGCCGAGGGCTCTGCCCGGGCTTGGGCCCAGGCATGGATTTCTGTCTGCTACCGGACTGCGGGCGGTCATGCTGACCCTGGCCGCTTCCATGACTAGGGCTGCCAGGGCGTGCATTTCGTGCAGCGGCCTGACCAGCGTCACCCTGTCCAGTCTGGGGGAAAGCGCTCTTAAGTCGACGAACCACTGGGGCTTCGACAGTGGAAGATGCGGACTTGACGAACTCGCCCATGTCCTTCAATTTCGCCAGAACAGTCTTGCTGTCTACGCCAAATTCCTTGGCCAGCTCATACACGCGTGCTTTGGGCACTTACTTTCTCCTTACCGGACCGCGCATATGACCGGCGCGATCACTCTTTCATGACGGCGAACATATCCTGTCTCATCGTGCGACCATGATCGTGTTACCTCGTCTCTGTGCCGGGGCCGACGGCATAGACCACCGGACTCGGGATACCGGATTCAGCATACTCGCGTCGTCGGATGTTTGCTCTCAGTCGTCTTCACCAGCAGCCGAAGCAGATTGCGCCTGCAGTTCACGCAATTTCTGTTGATGCGCCTCCTCGGACTCAATGCCGATCTTCCAGCCCGTCAGCTTGGCGGCCAGACGGGCGTTCTGGCCCTCTTTGCCTATTGCCAAGGAGAGCTGAGCGTCCTTGATGAAGGCGATGGCCGTGCGGTTGGACTCGCTGACGATCTGCACCTGCCGGACCACGGCCGGTGACAGGGCTGCAGCCACGAATTCGGCAGGATCCTTGGACCAGTCCACAATGTCGATCTTCTCAGGTCCCAGATTTTCCATGACTGCACGAACGCGCGCGCCACCCGGACCGATCAGCGCACCCTTGGGATTGACCCCCTTGCTGTTGGCTCGGACCGCAATCTTGGTTCTGGCCCCGGCCTCACGGGCGATGGCCATGATGGACACTGCGCCCGAGACCAGCTCGGGCACCTCCCGCTCGAAGAGGCGGCGAACCAGCTCCGGATGAGAACGCGATACGATGATTTCCGGCCCCTTGAGCCCTCGGGAGACATTGACCACGTAGACGCGGATACGCTGACCGTGCCGGTAATGCTCTCCAGGAACCTGCTCGCGGCGCGGCAGGATGGCCTCGACATTATCTACGGCCACATGCACATTGCCTGGATCGCTGGCATCCTGCTGGACTACTCCGGTGATCAGATGGCCCTTCTGACCGGAGAAAGCTCCAAAGACGCGCTCATCGTCGGCCTGACGGAAGAGCTGTCGAATGACCTGGCGGGCAGTGGAAGCCGCCAGCCGTCCGAAGTCCTTCGGTGTGTCGTCGTATTCCTCGCCCAGATCGTATCCCGGATTGGGCTCTTCAGGAGTGGGATCACGTGCGATCTCGTCCTGTGCCCAGATGGTAAAAGTGCCTGCTCGCTCGTCCAGCTCCACCCGTGCGTGTCTGGCTGCATGAGGTGACTTCTGATAGGCCAGAAGAAGAGCCTCGCTCAGTGCTTGATCCAAGGTCTCGGCATCAATCCCTTGTTCGTGTGCCAGCTGATGAATTTCAGCCAGGTCCAGTTCCATGTCAAGACCTCCTATGAAGTTATTCAGACCGCGCTTCTTTTGGTCTGCAATGCCTACTATTCTAACCTTTCATGCAGACACAGCCGGTTCCTGAATACCAAATGCGGGCGCGTCGTCGACTGACGATCCTGGCACGACGTATGGTCGCCGGCATCGGGGCACTTCTACTGGCCGTCTCCATGTCCGGATGCGCGCCTTCAGCGGTGCACGTCAGTCGGCACGACCCCGACAATCTCCGTTCCACCGCCTGCGAGCAGGCATGGACCCGAGCCCGGCGGTCGGATCAGCTCCAGCAGAAGGATCAGGCAGACAGCCGGGCCCAGGCCTGGATCCAAGCGGCTCGCGAGTGCCCTTCCCAGCTGGATGAAGCTACAGTACACGCAGCCCAGGCTTTATCGGCCTCCCAGGGCGGGCAGACCAATCGTCGAGCAGCTACGCTCAGACTGGTCCAGGCTGCGCAGCGGTTAGATCCGCTGTCCAGGATGCTGCCCACCGAACTGCACGATCAGGCAGTCACGGGCGAAGACCGTTCCGGGTTCTACTTATCGGTCCTCGCAGCCCGCAAAACTGATGCCACATGGATGCTGACCCTAGCCGATGCGCACACAACGGCCGCGCAGATTCTGGTCGGCCGCTCCAAACACGATCCCCGACAGGGAGTCTATCCCACCACTGATCTTCTGGCGCACCCCGATGATCGAGTCGACCCCGCCAACGGAATACAAATCCCTACTCCCGCTCTTATCGAGATGGACACGGCCCGGACTCTTCTGGATGTGGGGAGAAAACTGAACGGTTCCTCAGGCACGATACGCACCGACGCCAGCCAGAACGCAAAAAGCCGCCAGGAAGCCGCATCTGCCCTGGTCGACATGATCGTAGCCCACATATCCATGGCCATGAACCTTGGCTATCCAACCGCTTCATCAGCTCTGCTGCACACCTCCAAGCACTGACAGCTCACCTGAATCGTTTCTCACGACGTTATCTCTTTCTTATGCGCGAGCGTTCCCTGCCAGTGGATGCCCACAGCGTTAGCAAAGGTCAGCAGCAACGATCAGACATTATCAGTGATCAAACATTTCGAATTCATCGAAATCTTCAACCATAAGAGGACGTTGCGAGTGGCGATATAAGCACGGACAGTGCTACCATAGAACGTGTTCCACGGGATTATTTCCTTGGAACGCGGGGGGTATGAACCCGTGCAATGTAGGAGGCGACCTAGTGTTTGCCACTGCATCGCCTCCTGCATTGCACGGCATTTGCGTTTGCTCAGCATTAAGACACAGTGCCGTGTCAAACCCGTACAGCCAAAGAGGGCATAAGGGAATACTACATATAAAAAGCGGTCACGAAACCCAACTCAAGGGGTGAAGCGCTGCTACTTTGCAATGCCGCAACAGAATCAAATACAAGGGTCCCGACCGTCAGGCCGGGACCCTTAGGGCGGTTGAGGCGAGATTCGAACTCGCGGAGGGATTTGCCCTCACACGCTTTCGAGGCGTGCTCCTTAGACCGCTCGGACACTCAACCATGGTCGTTGCCCGACACTGCCGAACAACAACTTTTCTATTATGCCACAGAGTCCCTACCTGGCAAGCGGCGTGGCGCAACCGCAGCTGCTCCAAATAACCAGGGACCTTACAGGGTGCGGCGGGCACGGATGGCCTGCGCACGTTCTGCAAGCTGTTCATCAGGCGGATAGGCCACATGTTCCAGGGTCAGCCCATGGGCGGCTATGGGGCCTGTTGATCCTTCGCGCAAAGGATGGGCCACCTTGTCGGCAAACCATTGCACGGACCGACGGCCCAAGCCTACCTGGATGCAGGCCGCCACCAGGGAACGAACCATGCTATGGGCGAATGCGTCAGCCACAATACGAAAGACCGTCAGCCCGGACTCCATGAAGACCGGAATGTATCCGACTGAATTCTGCCCAGGCTGCACTCCCGGTAAACTCACGGTCGGAACCAGGTCCCAGTGCGCGGCCAGGACCTTTCGTATGGTGGTGCCGCCAGTGTTTGGCGTAGCAAAGGACCCGAAGTCATGCAAGCCGACGCACTGCGCCGCTGCCTCGTTCATGGCCTGCAGATTCAAGCTCCCCTCCAGATTCAGCACATAGCCTCGCATGCGCGGATCACCTGGCTGACCGCCCTGGCTGACCCGATAGACGTATGTCCGTTCCAGTGCTGAAAAACGTGCGTCAAAGCCTTCAGGCGCCGTGCTGAGTCTTTGCAGAACGATGTCGGAAGGCAACAGGTGTCGTAGGCGACGCTCCAGGGCCTGTACGCCATCCACACCCATGTGCCCCTTGCATGATTCGAGCACAGTCTCGGGAATATCCAAGTGAGTCACCTGATGGGACGCATGAACCCCGGTATCGGTTCTGCCGGCCACGGCCAGCCTGGGTCGCCAAGGACTCCTATCACCGTGGGCACAGCCAGCCTGTCCGTGACCTCCTGCGATCAGGGTCAGCGCATCTTCGATGCAGCCCTGGACCGTGCGCAGACCAGGCTGCCGGGCCCAGCCATGGAAGCCTCCACCATCATAGGCCAGGTCCATGCGCAGCCTGGTAAGGGACATCCTCCCCTCCTCTTCCTCCATCAAGGCCTCCCTGATGCAAATGAGTGACGGGGCCGGAGAGCCATGCTCCCCGACCCCGTCACTTGATGCAATGATCGATTACTCAGCGGCCTTCTCGGCATCCTCAGCCACGTCGGCATCTTCCTCAGCCTGGGCTTCGGCCTTATCCGCCTTGTCAGCGGCCTGCTCCAGATCCTCTGCAGCCTTGTCGGCCTGGGCCACGTCCTGATCGGCCTCATTGGCCTCGACGGCCTGGCCGACAGCATCCTCGGCAGCGCCTTCTGCGACAGCGGCATCAGTGGCTGCAGCCACTTCGGCGCTCTCCTCCTTAGCGGCCACCTTTGCTGCAGACTCAGCCTCCTTGACGACGGCCTTCTTGGCCGACAGAGGCTCGGTGACAAGCTCGATCACAGCCTGCGGTGAGTTGTCTCCGCGACGGGGTGCGATCTTGGTGATGCGGGTGTAGCCGCCTTCACGCTGCTGCATCTGCTCGGCAATCTGCGTGAACAAGATGTGGACCACAGACTTGTCGCGGATGACGCGCATGACACGGCGACGGGCGGGCTGATCCCCTCGCTTGGCGAAGGTGATCAACCGCTCAGCCAGCGGACGCAGACGCTTGGCCTTGGGCAGAGTGGTCGTAATACGGCCATTGGCGAAGAGGCTGGTGGCCATGTTGGCCAGCATCAACCGCTCGTGCGCCGGGCTGGAGGCCAGACGTGGGCCCTTGCTAGGTTTTGGCATTGGATTATCTCCTTACGGCCCGGGAGGACAGGTGGGCATACGCCCGAACATCCGACTTCCCGGAATTGCTGTCAGCAAGCGAGGGAACCCTTCCCCTTCGCCCGCTCATACGAAGGCTGCGATCCTTCACTCGTCGTCGGGCGAGAAGAAGGTGCCTCCCTCGAGATTATTGGTGTCGAAGCCCAGCGGTGAGGCCTTCAGCGACAGCCCCATGCCCTCGAGCTTCTCCTTGACCTCGTCGATGGACTTCATGCCGAAGTTGCGGATATCCAGCAGATCCTGCTCAGTATGCGAGACCAGCTCACCGATAGTATGGATTCCTTCGCGCTTGAGGCAGTTATAGGAACGCTGCGTCAGGTTCAGATCCTCAATCGGCACGGACATCTGCGGATCGGTCTCTTCCGCCACAGGCTCTGGTCCGACCTCCACGCCCTCAGCCTGGGTGTTGAGCTCGCGGCAGAGGCCGAAGAGCTCAACCAGGGTCGACCCAGCTGACGCCACCGCGTCACGCGGTGAAATAGCCGGCTTGGTCTCCACGTCCAGGATCAGCTTGTCGAAATCCGTACGCTGTTCGACACGTGTGGCCTCGACCTTGTAGCTGACCTTGAGCACCGGAGAGTAGATGGAATCAACCGGGATACGCCCGATCTCATCGTTATCCTGCTTGTTGAGCTGGGCCTGGACGTATCCACGACCACGCTCCACTGTAAACTCGATCTCCAGCTCGCCGTCCTCAGCCAGGGTCGCGATATGCAGATCAGGATTGGCCACGGTGACGCCAGCCGGCGGAGTGATATCTCCGGCGGTGGCCTCGCCCTTGCCGCTCTTGCGCAAATACATGACCACTGGCTCGTCGTATTCGCTGGTCAGCACGATGCCTTTGATGTTGAGCAGGATCTCAGTGACGTCCTCCTCCACACCAGGTAGCGTGGTGAACTCGTGCAGAGCTCCCGAGATGCGGACCGAGGTTACAGCCGCACCTGGTATGGAGCTCAGCAGGGTACGACGCAGGGAGTTGCCCAGGGTGTACCCGAATCCGGGTTCCAAGGGCTCGATGGTGAAACGGGAGCGCTGGGCATTGACGACTTCTTCAGTAAGAGTCGGACGCTGTGCAATAAGCACTGTTGCTATCCTTTCAGCTCCGACCGGTGGTGCACTCACCGGTCTTCGCGGGTGGATTCATGGGTTTTCTAGTGCTCAGACGCGACGGCGCTTGGGAGGACGAACGCCATTGTGTGCCTGTGGGGTCACATCGGAGATGGAACCGACCTCCAGGCCTGCGGACTGCAGGGAACGGATAGCGGTCTCACGGCCCGAACCCGGGCCTTTGACGAAGACATCCACCTTCTTGACCCCATGCTCCATGGCCTTGCGGGCTGCGGATTCAGCAGCCATGCCCGCTGCGTAAGGAGTGGACTTGCGGGAGCCCTTGAAGCCTACGTCGCCGCCCGAAGCCCATGCCACTACAGCACCGGAGGGATCGGTGATGGAGATGATGGTGTTGTTGAATGTTGACTTGATATGCGCCTGCCCGACCGGAACCGACTTGCGGTCCCGACGACGAGGCTTGCGCGCGGCCTGCTTTGCTGCTGCCATTGATCCTCGTTTCCTTGTCACGAATAACTGATTGCTAGTGCGAACCATCGGAGACCCTCATCCCCGCTTCGCATTCGGCCTTACTTGGTCGCCTTCTTCTTTCCGGCGACGGTACGCTTGGGTCCCTTGCGGGTGCGGGCGTTGGTCTTGGTCCGCTGGCCGCGCACGGGCAGGCCCCGGCGGTGGCGCTGGCCCTGGTAGCAATTGATTTGGATCTTACGGCGAATATCAGCGTCGATCTCACGACGCAGATCACCCTCGATCTTGTAGTTTCCCTCGAGGTAATCACGCAGCGTAATGAGCTGCTCGTCCGTGAGATCCTTGACGCGGGTGTCCGGATTCACTCCGGTCGCGGCAAGTGTTTCCTTGGCGCGAGTACGCCCCACACCGAAGATGTAGGTGAGGGCTATCTCTATGCGCTTCTCGTTGGGGATGTCGACTCCGGCAAGACGTGCCATTGCGATTCCTTTTTGCTCTACGCAGGTCGTGCACCGAGTCTTCCGGTCTCCCGGCCCGGGCCTGCGCACCCGGGGTTCAGCCTGTCGGCTGTGACTCAGCGCCTTTGGTGTTCGTTGCCGCTGGGAATCCGCTCAGCCCTGGCGCTGCTTGTGGCGTGGGTTTTTGCAGATCACCATGACGCGGCCGTGACGACGAATCACGCGGCAGTTCTCGCAGATTCTCTTCACACTAGGGCTGACCTTCATGGTTTTCCTTTGCTTGTGTACCTTGTTACTTATACCGGTACGTAATCCGTCCGCGGTTCAGATCATAGGGACTCATTTCGAGCACCACCCGATCCTGAGGCAGAATGCGGATGTAGTTCTTGCGCATCTTGCCGGAAATGGTGGCCAGCACCAGGTGCTTGTTCTCGAGCTCGACGCGGAACATCGCATTAGGGAGAGCCTCGACTACACGCCCTTCCACCTCGATCACACCATCTTTTGCCATAAACCTTCTATCCGATCCTCGGCCGGTTACACAGCGCGCCGAAAGACACGCCAAATGATCAGTATAGCATTGATGGACCCAAATTGGGCAATAGCGTGTTGATACGACAAAAGGGCCGTCTGAACGACTGTCGCTTTATCAGTATAGCAGTCGTGCAGGCGGTCTGAAAGAGGATAATAATCCGTCAGTCCTCAATGGCGATGGTCTGTGTATTGTCGGCCGGTTCGATGCTGGCCTTGGGCAGGGTCACCTCCAGGGTGCCGTTGGCATAGTGGGCATGAATGTCCTCCTGGCGGACCTTGTCGCCAACGTAGAAGCTGCGGGAGCAGGACCCGGTGTAGCGCTCACGCCGAATCCACCGGCCCTGGTCGTCCTTGTCGCCCTGATCACTGTTCTTTTGGGCGGAAACAATCAGGTAGCCATCCTCCAGACGGAGACCGATGTCGTTCTTATCGAAGCCGGGCATATCAATGGAGAGCTGATACTGCCCGTCCTTCTCACGCACATCCGTGTTCATCAGCGGGCTGTTCAGCGCGTTCTTGGATCCCTGGACCTGCCGACGCCCATCACGCCAGTTGTTGAAGAAGGGATCATCAAAGAAGTCGCTGAAGATCGAATTGTTCATCAATGCGGGAAACATAGCCATAACGCATCTCCTGATTCTCTAAGTCAATAGTTTTCGTGGACCGGAACCCCAGGCGGACATCCTGACCTGTCCTCCCGGGCTTCCTGCCCTTCACTTTGTCCAAACCGCAGGCTCCGGGTTCCATGCCCAATGTTCACCCAAGGAATAAAAGTTGAGCCATAGCGACTCAACTTTGGTCAAATAGGCATGCTATTCATCCTTGCTCTCTCATTCTTCGGGCCTTGAATGACCACATGGTAGACATTAAAAGCCAAAATTCTTGTGACACGACTTTGAAACATTTACCATAAGATGAGATTCCGCCAGCCCCGCAGGCACTTGAGGGCGGACCCAATCGCATTTGGACCGGACGGACCGGCCATCCCTAATCAAAGGAGCTCAGATGCTCACCAACGAATACATCAAGCGCGCATATCAGCAAGTTGAGAAGCGCGACGGCGACCAGCCGGAATTCCTGCAGGCTGTTCGAGAGGTTTTCTCCAGCCTGGAGCCCGTGGTGGAGCGGCATCCCGAGTATGAGGCCAACGGCGTGCTGGAGCGTCTGGTCGAGCCCGAGCGTACAGTCAAGTTCCGCGTGGCCTGGACCGACGATCAGGGCCACGTGCAGGTCAACCGCGGCTACCGGATTCAGTTCAACTCGGCCATCGGCCCCTACAAGGGAGGCCTGCGTTTCCACCCGACCGTGACCGAGTCGGTTATCAAGTTCCTGGGCTTCGAGCAGATTCTGAAGAATTCGCTGACTGGACTGCCCATGGGAGGAGGCAAGGGCGGGTCCGACTTCGACCCCAAGGGCCGCTCGGATGCCGAGGTCATGCGCTTCTGCCAAGCCTTCATGACTGAACTGCAGCGCCACATCGGACAGTTCACCGATGTGCCCGCCGGCGATATCAATGTGGGATCACGCGAGATCGGCTACCTGTTCGGTCAGTACAAGAGACTGCGGGACGAGTACTCGGGCGTTCTGACCGGCAAGGATCTGACCTTCGGCGGTTCCCTGGCCCGGACCGAGGCCACAGGATACGGCCTGTGCTACTACACTCAGGAGGCCCTGCAGACGCTGCGCAAGGACTCTTTCCAGGGCAAGACCGTCGTCATCTCCGGTTCGGGCAACGTGGCCATCTTCGCCACCGAAAAGGCCCAACAGCTGGGCGCCAAGGTGGTGACGGCATCCGACTCCGACGGATACGTCTATGATCCCAACGGGATTGACCTCGATGTCGTCAAGGACATCAAACTGGGGCACCGTGGCCGAATTCGCGAGTATGCAGACCGCGTGGATTCCGCACAATACCACGAGGGCTGCAAGGGCGTCTGGACCGTGCCTTGCGATATCGCCCTGCCCTGCGCCACACAGAACGAAATCGATGAGGAGTCCGCCAGGACCCTGGTCGCCAACGGATGCACCGTAGTCTGCGAGGGCGCCAACATGCCTTCCACCCCCGAGGCCATTCAGGTCTACCAGGACAACAAGGTGCTCTATGGGCCCGCCAAGGCCGCCAATGCCGGCGGCGTAGCCGTCTCCGGACTGGAGATGAGCCAGAACTCCCTTCGCCTGCAGTGGACCTTTGACGAGGTGGACCAGCGGCTCAAGGACATCATGACTGGAATCTTCCAGAAGTCCTACCAGGCCTCCAAGGAATACGGGCATGAGGGCGACCTGATGCTGGGCGCCAACGTAGCCGGCTTCACCAAGGTGGCCGATGCCATGGTGGCCCAAGGCATCCTGTAAAGGAACCACCCTCGCGGTAATCCGCCGCAGGATATTGTCGCTATATATCCAACCATATTGAGGGAGCGCTCCATCACCGGCTCAGCGTCGTATCGGACCGATGATGGAGCGCTCCCTCTTTTGCAGCAATCGAACATCGATGCTGCCCGGCACCCGTGTGCAGTCGTGGCCCAGCGCCTGATGGGCTTGGATCGGCGCTTCCCCATAGTTGATCACCCAGGTGATTCCTGGCACTTGCGTATATGACGGGTAGAGCTTTTGGTGATCTAAAATCTGCCGTTCGGCATTCACCCTGATTTACGTTCTCCCTCCCTTATTTTCAAAGACCTTGACGGTGTCGCCAAGGAGGGAAGCGATGAGATGATTTTCGCCTTCCACTCATGCCTGTCTTCTGCCGACACACCTTTTGTCCACCTTTGTTAGCATGGAATTCAGCGGGGGTAACTACACCTAGACGTAGAAATTGAGAGGAAGCAATTGCGAAAACCAATGAAAGCCGCGCTGGGACTTGCGGTAGCGGTGATTTTAGCCATGCCTACCACTGGCTATGCGCTTAGCCAGGGAGGAAAGCCTGAGACTGCTGCGGGAGCGAACGGGGCATACGGGCTGAATGCAGAGCCGTCAAACGCTCGGTCCACACGGTCTGAACCTGCATCGATGCAGGGGATCACGGTGACTTCACTGTTTGATCAGGGCAGCAACATGTGGGGTCAGGTCCTGGCCTTCAATGTCAAGATCGACCGGAGCGCTTCAATCAAGAGCGGATCCACGCTCACTCTGACGTTCTCAAACCCTGATTCCCTGGATTGGAAAAACATACAGCCCAACGGCGACGAGAGATACGGCAAGTGGTCCTACGATGCCCAGAAAGGCACCGCCACCCTCACCTTCGCCATGGATATTTCCCAGGCTGACATCACATTCATCATCAATTTCCACCCCAGCGGCAACCCCAGCAAGAACAACAAGGTCAGCGCCACCTTCAACGGTGAAAATATAGAGCTGAAGGGCGCCAACCAATACGATTTGGACAAGCCCAGTCCTGACCCTGGCGGAGGCTATGGCGATAACCGCATGATCCCTTCATGGGGCAGCTATAGCATCAAAGGCTTGGGAGACAATTACATCGGCCCCATTCAGGGCAAGCAATGCTACCTACCCGACAGAACGACTATGGATTTCAACATCGTGGTCGATCCGGGCTACCTGTCGAAGCCCGATCAGGAGAAGTCCCGCACCATTACGCTGAGCACGTCGGGAGACTCCTCATCCATCTCCCCCGATGACGTCATGCTGTCAGACACGGGCGGGTGGCCTAATACCTTCACACACTATGTGCCACTTGCCGACCATGGCTGGACCACGCGCCAGATCGATCCCCAGACCCTCGAGGTGATCATCCCTGACGGATTCCAGATGAGCTGGTTCGTCATGGGCATCAAAGTCCAGGTACGCGATGCGACGGCTGCAGGGAAGCTGACCATGGTCTACAAGTCGTCTCAAATCCAGAAGCAGGTGAAATACCTCGAGGGATATTACCAGAATCTCGGCAACCTCGGGTTCATACCCCAGCTGAACGCAGGCCCCGACCGCGCCCTCAAGCAGGGGGAAACCATGAACCTCACCCAGTGGCTTTTGGACCCGGTCACTGCCACTGATGTCGAGGACGGCGATCTG
>NZ_QGLL01000009.1 GCF_003202695.1 Bifidobacterium asteroides
GCGATCCGGCGCAGGGGAGCCAACAAGCACTGACAGGAAGAACGGCCTGGCTGGCCAGTCACTGAAAAGACCAGCCAACCAGGCCATGAACACCAGCAACAACGCTGTTCCCGCAAATACATGAGAACCGGCCGAATCCCCCAACCAGGGATCCGGCCGATTCTTTTATTACCTCGGGATCGATTCTCTGGCACGTGTTGAAATCCTTGGAGCCCAGATACCGGTGGGTGCTGGCCTGAAGGGCCCGTGCCTCCGGATATTCGTTCAGATTCTGCAGATCCAAGAAGACGAGCAGGAGCCGACCCTTCCCGCAACGGCATTCCAGCAGCTGCGTCATGGGTCGCAGGTAGGCGTAGCTGTCCGTCTTGGTGATGATGGACTGGTAGCGCTCGGACAGGACGATGGCCCGCTGGACAGCCATGGGCCACCACTGCCGGTCAGCGTACGAGTCAGTAGGAAAATCGGCGAAAACAGGTGATCGGCCTGAATGAACTACCCCATGGTGCCGCTCTGGTCCTTGAATATCTCCACTGAACAGAAGTCCGTGGAGATCGGATTCTTGTCCGGTTTTTCAATCCCATGAGATGGAATCGTAAGCTCTGTGTAACCTTTACTGTGCGCCCATAGTCATCAGCCACTTGTCGGCTCAGTAAAACTGTATATATTCGCTCTCGGTTCATAGGCGGAATCGGCCCTCAGAACTGTATGAATTATTTAAAAATACTAAAAATTGCTCCTAGGTCAGTACGTCTGACCAGCACTTGTTGGACTCGGGATGACTGGAGAAAATGGCCGAATACCTACCACGAAAGGGTCGGCCCATCGAAGGACCGACCCCTACACTGGCTTTCGCTTAATGCTGGATCATGCCTTCCTGCGTCTTCTTCCACCGTCAGGCATTCCTGGTGAGCCTATTCCAGTTCCAGGGCTCCGGTGTAGAGCTGGTAGTACTCACCATGCCTGGCTATCAGCTCATCATGGTTGCCGCGCTCGATGATCCGCCCATGATCCAGAACCATGATCACATCGGAGTTGCGGACCGTGGAGAGTCGGTGGGCGATGACGAAGACCGTTCGGCCGCGCATCAGTGCATCCATGCCTTGCTGGACCACTTCCTCGGTCCTGGTGTCGATCGAGGAAGTGGCTTCGTCCAGGATCATGGCCGGGGGATCCGCCACAGCCGCCCTGGCAATGGAAATCAGCTGGCGCTGACCCTGGGACAGTCCGCTTCCATCCCCCTCAAGAACCGTCTGGTAGCCCTGGGGAAGCATGCGGATGAAGCTGTCTGCGTTGGTCATCCTGGCCGCTTCGATGCACTCCTCGTCCGTGGCATCCAGGCGCCCATAGCGGATGTTGTCCAGGACGGTGCCGGTGAAGAGGTTGACATCCTGAAGGACGATGCCCAAGGAGCGGCGGAGGTCAGGCTTGCGGATGTTTTTCACATCGATACCGTCATAGAGGATCTGCCCCTGCTGGATGTCGTAGAAGCGGTTGATCAGGTTGGTGATCGTGGTCTTGCCGGCACCAGTGGCACCGACCAGCGCCACCTTCTGCCCGGGCTTGGCGAACCAGGTGATGTCGTGCAGAACAGGCTTGCTCGGATCATACCCGAAGCTGACGTCAGTGAATCGCACATCCCCCTGGAGGAGGGTGTATCGCCCGTCAGGGGATGTGATGGCCTGATCCTTGGCCTTCAGAGCCACATCGCGCGCATCGCCTGGAAGCTTCATGGCGGCCTCCAGCGAGCGCCTGCCATCGTCATCGGCCTCGCGCTTCCAGGCCCAATGCCCTGTTTCATGGTCGACGGGGGTCATGGTCCGGCCGTCCGAGGCCAGTTTGACGCTGACCAATCTGACCGTGCCCTGGTCGGACTCGACAGGCTGGTCCATCAGGTCGAAGATCCGGGAGGCGCCGGCCAGGGCCATCATGACCATGTTGAACTGCATGGAGACCTGGCCGATCGGGTTGATGAAGGAGCGGGAAAGGGTCAGGAGGGAGACGATGGTTCCCAGGGTCAGCGGCCCTGCCCCGGTCAGTCCTACGTTGCCCATGCCCGCGATGCCGGCCAGACCGCCGACGATGGCCAGGATGACATAGAGCAGGTAGCCCATATTGCCCACGACCGGCATAGTGACGTTGCCGTAGGTGTTGGCCTGGGCCGAGGCCTGGAAGAGCTCCTCGTTCCTCTCCTCGAAGACTTTGGCAGTGGCATCCTCGTGGTTGAAGACCTTGATGATCTTCTGTCCGTTGACGGCCTCTTCCACGAAAGCGTTCACCTGGCCCAGATAGCGCTGCTGGTGAACGAAGTACCGGCCGCTTCGGGTGACCAGAACCCGGACCACCACAATCAGGACCGCCGCGAAAACCAGTGTCAGAACGGTGAGGGGGATGGAAAGCCAGAGCATGGAGATCAAAGCGGCCAAGGCGGACAGTACCGAGGAGACCATCTGCGGGAAGGACTGAGAGATGGCCTGACGGAGGGTATCCGTGTCATTGGTGTAGCGGCTCATGGTGTCGCCGTGCTCATGGGTGTCGAAGAAGCCGATGGGCAGCTCCTGCTGGTGGGCGAACATCTGGTCGCGGATGGTCTTCAGGGTGCCCTGTTCCACCTTGACAATCAGCCAGTTCCAGAACCAGGAGCAGAAGGTTCCCACCGCATAGAGGCAGCCCATCAGGATCAGCGTCCTCATCAACGGTCCCCAATCGGGGTCAGCGGCCCCAACCAGCGGCAGAATATAGTGATCGATCAGCGGCTGAAGGAAGAAGGCCGATGCGGCCTGGGCTCCGGCGCTGATGATGATGCAGACCACGATCACCGCCAGCTGCCAACGGTAGGCCAGCAAATAGCTCAGGATCCGACGGGTCGTTCCCGGAGCGGCCTTGTCCAGGCGGGGCTTGCGGTCCTTGAATGATCCGTCACTCATGGTCCTTGTCCTCCTCGCCCTGGTTCCTGGTCTGTGATTCGTAGATGGATCGGTACTCCTGACATGTTCGCAGGAGCTCCTGGTGCGTGCCCTGGTCGAGAATCCTGCCCTCCTCCAGGACCACTATCAGGTCGGCATCCTCCACAGAGGCCAGACGCTGGGAGATGATGATCTTGGTGGTGTCTGGGATTTCCTGGCTGAAAGCACGGCGGATCAGCTGGTCGGTCTTGGTATCCACGGCGCTGGTTGAGTCATCCAGAATCAGAATGTCGGGTTTCTTCAGAAGGGCCCGTGCTATGCATAGACGCTGTCGCTGGCCGCCAGAGAGGTTGGTGCCGCCCTCGTCCAGGTAGGTCTGATAGCCATCGGGAAACTCCCTGACAAAACCGTCGGCCTGAGCCAGGGTGCAGGCGCGCACCAGCTCTTTGTCCGTGGCTTGGGGATTGCCCCAGCGCAGGTTCTCGGCGATGGTCCCGGTGAAGAGGACATTCTTTTGGAGCACCATCGCCACCTGGTCGCGCAGGACGGTCAGGTCGTACTGGCGTACATCCACCCCGCCCACCTGGAGGGACCCCTCGGTCACGTCGTAGAGACGAGGGATGAGCTGGACCAGGCTGGACTTGGAGGAGCCGGTCCCGCCCACGATGCCCAGGGTGGAGCCCGAGGGAACGTCCAGATTGATATGGCTCAGAACGGGACGTTCGGACCCATTCGAGTAGCGGAAGGTCACATCCTGGAAGCTGATGGAGCCGTCGGCCACCTTCATCACCGGCTTGGCGGGATCATGCACGGTGCTGACCTCGTTCAGCACCTGGCAAATGCGCTCCGCCGAGGCCTGGGATATAACGACCATGACCACGATCATGGAGACCATGTTCATCGCCATCATGATCTGGATGGCATAGGTGACCAGGGCGGTCAGATCGCCTGTGGTCAGCCCCAGAGCGGCATTATTTCCTGATGCCACAATCTGGGAGGCGCCCATCCAGGATATGACCAGCAGAGAGGCGTAGATGCAGAAGTTCAACAGCGCCGGGTTCAGGCTCATGATCCGCTCGGCCTTGCAGAAGGCCCGGTAGATGGCCATGGAAATACCGTTGAATTTGTGCTCCTCGTAGTCCTCCCGGTTGTAGGACTTGACCACTCTGATGCCCTGAAGGTTCTCGTCCACCACGTTGTTGAGATGGTCGTAGGTGTGGAAGACGCGCTCGAAGATAGGGTGAACCAGCAGGGACAGACCAATCAGACCGAAGCCCAGGATGGGAATGGCGATCAGGAAGACCAGGGATATGGGCTTGGAGATCTTATAAGAAAAGAGCCAGGCCACGATGACCATGATCGGCGCCCTGACCCCGACCCTGATGACCATCTGATAGGCGTTCTGCAGGTTGGTCACATCGGTGGTCAGCCTGGTGATGATGGATCCGATGGAGAAACGGTCGATGTTGGTGAAGCTGAAGGACTGCACCTTGGCGAACAGATCGCTGCGGACATTCTTGGCCAGTCCGGAAGAGGCGATAGCCGCATACCGACCGGACATGAACCCGGAGAACAGGGAGACGGCCGAGCAGGCCAGCAATATCAGCCCGAACTTGAAAATGGCCGGCATGGACCTCCCCGAGACTCCCTGGTCGATCAGGGATGCCATGATGGTCGGGATTACAATCTCAAGGACGCTCTCAAGAAAGACGAAGGCCGGAGCCAGAAAGCTGGCCTTCCGATATTCGCGCAAGGAGCGCAGAATGGTTCGGATGGTATGCTTCGAACGCGCTGGTTCCTGTTTATCCGATCTGACCACGGATGCCGTAGACCCCTTCAAATGGACCTCTTCTGTTTCTGAACTGAATGCTCTATCTTTTGCAGCCAATCACCGACATACAATACCCTCGAAAGAGGGTCTGAATGCACCTAGGCTATCATCCTGTCCGCCAGGGATGGGCGGACGCGCGGGGATTTCCGCCCTGCACAAAAAGAAGCTGTCACGCCCCTTGGGGTCATGCAGCTTCTATGCTCCTGCGAGTCTTACCAGCGAGTCTTATCAGTGTGTTGCGAACAAGGCATTCACAGTCTTGCTCATTGCCTAGCATCGGTTGATTGAGCCAGTGGCAGGCATCTTATCTGACAGGCTGTAAATTAGCGCTCGTCCAACTTGGTGATGATCTCCTTGGAGATCTGGTCGACCTCGCCCTGGCCATCCACTGCGACTAGAAGGCCGCGGGACTTGTAGGTGTTCAACAGGGGGGCAGTCTCCTTGGCATAGATATCCAGACGCTTGGCAATCGCCTCGGGGGTATCGTCTGCCCGCCCCTCTTCCTTGGCCCGCTTGGCGATGCGTTGCATGAGCACGTCATGGTCAGCATCCAGGGCCACCACAGCCGTCAGCGGAGTGTCCAGCTCCTGGAGCATCTGGTCCAGCGCCTCGACCTGGGAGGCCGAACGGGGGTAGCCGTCCAGAATCCAGCCCTGGGCGACATCATCCATACCAAGACGGTCCTTGACGATCTTGTTGGTCAGCTCGTCTGGCACCAGCTCACCCTTGTCGGTGTAGGCCTTGGCCTGTTTGCCCAGTTCGGTTCCGTTCTTCAAGTTGTAGCGGAAAATGTCGCCGGTGGAGATGGCCGGAATCCCGTAATGCTTGCTGAGCAAGGCCGCCTGAGTGCCCTTGCCAACACCTTGAGGTCCCATGATCAACAGTCGCTGTGCCATTCCCAATCCTTTGTTCAATGTTTGACGCTCTTGACTCTCCGGTCCCGGACGGTCTTAGCAGTCTTAGCCGCGCAGAACCCTCATTTATGTATGCTAGCGGCTACCTGACCCAATACAGCCTCCACTCGCTAAACCCATGCAAACTATCTTTCCGAGACAAAAAGAATCCGGCCCCATGCCACCAAGGACCAGGGCCGGACCTTCATCTGTTTTAGTCTGACACCACTTGCTGATGTTTGAGCGCAGTGTCCTCAGCCTTCCTTGTGGTCGCCCTCCAGAAGGAAGCCGGCGTATTGGAACTGCTCCGTCTGCGCCCTGGCCTGGCGCAGAGTATCCAGGCCGACGCCAGCGATGATCAGGATAGTGGTGCCGCCGAAGGGCAGCTTGGAGTTGATCTTCAGCAGCATGATCAGCACCGTGGGGATCATAGCTACAAAGAGCAGGTAGATGGCACCCACCGTGTTCAGCCGGTTCATTACGTAGGACAGATACCGACTGGTGGCACGCCCCGCCCTGATGCCCGGAATGAAGCCGCCATACTGCTTCATGTTGTCAGCCGTCTCATCAGGATTGAAGGTGATCGAAGTGTAGAAGAAGCAGAAGAAGACGATCATGACCGAGTAGAGCACGATGTACCAGACCGAGGTCGTGTTGGCCATGTTGTCGTTGATCCACTTGACCCAGCCCTGATCGGGCTTGCCGAACTGGGCAATAAGTGTAGGGATAGCCAGAATGGAGGAGGCGAAGATTGGTGGAATCACGCCTGACATATTGATCTTGAGCGGCAGATAAGTGGAGGATCCACCATACATCTTGCGACCGATCATCCTACGGGTGTACTGGACGGGAATGCGGCGCTGGGCCAGCTCCACGTAGTCGACCAGAATCAGAATGACCACCAGGACGGTCACGACAATGCCGAATTTGACCCAGTCGCCGTTCTTGCCGTTAGTCCCCCAGCCGATGTTCCAGAGCTGGGGCAGGAAGCCGGAGCAGATGGAGGTGAAGATCAGGACGGACATGCCGTTGCCGATCCCCTTGTCGGTGATCAGCTCGGCCATCCACATAATCAGACCGGTGCCGCCGGTCATGATCAGAACCATGACCACCAGATTCCAAACGGAGCTGTCAGGAATGACCTGCTGCTGGCACGCCCCATTGAAGAGCGCCCCGTTGCGGGCCGTGACCAGAATAGTCGTGGACTGCAGCACGGCCAGGCCGATGGTCAAATACCTGGTGTACTCAGTCAGCTTGGCCTCGCCGGACTGGCCTTCCTTGTGCAGGGCCTCGAAGCGGGGAATGACCACGCGCAGCAGCTGTACCACGATGGATGCGGTGATGTAGGGCATGATGCCCAGCGCGAAGATGGACAGCTGCAGCAGAGCACCGCCTGAGAATAGATTGACCAGGCCGATGAAGTCCTCATTGCCGGCCGTAGTGATGCACTTCTGTACGGAAGGATAATCCACGCCTGGGGTAGGTATGAACGACCCTATGCGATAGATGATGATGATACCAAGAACGAAGAGGATTTTCTTCCTCAGCTCCTTGGTCTTGAAGGCCTGGATTAACGTCCTCACCTAAGTTCCCTCCCTACGCGCCCGCGCGTTGGTCCCGGTGCATCGCACCTTCTTGCTCCGACCAGCTTAACCGATGGCTCCGTCAAATTCCGACGGCACCCGAGTCGGAAACGAATTCCGGCCCCGCCCGCTTGGAGCGGGGAGGGCCGGAATCATCTGCCTTGCGGTCTGTCCCCTCTGAGCATCAGTCTTCGGAAACGGATCCGCCTGCGGCTTCTATCTTGCTTTTTGCCGATGCCGAGGCCTTGACGCCCTTAAGGGTGAAAGCAGCCTTGACGTCGCCGTCACCCAGGATCTTGACAGGATGGCCCTTGCGGACCGCTCCCCTGTTGACCAGATCCTCGACGGTAACCTCGCCGCCCTTGGGGAAGAGCCCTTCCAGAGCGCCCAGGTTGACCACCTGGTACTCCTTCTTGAAGGGGCTCCTGAACCCGCGCAGCTTGGGCAGCCTCATGTACAGGGGCAGCTGGCCGCCTTCAAAGCCCGGGCGGACCTGGTAGCGGGCCTTGGTGCCCTTGGTGCCACGACCGGAGGTCTTGCCCTTGGACCCCTCGCCACGACCCACACGGATGCGGTCGCGCTTGGCGCCCGGAGCCGGACGCAGGTCATGCATCTGCAGGATGGTGGGCTCTTGCTTGTCGCTGGCCATAATCAGTCTGCCTCCTCTACGTTCACCAGGTGGCGGACCTTGTCGGCCATCCCCCGGTAGACGGGGGTGTCCTCACGCAGGACTGTCTGGCCGATTTTGTGAAGGCCCAGAGACCTGACGTTCTCCTTCTGGCGCTCGGTGGCATGAGCCACGCCCTTGACCAGGGTGATCTTGATCTGCTTGGTCATCACTCACCTGCCTTCGACTGCTCGTCAGCCTTGGCCTTGGCCTCTTCGCGCTCCTTGCGCTCGTCGGCAATGCCGGCTGCACGTGCACGCAGGAGGGAGTCAGGGGCGACCTCCTCCAAAGGCAGACCGCGGCGTGCTGCGATCTCCTCGGGCTCCTCAAGTTGCTTCAGAGCAGCCACAGTGGCCCGCACCATGTTGACGGCCGTGGCCGACCCCATGGACTTGCTGAGAATATCGGTGATGCCAGCGCACTCCAGGACTGCGCGAACCGGACCACCGGCGATAACACCGGTGCCTGGTGCTGCAGGCCGCAGGAGAACAGTTCCCGCCGCATCGTGGCCGATCACCGGATGGGTGACAGTGCCACGGATCCGGGGAACAGTGAACATGTGCTTTTTGGCGTCCAGCTGACCCTTGGAGATGGCTGCGGGAACCTCGCGGGACTTGCCGTAGCCAACGCCCACGGTGCCTTTGCCGTCGCCCACGACCACCAGGGCCGCGAAGCTGAAGGTTCGCCCGCCCTTGTGAACCTTGGACACACGGTTGATGGTCACGACCCTGTCGAGCATGTCGTCACGGTCATCGCGGTCACGACGACCACGACGGCCATCCCTGCGGCCGTCACGGGAACCGCCCCGACGACCACCGCGGCGATCATCGTTCCGGTCGTTCCGGTCCCTTCTGCCACCCTGGCTGGACTGAGCGTTTGTTGAATCTTCAGTCACCTGGGTTGTTTCCTTTGTCGTTACGTTGTCGCTCACAGTGCCAAACCTCCCTCACGGGCGCCTTCCGCAACCGCTGCGACCCTTCCGTGGTACTTGTTGCCACCACGGTCGAAGACCACGGTGGTGATGCCAGCCTTCTTGGCCTTGGCCGCAATCTGCTCGCCCACCTTGCGGGCGGCTTCGGTCTTGGTGCCCTTGAAGGAGCCATAGTCCGAAGCCATAGTCGACTCGCTGACCAGGGTGACGCCCCTGGTGTCGTCGACGATCTGGGCGATCATATTGCGGTTGGTCCGAGTGACCACCAGACGGGGACGCTCTGCCGTGCCGGAGACGTGCTTGCGCAGACGGGCATGGCGGCGCAGACGGGCGATCTTCTTGCCTTTGCCTAGTATCGAGACCGTCATATCACTTACCAGCCTTTCCAGCCTTGCGCAGGATGTGCTCATCGGCGTACTTGATGCCCTTGCCCTTGTAAGGCTCGGGAGCACGCAGGGCGCGGATATTGGCCGCAGCCTGGCCGACAGCCTGCTTGTCGATGCCGGAGACGACCACTTCGTTGGCGTTCGGCGTCTCGAAGGTGATGCCCTCCGGGGGGTCGACAGTGATGGTGTGCGAGTAGCCCAGCGAGAACTCAAGGGACTTGCCCTTGGCAACCACGCGGTAGCCGGTGCCGACGATCAGCAGGTGCTTGCTATAGCCCTTGGAGACGCCTTCGACCATGGAAGCCACAATGGAGCGGCTCAGTCCGTGCTTGGCCTTGGTAGGGCGGTCCTCGTCGGCGGGGGTCATGATGATCTCATTGCCCTCGACCTTGCCGGTGATGCCCTCAGGCAGCGTGTACTCGTCGGAGCCCTTGGGACCCTTGGCGGTGAATTCCTGGCCCTTGAAGGCCACCTCCACACCTGCCGGAACGGCGATGGGGAGCTTACCAATATGCGATGCCATGTTCAGCTCTCCTTTCTCACCATACGTAGGCGACGATTTCGCCGCCGATGCCCCTATCGAGGCATTCCTTCTGGGTCATCAGTCCCGAGCTCGTCGAGATGATGGCGATTCCCAGCCCGCCCAGGGGCATAGGCAGGGAATCCGACTTGGCGTAGCGGCGCAGGCCGGGCTTGGAGACGCGCTTGATTCCCTGAATGGACTGGCGTCCATCGGGACCGTACTTGAGCGTGATCTCCAGATCCTGCCCGACGCGCGCCTCCTTGGCGCGGTAATCGGCGATGAAACCTTCGCGCTTGAGAATCTGCGCGATGTTCGCCTTGAACTTGGAGTACGGCATGTCGACTGTTTCATGCTTGGCCGCACTCGCATTACGCAGACGCGTCAGCATGTCTGCGATGGGATCTGTCATTGTCATGTGGGCTTATGCCCTTCCTCGCCGTGGTTTCCGCCACCGGGCAGCAATCTGCCCCGGCCGCGGACCTTCAGCGTCGATCTTTACCAACTGGACTTCGTCACACCCGGCAGCTCGCCGCGATGGGCCTTCTCGCGAAGGCAGATGCGGCACAGGCCGAACTTGCGATAGACGGAATGAGGACGACCGCAGACCTGGCAGCGCGTGTAGCCACGCACCTTGAACTTCGGCTTGCGTGCCGCCTTGTTTCTCAGAGCGGTTTTTGCCATATCAGTTCTCCTTGAAGGGGAAGCCCAGCTGCTTGAGCAGCGCCCGGGCCTCCTGATCGTTCTTGGTGGAGGTCACCACGGTGATATCCATACCACGCTGGTGATCGATCTGATCAGGATCGATCTCGTGGAACATGGACTGCTCCGTGAGACCGAAATTGTAGTTGCCCTGGCCGTCAAACTGACGGTCGCTGATGCCGCGGAAGTCGCGGATGCGGGGCAGAGCCAGGGTCAGCAGTCGATCCAGGAACTCCCACATGCGCACGCCGCGCAAGGTAGCGAAGGCGCCGATGGCCTGTCCCTCGCGCAGATGGAACTGCGCCACGGACTTCTTGGCCTTGGTGATCTTGGGCTTCTGGCCAGTGATGGCCGTCAGGTCCTTGACCGCACCCTCGATCAGCTTGGAGTCGCGTGCAGCGGCTCCTACGCCCATGGAGACCACGACCTTCTCGATCCTGGGCACCTGCATGGGGTTGGAGAACTTGAACTCCTTCTCCAGCTCGGGCACAATGCTCTCGCGATACTGCTGCAGCAAACGAGGGACTGCCGGTGCTTCAACGGTGGTATCGCTCATGACAGCTCCTTGCCTGACTTCTTAGCGAAGCGGGTGCGCACGACCTTGACCTTGCCGTCACGCGCCTCCTCCTTGATGTTCACGCCGATGCGGGTCGGCTTCTTGGTCTCCGGGTCGATGACCATCACATTGGAGCGATGGATAGGCGCCTCGGTCGGGACGATGCCCGACTCCTGACCCTGCTGGGTTGCCCGCACATGCTTCTTGACGATCTGTATACCCTCGACGATCAGACGGTCCTTGGGCAGAATCCGCAGGACCTTGCCCTCCTTGCCGCGATCCTTGCCGCGGATGACCTTGACCTGGTCGCCTGTCTTGATCTTGGCTACCACTTCAGATCACCTCCGGTGCCAGGGACACGATCTTCATGAAGCGCTTGTCGCGCAGCTCACGACCAACCGGTCCGAAGATACGAGTGCCGCGGGGCTCACGACCGGTGCCGAGGATGACTGCCGCGTTCTCGTCGAACTTGATGTAGGAGCCATCGTGACGACGATGCTCCTTGACCGTACGGACGACGACCGCCTTGACGACCTCGCCCTTCTTGACCGACCCGCCGGGAATGGCATCCTTGACGGTGGCGACGATCACATCGCCAATGCCGGCATAGCGTCGCTTCGACCCGCCGAGCACGCGGATGGCCAGGATCTCCTTGGCACCCGTGTTGTCGGCGACCTGAAGCCGCGATTCCTGCTGAATCATTGATTCTCCTTAGCCGCGCTGGTTCTCCGCAGACACCCCACGCCAGGGCGGGATGAAATGCGGAGCCTGGCCGAACTTGTTACTTGGCGCGCTCGACGATGGAGTCGAGACGCCAGCGCTTGGTCTTGCTCAGAGGACGGGTCTCCATGATACTCACGAAGTCGCCCACATGGGCCTCGTTCTTCTCATCATGGGCCTTGACCTTGCGGTTGCTGCGGACGACCTTGCCGTACAGGGGATGGGTCGAACGCTGCTCCAGCTCTACGGTGATGGTCTTGTCCATCTTGTCGGACACGACATAGCCGCTGCGAACCTTGCGGAAGTTGCGCTCCTGCTTGTCAGCCATGCTTACTTCTCCTCAGCTTTGCTCTCGGCCTTTGCTTCGGCGGGCTCCTGGCTGATGCCCAGCTCGCGCTCGCGCAGGACGGTGTACATCCTGGCAATGTCGTGCTTGACGGCCTTGAGGCGGGAGGTGTTCTCCAGCTGACCGGTGGCCGACTGGAAGCGCAGGTTGAACAGCTCTTCCTTGGACTTCTTCAGGAAATCCTCGATCTCCGCATTGGTCTTTTCATTCAGATTCTTGATGGAATACTCGGCTGTTCCGACTGACATCAGATGTCACCGCCTTCACGTGCAATAATCCGGCACTTCATGGGAAGCTTGTCAGTAGCGCGGCGAAGGGCCTCACGGGCCACATCCTCGCTCACGCCGCCGATTTCGAAGAGCACCCGGCCAGGACGGACATTGGCCACCCAGAACTCGGGCGCACCCTTGCCGGACCCCATTCGGGATCCCAGGGCATGCTTGGTCAGGGGGCGATCCGGGAAGACCGTGATCCAGACGCGGCCACCACGCTTGATGTACCGGGTCATAGCGATACGGGCCGCCTCGATCTGCCGGTTGGTCAGGTAGGCCGGAGCCAAGGCCTGGATGCCGTAGTCGCCGAAAGCGATCTGGTTGCCGCCCTTGGACATGCCCGAACGGCCTGGACGATGCTGCTTGCGGTATTTAGTCCTCTTTGGGATAAGCACGGCTCACTCCTTTGCTTCGGTTGCGACGGGGGCCGAGGCGGTCTGCTCCTGAGCCGCCGCCGGCGGCACGGCCACACCGCTGTTCTGCTTGGCTGCATCCTGCTCGCGGCGGGTGCGTCCCTCGGAGGGACGGACGCCACGACGTGGACGACGATCGCCGCGCCGACCGGGACGGTTGTTCTGCTGAGCCTGCTGCTCCTCGAACTGACGCTCGGTCATATCGCCCTTGTAGATCCAGACCTTGACGCCGATGCGGCCGTAGGTGGTCCTGGCCTCAAAGAAGCCATAGTCGATCAGGGCGCGCAGAGTCTGCAGGGGCACACGGCCCTCGCGGTAGAACTCCGACCGGCTCATCTCGGCTCCGCCCAGACGGCCGGACAGCTTGATCCTGATGCCCTTGGCACCGGCCCGCATGGCGTCCTGCTGAGCCTTGCGCATAGCTCGGCGGAAGGTGACGCGGTTGGTCAGCTGCTCGGCAATGCCCTGAGCCACCAGCTGGGCATCGATGGAGGCGTTCTTGACCTCGAAGATGTTCAGCTGGACCTGCTTGCCGGTGATCTTCTCCAGCTTGGCGCGCACGCGCTCAGCCTCGGCTCCGCGACGACCGATGACAATGCCCGGCCGGGCGGTGTGGATGTCGACGCGCACACGGTCACGGGTCCGCTCGATGACGATCTTGGAGACGCCTGCGCGCTCCAGATCCTTGTTCATCTCCTTGCGGATCTTGTCGTCCTCAAGTACGAAGTCGCTATAGCGCTCCCCCGCCTTGTTGGAGTCGGAGTACCACTTGCTGCGGTGCTCCTCGGTGATGCCGAGTCGGTACCCAAACGGGTTGATCTTCTGCCCCATTATCGGGCTCCTTCCTTGTCGGCCACCACGACGGTGATATGGCTGGTCCGCTTGTTGATGCGGGCCGCACGACCCTGGGCGCGGGCGCGGAACCGCTTCAGGGTGGTGCCCTCATCCACGTAGGTCTCCCGAACCACCAGCTCATGCTCGCGGAAGGGCTGGTTGGCCTTGTCCGCCTTGACACGCGCGTTGGCGATGGCGCTCTCCAGGCACTTGCGGACCGGAACGGCCGCGTCCTGGGGGGCGAATTTCAGAATAGTCACGGCCTCGGTCGCCTGCTTGCCTCGGATGAGGTCGACGACGCGGCGAGCCTTGCGAGGCGTCACGCGAACGTGACGTGCAATTGCCTTAGCTTCCATGTGTCTCTACTCTCCCTCGCCTCAGCGGCGTGCTTTCTTGTCGTCCTTCACGTGACCCCTGAAGGTCCTGGTGGGGGCGAACTCGCCGAGCTTGTGGCCGACCATGGCCTCGGTGACGAAGACCGGGACATGCTTGCGACCATCGTGCACAGCAAACGTGTGCCCGATGAAGTCCGGGGTGATCATGGAACGACGGGACCAGGTCTTGATGACGTTCTTGGTGCCCTTCTCGTTCTGCTCGTCGACTTTCTTCTGCAAGTGGGCGTCGACGAATGGGCCCTTCTTGATGCTACGAGTCATCTTTCCGACACTCCCTTACTTGCGGTTCTTACCATTTGGACGACGACGCACAATCATCTTGTTGGAGGCCTTCTTGGGCCTGCGGGTGCGGACCTCGCCCTTGCCCCAGGGAGACACTGGCGGCTTGCCGCCGCGAGTGCGTCCGCCATGCGGGTGGTCGACCGGGTTCATGGATTCACCACGGGTGATGGGTCTGCGTCCCATCCAGCGAGCACGTCCAGCCTTGCCTAGCTGGATGTTGGCGTGATCGTTGTTGCCGACCTCGCCCACCGTTGCACGGCAGCGGGAATCGACGTTGCGAATCTCACCGGAGGGCATACGCAGCTGGGCGTACGCCCCGTCCTTGGCCACCAGCTGGACGGCAGCACCGGCCGAGCGGGCGATCTTGGCGCCGCCCAGGGGCCGCAGCTCGATGGCGTGGACGATAGTGCCGGTGGGGATGTTGCGCAGAGGCAGGTTGTTGCCAGGCTTGATGTCGGCCTGAGGGCCGGTCTCTATGACATCACCCTGCTTGATGCCCTGCGGCGCAATGATGTAGCGCTTCTCGCCATCTGCAAAGTGCAGAAGGGCAATGCGGGCCGAGCGGTTGGGATCGTATTCGATCTCAGCCACCTTGGCGGGCACGCCGTCCTTGTCCCAGCGGCGGAAGTCGATGAGGCGGTACTGGCGCTTGTGCCCGCCGCCGCGGTGACGGCTGGTGACGCGACCATAGGAGTTGCGTCCGCCGGTCTTGCTCAGCTTGCGAACCAGCGACTTCTCGGGCTTGGAGCGCGTGATTTCGGCGAAGTCCGAAACCGAGGCGTTGCGACGGCCCGCGGTCGTCGGCTTGTATGTACGGATAGCCATAATCTAGTTCTTCCTTAACTTTTCTCGGCTAGCCTTCAGTTGTTGGTACCGAAGACATCGATCGACTGGCCCTCGGCCACCTTGACGATGGCGCGCTTCTCGGCGTTGCGACGACCCCAGCCCGTACGGGTCCGGGTTCGCTTGCCTTGCCGATTCAGGGTGTTGACCGATGTGACCTTCACATTGAAGATCTGCTCGATGGCCTGCTTGATGGCGACCTTGTTGGCATCAGGGTCCACCACGAATGTGTACTGGCCGCGATCCGAGTTGGCGTAGCTCTTCTCGGAGACGACCGGACGCAGAATGATGTCGTGCGCTGGCTTGTGAATAGCTGCCATGAAATTCAGGCCTCCTTGACGGTCTCGGACTTGGCGCCGCCCTTGACGGCCAGGAAGGCATCGAAGCCATCCTTGCTGAAGACGACATCCTCGGCAGTGACCACATCGTAGGTATTGAGCTGATCGGCGAAGAGAACGTGGACGGTGGGCAGGTTCCTCACGGAGAGCCACTCGTTGATGTTCTCACGGGACAGCACGACGGTGGTGAATCTGTTGTCGACCAGAGGCAGCAGGGCTGCCTTGGCGGCCTTGGTGGACGGGGTCTCGCCAATGCCGAAGTCGACCACGTGCACACGTCCGGCGTTGACCCGGTCGGACAGGACGTAGCGCAGGGCTGCAGCCTTCATCTTCTTGGGGGTGCGCTGGAAGTAGTCACGCGGCTGCGGACCGTGGACAATGGCGCCGCCGGTCCACTGGGGAGCGCGGATGGAGCCCTGACGAGCACGACCGGTGCCCTTCTGCTTCCAAGGCTTGCGGCCGCCGCCGGAGACGGTGGACCGGGTCTTGACCGAATGCGTGCCCTGGCGGGCTGCAGCCAGCTGGGCGACGACCACCTGGTGGATCAGCGGCACATGCGAGCGGACATCCTCCTCGGCGATGCCGAAGATCTGCTCGGGTGCATCCACGGTCCCGGTGTTCTTGCCCTGGGCGTCGGTGATGTTCAGAGTCAACTTAGCCATGGTTTCAGGCTCCCTTCACTGCCGAACGAACCAGGACGATGGCGCCGCGAGGCCCGGGCAGGGCACCCTTGATGGCGATGACGCCCTTCTCGGCATCTGCGGAGACGATGGTCAGATTCTGGACGGTCGAAGTGTCGTGACCCATGCGGCCAGCCATCCGCTTGCCCTTGAGGATGCGGCTGGGCGTGGCGCAGGCGCCCACTGAACCGGGACGACGCTCGTTCTTGTGCGAGCCGTGGGTGCGGCGGTAGGACTTGAAGCCCCAGCGCTTGATGGTGCCAGCGAAGCCCTTGCCCTTGGTGGTGCCGGTCACGTCGACCTCGCTGCCCTCAGGCAGCAGGTCCAGGCCCAGCTCCTGGCCGGGCTGATAGCTGTCGGCATCGGCGGTGCGGACCTCGACCAGGTGACGACGCGGGGTCACTCCGGCCTTGGCGAAGTGCCCAGCCAGCGGCTTGGTCACCTTGGTGGGGTCGATCTGCCCGTAGCCGATCTGGATGGCCTGGTAGCCGTCCTTCTCCTGGTTCTTGACCGCGGTCACCACGTTGGTGGACACGTCCACCAAGGTCACCGGGACGAAGAAGCCGTTCTCGTCCCAGACCTGGGACATGCCCAGCTTGCGGCCCAGGAGAGCCTTGCGGTTCCTCTGCTCTTCAGCCATGCGGTTTCCTCCTCCCCTACAGCTTGATCTCGATATTGACGTCCGCCGGCAGATCGATATGCATCAGCGAATCCACAGCCTTGGGCGTGGGATCCACGATGTCAATCAGGCGCTTGTGGGTGCGCATCTCGAAGTGCTCGCGGGAGTCCTTGTACTTATGAGGAGAACGGATGACGACATACACGTTCTTCTCAGTCGGCAGCGGAACGGGGCCAACCACAGTTGCGCCCGCGTTCGTCACCGTCTCGACGATTTTCTTCGCCGATTGGTCGATGACCTCATGGTCATAGGACTTTAGCCTGATGCGGATTTTCTGTCCCGCCATTGCCGTCCGCCCTTTCTAGCGATCTATGAACTGATTACCCAGTCTGTTTCGAGGGCACGGAACGACGGCCACGAGGAGACATTTCTCCCGACAGGCCTCAGCCGGATCCATGCGCAGCCGTGGAGAATCCCGTGGGGATGGGACTCCTCGCTGCACCCGCTATTGTGATTGACAAAATGCGAGCCCAAAACAGGCAACTTTCTTATTAAAGCACGAGGGTTCCCCTAGAAGAATCCGGGCGTGTCGCGCCACTTCCAGGTAGACCCTCGGCGTAATTATGCCCCCTTCAGGCCCGCTGCGAGGCCTCCTGGACTACTTCCTCGCCCTGTCGGGAAACCCTCAACCGGCGGCCCTCCTCCTGGCTTACCCCATAGTAGGCGGCCACGGCAATGTCCTTCATGTCCTCAATCAGCGGAATGCGGGGGTTGGCGGGCGTGCACTGGTCCTCATAGGCGCGCATGCCGATCTGATCCAAGGACTGCCAGTAGAGGTCCTCGTCCACTCCGGCAGCCTGGAAGGAGGAATCCATGCCCAGGCGTTCGTCCCTGTATGATTCCACGGCACTGGCCAGGAGCTCCACGCCCTCCTCGGGAGTAGCGGATTCGATGCCCAGCACATGGGCCATCTGCCTGTAGCGCTCCGGGGCCACATACTCGCTGTATTTGGGCCAGCTGGTCGGCTCGTCCGGGATCCGTCCATTATAGCGGATCACATAGGGCAGGAGGATGGAGTTGGCCCGCCCATGGGCCACATGGCAGAGGGCTCCGATGGTATGCGCCATGCCGTGGCACATGCCCAGGAAAGCCGACCCGAAGGCCATGCCGGCCATGGTTGCCGCATTGTGCATCTTCTCCTGGGCGCGTACCTTGGCCTCGCCGCCGGCGGTGCCCACGGCAGGCTCCAGGTTGTCCCAGATCAGCTTGGCTGCGTGCAGGGCCATGGCGTCGGTGTAGTCATTGGCATAGACCGAGACGAAGGCCTCCATGCAGTGCGTCAGGGCGTCAAAGCCCGAGTCGCAGGCCAGCCGCTTGGGCTGGGTACGGGCCAGAACCGGGTCCACGATGGCCACGCTAGGGGTCAGGGCGTAGTCGGTGATGGGGTACTTGTATCCGGTCTTATGGTCGGTGATGACCGCGAATGGCGTGACCTCCGACCCCGTGCCCGATGAAGTGGGAATGCAGACCAGCCTGGCCTTGGTGCCCAGGGGCGGAATTTTGAAGGCCCGCTTGCGGATGTCGAAGAACTTCTCCCGAACATCGGCAAAGGAGATCTCCGGATGCTCATAGAGCAGCCACATGATCTTGGCTGCGTCCATGGGGCTGCCGCCGCCCACGGCAATGATGGTGTCGGGGCCGAACTCATCACGCATCATGGCTGCGCCGCGCTCCACCGTCTCGACGCTGGGCTCCGGCTCTACGTAGTCGATGATGCGGAAGGTGACCGGCTCAGGCCGAGACCGCAGCTGATCGATGACCTTGTCGACGATCCCCAGCTGCTCCATGACCTTGTCGCAGACGATGACGGCCCGGCGGATGCCGAACATGTCGCGCAGGTAGCGGACGGAATCGGGCTCGAAGTAGGTTTTGGCCGGCACCTTGAACCACTGCATGTTATTGTTCCTCCGCGCGATCCGCTTGATGTTGATCAGATTGACCGCCTGGACGTTGCCCGAGACCGAATTGCCCCCGTAGGAGCCGCAGCCCAGGGTCAGAGAAGGGGCGATGGCATTGTAGATGTCGCCGATGCCGCCCAGGGAGCTGGGCTGATTCCAGATGATCCGGCAGGCGTGCATGCGCTGGCCATACTCGCGCACCAGCCTCTCATCATCGGTGTGGATGGCTGCCGTATGCCCGGCGCCGTAGCGCAGCATCTGCTCGCAGAGGGTGAAACCCTCTTCCTTGTTGCGAGCCTTGAGCACGGCCTGCACCGGAGCCAGCTTCTCCAAGGTCAGGGGTTCCATGGGGCCGACCTGGTCGCATTGGGCTGCCAGGATGGTCGCATCCTCAGGTATCTCGAAGCCGGCCTGACGGGCGATGAACTGGGGGGACTTGCCCGGAACCTCGGAGTTGAGCCTTGGAGCGGGAGCGTCGACACCGGCATGGGCCCGCACGCCGAACATGTACTCCTCCAGCCTGGCCTTCTCCTCAGGGTTGACGAAGTAAGCCTTGCGCCGCTTCATCTCCTCGATTACCCGGTCATGCACATCCTGATGGGCGATGATGGCCTGCTCCGTGGCGCAGATCATGCCATAGTCGAAATGCTTGGACAGGATCAGGTCGTTGACGGCCCGAGGCACGTTGACTCTGCGGTCCACATATGCAGGGGCATTGCCGGCTCCTACACCCAAGGCAGGCTTGCCCGAGGAGTAAGCGGCCTTGACCATGCCGGGACCGCCGGTGGCCAGTATGGTGGCCACGCCTGGGTGCTGCATCAGGGCGCCGGTGGCCTCCACTGAAGGGTGCTCGATCCACTGGATGCAATCCTGCGGAGCGCCTGCCTCGATGGCTGCGTCGCGGACAATACGGGCCGCCTCCACCGAGCAGCGCTGAGCATAGGGATGGAATCCGAAAACGATGGGACAGCGGGTCTTCAGAGCCAGGAGCGATTTGAAGATGGCAGTCGAGGTGGGGTTGGTCACCGGAGTCACGCCAGCCACGACTCCTACCGGCTCGGCTACCTCGATGATGCCATCCACGTCGTTCTCCCTGATGATGCCCACAGTGCGCTGCCTGGCCAGGTAGTTGGTTACGTGCTCGCAGGCGAAGATGTTCTTGGTAGCCTTGTCTTCCACCAGGCCGCGTCCGGTCTCCTCCACGGCCATCTGCGCCAGGGACAGGTGCTTGTTCAGGGCTGCGATCGAGGCCTTGGCCACGATCCGATCCACTTGGCCCTGGTCGAGCTTTTCAAAGGCGCGTAAAGCCGTCTGCGCTCGGACGACCAGGGCGTCCACCTCCATCCGGGCTAGTTCACCGCTGTCGGCCCGGCCGCCTCCCCTGCTAGCCTCCGACTCTTTCACTTGATATTGATGCTTCTGCTTCTGCGTTCCAGCCAAGATACTGGCCCTCCTCATGTTCACCGGATTCCGATGAGGACCAGCAGACGGTCTCAGACCATGATGGTCCACAAAGGACATCCGTCATAACGTGACGAAAATCACAATATAGACCGGAGGGGGAACCATTGAGCTCCAGGATGAGCGAACGTTCGCTTGTCGCGTGTCGTGTGGGAATTCGTGGTTTTTCTGGTCATTTTGCGCACTCCAACGTGCGCTTTGCCGTTCGCTTCGGACGAGGGCGTCAAGACATGAAAAATCCCCGAGGTCCATGAGAGCCTCGGGGATATAGAAACTGCGAGCGTCAGCGCTTGGAGAACTGCGGGGCGCGACGGGCCTTGTGCAGACCGGCCTTCTTGCGCTCCACGACGCGGGCGTCACGGGTCAGGAATCCGGCCTTCTTCAAGGCGGGGCGGTTTGCGTCCCGGTCAATGGCGTTCAAGGCGCGTGCAACGCCCAGACGGACTGCACCGGCCTGGCCGGTCACGCCGCCGCCCTCGACGCGCACAACCACGTCGAACTTGTCCTCGAGCTTGAGCAGCACGATGGGCGAGTTGACCTCGCGCTGGTGTAGCTTGCTGGGGAAGTACTCCTCCAGCGTGTGCCCGTTGATGCTCCACTTGCCAGAGCCCGGAATCAGACGAACGCGAGCGACTGCCTCCTTGCGGCGACCGGTGCCGTAGCCCGGCTCGATAGCGGAGGTGCCGGTGCCTGCACCGGCGTTGGTTTCGGAAGTGTAGGAAGCGCTGGTCTCCTCGGCATCAAGAACCGCGGAGCTGTTGTTGTTGTCAGCCATGGTGATTATCTCCTCTGGTCCTACTTGGCCTGCTGGGCGACCTGATGGATCTTGTACTCAATGGGCTGCTGCGAGGTGTGAGGATGCTCCTCGCCTGCGAAGACCCGCAGCCTGGTCAGCTGGACCTTGGCCAGCTTGTTCTTGGGCAGCATGCCCTTGACCGCCGTCATGATGATGCGCTCGGGATTGTGCTCCATCAACTGTCCGTAGGAATCGCGACGCAGACCGCCAGGACGGCCTGAGTGGGTGTAGAGCACCTTGTCGTTCTTGTTGCCCGTCAGCACCATCTTGGACGCGTTGATGACGATGACGTTGTTGCCGGAGTCGGCGTAGGGCGCATAGGTGGGCTTGTTCTTGCCGCGCAGCAGATCGGCCACCTGGGCTGCCAGACGCCCCAGCACCACACCGGAGGCGTCGACGATATACCAGTCATGTGTCAGATCGGCTGGTTTCGGGGTGAAAGTCTTCACGATTCAACCTTTTCCTTGCATTGTGTTTCGGGCTCTCCGCGCCGCATGCTGCCATGCTGGCGGAAAGCCGTGTATTCCGTGGGCTCCCTGAAAGTCCTAGACGGCGAGTGGGAAAAGCGCTTTGAGGACCCCTTAGGGAAACACAACAATCCATTATTGTAACGCCTGAGTGCTGTTCGTCAAAATTCGCGTCGGCCCCAGTCTCAGCGGGAGTCGGCTGCCCGTGCCACCTGTCCGTCCGGGTCCTTGCGCAGGGCCTCAAGAGTCGCCTGCCCGGTATTGGGATTCAGGGCCACGGCCCGGCGAACCATGGCTGCCAGCACATGGGGGGCGTCCTGCTCATCACGAGTGCCCAAAGCTGCCAGAAAATCCAGGGTATCGGCATCGGTGCGCTCGTCCTGGGCGCCCTCCAGACGCATCTTCCAGGAGGTCATGGGATTGGTCAGCGCGGCAGCTCTGACACCGGCGTCCTCGTCCTTGGTGAGCAGACCGGCCAGCCAGTTCTTGTCGTCCTTGTTGGCGGCCACCGCCCGGCGGACCTCCGGGCTGGAATCCTGGGAGAGCTTGACCAGAATGTTGGGGAAAGGCATGGTCTGCGCCAGATATACCCTGTCTTCCACCGGCGTGTGCTCGTTGCCGGCTACAGCTTCCAGCAGTGCCGTGAAACGGGAGAAGGCAGCCTGGTCGGACCTGTCAGGCAGGGGGCTGCGGGCGAATTCGTGCAGCTCGGCCGTATCCGTGGAATGCCTGAGCCTTTCATAGAAAACGGTCAGGGCCTCGTGGGGCTTGCCGGATGGCGGGGATTCGGTTTCCGGTTGGTCCTGGGGATTGGTCATGCGGCCAGCTTAGGTCGCCTCCTTGATATCAGACTCAGCCCAGGACCCCCTCTAGCATGGAGACAGCGCAGGGCACTGAGGAAACGAAAGGCATAGGAGGCAAGCCGATTGCTCACCATACTGGATACGCCGCAGAAACCGGCCACAGGCTCCCTGGCCGAGAGGAAGTCGGAGTTCATCGGTCAGGCATGCCATGTGGAGGAGCAGGAGGCAGCCATGGCCTTCGTCCAAGAGGTCCGCTTGCAGAACCCAAAGGCCCGCCACGTCTGCTACTGCGCGATCTGGGGACCGGAGGGCCGCACCAGCGAACGCATGAGCGATGACGGAGAGCCCTCCGGGACGGCCGGCAAGCCCATACTTGAGGTCATGCGTCGGCAAGGGCTGACCGACTGCGTTCTGACTGTGACCCGATACTTCGGAGGGGTCCTTCTAGGGTCGGGTGGATTGATCCGGGCCTATTCCTCAGCAGCTTCGCTGGCGCTCAAGACGGCAAGATCTGCACGTGTGCTCCCGACCCAGCGATTCACGATCACCGTGGACTATCCCGAGTACGATCCCCTGCGCCGTCTGATCCGGACCTCTGGAGGGCACGTGGAGACCGAGGACTTCGCTGATCGGGTCCAGCTGACTTACGACCTGGAGCCAGCAGCGGTGTCGGTCTTTCATAGTCGGCTGGACGACCTTCTGCAGGGCCGGGCCCAACCGAGTGCATTGGGCGAAGGCCGCAGGCTGATCCCCCTGTCTAAGGGCCAGGCTTTGTCTGCCTCGTGACCTCCCGGACGGCCCATGCAGCCCTTGTTCAGCTGCGGCTTTCCCTGCCAGGCAGACTCATGCCGCACGCCGTCGGTCCACTGCCAAGCGGACTGATGTCGTTCCAGGACTGAACTCCGCAAGGGATATGGGAGTAAACACCCTTAGTAATGAATCCCGTAATAATGAATAAGACCGATGATCGTGCGAAATCAGCGATCATCGGCCATCTGGCGGAGACGAGGAGATTCGAACTCCTGGACCGCTTGCGCAGTCAACACCTTAGCAGGGTGCCCCTTTCGGCCACTCAGGCACGTCTCCATGCTGGCTCTCAAACCAGGGACCTGACCCCAAAGTTGTGAGAACAAAACAATAGGATACCATGATTGACTGATCTGACTCGCCGGAACGGGAGGATCCGATGCGGCAGGGAACAGACTCGTTCATTTCCGTGGATAAAAACCAGGAAGATGACTCTTGCTCCAGAAGCCGCATTCGAGAATAATGTATTGCACTTTCCTCCGGGGTCACCTTATATCATGGAGCTATGAGTACAGCACCAAGGCTTGCGGCCGCCAAGAGGGACTGGGGGCATGACGAGACCGGCTGCACAGTGCTGCATATTGACATGGACGCCTTCTACGCCTCCTGCGAAGTCGCCCGAAACCCCCGACTACAAGGCCGACCGGTCATCATCGGCACCGGACGACGATCAGTGGTCTCCGCGGCCAGCTATGAGGCCAGGGCTTTCGGCATCAACTCGGCCATGCCCCTGGCACGCGCCAGAAGACTGTGCCCACAAGGAGTCTTCCTCCCGGTTGACATGGCCTATTACCGAAATATCTCACGACGAATTTTTGATGTGATTTTCTCACAAATCACCGATCAGATCGAGCAAGTCTCAGTGGATGAATGCTACATGGATGTGTCAGGGGCGCTCATACGCTGGGGCAAGCCCACCGCCATAGCCCGGTGGATCCGAGCCAGCGTGGCACGTCAGTTCCACGTGACCTGCTCAGTGGGCATCGCTACCAACAAGCTGGTGGCCAAGATGGCCTCGACCAACGCCAAGCCCGACGGCATGCTGCTGATTCCCAAGGCCCGGCAGGCCGAGTTCGTCCAGCTGATGCCCCTGCGCGGCATTCCCGGCATCGGCCCTGCTCTGGAGAAGCGGCTCAACGCCTGGGCCATCAAGAATGTGGCCGACCTGGCTAGCATGAGCGAGCGGGATCTGACCCGGGCCACAGGCTCGAACGTTACAGCCAGGAAGCTGACACAGGCCTCCCACGGGCTGGACGACGATCCGGTTCAGCCACGAGCACCTGAAAAATCCTTGGGCGCGGAACGCACCTTCCTGCACGATACCACCAGCATGAAGCAGGTCTGCGACCTCCTGCACGTCTGCAGCAACGAGGTGGCCACCGGGCTGCGAGCGCATGACCTGATCGCTCGGACCATTACCGTCAAACTGCGCTTTGATGATCTGCGCTACATGACCAAGGCCCACACTTTGGAAACGCCGGTCAACTCGGCCAATCGCATTTATCCCCAGGCCGTCTCACTGCTCAAGGCCATGCTAGGGCTGCCCGAGGGCGTGCCCATGGACACCTCGCTGCCTCGGCTGATCCGCCTTGCCGGTGTCAGCGCATCCGGTCTGAGCAGGGTGGAGGATACCCCTATCCAGCCATCCTTGGATGACATCATGCGCGAGAGCAAACGTCGCACCGGCAGCGAGTCCCAGCGCCTGGATCAGGCAGAGGCCACCATGGACTCCATCAGGAACCGCTACGGCAAGGGTTCAGTCAGCATGGGTCTTTAGCCGCAGTACGCAAACGCGCCAGAGCCAGCTCCAGCTGCTCGTCAGATATGGTGGATGAAAATCGCAAACGGCGACCATCCCCGTAGAACTCCCCAGGACTGGCCAGGATCCCCATACGGGACAGGTCAGCCATATCGGCCCAGCAATCGCCCGAACGGGCTTGCGCCCAGATATAAAGGCCGCCCTGAGGCATGGCGGCATCGTACCCGTAAGTTGTCAGAGCGTGGGCCAAGGCTCGCAGGCGACGGGCGTAGACCTCGCGCTGGGCCACCACGGCCTCCCTGTCCTCCAGAGCGGCCCGCATGGCCCGCTGCACCGGGCCTGGCACAATCAGTCCCACCTGTTTGCGGCAGGCGGTCATGGCCTTCACCAGGTGAGCGTCTCCGGCCAGGATGGCTGCCCTGTAGCCGGCCATATTGGACTGCTTGCTCAGCGAGTACAGGCAGAGTATCCCGCTGGCATCGCCACCACAGACTTGAGGCTCCAGGATGCAGGGCGAGGCCGGGATCGGCGCATTCTGCCCGGCTTGTGTGGGGCTTGACCAATCCAGCATGGCATAGCACTCGTCACTCAGGACCGTAGCCCCTATCGAACGGGCCGCCCGCACGATCTTAGCCAACGCGGCTCGGTCTATGACCTGACCACTGGGGTTGCCTGGCGAATTGATCCATATTGCTCGCACGCCAGGCAGATCCACCCATGAGTCCGTATCAGCCGGATCATCCACGGTCGTCACCTGGGCCCCGGCCAGCTGGGTTCCGATGGCATAGGTGGGATAGGACACCGCTGGTTGCACCACCCGGTCCCCCGGGCCCAGATGCAGGAGGGAGGCCATGAGCGCCACCGCCTCCTTGGACCCTACTGTGGGCACCAGGTCCGCACCCAGAGCATCAAGATCGACCCCACGGCAACGACGGAACCATTCGGCGGCAGCCCGCCTCAGGAGACCATCACCGGTGGTTTTCGGATAGCCTCGGGCCTGGTCATCATCGGCAGCAGCCGCCAAAGCCTCCCTGACCGATCTGGGCACCGGGTCCACCGGCGAACCCACCGAGAGGTCGACCAGACCGCCGAGGCACTGCTCAGCACGCCGCCTATAGGGATCAACTCTTGACCAGTCGTAGGGGGATTCAAAAGAGTGAAAACCCATGACCCGTCCTTCTCTTATGAATAGGCCGCGGCGGGATGACTCCCATCCGCGGCTGGTCAGCCTTATTCAGCTACTTGTTGGGCGGCAGGGCCGCCACACCCTCCGGATCGTGATCGTAGGGGCCGACCGCAGCAGCGCCGCCGGCATCGCCCACCTGGGCGAAGAAGTCCGTCGCAGCGTCCTTGTACCAGGCCCACTCTTCAGGCAGGTCATCCTCGTAGAAAATGGCCTCCACCGGGCAGACCGGCTCGCAGGCACCGCAGTCCACGCACTCGTTGGGGTTGATGTAGAGTGAACGGACGCCCTCGTAGATGCAGTCCACCGGGCATTCGTCCACGCAGGCCTTGTCCTTGACGTCCACGCAGGGCTGAGCGATGACGTAGGTCATGGGTTACCTCCTGAGTATGCGAATATCCACTCTACACTGCCGCACAGACCCTCACGTCAGTCAAGACCGGCCTGGGTGGCCTCGGATATCTTGTCGCTAAGCTGATGACGCCCGAGCATGGAATGCCGATAGGAATAGCCGAAGTAGATGGCCAGACCTGCAGCCAGCCAGACCACGAACCGGATCCAGGTCAGCACAGTCAGGTTGAGCATGAGCCAGAGGCAGGCCAAGGCGATCAGAATGGGAACCCAAGGATTGCCGGGCATCTTGAAGGACCGAGGCAGATCCGGCCGACGCTTGCGCATGACGGGCAGGGAGATGGCCACCAGCAGGAAGGCCGAAAGCGTACCGATGTTGACCATGTCGGACAAGACGTCTATTGGGAAGCAGGAGGACACCACGGCCACCACGATGCCGCCCAGGATCTGAATGCGTGCCGGGGTGCCATGACGGCCGGTGCGGGACAAGGAACGTGGAAGAAGCCCGTCGCGGCTCATGGCGAAGACGATGCGGGTCAGCCCCAGCAGGAGCACCATGACCACGGTGGTCAGCCCCACCACGATGCCGAAGGAGATGATCTTGGCGGCCCAGGGAGCTCCGACCATCTCGAAGCCGGTGGCCAGGGAGGGATTCTTGGCCTTGGCCAGATCCTTGTAGGAGACCATGCCGGTGGTGACGACGGCGACCAGGATGTACAGGGTGATGACGATCAGCATGCCCAGGCCGATTCCGCGAGGAATGGTCTTATGAGGCTCCTTGGCCTCCTCGGAGGTGGTGGCGACGATATCGAAGCCCACGAAGGCGAAGAAGACCAGGGCAGCGCCTGAGAGGATGCCAGGGACACCGTAGATGGTGGGCTGCATGCCTGAAGCCCACTGCCAGAGAGGCTGTCCCATGATGCCTGGCACGCTGGCCCCCGGGACCGCCGAAGCCGGCTCGGAAGGCGGGATGAAAGGCCTGTAGTTGTCCATCTTGACGTAGAAGAAGCCCACCACGATGACGAAGACCACGATGCCGATCTTGAGAACGGTCAAGGCGCCGTCGAACCGGGCTGAAAGCTTGGTGCCCAGGACCAGAAGGACCGTGAAGAGGGCAACGACCACCAGCGGGGCCAGGTCCACATCCAGGCCGCCTACATGGAAGCTGGAGCTGAAAGAGGTGCCGCCCATCAGATGGATGAAGTCGTTCAGGTAGACGCCCCAGTACTTGGAGATGACCGAGGCGGCCATGAGCATCTCCAGAATCAGGTCCCATCCGATGATCCAGGCCACCAGTTCGCCCATGGTGTTGTAAGTGAAGGTGTAGGCCGAGCCTGAAACCGGGATCATGGATGCAAACTCCGCGTAGCACATGACGGCTGCCGCGCAGACGATGCCTGCGATGACGAAGGAGATGATGACGGCCGGACCCGCATGGAAGGCCGCTGCCTGGGCGCCCACCGAGAAGATGCCGGCGCCCACGGCCACTGCGACGGCCATGATGGCCAGGTCCCAGGTAGTCAGCGTCCGCTTGAGCGACCTGCCCTCTTCCCCGGTCTCTGCCAGAGTCTGTTCAACAGATTTCTTCCTGAATAATTCCATCCTGCTCCCAATCGAGACTCATCGTGTCACAAACCTCTCCGGCCCATAACTATAGGAGATGAGGGCACACAACTTCGCACTTTGCTCATTTCGGGATATTGCCCGCTGGAAAACCTTCCGGGATCGGCGACTCGAATATGGCGCGACAATCCGCCAACACACAGGAAAACACCCCAGCCGTTACGACCAGGGTACCCACTGGATGCAGCCAGACTCTATTCAGTCGGACCATCCTTGAATATGGCGTGTCCTGCATGCCGTTACCCTCATTGCAGGTCTGCTCGCCGTTGACCGCTGCAAGGACCTTCTTGCGAAAATCATGGAAAACCTGCTCTCCGGGCTCATCCAGAGGACGGCCGGCGTCAAAGTCAATCCAAGGATGTTCTCAAGCTATGTGATAGAGAAATGGCCGAGGAATATGTTGCCGGTTGTTGCTTGTCCTGGCATTTTGATGGCATTTTTAAAAAAACAGGCCCTCGGATCCTTGCATTGATCCGAGGGTCGGAAGAAACGGAGCTTGAAGCAGGGGCTACCAGGCCAAGTCAATACCCGGAGTGACAGGTTCGGGAGTCAGACGGATGCCAAAAGTGGAATCCACGCCTTTCTGGATGGCACGGGCCAGGGCCACCATGTCGTCCGAACCGGCACCTCCCCGGTTGGTCAAGGCCAGTGTGTGCACGTCAGACAGAGCGGCAGCCGACCCTTCCTCCAAAGCAAACCCCTTGTGGAAGCCTGAATGATCGATCAGCCAAGCCGCTGAGGTCTTGATCAATGACGCACCAGGAACTGGATAGCGAGGAGCATACGTCGGCAGGGCATCTGAGGCCTCAGGGCTGATTATCGGATTGGTGAAGAAGCTCCCGCAGCTGTGGCGGTCAAGCAGCACCCGTTCGCCTCTGGGCCCATGAAGGTCATCCTGAACCGCAGCCAAGGCCTCTTCCAGGTCGGGGGTCCGACGGCAGGATCCCATCCAATCGGTCAGGTACCGGTAGGGATCCTCCAGCATCCCCTTGCCTGCTCTGACGGCAAGAACCGCCTGACGGATCCGCTCAAGGGGAAGGGTTGCCCCGGGCTCCACGCCCAGCACCCTGGCCAGCTGGGCGGAACCCACCTGAGCGGCGGACCCGTGTCGCAGAACCAGGGTGACAGATAGAACCGCGTAACGAGGCGACGGGAAGAACCGCGCATCGGGCACGGCAGGTGCCTGGTACATGGTCTGCTTGAGCAGGGAGGTCCTGTACCCGAAAGCGAGATCAGAGGCTCTCAGATAGGCAGTGACCTTGTCCTGGCGGTCCCAGACCTCGACCGAGTCGACAAGGCGTCCGACTTCCTGGCCGTAAGCGCCAATATTCTGCACCACCGAGGCCCCAACAGTCCCGGGGATGCCGGATAGACCCTCTACCCCGATCAGATGCATACGCACGCAGTAGGAGACCAGATCATCCCAGTTGGTCCCAGCCGTGGCATTGACGTGAACGACGGGAACGCCGCCATCAGGCGGAGCCACTTCGTCGGGGACGCTGATGTCCTGACGGGCGTCACGCACAACCACGCCGGGAAAGTCCTGGTCAGAGGCCAGCAGGTTGGATCCCCCGCCGATCAGGCAGAGGGGCAACCCCTTGGAATCCGCGCCCTCTACAGCCTCGATCATGCCCACACGGCTTCGGGTCTGAACGAAAGCGGCCATGCTCCCGCCAACACCCACAGTGGTGATATCAGCAAAGGTCGGGGTGGTGTCTCTGGAGGATACATCAGACATGCAGTTCACTGTATCATCGTCACCTTAGAAGACCCTCAGCTGAACCGATGCCAGGACTGCAATGCTCCCTGTCGCCCTTGGCGAGAATCGATCGGCCATGAAGACCTGATCTCGCCCGTCCTTATCAAGTTTTCCTATACCTTTTGCAAGACTCGCACAGGTTCAGGGAACGATTGGCGGCGATAGATATTACCTATATGCCGGATCGTTGACCAGCCTGCTACCTGGAGGTTTTATGTGACAAGGCTTTGGAAAGGGGAATCGCCAAAGCCCGGTTTCCGGACGAAGCACCGGGAATATGTGGGCGCCTGACCGGGCGTCCGTAAGACACAAACCAGGAAATGAGAAAGAAATGACAGAAGACAGACGGACCCAGTTCCATCAGATAGCCCGTGGTCCTGGCAACCAAGCCTGGCTGACCTCCGCTTGGCAGCACCACGTCGGACACGAGTACGGTGCCGAGAATTTTGCCGCAGCCACCTTGGATTTCGTCCGCAAGTGGGATTGGGACTGGGTCAAGATCAACCCGAGGGCCATATATTATGCCGAGGTCTGGGACGCAGTCTACGACAAGGATCACTATGATTGGCTGATCCCGCGCACCGTCCGTACCGCCATCCAGGAGACAGGGGATATCGCCCGCATCGACTACCGCGACCCCGAAACCAACAAGGTGCTCCAAGAACAGATCCAGGCCGCCAGGGCCATCCGAGAAGGCCTGGAGGACCGAGCAGTCATCGGCACGGTCTTCTCCCCGCTCTCAGTCCTTCTTCAATTAGCTGATCTTCCCCTCTATCCCGAGGGGCAGGGCTCCGCGCAGGAGGACGACAGGGATCTGGACAGACAGACGCTGATCTTCGACCAGCCCGAGGCGGCCAAGCGGGCGCTGGACAACATCGCCCGAACCCTTGCCGACTATGCAACCGTGCTGGTCAGCCCCAAGGAGCAGGGCGGGGCCGGCCTGGACGGCATCTTCTTCGCCGAGACCGGTCTGGCCAGCCATGGCTACTTCAACCAGGCGCAACTGCAGGAATGGGCCAAGCCCTATGACCGGATCGTGATCCAGGCGGTCAGACAGGCCAATCCGGAAGCCCTGGTCCTGGTGCATACCTGCCGGGAGGACGCCCATCCCGAAGAATTCACCGATCTGAATCCCGATTTTCTCCACTGGGACCAGTTCCGCTCAGGCAATCCTGAAATCAGCACCGACTTTCCTGCCGTACCCGTGGGCGGAGCCGACTTCGAACTCTTCAACCCAGGCGGCGATGTGAACCAGATCCGCGAGGAATTGGACCAGACCATCCAGGCCCGTCAAGGCCGTCCCTTCCTCCTGGCACCCTCATGCACCATCCCGACGCCCGCCGATGAGGAGGCCCTGCGCGTGCTGAGCGGAACCCGGGCCCCCAAGGAACTCTGAAACCACAAACAACCCACCGACATCAACCGTAAAACTCCAAGGGAGACATCATGGTCATCACATCAGAACAGCACCCGCAGCATCGTGGCACCATCAGGGCAATGGTTGCCCTCATGATCACCATGGCCATGGCCGGGGCGCTGTCGGCCTGCGGATTGGGAGGCGACCAGGGCTCCTCTGCAGGATCGTCGGATCATGTGACCGTCGCTGCCATTTACCCTAAGACCGGTCTCTACGCCGAGTACGGAAAGATGTTCCAGCAGGGCTTTGACCTGGCCAAGGACCAGGTCAACAAGAAGGGCGGCATACAGGGCAAGCGCCTGGACATCGACTACTACGACACCCAATCAGATGCCAAACAGGATGCCGCCGTCGCCCCAAAGATCGCCTCCGATAAATCAGTCATCGCCGTTGTGGGCGACTACTCCTCACCTGCCTCATCAGCCGCATCGCCCATCTTCCAGCAGGCTGGGCTGGTCCATTACGGCTTCAACAACTCCTCGCCGACCTTCACGAATTCGGGTGATCATGTATGGACACCTCAGATATCGCAGAAGACCTACCAGGAAGTCAATGCCGAAGCGGTGTCCAAACGAGCCAAGAAGATCTCCGTCGTCTATATAGAAAACGACTGGGGGAAGGAATCCTTCCAATACTTCAAGGAGGCTGCGGAACGGCTTGGGGTGCAGATCGTCTACCAATCCTCTTATCTGCCCGATTCCACGGACCTGACTCCGATACTGATTCCGGCCAAGAATGCTGCCCCCGAGGCAGTGGTGGACATCGGCTACGGGCCAGACGGGGCTCTGATCGCCAACACCCTGCGAGACAAACTGGATTATAAGGGACCCTTCTTCGGCGGTCAGGAGACCAAGGAGTTCCTCTCCTTGACTGGAGAGAACGCCCAAGGGGCCATCATTACCGGTGTCTTTTCGGCGACAGGCACCAAGGATGCGAAGGCCAAGGCTTTCGTCAAGAGCTTTGAGGATCGGTATCACACCGTCCCTGGCAACTTCGAAATCACTGCCTACCAAGCCATCAAGGACCTGGCCTACGCGGGAGAGAAGACCAGCCCCACCAGGGAGGGCATCCAGGAGGCCTTAGGCAAGGTCAAGGACTTCCCGCTCTACCAAGGCCAGGGAGGAACTTTTCAGTTCAACACCCAGACTCGACGGGCGGATACGATCAAGCCCATCCTCCTTCAGGTGGATCAGGGCAAATTCAAACAGATCGAGGAGTGAGCAGCGATCATGGTCGAGACGCTCTTTTCCGGACTCATTCACGGCGGCGTATACGCCCTGGCCGCCGTGGGTATGTCCCTGGTCTTCGGAGTGACCAATGTGGCCAACTTCGCACAAGGGTCGCTGGTAGCGGTCGGCATGATGACAGGATGGTGGGTGGGCTCTACCCTAGGCTGGGGGCTCATCCCCACCATTCTGGCTGTCGTCCTGGTCACAGGCCTGGTCGGTCTGGTCACCAACCTTCTGGTCATCATCCCCCTGGAGGGCCGGCAGCCAATTGCAGCCCTCCTGGGCACCGTTGGCCTGGGACAGGTCCTGGATAACGGAATGCAGCTGATCTTCGGATCTCAGACCAGGGCCTTCCCCCAGCTGCTACCCACCCACAACCTGCATGCGCTAGGCATCAGCTTCGGCACCTCCGACCTGGTCATGGGTCTGGTCGCCCTGGCCAGCATGGCTGCGCTCTGGGCCTTCTTAACCTACGGCAGGACCGGACAGGCCATCAGGGCCACCTCCCAGGATCCCCAGGCCGCATTGCAGATGGGAGTACCTGTCACCTCCATTCGCACCATAGCCTTCGTCATCGGCTCGGTCCTGGCTGGTATCGCCGGAATTTTCATCGGTCTGTTCAAGACGAACATCAACCCTATGGACGGCAACGCCATCGGCATGACGGCCTTCGTGGCCGCCGCTATCGGCGGGCTGGGCTCCATCCCCGGAGCCATTATCGGCGGCCTGGTACTGGGTTTGGCCGAGGCCGTAGGCGTAGGACTCTTTGGCGATGGCGTGCATGATCTGATCACCTTCGGCACCCTCCTGCTGGTTCTGATCCTCGAGCCTTCCGGCTTCCTGGGTCGCAAAGCAGACATGGGCAAGGAGCCCATGACCGGAACCCTCCCGGAAGCCGCCAGACCCATCCGACTGCCGCTTTGGGCCAATCTCGGCCTTGCAGCAGCCGCTCTGGCTACCCCCTTCATGTTCTCCGACCATCTGGCTGGCATCGGGACTCAGGTTGCCATATACGCCATTGCCGCAGTAGGCCTGACGCTGATCTCGGGCTCGGCCGGGCAGACCATCCTGGGCTTGGCGGGACCTGTGGCCGTAGGGGCCTACGCCTCGGCTCTCTTGACCATGCGCCTGCATTGGCCCTTCACGCTCTCCCTGCTGGGTGCGGCCGTCATCGCCGCTCTGGCCGCGTCCCTGCTGACGTTCCCAGTTTGGAAACTTAGTGGCCACTATGTGGCTATCGCCACCATAGGGGTGGGAGCAGTCATGGTCGCCATCATCCGCATCTGGGAACCTCTGACCAGGGGATCGCTAGGTCTGCAAGGCATTCCCCTGCCAACATTCCTGGGCAAGCCGCTCTACACCCAGCAGATGCAGTACCTCCTGGATCTGGTCATCCTTCTTCTGGTCCTTGCAGTGACCTCCCGGATCCGGTCCTCACATCTGGGCCACGTCTTCGAAGCCATCGGCGAGGACGGGCAAGCGGCCTGGTCCCTGGGAATCAGGACCGGGGCCTACAAGGCACTGGCCTACGCCCTGGCATGCGGTGCGGCGGGTATAGCAGGCGCCCTGCTGGCGCACCAGTACACCTATATCGACCCGACCCTCTTCAACCCGACCATGTCGACCCTGATTCTGACCATCATCGTCCTGGGTGGCATGAAGTCCCCGACCGGAGCCGTGATCGGCTCCCTGATCCTGGTAGGGGCTCCCGAACTGCTGCGCATCCTGCCCGAGGTGAGAATCATGGCCTACGGACTCGTCCTGATCATCTTTATCATCTGCAGGCCACAGGGTCTGTTCTCAACCAAAAGGAGGGCATGATGACGGGCAGCCGGCGCATTCCCGAACCTGCAAGCGACAATCCTGATCAACCCCTGCTCAGCGTGCGCAATCTAGGCAAGAGCTTCCAGGGGCTGCAGGCAGTGGCCAATGTGAACATGGACCTGGCATCCGGCCAGGTGATAGGCATTATCGGCCCCAACGGATCAGGAAAGTCCACGACCATCAACCTGATCTGCGGCTTTCTCAAGCCTGACTCGGGCCAGATCAGTCTGAGGGGACGCACCGTGACCGGCCTGCCCGCCACGGCCATAGCCGAGCAGGGGGTGTCCCGAACCTTCCAGAACGGCAGGGTCTTTCCGACCATGAGCGTTGAGGAGAACGTGGCCGTAGGATTCCATAGGCGCCTGGAAGCTCGCAGACCCTTTCGCCGTCTGGAGAAGTGGCCCATCCTGCGATGGATCCCCCTACTGGCGCAGACCTGGCTGACGCTGGTGCCCGGTCCCGCCTGCCGCAGGGAGACGGTCCTCGAGCGCAAGGCCGTCCAGTCCGAGATCGACAGATTCAGCGAGCGCCTGGAAGAGCATCGGACGCAGGCCGCCTACACGCTCTCCTACGCGAACCGGCGACGCACCGAGATAGCCAGAGCCCACGTCAGCTCCCCCAGCATCCTGGTTTTGGACGAGCCCACCGCAGGGATGAACCAGTCAGAGACGGCCGAGGTGCTGCAACAGCTCCTGGAACTCAAGGCCCAAGGTCAGACCATGCTTCTGGTTGAGCACAAGATCGACCTGATCGAAGCGCTTTGCGACCGGGTCATCGCCATGGACGGCGGTCGGATCATCGCCTCCGGCCCTCCCAGACAGGTCAGCGCCGATCCCCGCGTCATTACCGCATACCTGGGCGACCGCAGACCCCGCAACGATGCCCCTATGAACGGGCAGGCAGATGTTCTGGCCCGGCAGAATGCCCTGACTCCCGCCACCGTTGCAGAACAAGCCGATGGTCGAGATCATGACGGCGCGGAAACCAGTATGAAGGCCAAGGCAGAGGCATCCGGCAATAATGAGGAAAAGCCGTCAGCCGATGGGGACCGGGCCTTGCTTTCACTGGATGCCATCGATGTGAGCTATGGCCCGGTCAAGGCCCTGGATCATGTCAGCCTTCGCGTTCCCCAGGGGGGCATCGTCTCCCTTCTGGGCGGGAATGCTTCGGGCAAGTCCACAACCATGAAGACCATCCTGGGCCTGCTGGCTCCAAAGGAGGGAACCATCCGTTTGGATGGACAGGAAATCACCCACACCCCCACCAAGGATCGGGTCCGCTCCGGAATCGCCTCGGTCCCTGAGGCCAGAAGAGTCTTTGCAGCCATGAGCGTGGAGGAGAACCTGCGCATGGGTGCCTACACCCAAAGGAAGCGCAATCAGATCGATCAGGATCTGGATGTCATCTATCAGCGATTCCCACGCCTGGCCGAACGCCGTGGGCAGCAAGCCGGCACTCTTTCAGGAGGCGAGCAGCAGATGCTGGCCTTCGGCAGGGCCCTGATGAGCCATCCCCGGCTGATATGCATGGATGAGCCGACCATGGGCCTCTCGCCCAAGCTGGTCGACCAGGTGCTTGAAGAGATCGCCTCCCTTCGTGACCAGCTGGGCATCTCCATCCTTCTGGTCGAGCAGCAGGCCGAGCTGGCCCTGTCCATTGCCGACTACGGGTACGTGCTGCAGAACGGTCTGATCCGTCTGGAGGGGCCCGCCCGACAGCTCTTGACTGACGAGCGTGTCCGCCAGGCATACCTCGGCAAGGCCTCCAATAACTGAAACCGGTTCGGAGGAGACCTCCCGATAGCAGGCGATAAGGAACGCCTATGAGCAGAGTCTTGCCTGCGACCTAGAAAAAAAGTTTCGATAGTGGGCTATAGAGGGATTTGCAACCGGATACAAGCAGAGGAACACACCCGCATGAGCAAAGGATTCGCAACAAAAGCCGTCCATGACGGCTATGACTGTCAAAGCCTGGGCGGAGGCGCGGCCAGCATCCCCATCTACCAGTCGGCCGCCTTTGACATGATCACCGCTGACCGGGGAGATGCCCTGGCCGCTGGCAAAATTCAAGGATTCTCATACTCCCGCCTGGCCAATCCCACGGTCAAGGTCCTGGAGGACCGCCTGGCCAGCCTGGAGGGAGGCAAGGGGGCTGTGGCCATGGCCTCAGGGATGGCTGCCGTCTCATCGGCCCTCATGTGTGCAGCCGAAGGCGGCGGGAGGCTGATCTCCCCTGTCGATCTTTATGGAACCTCCGTGGACGCCATGAAGACTTTCTTCCCCAACTTCGGCATTGAAACGGATTTTGTAGACGACATCAATGACCTTGACGCGGTGGAATCCCTGATCCAGGACAACACCAGGGCTATCTTCGCTGAGTCCGTGGCCAATCCGTCCACAGCCATCGCTGACATCCCCGGCCTGGCTGACCTGGCCCATCGGCATGGGCTGGCCCTGATTATCGACAATACAGTGCCCACGCCGTATCTGCTCAACCCGATCGACTTCGGTGCCGACATCGTCGTCCATTCGACTACCAAGGGGATCAGCGGCCACGGCAATGCCCTGGGCGGGATCATCGTGGATGCAGGGCGATTCGATTGGGGCAACGGCCGCTTCCCGCAGATGAGCCAGCCCGAACTGATCATCAGCGACGAGCGACACGGATCCATGGTCAGCTTTCTGGATGCCTTCGGCAAGATGGCCTTCCTCCACAGGGTCCATACCAAGTACCTGCACACCTTCGGGGCTGTCATGAGTCCCTTCACCGCCTACCTGCAGCTGACCGGCCTTGAGACCCTGGCCCAGCGGGTCGCCGCCGAGGTGAAGACGGCGACAGCTCTGGCCCGCCACCTGCTGACCATCCCCCAGGTGGAGCAGGTCAACTATTCGGGAATTCCCGAGGGTCGGCACCAGGGCGTTGCCACCTTGCAGGACCGCCTGGCCTCGACTCTGCTGCCTAAGGGCGTGGGCACGATCCTCTCCTTCAAGGTCCAAGGTGGCTACGAGCAGGTGAAGCGCATCGTAGACTCAGTGCGTCTCATGAGCTACATGCCCAACATCGGCGACTGCCGCACACTGATTGTGGACCCGGCCAGGATCACCCACAGGGAAGTTCCGGGCCCCTACCGCCTGAGTGCCGGCGTGGGCGACGACCTGATTCGAATTTCCGCAGGCCTGGAGAACCCGGATGACCTGGTCGCCGACTTGGATCAGGCCTTTGCAGCCGCCTACCGGAATAATCTCTGAAGGCTGCATACCCCCTACATCGCCAAAACCCGTTCTGCTCCCAAGGCCATCCTTGGACAATGCGGAGCGGGCATATATGCAGATTTGCATAAAGAGGAACCCGACCATTTGGTCGGGTTCCTATGAAGCCAAAAGACGGAAAGAACTCAGCGGGTCTCCCGATGCAGGGTATGCTTGCCGCAACGGGGGCAGAACTTCTTGAGCTCCAGACGGTCAGGAGTGTTACGACGGTTCTTGGTCGTAATGTAATTACGCTCCTTGCACACGGTGCACGCCAGCGTAATGCCAGGACGAATATCTGCGGCTTTTGCCATGGTTCACCTCTATAGTCGTTGCACGACCGACGTATGTCGGCCACAGTAGCGAGGAAGAGACTCGAACTCTTGACCTTACGATTATGAGTCGTACGCTCTAGCCAGCTGAGCTACCCCGCCAGAGAGCCTCGGGTGAGAATCGGACTCACGACCTCTTCCTTACCAAGGAAGTGCTCTGCCACTGAGCTACCGAGGCGTGGCGGATAGAGGATTCGAACCTCTGAAGCATTACGCGGCTGATTTACAGTCAGCTCCCTTTGACCGCTTGGGAAATCCGCCATGCCGCACTAGAACCGGAGCTCCGTACGGCAACTTGCCTATGATGACATGTTTTTTTGTTTTTCGCAAGTCCCACTCCGACGTCGTGTCCCTGGCGTCAGAGCGGGGCGGGCAGGTCAGAAATCCCAGTCGTCGTCGTCCGTCTCCACGGCCTTGCCCATGACATAGGAGGAGCCCGAGCCGGAGAAGAAGTCGTGGTTTTCGTCCGCATTGGGGCTCAGCGAGGCAATGATGGCCGGATTCACATCAGTGGTGTCTGAGGGGAAGAGTGCCGGATAGCCCAGGTTCATCAGTGCCTTGTTGCCGTTGTAGCGCAGGAACTTGGTGACGTCCTCCACCAGGCCCACCCCGGAATACAGGCTCTCGGTGTATTCAACCTCGTTGTCGTACAGGTCTCCCAGGAGCTCGTAGGTATAGTCGCTCATGGCCTGACGCTCGGAGTCGGAGACCTTGGCCAGCCCCTTCTGGTACTTGTAGCCGATGTAGTAGCCGTGAACGGCCTCATCGCGGATGATCAGGCGGATCAGATCAGCCGTGTTGGTCAGCTTGGCATGGCTGGAGAAGTACATGGGCAGGTAGAAGCCCGAGTAGAAGAGGAAGGACTCAAGCAGGGTGGAGGCCACCTTGCGCTTCAGGGGATTGTCGCCCTCATAGTAGTCCAGGACGATCTGGGCCTTGCGCTGGAGGAACTCGTTGTGCTCGCTCCACTCGAAGGCGGCGTCTATCTGGGGCGTGGAGGCCAGGGTGGAGAAAATGGAGGAGTAGGACTTGGCATGGACCGACTCCATGAAGGCGATGTTGGTGTAGACCGCCTCCTCATGGGGAGTCAACGCGTCCGGGATCAGGCTGACGGCACCCACGGTCCCCTGGATGGTGTCCAGAAGAGTCAGCCCGGTGAAGACCCGCATGGTCAGGGTGTGCTCCTCCTCGCTCATGGCCTGCCAGGAGGGCAGATCATTGCTGACGGGAACCTTCTCGGGCAGCCAGAAGTTGCCGGTCAGACGGTCCCAGACCTCCAGGTCCTTCTCGTCCTCCAGACGGTTCCAGTTGATGGCGGAGACCCGGTCGATCAGCTTCAGCGGCTGCCGGGGAATGGAAATGGGTGGGACCATGGTTGATTTGCTCCTTGCTGGATGAATGTGGACAGTGCGACGCGGATCGTGACCGGACCGTCAGTCTACCGCATGGGCGGACCCGAGCTGTGGACGCGGACCCGAAAGGGCCGGCACCGTTGCGAGAGACGGTGCCGGCCAGGTTCTCCAATGCTTCAGGACATGCTCCTTAGAGCATGCAGCTGACGCAGCCTTCGACCTCGGTACCCTCCAGGGCCTGCTGGCGGATCCTGATGTAGTAGAGGGTCTTGATTCCCTTGCGCCAGGCGTAGATCTGGGCCTTGTTCAGGTCGCGGGTGGTGGCCGTGTCGGGGAAGAACAGGGTCAGAGAAAGCCCCTGATCCACATGCTGGGTGGCCTCGGCATAAGTGTCCACGATCTTCTTCCAGCCGATCTCGTAGGCGTCCTCAAAGTAGTCCAGGTTCTCGTTGGTCATGTAGGGGGCCGGGTAGTAGACGCGCCCGATCTTGCCTTCCTTGCGGATCTCGATCTTGGAGGCAATCGGGTGGATGGAGCTGGTGGAGTGGTTGATGTAGGAGATGGACCCGGTCGGGGGGACGGCCTGGAGGTTCTGGTTGTAGATGCCGTCCTTGAGGATGGCCGCCTGAAGCTCCTTCCAGTCCTCAACCGTGGGGATATGGACCTGGTACTGGTCGAAGAGGTCCTTGATCCGCTGGGTCCTGGGCTCCAGGGAACGGCTGCCATCGGTGTACTTGTCGAAGTAGTTCCCCTGGCCTGCCGGCTTGGCGTAGTCGGACTTGGCGAAGGAGGCGAAGGCCTTCCCCCGCTCGACGGCCAGGGCGTGGGAGGCTCTGTAGGCGTGGTAGGCCACGGTCATGAAGTACATGTCCGTGAAGTCCAGCCCCTCTTCGGATCCGTAGTGGATGCCCTCGCGGGCCAGGAAGCCGTGGAGGTTCATCTGACCCAGGCCGATGGCATGGCCTTCGTCATTGCCCCGCTTGATGGAGGGGACGGCCTCGATGTTGGTGTGGTCGGAGACGGAGGTCAGGGCCCGCACCGAGGTCTCGACCGTATCGGCCAGGCCGCCGTCCATGGCCTTGGCGATGTTAAGGGATCCCAGGTTGCATGAGATGTCGCGACCGATATGGTCGTAGTTCAGGTTCTCGGAGTAGGTGCTGGGCTCCTGGACCTGCAGGATCTCCGAGCAGAGGTTGGACATGGTGATCCGGCCGTCGATGGGGTTGGCCTTGTTGACCGTGTCCTCGAAGAGGATGTAGGGATAGCCGGACTCGAACTGGATCTCGGCCAGGGTCATGAAGAAGTCACGGGCATCGATGTACTTCTTGTGGATCCGCTTGTCCTTGACCATCTCCTCATAGTGCTCGGTGATGGGAATGTCCGCGAAGGGCTTGCCGTAGACCCGCTCCACGTCGTAGGGCGAGAAGAGGGCCATGGGCTCCTTGCGCTTGGCCAGCTCGAAGGTGATGTCGGGGATGACCACGCCCAGAGCCAGGGATTTGATGCGGATCTTCTCGTCCGCGTTCTCCCGCTTGGTATCCAGGAAGCGCATGATGTCGGGGTGATGGGCCGACAGATAGACGGCACCGGCACCCTGGCGGGCACCCAGCTGGTTGGCGTAGGAGAAGGAGTCCTCCAGGAGCTTCATGACCGGGACCACGCCGCTGGACTGGTTCTCGATATGCTTGATGGGCGCGCCCATCTCACGCAGATTGCTGAGCAGAAGAGCCACGCCTCCGCCCCTCTTGGACAGCTGCAGGGCGGCGTTGACGCCGCGGGAGATGGATTCCATGTTGTCTTCGATGCGCACCAGGAAGCAGGAGACCGGCTCGCCGCGCTGGGCCTTGCCCAAGTTCAGGAAGGTAGGGGTAGCGGGCTGGAAGCGCCCGGAGATGATCTCATCCGTGTACTTCATGGCGGCCTGCTCGTCCCCGTCGGCCAGCTCCAGAGCCACGGCCACGCAGCGCTGCGGGAAGTCCTCCAGGTAGCGCTTGCCGTCGAAGGTCTTCAGCGCATAGGAAGTGTAGAACTTGAAGGCGCCCAGGAAGGTCTCGAATTCGAAGCCGCTTTCGGCAGCATGCTGATAGATCCTGTCCAGGAACTCCGGGGTGTAGCGCTCGAAGACCTTCCGGTCGTAGTACTCGTGGTCCAGAAGATAGGCGATCCTCTCGGCCGTTGAGGGGAAGGTCATGGTGTTGGTCCGCACGTGCGTGTCCATATACTGACGCTCGGCCTCGCGGTCCTTGTCGAACTGGATCCTGCCGTCCTTGTCATACAGGTTCAGCATGGCATTCAGGGCATGGTAGTCGTGAGCCGGATCGAAGGTCTCCTCATCCTCGGATGCGGTCCTATCCAGGGCCAGGGACGTGTCCTCATTTGCTCCCATCAGGTGTCCTTTCATGAGTATTGCGGTGATAGTGCGTGTAATGAAATTGGCTCAGGACTCTGGGTGGCTGCGGAAGAAATCCACAACCCCGCGGCGAACCTTCTTCTGGTCCTCCTTGGTGCCCATAAGCTCGAAATAGTAGAGGAAAGGCACATTGCACTTGCGGGAGATGATGTCCCCCGCCATGCAGAAGGCCTCTCCAAAGTTGGTGTTGCCCGAGGCGATGACCCCGCGGATGCCGGCCCGGTTGGCCGGATCGTTCAGGAAGCGCTTGATCTGCGGCATGACAGCCTTCTTGGCTGATCCGCCCCCATAGGTGGGGACAATCAGGATGTAGGGCTGTCGAATGTTGAGCGGCGGGTCCTTGGGCCTCAGAGGGATGCGGAAGACGTCTATCCCCTCGTCATCCAAATGGCAGTTGGCGATGAACCGGGCGGTGTTGCGTGAGGCCGACGAGAAGTAGACCACAGCCCCCAGTCGCTGACCTTGGGCGGCGAACTCTGGAACGCTGAGCTCCGAATCAGTTCCGGCGGTCTGCTGTTGCTCCATGCTTCCTCCTGATCAGGCATCCAGAACCTGTCTTGACGGTGGTGCCCGCCTCGAAGACGGATCTGTCAGGACCCGCCCAGCGCGAGCCTGAACTACTATATGTGCTATTGATATTGAAAACAGTGAGCATATATAGGGTTTTCTGTGCCCAATATCACACCGGCTCCAACTCGCCTAGAAGTCCCAGTCGTCGTCGTCCGTGGATTCGGAGTGCCCCATGACGTAGGAGGAGCCCGAACCCGAGAAGAAATCATGGTTCTCGTTGGCCGAGGGCGACAGGGCCGCCAGAATCTCCGAACTGACATCGGTCTGGTCGGCTGCGAACCGGGCCGGGTAGCCCAGGTTCATCAGCGCCTTGTTGGCATTGTAGCGAACGAAGGCGAAGACGTCGTCTACGAAGGGGAAGCCCTGATAGATCTGCCCGGAATAAACCATCTCCAGATCGTAGAGCTTGTCCAGCAAATCATTAGTGAACTTCTCCAGCATGGCCTGGTCGGCCTGGGTCCTCTCCTCCAGACCCCGCTGATACTTGTAGCCCGAATAATAGCCATGGATGGCCTTGTCGCGCAGGATCAGCCGGATCATGTCGGCCGTGTTCATCAGCTTGGCATGACTGGAGAAGTAAAGGGGAAGGTAGAAACCAGCATAGAGCATGAGCGAAGAGAGCATGGTGGAGGCCACCTTGCGCTTCAGGGGGTCCTCGCTGACATACTCGTGCAGGACCGTGTGGACGCGCTCCTGGAGGACGTCGTTGGCCACAGCCCAGCGATAGGCCTTGTCTATCTCCTCACTGGAGCAGAGGGTGGAGAAGACCGAGGAATAGGAGCGGGCGTGAACCGACTGCATGAAGGCGATATTGGTGTATATGGCCTGCTCCTGCTCGGTGCGAGCATGATCGATCTGCACCAGCTCTCCGATAGTGGCCTGGGTGGTGTCCAGCATGGTCAGTCCGGTGAAGACTCGGACCGTAGTCTGGCGCTCATGATCGGTCAGGGTGTTCCAGGATGGGATGTCGTTGGACAGCGGCACTTTCTCAGGCAGCCAGAAGTTGGAGACCAGACGGTTCCAGACCTCCAGATCCTTCTCATCGGTGATCTTGTTCCAATTGACCGGACGAATCCTGGCCTCGGGGCTGACCCGGTATTGGGGCGGGGTGATGGACTTGCGCATCATCTCGTCGTCGGCATAGACACCGACCTCTGACTTGGTGCTCTTTCGGGTACCTTCCTGCTGGCTCATGACAAAACCGCCTTTCGTGAATCAGTCGACTGCCGCTGAAGCTGCACTCCCATTCCTGCCAGGATGGCCCTGACTGCTTGAACATCCTCCGAGGTGCCCAGTAGCTCGAAGCGGTAGAGCTCAGGGACGCCGCATCGGCGGGCTATCAGCGGACCGGCCGCGCAATAGGCGCTGCCGAAGTTTCGGTTGCCCGAGGTGACGACCCCGCGGATCAGCCCGCGGTTGATCGGATTGTTCAGGAAGTGGATGACCTGCTTGGGCACGGCCCCCTTAGCTGACCCGCCGCCATAGGTGGGCACCAGCAGAAGGTAAGGCGCATCCATGACGAGCATCGGCTGGCGCCGCTCGTACAGGGGGATGCGGAGAGGCTCCTCCACGCCCAACCGCTGCACAAAACGGTGGGTGTTATTGGAGACGCTGGAGAAATACACCAGCCTGGAGGCGCCATCGGGAGGATCGTGCCGATCCACATCTGCTAAGGACATAGGGACTGCTGCTCCTTGGTAAACACTATATATTGGATTGGTTTGGCCAGCCAACCACAATATATAGGTTTATCCAAGACGACACAAGCTCATCCAAGCAAAACCGCCTCCGCTGTGACATTCCATACAACAGCGAAGGCGGCAATCAAATGCATTTACGTTCGAGCCGATGCAACATTCAATCGGGGATCGGATCTTGCGACAGACCTTCTCGGCGCAGGTCGGCGCAGACCTCCAAAACCCGATCGTTCGCCTCCCGCTCCCCCACGGTGATGCGGATGCCCTCGCCTGGGAATGTTCTGACCGACAGGCCGGCATCTCGGAAACGCTGATCAGCCTGCGCGGCGGCCCGGCCCAGAGGCAGCCAGTAGTAGTTCGCCCGAGGTTCAGGGATATTCCACCCCTGATCCTGCAAACCAGCCAGTATTCTGGCCCGCTCCTGCTTGAGCGCCTGGACCCGTTCGGACAGACGGTCCTGTGCGTCCAGGCTGGCCATTGCCGCCGTCTGGGCCACGTCGCTGACGCCGAAGGGCAGGGCCACCTTGTTCATGCCGGCAATGATCGGCTCGGCAGCCACGGCATATCCGATTCGCAGACCTGCCAGTCCGTAGGCCTTGGAGAAGGTCCGGGCCACTATCACATTCGGATGCTCGCGCATGAGCGCCAATCCGTCGGCTCGATCGGGGTCGTCGTTGAACTGTACATAAGCCTCGTCGAAGAGCACCGGCAGGTCTGCAGGCAGCGCTTGCAGCAGACGCTCAGCCTGGTCATGATCGACATTGGTCGCAGTCGGATTATTGGGATTGTTGACAATGACCAGTCTGGTGTGGTCGTTGACTGCGGCAATCATGGCCTCGATGTCATGCCGTCCCTGCTTATCCAGGGGCACGGGTACCCCGGTGGCGCCGGCCATGGTGACGATGATGGGATAGGCTTCGAAACTGCGCCACGGATAAACCACCTGATCGCCATGACCGGCCACCAGGTCAACCAGCTGGGTGATGACCTCAGTGGATCCGCATCCCAGCTGAATGCATGCGGGATCCACTCCATGCAGATGGGCCAGACGCTCAACCAGAAGGGTGCCACGCATGTCCGGATAGCGGTTCAGGTGACCCAGAGCCTGCTCGAAGACAGTCTGGAGCACGCCGGGCAGGGGCGGGTATGGGTTCTCGTTGCTGGAGATCTTGTAGCTGGTCAACCCGGGAATGGCAGGTGCCGGGCTGCCCTGCCGGTAACCGGGCAGGGCATCAATGCTGGCGCGATGACGATAGTACATGGACACCATGCTAGCGGCCGCCGTATGCCCCTGAGGCATCTGGTCCGCTGCACGGTCCTCCTGAGACACGCGAACGGCCCCCAGTCCTGCTAAAGGACCAGGGGCCGCCATCACCACCGCGTGCGGCGGTGCAGAGCCAATGTCTTTTACTTGAGGATGGCCAGAACGTCGCGCGCGGACACGATCAGGTAGTCCTCGCCGCCGTAGTTGACCTCGGTGCCGCCGTACTTGGAGTACAGAACCTTGTCGCCGACCTTGACATCCATGGGGATGCGCTCGCCCTTGTCATCACGACGGCCGGGACCTGCTGCCAGCACCTCGCCCTGCTGGGGCTTCTCCTTGGCGGTATCGGGAATGACCAGCCCGGAAGCGGTCTTGGTCTCCGCCTCAGCCTGCTTGATGACGATCTTGTCTTCCAACGGTGTGAGTGAAATCGACACTGTGGACCTCCTACATCTTGTGAGAACAGCCAATGAACCCACGCCGGAACGTCGATGAGAGGCTGACGAACACTCACCACGCATTCCTTTGCGCTACATGTCATAGTAGCGCGAAATTAGCACTCTGCCAACTTGAGTGCTAACGCTGGTGGTGAAAGAATGCTCGACGATAGATTCAGGGCTTGGCTGCCGGACGACGCCGGGCCAATATGGCATCCACGCCGATGGACAGGGAGTCCTCGCTGCGGTCAGGCGCCTCGACCTGGGCCTGCATCTCCTGCTTGTGAAAGTTATCAGGACGCCCGTCGGCCTTGGTCCGATCGGACTGCCGCTTTTCGGGGGGACGAGCAACGGAGACCTGCCTGGTTGACTTGATCTCCAGGCTGTGAGGACCCTCGTCCTCGTTATTCATGCCGTCCCTGTCCGATCCCTCGCCACCGGCCGATCCCAGGGAGAAGGAGATCAGATCCTGGCTCGCCGCCATGCCGAAGGCATCCAAGGCCGGAGAAGGACTGATTCGTTCGAGTTCATTGGTGGCATCCTTCTGGGTGCTTGCTGAGGACGACGCCGCAGATTGGGAGGTCGGAGCCGACGAGACTGGGTGCTCACTGCCAGCAGGTGCCGGGGCTGATTTTGATTTACCTGAGGAGGCTGCGGATTGCACAGCTGCCGGCTGCGGCGAAATCGGCCGGGCGGCGGACTTGGAAGCAGCGGACCTGTCGACCGAAGACTTGAGCGCTGCAGGCTTGGAGGCTGCCATTGAGGCCTTTGCGGTTTTAGCAGTAGCCGGTTTGGAAGCCGTCTGTTGGGAGACTGCTTGCTTGGCGGAACCAGCGGAGCCCTTAGCCTCGCTACTGCTGACTACCGGCTTTGCAGCCTCGGCGGAATTGTGCTGCCTGGCCTTGAGGGCTGCTCGCTGATCGGCTTTGGCCTGGACCAGCGTTCGACGAATCTCGCCCTGATCCATCACATCCGTAGCCGTTTCAGTGCGGGCTTCGCGCTCGGCCTGTCCAGACCTGCCGGGAGTCTTGTCCGCAGTCAGGCTGGCTGCCTGCTGACGACGCCGACGATTGCGCCGCTGGGCCAAATTACGTTCCCAGGCTCGTGCCTGGGCCGAGGCATGCGCGCCAGCAGCCAACACCGCTATCAACAACGCCACGGGAATCAGAGTGAACCAAGCGCTGTAGTCCATAGGGAGGGAGAAACCGGCCACCAGCATGGCGACAATTAACAGAGCAGCAACCAGGATGCGGCGACGGCGTATGGCTGCACGGCGCAGCTGTCTGATCTGCCTGATCCGCTGGACCTGACTTCGTCGGTTGCCATCCTGCTGCCCTTGCTGCATGACCAACCCTTTCACTGTCCTCGACTGCCTGTCGCAGAACCTCATGCCGTCTTCTCCACCCACCATATGCAAGGAGGTGGAAAGCCTGTCCTGGCGATGCTCCGAGGCCCGCTTCATGCCCTTGCTGGTGCGAAACGGCAGCCAACCCAGCACCAGAATCACCGCAATCACCAAAACCACGATGCTGCTGAGTGATTCATAAGCCATCATAGGTACTACGTTAGTTGACGGTATGCCCCAAGCGGCAAGTCAAGCCCAGCGTGTCGGCCATGTCCGCCGCTCGGGTTCACACACTGGCAAGCAGATCCGGATCGAATTGGTCGCTGATCAAGGCAAAGGTCAGGTGGTCCCGCCACTGTCCATTGACGTACATGTAGCTGCGGCGCAGCCCCTCAGATTCCATATTCAGTTTTTGGACTACGCGCAGGGACCGCTTGTTTTCGGGCAGAATCGCCACCTCTATCCGGTGCAGATGGGGCCCGCTCCCATTCCGGAAAGCCCAGTCAGCAAGCATATCCAGGGCCAGGGGTGCGAAACCATGGCCAGTCCAGTCCTGATCCACCCAGTAGCCCGCCGTCGCCATGCGCATGGATCCGTAGCGGATGGCGCCCAAGGAGATCTGCCCCACAATGCTCTGATGGAACTCCATCAGGAAGACCGCTTCGGTGCCCTCCTGCCGTGCACGCTCCAGCTCCTGCATCCACTGGGTGTAGGTCATGCCGGGTCCGTGGCGAGGATCCCCGGATTCCCACGGGGCCAGCCACTCCCTGTTCTTCCATCGAACCGCATTCCAAGCCGCCTGGTCGTCCTCGCGGATGGGCCTCAGCAGGAAGTCCCCATGTCCTAGGGGCGGATCCAGACGATCAGGCAGATCCAGGGCATGCTCCGAACGTGTCCGGGAACCTTGCCATACCTGACGGAAAGTGTGCAGAACCGACATGACTCCATATTCTCACTGAACGACGATCGAAACAGACAGGCGTCCATGAGAGAGAGCTCCTGCTGGTAGAACTGAGGACATGAACGAGCAGGAAATCATCGACATGGACAAGCAGGATCAGCGTAACCGTCTGCTTGGAGCCCGCAGGCGCATCAACCGGGGTCAATGCATGGACGCAGGTCGCAAGCTGGCCGATCTTCTGGCTAGCCAGGTGCTGCCCAAGGTCGAACGCCCCCGGTGCCGCCAGCCTTTGACAGTGGCTGCCTTTTCCTCAATTCGAGGGGAGATAGCCATGGATCCCAGCCTGGACCTCCTGCTGCGCCGGGACCATCAGGTGCTCATCCCCATGTTGGGCACGGGCAAGCAGGTGGGCTGGGGACGTCTGCGATCACGACAGGATCTGGATGACATGAAGCGGATTCCGGGCTGGCGGCCGGATGAGCCAGATACATCGGCCCAACCGGCGCAAGCCCTGAATCAGGCCGATCTAATCCTGGTTCCGGCGCTGGCCATCGACCATGCCGGCATTCGTTTGGGACGAGGCGGCGGCTGGTATGACCGAGCCCTGACCCTGCGTGCGGATCGAACTCCAGTGGTAGGCATCTGCTGGCCAGACGAATTCGTTGATGCTCCACTGCCGCGCATGGACCATGATCTTCCCGTGGATGCCGTTCTGACGCCCGAAGGCTTCACGCCTACAGCCACAGGCCTGTCTCGAAGCCCCAAGGCAGACCATAATGGGGATGAGCAAGGCTGACGAAAGGCCCGGCCCCGATCCTTCTGGTCGAAGCCAGCACTAGGATATTGGGTGTTGAACCAATCGTCGAGCGAACCGACCATCAGCGGAGGGAAAGAACGGTGCCCACCTATCACTATCGTTGCAAGAGCTGCGGATACGACTTCACCAAGGAGCAGTCCTTCAACGACGAACCCATCACCATCTGCCCCAATTGCGGGCAGCAGCAGGTCCGCAAGATCTTCTCCGCAGTGCCCATTGAGTTCAAAGGCCATGGTTTCTACCGAACCGACGGAGCCTCATCCTCCTCTTCAAGCTCCGACAAGTAGCCAGTAGACCGAAAGGCACATTCGACCACATCGACCATGCCGATCCATATGCAGGCCGGCATCCTGGCAGGCTGGGAGCATGGTCGATTTTTCTATTTTCACCCGCAAAGGCACACCCTCATCCGCCGCCGGATCCCTTAACCGTCGGCGGCGAATTTTTCGACTGCGGCGCATGGGAGCCGCCCTGGCATTAGGACTGGCGGTCTTCTGCACCCTGCAGATCCTGATCCAGGTCCAAGGCCGCCTGCCTGTACTGGTCGCCGCGCAGCCTATTGCACGTGGTTCGGTCATAGAACCTGCCATGGTTGAGACGCGGATCCTGCACAGCAGGGAGCAGCTGCCCGGCCTGATCTCCTCGTTTGGACAAGTACGCGGGCAGCGACTGACCATTAGCGTTCATAAAGGGCAGCCGCTGACGACAAGCATGGTCAGCGGACGACCAGCACAGCCGCCCGGGACCACCCCGGTGACCGTCCTCCTGGCCGACGATCCGGGTGACCTGCAGGCTGGCGACCAGGTGAGTCTGCTAGCCTCGGGGGACTGCCCGGCTGGCGCCGACCCGCATCCTGCCCAGCCGAGTTCTCAGTCACAATCCTCCGCGCAAGACCGACAGGGTTCTGACGAGAAGCCAAGACTTCACCAAGTCCAGCAAGTCTACGACGCACGCACGCAGACATCCGGGCAGACCTCAGGCGGCGGGCGCTGCATGATAGCTGAAAAGGCACTGACTCTGCAACCGGCTCAGGCCATCGACAAGGATCGAACCGATCTAGCAGGACGGGAGAGCAGCCAAGTCCGGCAAGGATCCCAGTCCGTCTTCGCCCTGGATCCCAGTCAGGCTCTGCTTTTGCTATCACTGGATCCATCTACACCAGTCATTGCCATCCGCTCCGACAGAACCTCTGCACCGACACCCTCCAATCATGTCGGAAAACCGAAACCATCCTGGGCCCGCGATAATGGAGGAAGAAGGAGGCATGGGGTTTCCATGCCTTACCACAGCTACGGAAGGATGCAGGATGGCCTCGATCAATCAAGCGGCGGCCAAGGATACCGCCGAAGCAGTCCACAAAATCTCGCAGATCAGCAACAAGGGCATGCTGGGCGAATTCAAACAGTTCATCTCGCGTGGGTCCATGGTGGATATGGCCGTGGGCGTGGTCATGGGTTCAGCGGTGACCAGCGTGGTCAACGCCATCGTCAACAATCTGATCAGCCCCCTGATCGCCATGATCTTCGGCAAACCAGACCTGTCGGGGCTCCTGACCATCAGCTACCGGAACGCCACCATCTCCTTCGGCGCCATTCTGACGGCCCTGCTCAACTTCCTCTTGATCGCCATCGCCGTTTACTTCTGCATCATCATGCCCATCAACAAGCTGCGACAGCTGAGCCGGGCGGCCTCCGGCATCAAGGACCAGCCCAACGCACCCAGCCCTCAGGACCAGAGTCTGCAGCTGCTGCGTCAGATCGCCGACGACATCCACCAGTCGACGGGTGCAGACAGCCAACAGCCTGGAAGCGGACTGCCCAAGGGCCAGAACTAGAACCGGCAGTCAGTCATCACGCTCGTTGGGGAAGAGTCCCCAGTGCGGCGGCAGCTCGCCCAGGATTCGCCGGTCATCCCCATCAATGCGATCCTGCGCACAAACCCGGTCCTGGGGATCCTCCTCGACGCCATCAACATCGAACCGTTCCCTGCCGGGGCGAACCACCCGACGATGCCGACGCGCAGGCGGAGATGCGGATTCGTCGACCTGATTACCACGGTCTTGCCAAGCTTGTGCCATCAACGCGCCTGCCGATAGATATCGGCAAGTCGGGCAACGATCCTGTCAGCCTCCTTGTCAGGATTGACAAATGCCGAGACGCTCCAGACCGTCATGACCGACCACCCAAGATACTGCAGATCTTCGGTGGTGAACCGGTGGCGCTCCCGGGTGGACTGGGTGTGCATGAACTCGGCATCGTCAGTCAGCACAGCCAAAGCATAGGGCTTGTTCTTGAGCCCGACCACCAGCGGGATTCGGGGCGCCTGGTCGTACCCATAGCCCAGGGCTACGTCCAGCCCCCGGGTCCGCAGCCGCTGGGCCAGATCCCGGAAGAGCACGTTGGTGGACTGTTCGTCCTGCTCGGGCCGTACCGATTCAGCGTCGGGATGCTCGGCCCAGATCAATAGCTCCTTGAGCAGACGCGGCCCAGGCTGATGAAGACGATCATCCTCCAGATCTTCAGCAGAGAACGCCGCAACGATGTCCAGATTCCGATCCGGCAGCGCAAGGGAATCCAGCAGCATGCCCTTGCCCCCTTCGCCTTCCAGATCGCCGAATTGCTGCAGGAGGCGGCCGTGGGCGGTCTTGGCAAAGCCTAAGGTCAGGATCGCGTCCGTTGCCCGCGCGCCGCAGACCTCGTCAATGCCGACGATGCGCACATGCCGCAGGAACTTGGCGAAAGCCCTGTCCTTGGCTGCTGCAGACTTGAGCTCGGCTCCCAGCCGAGAGCGATGGGTTGCGGACAGCGTGATCACAGTCAGCAGATAACTGCTAGGAACCAGAGAGAAGGATCTCGCCTTGCGTCTGAGCATGTCGACAACAGCAGTGACCTCCTGTTGGCTGGACTCGACCAGCCCGGTGGCCATGACCGGGACACCAGCGCCATCCACCCTGGTCAGGGTTACCCTGCCAGGCTCACGGCAATCGGGCACAGGTGCCGACAGATCCCCATACCCGTGATCCTTCAGAAAGGATTCCAATTGAATGGAGCGGCGCGAAGTACGAGCTTTGACGGTGACCGGGACCAGATGATCGACCAGCTGCAAGAGGCCATCTGATGTGACGGTAGGTCGGTGAGCGATGACGGCCGCCTGCCGGGCGCGAGCCAGCACGGTCAGCACCTGAATGGAAGGCATATGGGCCCCGGCGTCGATGATGACCGTATCGGCCAGCTGTGTCGGGTTGGTCCTAGTCGCCAGCGTGGCAGGGGTCGCGATGATGATGGGCTTGGCCGCCGAAAGTATGCCAGGGTGGGCCTGTTGGAAGACCGCAAGGGAGGCACCGGGGTTTCCGGCCAGCATGGTATGCAGCTGGTTGGCCTCCTGGGTGCGCGAGAAGAGCAGCTCGGACAGGCGCTTCTCGCTCTCTTGGGCAACCATAGGTCCTATGCTGGCCACATGCTGGGCATCCACCTGGCTGAAGCGGTCGGCTGCGTTGGATAGGGCGGAACCATCCTGGTTGGAGATGATCTGCGAAGAACGCATGATGTCGTCAAAGACGGTGGTCCACCAGGCCAGCTGCAGCTCGGCCCGTACCGCCTTGCCCTCCACCTGGCGATTGCGCAGGTCCTGGACCAGGTCCGCCAGCCCCGCCTTGCTGAATTCGCCCTCCAAAGTGCAACGCTCAGGCAAGGTATCCAGGGCTGTATGGTCGTCGAAGAGGGCCTTGAGCCGTTCCTCCGCCTTGTTGAAGTCCATGGTCTCCAGATCGCCGCCTGCCGGAGTCGAAGCCAGAACGGTATCCAGAGCCGTCATATCACGGATCAGGGATTCCTGTGTGTCGATGATGACATCCAGCTTAGGCGGCAGAACCGGCCAGCCGCCATGGGGCACAAAGGTCCGCCACTGCTCGGCCTGCTTGGAGACCACCACCAGCGACTTATGCAGATCCTCGACCTGAGCACCAGGCCTGAGCAGTCTCTTGGCTTCCTTGACCAGACGTCGGCGTTCCCAGAATCCCAGATTGGATCCGTTGGCCTTGCGATCATCCTTGGACTTGGTGGCTTCAATCATTGCAGGAATATCGCGTTCGAAGATAGAAGGCTGGAAAACATCCAGCACCCGGCGCAGGTTCTTGAGAACCACCACCTGCCGCCCCCAATCCTTGACGGATGCCGGCACAGGGAACCCACAGGTCTCTACAGTTGATTTGACCTGCTCACGGGTTTCCGGCAGAAGCCGCTGCAGAAGACGAACCACACGAGAGTACGCGTCCACAGCCTCGTTCTCGTTGATCAAGGTGGCACCGAACCAAGGAGTGTCCTGGGGGCCAATGACGAATTCGCCCAGCTTGGCAGCCCTCTCCAGCTTGTCTGCCCAGGTATCCAACTCGGGCTGCAGGTTGTGGGCCGTGGCCGCGCCCAGACGGACACGGGTGGCAGGATGCGTAGGCATATTGGCAATATTGGCCAGATTCTGAATGGTCTGATAGGCCGAAACCCCCCAGCTCGAATCCACCCCGTGCAGGTCCCCCAAGTAACGGGCCAACCTGGAACGGACACCAACAAGTTCGTCAGCCACCTGGTCGAAGTGTTCGCTGGCCTTGCCGGGTTTGAACCCCACCGCATCGATCAGCCGCTGATCTAGGCTCCTGCCCAGCTGGTCGTCGGTCAGGTCAAGGGCCATGCTGGCCATTCCCGCAGCATCCAGACAATGTTGGAAGCGCCGCTTCTCCTCCACCACGCAGGGCACATAGAGCACGGTTCTGCCAGCTGCAACACAGCGCGAGGCAATGGCCAAGGCATCCTCAGCGCTGTGGCGGCCGGTCTGCTCATCCACAAGCACGCTGTGCCCGGTCGCCACCAACTGGGCGGCATAACGGACCTGGTTGTCCACATCTCCTGCCTCGAACTCGCTGTGAGGGTCGGCATCAAAGGGGCTATAGCCGGGCACAGGTCCGCCCTTGATCCGCTCGGAGGCTAGCTGGTCGCCAGCCAAGGCATCCAGCAGGTCGTTGCCGGTGGACCCCGCGGTCATCCGGTCCAGAATCCGAAGGCTTTCACCCAACAGCTGGGCCGATGGCTCGATAAAGCATCCCAGAACGATTTTCCGTTCGATGATGAAGTCGCTGATATGCGGCGTGATCAAGGCCGTCATATCCTTGAACAGCGATGAAGTTTCAGGTGTGCCGCCCTGATAGTGGGAGGCGGAAAACAGGCGGTCCGGATCCAAGGTGATGCCCCGCTCGCGCATGGCAGAGATCAAGGCAGGATTAAGGCCCACTTTACCAGTGAATCTGATGGAGGCTCTGGATGCCCCCTGCGTGCTCTCGTCAATACTCACGGGATAGAGCAGCACAGGCATGTCGCACCCCTGCCAGGCAGCAACCCCCACCACCATGGAGAGCTGTGCAAAACCGCTTGCACGTTCCTTGGCGGCCTGATCATCCAGAACCCGCTCCATGCGCCGATGGGCGGCACGCAGCATGCCGCGGTCTCGGAAGAGCGCATCCAGATGGACCTGGCCGCTAGCGAAGAGCTGGGCAATTCCTGAAGGATGCGCATGCGTCAGGTCCATCTGCGCGGCCAGCTGCGACACATTCTCCAAAGGTGTCAGTCCCACTTGGTTCTGATAGTCCTGGCGCCATCCTCGAATTCGCTCCAGAGGAGTCAACGGAGCCTTGACCTGTTCGGCTGCGCGATCGGACAAAGAGCCGGCCGTTGATGCTTGTGCATCTTCAGCCCCTGTGCTCTGTTCCGATATCCCGGTGCTCATTACCGTATCGCTCATCCCTTCACTCACTCCCGCACCGTGTTCAGATATTTGTGGTACCCGTCATTGTTGCGCAGGGCCGCGTCGATGTCGCGATCGCCCTGAGCCTCCAGCCAAGCGTAAAGATCATCATAAAGAGACGGGTTCATAGCCAGGAAAGGCAGCAGCTGCCGATGCTTGGCCATGGCGAACTGCAGAGCGAAGTCCCCTGTGCGCTTGGCATCATCGGAGCTCATCCCGTCTACTTCGATGGTTTCCCGGTCATGGTCATAGTCACCCTTGGAGATCCGCTCGAAGACGGATCCGGGCTCAAAGGCCGGCTGATAACGCTGGGCGTCTTCATCCGGCTTATCCGCTGGCTCAGGACGCCGGGCCTGCTCCGATGCCTTCTTGGACAGGCGGGCCAGCTCCACAGCCCCTAGCGGAGTGAACCCCTGGACCGAGTCAGTTTCACCCCATCGGCCTTGTCTGGACTGGCCGGCTGCATAGCCCTTACGGCCTGAAGCCGAGCGACCATCGCGATCAGTGTTGTCATCGCCGCCTTGTTCAGTGGTGGGCTCAGCTGAACGGGAATGACGAGCATCAGCGAAAAGGTTGCGGTCGGCCGGCTGGCTGTTCTCCTCTTGCGTACCGACCAGCGGCAGATCCTGCTTGGATTCGTGCTCCTGCGATGGCAGAGATCGGCCGACTTCGGCACGAGAGCCCTGGGCCTGGGAGTACTTTCCAGGCCGGTCAACCCCACGATCTTCGAATTCCCTGCCATCCGGCTGAGCGGCATGAGCACCGTGATGGCCTGATGCCTGAGCGTCTGCCACGCCGGTATCAACAGGTCTTTCGGCGCTCTGACCCTGCTGGGCTGAATCGGGATGCTGCGCTTGTGAGCCTTGCGAATCTGCGGGTGCTGATTTATCAGTCAAAGGCGACGACGGATTATCCTCCAAACTGCGAGCGACGTGCGCAGGCTCTGAATGATCTTGCGAAATTCTGCTGGCCTCCTGGGACGAATCGTTTGCCTTGGCGGCCCCCAAGGCCATGTCGTGCAAAGCAGCGACCCGGTTGCGGACCCCATCAGCCTTGAAGATGCCAGTAGGCTCACCGGCGCGCATATCCAGAATATCGTCGACGGACATGTCAGCGGCATCAGGCTCCACCATGCCACGGGGCTGTGCGGAGTATGAAAAGAGGTCAGACACATGGAACGAGGAATTGGTCTGATCCTCTTCGGGATTGCTGATTCGCACGAAATCGACAGGAACATCGCCGAACTGGAATCGAGCCGAGCTGCCGGACAAGGGGAAGGCGGCATCCACAGGCAGCCTGACCAAGGATCCATCGGGCTGGACCAGATAGGAGCCGTTGGTGGAACCCATGTCGCGCAAGGTAGCCAGACCGTCCTGATCTATGGCGAAAACGGCATGCCGTTTGGACATGGATTTGGTGCTATCGGACACCTCCAGACGACGCCGACCGTCATCAGCCAGCGGACGCAGAGGCTTACGGCCAATCTCGACGGTCTCGCCGGGCTTGAGCCTGGTTTCTTCCGCCCCATGTAACTTGATTATCCACACCTGCCCCGGTCGCCGATCGTCACTCACGTTTTCGACCTCCCAAATCTGCAGCCGACTTCACTCGGTACTATCGCCTATTCTGTCATGAAACCCAGAGATAGAGTTGATTGCGTGCCGAATTGACTGATAACGGACACATGAGAGGCTTGCAGACATCACAGCGCAGCGAATTCTCCCCGCTGGGCCAGAGTCCAGGTCATGGCCGGCCAGGAGGGGCGTTGGAGGGTTCGTTCTGCACCGTAACAGCCCGGATAGGGATGCCTATGGCTTCCATCTCTTTGATGTAGCGGGCGAAATAACGAGCATGGACCCCCTCTATGGCTCCTCAAGTGGATCATAGCCGTTGCCGGTCCACTCGTTGAAGCGCAGATGGCCACCCTTTGTCAGGGTTGAACATGTCGTCCAGAAGGGCGTGTCTTTGCTGTACGGTCTGACCGCCCCCAGATCAGCGAGGCCGCGACATCGCTGATGGCGGCCACGGCCCTGATTCAGTGCTGATGACGCTGGCAGGGATCAATGACGATGGGCTCGGCGCTCATGGGCTTCTCCCCATTGGAGGGGCTTGCAGGGGCCGGCGTCGATCGGTCAGATCTTCCGGAGGCCACGATCCTGAGTAAAAGTTATGGTCATGATCGCCCTATCGCTGTCATACCTGGGCATCGGCGTCACGGTCGATAGGGCAGGGGCTTAGCTTAGCAGCGGTTCCAAACATGAACACACTGTCTGGATCAACTTCGATCATCGCAATTGGATAGTTGCGTCTATGCTCCTGAGCGGCCGAAACCACGATCGCTGCAACTGGGGCAGACCCGCCCATGCACACCTGTGTGGATCAGCTCTGCGCTGGGCAGCACAACCATTCCTGCGCGCACGTCCACACAGGATTATGGAAAGCCCCGCACCGTCAGTGACAGTGCAGGGCTTTCCCGGATGCAAAGGCTCAGAAGAGCCGATGACTACTTGAGCTCGACAGTGGCGCCGGCCTCTTCCAGCTGGGCCTTGGCCTTGTCGGCGTCTTCCTTCTTGGCGCCTTCCAGGACGGCCTTGGGGGCACCGTCAACCAGAGCCTTGGCATCGGCCAGACCGAGGTTGGTGATGGCCTTGACGGCCTTGATGACCTGGATCTTCTTGTCGCCGACGGCGGAGAGGACGACATCGAACTCGGTCTTCTCCTCCTCAGCCGGAGCAGCAGCACCGGGGGCGGCAGCGGCCACGGCCACGGGGGCGGAGGCCTCGACGTCGAACTCGTCCTCGAACTTCTTGACGAAGTCGGACAGCTCGACCAGAGTCATTTCCTTGAACGCGTCGATGAGCTCGTCAGCGGAGAGCTTGGCCATAATGGCTTCCTTTCATTTGTGGCAACCGGCATTGACTGGTAGGCCGGTCACCGAACATCTTCTTGTATTTGCCGTATGAATCCAGGGGCGAAACCTTGGAATCAGGCGGCCTTTTCCTGCTTCTCGCGCAGGGCGTCGAACGTGCGCACAGCCTTGGTAGGCACAGCGACGAACAGGTTGGCGGCCTTGGACATGGTGCCCTTGAGCGCGCCGGCCATCCGGGAGAGCAGAACATCGCGGGATTCCAGATCCGCGATCTTCTCCATGGCATCTGCGTCGGCAACGGCTCCATCGATGAAGCCGCCTTTGACGATCAGTGCCGGATTGTCCTTGGCGAAATCACGCAGCGTCTTGGCGGCATTGACGTAATCACCCTTGACGAAGGTGATGGCGCAGGGGCCGGCAAGCATCTCATCGAGACCCTCGACTCCGGCCTCTTTGGCCGCAATCCGGGCAAGCGTGTTCTTCGCCACGTTGTAGGAAGTATCGCGGCCTAGCTTGTTTCGCAGATCGGCGACCTGCGGAACACTGAGCCCGCGGTACTCGGTGAGGATGATGGCGTCGGCGTCACGGAACTTGTCCGTCAGCCTGGCGACAGCCTCTTCCTTTTCGGGCCTTTTCATGGCGTTCCTTCCTAGACAGACCTATGGAGGGAGCCGGACGACCGAGCATGGCAGGCAAAAAGAAAGCCCTGCCGACAACAGGCAGAGCAAAAATAGGTCATAAGGACCGGCTTAAAACTCAACCTGTGCTGGCTCGATCAACCGAACTTAGGAGACCCAAGGGTCCCGACCAACGGTCTTTGGTATGCAAACGCTTATAGTACACAGATCCATAAGGACCGTCAAGTCTACAAATCTATAAGTCTGTGAGTACGGCACCATCAGATGGTGATGGACGCAGAGCAGCGCATCCATAACCGGGGATCCTGCTCTGCAACGAATGCCGGCTACCCCACTCTCGGCGTCCAAGGCCTTCAGCATGATTGGCGACCCGTCCAGCAAGACTTCGACCCGGCCCCTAGTCTGACGCCGAGCACAGGAGGGATGACCAGATGACCCCGTCAGCCCTGGAGCACCCAGCAATTCCAGATCGATGCCCGGCAGAAGAGCGTACCCGGGCCTGGCATCCGCGCTTGCCTTGAAACTGTAGGACAGGTGGATGTCTCCAGTGGACACGGGCATGGTCGACTCGACCTGGGCCAGACCTCCAGGCTGAGAGGCCGCAACGACGATATCCGGGCTTCAATGGCCGCAGCCCCATCAGCCCGCTGGGAATCAGCCAGACAGGCGAGGCTGCTAGGGGTGCGAATAAGCGGTGTTGGATTTGGTCGATGGGTCCCAGGCCTTCATGGTGTCTCCAGCGCCCTGGTCCAGCATGTGCTTCAAGGTGCCCCAGCCCTCCCCTGCCGAGAACAGAGCCGGAACACCAGTCCCTCGGCCTGATCGATAAAGCCCACCCAGAAGCACAGCGGCCGTATAGGCGCTGCAGGCCATCCCGTTAGGCGCCGACCACTGGATCGTAGAGCCGCTCATCCAAGGCAAGCTGCATTTTCCGGGACGCCTCTGCCAGATGGGCGGATCGGCTGTGACGGCCAAACGCCCATAGGAGACGAGCCATGGCTTTATAGGCAGCACTGACCAGTGCGCTGACGACCGTGCCGACACGACCGAAGACATATCCATCGCGTTCAACGGGCGGCCAGTCGACCAGGTCGCCGCCCATCTGGCTGGAAGTCTTGAACTCAGGGGTCATATCCAAAGACCATCCTGCAAAGGTGATGATCGTTGTGGTCTTGCTGTCGAATCCATCGCTGCCTGAAGAGGCCGGACAAGGCGACCCTTCTCGCCTTCCGGATTCATCACAGTCCCTAGGTAAACCCTTGCTGGCTTACCTGCCCATGATGGTTCCAAGCGACCAAACCGGTCGACACGGTGAACAAGCAAGAACCAGCTGCAGCGGAAGCGCCAAGGGCAAAACCAGCGCCGGCTTGCCAAGCCTTGCCATGGATCAATCCTCCAGCCAGGATAAAGCAGGTGTCGTTCGTAGAAGCCGGATCGGGATCCCTGCCTGAACCCAGCTTCATCTGACCCTCAGCGACCGATGCCATCAGACGTATGACGGCCGAAAAATTCGGCATGAAGATCATTGCTCAGGAAACCTCCTATGAAACCCTTCCCGAGGCAGATATCCTGGATGATCTGGCTGACGATCCACAGATGCTTGGACTGATCATGGCCCCCACATCGAACCGAATGTCGCGCCGGAAACCTGGCAATGGCTGACCGAGAACCAACTGCCAGGTACCATTCTGGAGCGTCATCAGCCCCAATGTCTGACCGGATTCTTCGACTCGGTTCATGTCGACCACCCAAATCGGGGTTCGTCGAGGACTGCAACGCTTCCCGTCAGCACGGCCACCATCGGGTGGGAATGGCTCTGGGCAGCGCCCCCCACCGCAGGCGATATCAAGCTAGGCTGGCATATGATGATGAACGAGGGATGCAGACCTGAACGGACCTTCCTGCTCAAGGGCAAGCAGCCATATGCCGCCGAGGATGCAGAACAGATCGTCCAGACGGTTCTGAAGACGCACACCACGCCTGTCCTGGTCCATCCTGACTACCTATCCATCGCTCTGGTCCAGACTCTGGAAAGACAGGGCTGCCGCATCCCCAACGATCTATTCATGACCACGATTGCGGCTGCACCGGACGCCTGACTGCACTGCAATCCTCGGCCCGGGCTCTGGCGATCGCCGCCCTGCGCCTGCAGGTGCGGCGGATACAAGACCCGGACCAGCGCATCGAGCACGTCTGCATAGAGCCCGCGCCCATTGACAGGGGATCAGCTGCCGATATGACTGACGAGTAGGCAGCGTCTGCTCAGAGTCTGCATGGCGCAACTGACATCTGGCTGATCCAAGAGCCGGCCAAGGCCAAAGTGGCCGCAATAAGCAGGCCGCCAATGAATCATTAGCCAATGAGTGCGCAAGCGAAGGCCGCCAACCCACGGTCAACGGCCTTCGACAGGCATAAAGGCGCTCAAACAAGAAATCCTTGCCGGTCAGCGCTTAAAGTTCGCGTACGATACCCAGCACCAGTCTGGCGGCGGTATCGGCATATTCGGAGATGTCGAACTCTCGGAAGACCTCGTAGTCGGTATCGGCGTTGTCGCTCAGAGCGCGGATCACCAAGGCCGGGACCTTGTTGCGCGCCGCCACGTGGCAGACTGCCGCCCCCTCCATCTCGACCGCATCTGCTCCGGTCTGCTTCTTGACCTGGGCGGTCTTTTCCTGGCTGTCCACAAAGTAGTTGCCTGTCGCAATAGTGCCGACGATATGTTTGATCCCCATGGAGTCCAAGGTTCGGCCGGCAAGATCCAGAAGGCGGGGGTCCGAGTGGAATTCCTCAGTGCCGGGAGCCGACTGGGCCACCAATCGCATGTCGGTGTCCAGATAGCGCAGGGTGCCTCCAAGAACCACATCGTTGATGTGCAGGTCCTTATTCAGATTCCCTGCAATGCCGGAGAAGATGACAGCCCTGGGGTGGAAGGCATCAATCAGATACTGCGTGGTGGCTGCAATGTTGACGGTGCCCATGCCGCCTACAGTGGCAGCTAGCCGCACAGGACCGTGTGCTCCATCAAGGGTGCCGCATATGACCTTCAGCCCGGCATCGCCGGCATGGGGATCCTGATCCGCCTGATCCAGACCTCGACCGATCAGGGCCACCTCTTCTTCCATAGCTCCGATGACAGCAATGGGGCGTCGATTTTCGGCATCAAGAGGATCATCCGTTTCGCTCATGCATGACTCCTTATCCATGATTTCATCCGCAACTGCGGCCCGACCAGCCTACTGCAGACCTCGCATCAACGAGCCGAGCTTCGGCGACGGTCCACTGCGCTTGCCAGCTCCTCCAGCAGCTCCTGAGTGTCCGGCCAGGAGATACAGCGGTCGGTGATCGAACACCCATAGACCAGTTGATCCAGCGGAGCCGGTTTTTGATTGCCTCCACGTATGAAGCTCTCCATCATCAGGCCGGTGACGCCCTCCTCGCCGTCGCCTATTCGCTGGGCAAGTTCGCGAACGACTTGGATCTGGCGCCTCTCGTCCTTGCCTGAATTGCCATGCGAGGCATCGATGATCAGTCCGTGGGCAGCCGCGCTATCCATGGGCATACGCTGGCGCAGCACGGCCAGAGCCGCCCGCACTGAATCCTGATCATAGTTGGGTCCGGACTTGGAGCCGCGAAGAACCAGATGGCAGTCGGGATTGCCCATGGTCGCCACGGCTGCGGCCTGGCCCTCATGGTCTATCCCGAAGAAGGTGTGGCGCTGAGATGCCGCGTAGCAGGAATCAATGGAAACATCCACACTGCCATCCGTAGCGTTCTTGAAGCCGATGGGCATGGACATGCCGCTGGCCAGCTGCCGATGCACTTGGCTTTCCGTGTTTCTGGCCCCGATGGCCCCCCAACTGACCGCGTCGGAGATGTACTGGGGCGATGTAGGCTCCAGAAATTCCGTGGCCGCCGGAAGTCCGGTTTCCAATACGCCCAGCAGGATGCGCCGTGCCAGGACCAGGCCCTTCTGGATATTATGGCTGCCGTCCAGGTCGGGATCATTGATCAGGCCCTTCCAGCCGACCGTGGTCCTGGGCTTCTCAAAGTAGACCCGCATGACGATCAGCAGCCGATCCTTCAACCGCTCATTGACAGCCGCTAGACGACGGGCATAGTCCAGTGCAGCCTCCGGGTCATGAATGGAGCAGGGGCCCACAATGACCAGCAACCGGTCATCCCGGCCATGCAGACAGCCCACAATCTCCTGCCGGGAGCGAATGACCAGATCCTTAGCCGATCCATTCAGAGGGTATCGGGTCAGCATCTGCGCAGGCGAAGGCAAGCGGTCAAGCTCAAAGACCCGTCTATTGACGATCCGACCTATGCCTACCTCGTCCTCCCACCTGGGCAGGTTCCCAGTCTGCAAGGGATTGACTCCGGCCGCCAGCGCCTTGTGCACCAGTTCAACCTCGTAGGCCTTGCTGGGTCGGGGCAGAGGCTCCTGTGGCTCATCCTTCATCCGACTCATGCCTTCTCCTTGTCCACCCATCAGGACCGGACCTCTCGACGAGCTTGGACGGCATCGGCCAGGATCTGCAGCAGTTCCTCGGTCCTGTCCCAGGAGATGCAGGCATCTGTGACGGATCTGCCGAAGACCAGCTGATCCAGTGGGGCCGGTTTCTGGTGGCCGCTCTCAAGAAAGCTCTCCATCATGATGCCCGACAGGCCCTGCTCGCCGTTGGCGAGACGGTCTGCCAACTCCTCGACCACCTGGGCTTCACGTACGGGGTCCTTGCCGCAGTTGCCGTGGGCGGCATCAACGATCAGACCCCGACAGGCGCCAGGGCCCAGCGGCGCCTGGTGGATGGCCTCCAGGGCGGACCGGACGGATTCGGGATCGTAGTTGGGACCGTGACTGGAACCACGCAGAATCAGGTGGCAGTCCGGGTTGCCCCTAGTCTCAGCAGCGATGACATGACCGTCCAGGTTGATGGACAGGAAGTGATGCTCAGAGGACGCAGCCAAGCAGGAATCGACCGCAGCCTCTACGCTGCCCTCGGTCGAGTTTTTGAAGCCCATGGGCATGGACATGCCGCTGGCCAGCTCCCTGTGAACCTGACTCTCCGTGTTCCGAGCGCCGATGGCCCCCCAGCTGACCGCATCAGAAAGATACTGTGGAGTGATGGGATCCAGCCATTCCGTGGCCGCCGGAATCCCCTGGCCCAGGACCTGCCAGAGCACTTGACGGGCCAGGCGAATCCCCTTGCGAATGTTGAATGATCCGTCCAGGTCGGGGTCATTGATCAGGCCCTTCCAGCCGACCGTGGTCCTGGGCTTCTCAAAGTAGACCCGCATGACGATCAGCAGCCGATCCTTCAACCGCTCATTGACAGCCGCTAGACGACGAGCGTACTCCAGTGCAGCCTCCGGGTCATGGATGGAGCAGGGCCCGGTGATGACCAGAAGCCGGTCATCGCGTCCATGCAGAACTTCCCGGATGGCCTGGCGGGAATCACGGACAAGCCCCATTCGCTCTTGGTCCAATGGGCGCGAACGCAAAAAGACCCTGGGCGCTGGGATGGGATCCAACTGACGGATGTTGACATCCACCGTTTCGGGAAAGACGGCCGTATCGGCAAAATACTGCCGCTCCTCTTCCGGGATGATATCCGGTTCCTTGACGAATGCCACGGTCGCTCTCCTCTCTGTCATACTTCAACGATCATGCCCGAATTCCTTATGACCGCCCACATCCGGGCCACTGCAGACGGTCCGTTCCCGCGACCCTTAGAGACTCACGGGAACGAACAGTTATATGGAAATAGGTACAGTTGCTCAGGCCAAGGCACCCATGGGATCCCAGGCAGGCAGCATGATGGCCTCTTGGTCGAAGGCCTGACGATACTGGTCAGACAGCATGGACTTGGGCACGGCCACCTCGTAGACATACTGGCTGAACCAGTCGTCGCTCATGGTGAAGTAGCCCTTGTTGGCGATGTCGCTCCCCCAGGAGTTCTCAACGCGCCAACGGTTGGTGGTACGGCCGTCGTCGGCCACATCCACTCCCACGAATGCCATGGCATGGTTTTGGGCCGAATCGCCGAAGCGCACCCGCTGCTCCTTGTCCATGTCAAAGTCCACACCGTAAACCCGGCCATACTCGAACAGGTCGGTGGCCCACTGACCGGCCTTGCGGTCCATCATGGGATGGCAATCGGCGCCGAACCAGACCGGCAGGCCCTGCTCGCTCATCAGACGACGGGCACAGTCCTTCATGACCTCCACAGGAACGTTCAGATATTCGGTGGGATCGCCGCCAGCCACGTTGCCCAGGTGCTCGATGCCGATCTTGCGACCCTTGGGATGCTCAGGACGCGGATCATCAACCAGGCAGACATAGTCCTCAAGTCCGGCATCCACGTAGCGCTTCCAGAACTCCTGCGGAGTGATCCGCCCATCCCGGTGGAAGACGCCGTCCTTGTCGGTCCACTCCCAGTCGAAGCTGGTGGGCGGGGTGCCCAGATGAATAGTCAGCATACGGTGACCAGCCTCCAGGGTCCGATCAATGATCTCGTCGATGCTGTCCGGGTTGGCCACCATGTGAGCCGTGGCCTGATGCAGGAGACGACGCAGCTGATCGTTCATCTGGCTGGTGTTCTGGGAGGATGCGGTCTCGGGATAGAACTGCTTGGGCACCGCACCGTACTTCTTGTAGATGTTCATGGCCATGATCCACTGGCCGCCATCGCCCATGACATCGCTCATCAGGAAGCGCATGAGCTGGGAGTCGACTGGCTCGCCGGCACGCACCAGGGCAGCCACGTCGCGCAGGAAGTAGTTGACGCGCTCAAGCTTGTCATAGTACATGGCGTAGTTCTGGGACAGCTCGAAGTCGCCCATAGGATTGGCAGTGCTTTCGCCATCAATGTTCAGAGCCTTGCGAGCCACGAACCGGGCCACGTTCAGCGAGCTGAAGAGCCAGCAGCGACCGGAATGAGCCTGCGAGGTGACCGTGCCGTTATCGATGCTGACCGAAAATCGGTGCTGGAGCAGGCGGGAGCGATTATAGTTGTGGGCCACTTCGTCGATGCCTACCTGAGTGACGGCGTTCATGGCGACGTGGTTGGCCTCTCGACCATCGAAAGCGGAGCGCAGGCCCTCCAAACGGGTCTGATCCAGTGGTGTCAGTACTGATGTCATACGGTCTGTCCTTGTTTCCTTTCATGCGGATGTATCTGCATCCCTGCATCCAGCATAGCGGGAATCGGTCATCGGGGATTCGCCTGGTGGAGGATGTGGACAGCTGTACCTATGTCAAGCCAAGGAAAAGCGCTGGGCCGCATTGATCGCGGCCAGAACGACCAGGACGGCCAACCCAAGGGAGATCCAACCCCGATAGGTGCCGGAGCGTGAACGATTGGCGCGCAGATGGTCTGCCAGGCGTCCCCGAATCAGCCAGAGGACCGCCAGTCCTCCAACCAGGCCCAGAAGGGTCATTCCCTGGTTGATCATCATGGCGGTGCGGGCAGGCACCGTCTGGGTCAGCCACATCATGGCATCAGCCAGAACCAGGTTGTTGAAGATATGCAGAGCCATGGACCAGAGGATGGAGTATTCCATGGCGACGACGCCCAGAACCAGACCCAACAGGAAGGTGAACAGACTCTGGGTGATGTCTCCGTGCAGACAGGCGAAGATAAAGGAGGAGGTGACGATGGCGAAGGTCCGTCCGTAGGGCCGCAGTCGGCCCATGACCACGCCGCGCAGCAGGAGCTCTTCGACGATGGGCACCAGAACAGCCGTATCAAGGGGCGACAGGAACCCATGCTGGCCCGCCGCTATCTGGGAAGTGGTGGAATGGTAGACCAGCCCCAGAGCCTGGGATCCCTGGTTGACCACCCAGGTAAAGCCGATCTCGATGCTGCTGGCCAGCATGATCAGCAGGATGGCCCCGATCAGCACGGCCGGTCCTGGATTGGTCTGAGCCTTGTACTGGACAGGGTGGGAGCCGCGGCCAAGCAGATCCTGGCCACGGGTGCCGAAAAGAAAGACCAACATGACCAGATCGCCCAGCAGATCGCCCAGCCCCGGCTGGCGGGCGATGCCCAGGGCTGCAGCCACTGAGGGCAGATTCAGAACCCCGGCAATCAGGTTGGCGACCACCAAATACACTATGGCGTAGAGGGATTGCAGGTCCACCCCGCGACGCACCTGGGCGCCCCATGAGGATGGGGACCACGGGGCTGTGCTCGGTCCTCCTTGCCTGTCCGCGCCCGTCTCGATCGACTCCGTGGCAGGTGAATCTGATGATGACTGATTCGGCTGCTGCATGATGTCCCCCAACCCTGTGACCTTTGGCCTGCACCCCTTTGTCACCGACTCTAGGCCACAGCAAGGGCTTGGATCGAGATTGACACCCGTGCCTGTTTCGGCCTGCGGCCAGGCAGCTCCCAGGCAAGATAAAGGCCGGGTCGCAGATCATGCCTGCGACCCGGTCTTGAAGAATAATGCCGTCTGCTGATCAGTCCCCATCTGTCGGGGTAGCGTTACCCTTGATGCGCGGAATGATCGTAGTCTCCTGGTCCGCGACCGCCTTCTCCACCCGTCCGTCTTTAGCCCGAGCCGGCGCATCATCAGTCTTGGCGGGTGCTTTGGGCAATATGCTCGGCGCCGGAGAGGGCAGGACCTGAGTCGGCATATTGGCCGAAGGTCGGGCGGTCGCAGCCGTGCTGGCCTCATTCGCTGAATCGCCGTCGGAATCACTCGCTACGTCATCAGCAGGCTGGTTCGCCGCCACGGAATCGACCGATGACTGAGGGTCTTCTTTCTGCGCGTCTGCAACTGACTGGTCGGCGGTCTGATCCTCACTTTCAGCCTTCGAAGAAGCCACCGAAGCCGAAGAAGCAGGAGCCGGAAGCGCAACTGCAGCAGGCACGGCATTGACCACGGGCATGCTAGGCGCTTGCCCCTCGTCCTGGTCCTTGACCACAGCCTCTTCGTGGAAGCCGTCGAAGTTGCCAAAGGACTTGGAGAAGATGTTCCTCAGCTCGTCGACCCGAGCGGTGATGGTGGCTTCGCGGTGCTGCAGCATGGCGATATTGTCTTTAAGCCCGTCCAGCTCAGCCTGGGCAGCCTTGCGATGGGCGTCGACTTCGGCCTGGGCGCGCTGCTTGGCCTCCTCCAGCAGCTGGCTGGCCTTGCGCTCGGATTCCTCCCGTTTGAAGGATGCGAACGAATCAGCATCCTTGCGGGTGACCTTGGCCTGTTCGATCAGCTCCTGCGTCTCCTTCTCGGTCTTGACTCGCCGTTCCTCCAGGCTCTTGAGGAGTTCGCTCACCTTCTTGGTGGCATCCTCCTGCTGGGCGGCGATGTCGGAGCGGATCTGCTCAGCCTCGGCGTTGACCTTGGCCATGGTCTGAGCACTGGTGACCTTGGACTCGTCCACAATCTGCTGAGCCTCCGACTGAGCCTTGTCGGTGATCTCCGAGGCCTGACGACGGGCATCATTCAGGCTCTTGGAGACCTGCTCACGCACATCGGCAAGCTTCTTGTTGGCCTCCGCCAGGGCCTTCTGGATCTGATCGTTGGCATCCTTCTTGAGCTTGGCGATCTCCTCGTCGTTCTTGCGGCGCTTGTCAGCGATCTCCTTGGCGACCTTGGCCTTCTGTTCGGATAGCTCCTTGTCCTGGGTGGCCTTGCTGGTAGCCAGCCGCTTCTCATGCTCCTCGCGGGAGTTCTGCAGCTCCAGATCCAAAGCCTGGCGGCGTTCGGCCACGACCTTATCGGCTGCGGTCTTGCTCTGTTCGCTCTGCTGCTTGGCGGTTGTGGTGACGGTCTTGGCTTCGTCATTGGCGGCTTCAACGATCGACTTGGCCTTGGCGCTGGCCTCGTCCACGATGCGCTTGGCTTCAAGGCGAGCCTCGTTGACCAGGGTAGTTGCCTTCTCCTGGGCGGAGGTCTTAGCGGATGCTGCATCCTGCTTGGCGCGGTTGAGCAGCTCAGTGCTGGTCTGCTCGGCCGAAGCCAGCAGCTGCTGGGCATTGGCCCCCAGGGAAGCGAAGGAGTTGCGAGGCTGTTCAACCTTGCGGGATTTGACCTCCTGCAGCTCTGCCTCCAGCTTCAGGATGCGATCATCATCGGTCTTGATCTGCTGACGCAGCCGGGCCAGATTGCTCCGCGAGGCCGCCAGGGCCTGGTCGACCCGCTCCTTGTCATAGCCTCGCAGGACAACGGGAAATTGATCTTCGGCCATGAAAATGCTCCTCTTCGTCACCAGGACATGCCGGCCCGCGACAAGGGTGTCTTCGGCCGGGTGTTTTACCTTGAACTCTACCCTATGATCCGTCGAAACTCGCTGTCGGACGTATCGCCGACACATTGACCTTACATACCGGTCTTAGGCAATAAGAATGGGGCTGGAGGAGGGTCTCCGGTAGTAGCGGATGGTCTCATTGACCACCTCGCGCACAGCCTGTATCTGCTGGTTCAGAGGCAGACCCCACTCCTGGCCGCCGCCTTCGTTGACCAGGGGCAGGCTGACGAACCCCGCCAGGACATCAGTATGACCAGCAGCCCATGCCAGCAAATTGTAGAAGAGCGCGTTACAGACATAAGTGCCCGCGTCCGAGCTCAGCGTGGCGGGGATGCCGCAGGTGCCGAAGTCATGCAGGATGGCTCTCAAGGGCAGGCGAGTCCAGTAGGCGGCTGGACCCTGGGGATCGATAGGCTGGCGGCCGGTCTCGCAGACGATACCCCGAGGCTCCTGCTTCCCGGAATTTTGACGGTCATCCGCATCGTCAGCGTCATCCTCCTTGAGGTTGACTGCGCAACGCTCCATGGCGATTCCACGAGCCCGACGCTTGAGCCCTGTGGCGATGATGATGTCGGGCTGCACCCGCTCTATGGCCTCATGCAGTATGGGCCAGGCCTTGGCGAAGCTGACGGGCATGGTGACGGAGGAAATCGCCAAGTCCACGCCCTCCAGAGGATCCTCCTCGGTGGGGCCGACTGGCCGCATGCCCTCCATGCCATGATCGGCCAGAGCCTGTGAGACCTGATATGAGGGGTTGACATCAACACCCTCGTAATGGTCGTATCCGGCGACGATGACCTTGATCTGCTCCATGTGCCCCATGGTACACAGGGCTTCACCCGGCCAGGGAGCCTGCAATCAATTCAGCCATGGGTACGTCCGAAGGCAGGGTGATCTTCATGTTGTTCACGCTGCCGGCCACAATGGCCACCGGCTCGTCGGGCAGGCGGTCCACCACCACCCGGGTGTCATCGGTGGGATGGAAGTTGGGATCTGCAGCGGCCAGGTCATAGGCCTTGCGGAGGGTGCCAAAACGGAAGGCCTGCGGGGTCTGAGCCCGGAACATATTGTCACGGTCAGGCACCTGACGCACCACCTTGCGCTCACCCAGGTCGCCGGCCATCAGCATGGTATCGGTCGAGGCCACGGCCACGGTCGCGGCATTGAACGTATCCAAGGCATCGATGCAGCCATCGATGGACTCTTGGGCGACGAAGGGCCGTACCGCATCGTGGATGAGCAACTTGGCATCCTGCGGAATCTCCGCCTCGGCCAGGACCTGCAGGGCCGCCTCGGTGCTATCCATGCGCTCGACGCCGCCCTTGATGACCATGCGAACCTTGTCGTAGGTGTCATCGCCCACAATGGTTTCGACAGCCTCTCGCACTCGATCATTGACCACGACCAGGATGTCGGTGACGCGGGCATTAGCCTGGAAGGCCTCGATGGACCAGGCGATGATGGGCTTGCCGCCTACCTGCACCAGCTGTTTGGGATTGTTCTGGTCGAAACGAACGCCCAGCCCGGCCGCCAGAATCACCGCCACAACAGGCTTGCGCTGCTCCTCCGGCTCCTCGTTGTCCTGATCCGCCTCGGACGGGGCTGCTGACGCTCTGCTCTCACTCATAGGTTCAACGGTACTCACGCCGCAGAGAAAAGTGGCGCAGACCCGGCGCTATCTGCACCGAAAATCTGCACCAGACACCTGCCCAAATTGCCAGCGGCAGGATCAATCAACCCTGCATCTTCAGGCATCGGCCAAAATAAGGGCCAACATGCGGCCCTCCCCCGCCTTGCCGGCCAGCGAGGCCCTGCGGTGGGAGTACCAGAGCGGGTTCTCCAAGGTACACAGCGGTCGACGCAGATCCTCAAGACGCTTCGACAGGGAGGGACCTTCGCGATCCTGGTCGCACAATTCTCCCATGTCCGGATCCTGACGCAGATAGCTGGTGGCAGCCCCAACCCGGGGGGCGGAGTCAACGATCCGCGTCACTCCCGCCGCTTTCAGCTCCATCCTGGCTGCGGAAGCGATGTCAATGGCGATTCCGCCGAATCGACAGGGGCCGGATGCGCCGGGGAAACGCTGCTCGAAGTCATCAGCCAGGTCCGTGCCCACCTGATAGCAGGCAGCGCAGATCCGAGGCCCCAGGGTCGCCACGATCCGGGAAGGGTCAGCGCCCTTGCCGGCCATGGCCCGGACTGTGGTCGGAATGACTCCGGCAACCAAACCACGACGGCCACAGTGGGCCGCCCCCATCACGCCGGCCTTGGAGTCGGCCAAAAGCACAGGGAGGCAATCAGCAGCGAAGATGCCCAAGGCCAGGTCACGACGGGTGGTCACCTGTGCATCAGCCTCGCAGCGCCCAAGGGGCTGAGCCTGATCGGCATCCCAGACTCGGGCCGAATGGACCTGGTCCACCAGAACTATGGTGCGGCCCAACTGACGACCCAGGGCCTGACGGTTAGCAGCCACTGCCTGTGGGTCATCGCCGCCCTTGCCGCCCAGATTCAGCTGAGCATAATCGCCCGAGGAGACCCCGCCCAGCCTGGTGGTGTAGACCACCTTGACTCCTGGCGCCAAGGCTATGGGAATGGTGACGGGTATCGGACGGCCTTGACCGTCCAGCGCCGCCAGGGGACTGCTGTCCAGCAAGGTCCGTTCCCGATCCCAGGATTCACCGCTCTGAACGCTCTGAGCATCCTGCTCGACTGGCTGGGACTCGAGACTCATGCAGTCGCCGCCCGGTTCAGACGGTCCATCTCCTCGTTGCTCAGCTCCATGTCGACCGCCTGCAGGGAGTCCAGAATGGTGGCCGCCCTGTGAGCCCCGGGAACCACAAAGACGTTGCGGTTCTGCGACAGCTCCCAGGCCAGGACCACGCGCTGGTGGGAGACCCCGCGCTCCTGGGCCACCTGCCGGAAGGCATCATAACGGGTTTCGTCCTTGGGCGCTCGGAAGCCTCCCAGGGGGCTCCAGCAGACGAAGGCCAGCCCCAGTTCGGCAGCATGGTCCAACTCCTGGCGGGAGCTGGTGAAGGTAGGCGAGAACTGGTTCTGCACGGCTACGAGGTCATCGCCCAGAATCTGATGGGCCAGGTCCATCCGCTCGATGTCTACGTTGGAGACGCCCAGGGTCCGAGTCACGCCCTGTTTAGCCAGCTCGGCCATGGCCTCCAGTGATTCCTGGTAGGGCACCTGCGGATCGGGCCGGTGCAGGTAGAGCAGGTCGATGGTGTCCACGCCCAGGGCCTGGGCAGATTCCTTGGCGTGCTGGATCAGGCTCTCCGGCCGACCATCCACAGCCCAGGTGGGCCGACCATCGGTGAAGTTGCGGTAATGTCCCACCTTGGTGGCCACCAGCACATCCTGACGAGGTCCCTGCCAGGAGTCCAAAGCCTGGCGAACCAGTCGTTCATTGGTCTGCTCAGGGCCGCCTGATTCGTAGTAGGACCAGGCGGTATCCAGATGCCGGCAACCGGCATCCAGGGCCTGGTGGATGACATCGATGGCCGTTGCCCGGTCCGGCTTGCCCTCGATGGACAATCCCATGCAGCCCAGTCCGACCGCTGTCGTAGTAAAGGGCCCCAAGGCCCGCATCGACGATGTCATGCATGTACTCCCGTCTTGTAGATTGAGGCCGACTCCGATGCCGCCGGCCTCCCATCGAGCTTAGCTGGCGGCCCGGTCTCAGCGGCCGCCGAAGGAACCACCACCGGAACCACCGCCAGAACCACCGAAGGAACCACCGCCGCTGCCAAACCCACCAACACCGCTGCCAGGGCCATTGCCGCTGGCCTGACCGATCAGGCCGCCGATCTGTTCGAGTCCCTGGGCCAATTGAGTGCCCAGATCAATAACGCCGCCTTGACCGAGCAGCGAATTGGCAGCCAATACTTCAGAGCCACCCAGAGAGGAAGCCGCCGGAACATTCTGACTATACGGCAGGAAGGTCCAGTAGAGCAGGCTGCCGCGAGCATTGTCATTCAGCCAGGCATAGTCGGTCAGTTCAGGGCTGGACTGAGCCAGCTGAGTAACGACTCGGTCGCTGATGCCGAAGGCCGCAGCGTAAACCAGGTAACGGTCCCAGAGCACCAGATCCTCCACGCCCCGATGACTGAAATCACTGAAGTCCAGCAGATAACGCCGAAGCCCTGACACCTGGCCGGCCATGAGCTGCCCATTCCTGCTGAGCACCTGCGAACAGCCATAGCGCACGGAGAATGCTGCCACGGCCACCAGAAGCACGGCCAAGGGCGCACGCACCAGCACAGTGCCCGGCAGGAATCCGGCCAGCAGAATGAAGGCAGCCAAGAGCACGGCCAGGAAGGCCAGGACCCCTATACCATGGCGGTAGGCGCGCAGGTCGGCATTGTTGGTCTCATACTTGACAGCCTTATCGAAAGTCTTCAGGTAGAGCCTGCCAGGACCGGCTTCGGTACTGGAAAAGAGCGCGATCATCTCATATAGGTCGAAGCGCTTATCCTCGGAGCCCATCATGGCGCAGGCACCCTCCAGCATGGTCAGGCAGGCTTCCTCGCTGAAGGACAGAGCCAGGGAGGCTCGATCCTGACTGCAGACCGGATTGATAACCACCTCCATGGACTGCTTCTTGCCTTTATGGAGCAGCGAGCGCATCGCCTTGGTCACGGATCCTCCGCCGGAATTCGCTCGGCCCTCATGCTTAACCGGGATCAGAGCAATGGCACGTTTGGAAGCGAGCGAGAGAATGGTGGCTGACAGTTGTCTGCCGATAGGGGATTCTCGGGTCAGCATCAGATCATTGACAACGGCGGCCACAGCCGGTGACAGACCAGGAGGCTGACGGTAGTAGATAATATCGCCTCGGTACTGGGAGTCCCCATAGGTGCGGAAGGCCTGCCAGAGCATCACTGCAATCAGCGCGATAGCAGCCAGCACGGCCAGGACGCCAGCCAAAAGTCCGATCCGCGCCCGTCTGGTCTGCTCAGCGTGCCAGCGCTCGTACTGCTGGCGCTCCTGCTCGACAATGCGGTCACGTGCCGGCTGAGAGTCGGTCCTGACCACCGAGGAAGTCCTCCCCGCATCGAAGAGCACCACCAAATCCAAATGCTGGCCCGGCTCGATGCGGTCTGCGGAGAATTGGATGCGGCTGTCATCCCCCACCTGGTAGGAGCCCCTGCCAGCGAAGTGTAGCCAGGCCTTGGCGTCCTTGCCCTTCTCCGTTCCTGTCTGCTTGGGAAGCTTGACATTGGCGCTCATATGCTCAACGGGAATCTGGTTGGTGCCGCCTACAGGCTCCCATTGGAATTCAGCCACATCGGGATGGGCAGTGGTGACCCCGTGGAAGGTCATGTCAATGCGGAAGCGCCGCCCTGAATCCTTGGCAGTCTGTGGAATGTTCCAGCCCAGCTCCACCTGGCACTGGTTTCCTTGATCGCCGCAGGCGGAGCCTTGGCCCGCATCGCCCGGATTGTAGGATTCCAGCCCCGAATCCGAGACCGTGCCCATATACCAGGTGCCAGCCATGGTCTTGTCCCAGTCGGGAACTTGATCGAGGTTATCAGGATCCTTCGGCGGGTCGGCCTGCCTATATGCGGAGCCGTTGGTCAGATCACTCACGCTTATGTCGCTTATACCGGTCAGCCGGTCAGGCTTGATCTGATAGCGCTGGTAGAGCTCCCGCCAAGGACGTTCATCGCCATTGCCATCCTCACGGGAATTCATAGTGACGGTAAGGTTCTGGCTGATACGCAAATCGCCATTGCCCAGGACCTGGACATCGTAATCGACTGAATCGTATACCAGGTCGGGCTGATTCCTATTAAAGACCAGCAGGGCAGTGGCTAGACACGTCACCAAGGCTGCCACCAGAGCCAGCGCCAAGGCTCGGAAAAAGCGGGAGGTGCTCCAGAAGGGGTGGCCTGCAACCGGCTTGCTGGAGGACGCTGCTGGTGCGTTCACTGTCCGAAGTCCACAACGGGCGCCTGGCGGCTGCCCTCGTCAGTCTGGAAGTACTGAGCCTGACGGAAGTGGAAAAGCGAGGCGATGATGTTGGAGGGAACCGTCTCAATGCGGGTGTTGAACTTCTGGACAACGTCATTGTAGAACTGCCTGGCGTAGGCGATCTTGTCCTCCAGATCCTTGAGTTGGCGTTGCAGATCCATGAAGTTCTGGTTGGCCTTGAGCTCCGGGTAGGCCTCCGTCCGAGCCATCAGAGTGACCAGAGATTGGCCCAGCCGCTGCTCGGCATCGGCACGTGCCTGCATCTGGTCCCCACCAGCTGTCTGGGCCTGGGCCACATCGGCGCGGGCCTTGGTCACCTCCTCCAGAACAGTGGACTCGTGCGAGGCGTAGCCCTTGACCGTCTGGACCAGATTGGGCACCAGATCGGCACGCTGCTTGAGCTGAACGTCGATCTGCGCCCAGCCATTGGCCACGCGATTACGCAGGTTAACCAGGCCGTTGTAAATGCTGATGCCCCAGATGACCAGCAGCACGATCAGCAGGACGATAACGATAAGCACAATCAGCGATACGGACATGTTCCCTATTCTCTCATGGAAGGGTCTGCATACAAAACGGGACCCCGTCCAATGGAACGGGGCCCCGGCATCAGTGGGAATCAGTCCTCACTGTCGAAGGGATCGAAGTCCCTGCGCACGCGGCGACGGGGACGCTCTGATCGCTCCTCCCGGTCGGCCCGGTACTCGTCGTAGTGCTCGTCGGCGGCATAGCGCGGATTCTCCCTGCGGCCACGGTAGCCGCCACGTCCGGTAGAGCGACGCTCATGACGGCCACGGCGCTCGCCTCGATCATCCCGCTCGGTGCGGATGCTGCGGCCTCGGTGCTCGCCACGACCACGGCCGTTACGATCCTCGTCATCATCGCGGGAGACCCGGCGACGATCGCGGCGGGAGCTACGGTCCTCGTCCTCGAACCAGTCTCCGCCGTCCTCATAGTCGCGGTCGCGGCTCTGACGACGGTGCCGGGGACGATCCTCCTGGTCCTCGTCGTCGTAGTAGCGATCATCACGCTCGGAGCGGGAACGGCGTGGCGCCTCATAACGGTCCTCGCGCTCGGAGGAACGGCTGCGGCGATCACGACGATCACGGTCGCCACGGCCACCGCGATCACGACGGTCACTGCCACGGTCACGACGGTCGCCACGGCCACGGCCTCCTGCGGACTCCTGGTCCTCGAAGCCGGGGATGGCCAAGGAGATCTTGCCGCGGTCGTCCACACCCTGGACGATGACCTCGACGGTGTCGCCCTCCTTGAGGACGTCCTCCACAGAGTCGATGCGTTCGCCGTTGGCCAGGTTACGGATCTGCGAGATGTGCAGAAGTCCGTCGGTGCCGGGGGTCAGGTTGACGAAGGCGCCGAAGCTGGTGATCTTGACCACCTTGCCGTTGAAGGTCTCCCCCGCCTCAGGCACGTGCGGGTTGGCGATCTGGTCGATGACCTCCTTGGCCTTGGCTGCAGCCTCGCCGCCCTCGGAGGCGATGTAGACCGTGCCGTCGTCCTCGATGGAGACATCAGCGCCGGTGTCCTCCTGGATCTGGTTGATCATCTTGCCCTTGGGGCCGATGACCTCGCCGATCTTGTCGACAGGAACCTGGGTGGTGATGATGCGCGGCGCATAGGGGCTCATCTCGGCAGGCCCGTCGATGCACTCGTTGATCACGTCCAGGATGGTGGCCCGGGCTTCCTTGGCCTGCTGCAGGGCGGCTGCCAGGATGTCGGCAGGAATGCCGTCCAGCTTGGTGTCCAGCTGCAGGGAGGTGATGAACTCGGAGGTGCCGGCCACCTTGAAGTCCATGTCGCCGAAGGCATCCTCGGCGCCCAGAATGTCGGTCAGGGTCTTGTAGGTGGGCCGACCGTCGACCTCGCCTGTGACCAGGCCCATGGCGATGCCCGCCACCGGGGCCTTCAGGGGCACGCCGGCAGCCAGCAGAGACAGGGTGGATGCGCAGACGGAGCCCATGGAGGTGGACCCGTTAGAGCCGATGGCCTCGGAGACCTGACGGATGGCGTAGGGGAACTCCTCGCGGCTGGGCAGAACCGGGATCAGTGCACGTTCGGCCAGGTTGCCATGGCCCACCTCGCGGCGCTTGGGCGAACCCACGCGGCCGGTCTCGCCGGTCGAATAAGGTGGCATCTCGTAGTTGTGCATGTAGCGCTTGGTGGTGGGGCCAGACAGAGCATCGATAGTCTGCTCCATCTTCAGCATGTTCAGGGTGGTGACGCCCAGCACCTGGGTCTCGCCGCGCTGGAAGAGGGCAGAGCCGTGCACACGGGGCACCACGTCCACCTCGGCGGACAGGGTGCGGATGTCGCGCAGGCCACGGCCGTCGATGCGGTAGTCCTGGGTCAGGATGCGGCGACGGACGATCTGGCGTTGAAGCTCCTTGAAGGCGTTGCCCAGCTCCTTGTCCTTCTCGGCCTCGTCCATGTCGGTGAACTCGTCAGCCAGAGTCTCGCGGACCTTCTCCTTGATCTCGTGGATTCGATCCTGACGAGGCAGCTTCTCCGCGATGGACAGAGCCAGGTCCAGGTCAGCGTGAGCCACCTGGTCGATGCTCTCATAGAGCTCGTCAGTGTACTCGGGGAAGAGCTGGAAGTCCTTGGTGGGCTTGGCGGCCTTGGCCTTGAGCTCGCTCTGCGCCTCGCACAGAACCTTGATGAAGGGCTTGGCGGCCTCAAGACCCTGGGCGACCACCTCTTCGTCGGGCTTGATCTGGCCCTCGTCATAAATAAGGCTCCAGGCGTTCTTGCCGGCGCCTGCCTCGATCATGGCGATGGCGACATCCCCGCTCTCGACCACACGGCCGGCTACGACCAGCTCGAAGACGGCGCGCTCACGTTCGCTCCAACGGGGGAAAGCCACCCACTGGCCATCGATCAGGGCCAGGCGCAGACCCGAGACCGGGCCCTCGAAGGGCAGACCGGAGATCAGGGTGGAGGCGGAGGCCGCGTTCAGGGCCAGCACATCGTAGGCATCCTCCGGGTTGACAGCCAGGATAGTCTCCACAACCTGAACCTCGTTGCGCAGCGTATGCGGGAAGAGAGGGCGCAGGGGGCGGTCAATCAGCCGGCAGGCCAGGATGGCCTCGTTGGAAGGCCGACCCTCGCGACGGAAGAAGGAGCCGGGGATCTTGCCCGCGGCGTACATCTTCTCTTCCACATCGACAGTCAGCGGGAAGAAATCGTAGTTCTCCTTGGGGCTGGACCCGGCGGTGGTGGTGGACAGCACCATGGAATCGTCATCAAGATAGGCGGCTACTGCCCCATCCGCCTGCTGGGCGAGACGACCCGTCTCGAAGCGCACCGTGCGCCTGCCATATGATCCGTTGTCGATCGTGGCTTCTACAGCCGTGATTTCGGGACCCTCCATAGGGTTCCTCCTTTTGTTTACTGCTTGTTTACTACCTGATGTCAGGATGCTCGGCATCAATTGACTGTCGGAGATCCTTGTACTTCGGTCTGGTCCAGCCGAACCCCATGTCCGGCCATCTTCATGCCTTGCAGACCAGCCTTGCATTTCAGTTCGGCACCATCTTCTGCTTCTGCAACCCCATCCCGGGGTTAACGGTGCCTGGTTCAGTCATGCAAAAGCGCCCGAGCGCTGGGCTCGGGCGAAAGCATGCATATTAGTGGCGCAGTCCAAGACGCTCCACCAGGGAACGGTAGCGGTTGATGTCCACCTTCTTGAGGTAATCCAGCAACCGGCGACGATGGCCGACCATGAGCAACAGACCGCGACGCGAATGATGGTCGTGCTGGTGCTGCTTGAGGTGCTCGGTCAGGTCGGAGATGCGCTTGCTCAGCAGAGCCACCTGGACTTCGGGGGAACCGGTATCGCCCTCATGGGTCGCGTATTCCTTGACGATTGCCTGCTTCTGCTCACTCGTAAGAGCCACGGCTCCTCCTCTTGCATTCTTCCGTTACGCGGTGCACCAGCCCTATGCTGAAGCGCTCTCGATCCGCGGGCGAAACACGCCAAAAATCAATTATACACATTTTGCGGACCAAACAAACAGTGACGGGATCAGCAAAATGAAGGAGAGCACGGCGAGGAAAAGGCGAAAGCTGTACTACGTGAATACACATGTGCCCCCTTATCTCAACTCCACCAATTTCCCTGCTCGACCGTGACGAACCAACACAATCGATTCCTTTCCCTAGCTATGGCACTGCTGCTGTGAACGTGGTTATCGCTTGCACCGTAGCGAAAATTGGATTGGCGCCAATGAGAAATGAGCCATTTCACTCCGATGCAGCGAAGATGTCGTACTGTGCTGCATGAGTCGACCGCGATTTACCGTGTAGTATCATTATAGGTTATTAGAGAAGTTGAAGGAATGTAACTTCATTCATCCATCAAAGAGGAGCGCGTAATGAAGCAACCCGAGCAGGACTCCGTCAAACCAGAAGATACCATTCTTCCTTTGGGATCCGTGGTGAAAACCGGAAGAGACCCAGGTACCCTGCTGGTTATCATCGCCCGCGCTCCGTTGACAGTCATGAATGGAACAACGGGCTACTTTGACTATGGTGCCGTACAATTCCCGTACGGCATGACTGATCCGGCCAAGACCATCTTCTTCAACCGTCCAGACGTCACGGAAATAGTGTTCATGGGATATATCAACGCCGAGGAACAATCCTATGAACGAACATTTGATGAAGTCACCAAATCAACCGACTACCCCCACCTTCATCTCTGATTCAGTTACCGGCCACATAGGACATACTCGATAAAAGGAATAGACGGGAGAAGACCATGGTGGACTTTTCCGTGGATTACGGCCAGCTTGGCGACATGAGCAGAACCCTGAACCAGGCCGACAAAAACTGGGAATCCGAAGTACATAACATTGACGTCGATAGCGCTCAAGGTGAAAACGGATTAGGGGACGACTCAGTAGCCGACAGCACGAATCGGGTCAATGACAACCTAAAACAGCGCTTGTCGAACCTTCAGCAATCTGTTCACGTTCTTAATCGGTTCATTGAGTCGGTAACCATGCAGACAAGCAATGTCGATGACAAGCTGAGCGTTGAAATCGAAAAACGCCAATAAAAAATCACAACTTTTCGTATTTGCATTGACGGGGATGGCACCACTTAAGGATACGACATCATGGGCACTTCAGACTTGGATTGGTCGGCTCTCGACCTATCAAAGAACCCTGTACCAGGAGGGAAGAGCGCAATCGACAGACTGGCCTCACAGTTTTCCGCGAACGGTGACCGCTGCCACGACGTGAGTCACTCCATTACCAGCGCTTGCGGAAAGGCACCTGATTTCAAAGGCGATTCAGCAAAACAGCTCCAGCAGTCCCTTTCTCAGGTGGCACAGTTTGCCGGACGCCTTTCGGATGTCTGCGAGGACATCGAGCAAGCATTAAGAAGCTGGGGGTCTGCAGTTGATACGAGCCAGCAAACCGCATACAAAGATTGCCAAAGGGCAATGGACCTTCGCGACTCAATCGCGCAGAATCAGAAGAAACTCGACCAAGCGAAACAGACGTTGAAAACAAACAGCGACAACCTGAAAAAGGTCATGCAAACCAACGGGGATAGCATGTCGCGGGAGACCAATCGTCTGCTTGGTGTCATTAATTCGACAACCGAGAGCATAACTCATTACCAAGGGCTCGTTGCTGACGACAAGGGCGAAATCAAGCGGTTGAAGGGCGAAGTCAGCTGGGTCAGGGAACAATATAAGGACGCTGCCAAGAAAACCAAACAGAACCTTGACGAATGCGTTGATAAAGCAACAGCCAAGGCTACGCAACTCAACATATTGAACAACGCTTTCACGGTCGGCGATTTTCTTTCTGGCGGTTTTGAATCATTGAGCGGCATCGCTGAACTCATGAAAGCCGATCCTGCCCTTATCGAGGGGTTAAAGACAGCAGGGCTCATTGGGGATGAGTTGGCGGGCGACTGGCTGGGACCGATAGTTGGTGGACTTATTGAGGGGGGAAACCTAGTTGCACCGGCAACCAAAACCACAGGGAATTTAGTTCAAGCTGCCTCCAAGGCTGCCGACACGGCTGCAAAAGTTGGCGCCTTCGGCTGCATAGTTGGCGGCATTGCTGATTACTTCGGCACATACTATGCACGCAAGGAAGCCTATGGACAACAGGCAGCTACCCAAGATGCTGTAGCTCATGGCCTGATCACTGCCACTACTGGTTTTGCAGGTGCTTCATCAGGAGCCGCCGCTGGAGCATTTGTGGGATCGATCGTCCCTGGACTAGGTACGATTGTAGGAGCTGGAATTGGTTTAGCCGTAGGATATCTCGGTGCAGTGGCCGGAAACGCTCTTTACGACAATTCCGTCAATCGCGGGAACGGAGATGACATGTGGGACCACATGAGAGACAATCTATGGTAGCTTTCCCGCTGTCTCCTGCATTGCCATGTGCGTGGTTCGGATTGACAGCAGGAACGATATTAGGGGGTGGGTACTGATGCTGTACCTATTGGTAGATGTCCTATTAGGCGCTCCGGCGATGCTGATCTGGTTGTTTGCGGTGACGTCGTTCAATGCGTGGAGATCAAGGCGGCTGATGGACCGTGTCCTGGCGCCCTACCTCCTAGCACGGGGCCTGTGCCTGCAGACCTTCCAGGGACATGTGTGGCGGCGGCGCGGCAGGATCGGCAGGCCCCGGCCCGGGCAGGTCCTGCCCCTGGGCTCGCTGGTCGTCCTGGCCGACGGGCCCGCCACGGTATCCGGGGCCTACAGAGGCACCGGATGGTTCGACGGGCTGGGAGAGGACGGGCTGGTGGTCCGCCTGGTCGGCCAGTACGTGCAGCCACCCGCACAGGCCACCGGATCATCCGGCCCATGGTACGCGGGCAGGATCTGCTCAGTGGGCGGCGTTGCCTGCGGATCCGGCGTGATCCCCGGCGGCGACGCCCCCCTGCCCGAGACCGGCGTCGGCCACACCCCCGACCCCGACTTGGTCACCTTCACCCAGGACCAGGTCAGCCTCCTTGCCTGGAAGGGACCCGACAACCCCGTCACCAGGCTCCTGCGCGCCCACAAGGTCCGCGCCCTCGCCCGCAACCACCGGCGAGAGGACCCGGTCCGCCGCCGGACACGGCCGATGCCGCACTGGCACGCCAGCCGCCCCGCATGGTGGCGCTACGAAGCCATCGGCTTCCTGCCCGACCGGTTCACCCGCGTCTACTGGGACCGCATCCGCAACCGGCCCGTCAAGGCCCCCATGCGCTACCGGACCCCGGAAGCCAGGGAATACAACAGACGACACTACTCCGTCCCCATATACACCACTGCGCTGATCGTCAGCATCCTCCTGGCCGCCTTCAACATAGCGCGCGCATGGCACCGCTCCAGGCCGCACCGCCCCCTCCAGGGCGGCGAGGTACTCCTGGACATGCCCCCGCTGACCTCGGCGATCGTCAGCTGCGTCCTGGGCCTCGCCATCGGCATCGGCGCATGGGCCTGGGCCACCCACCGGCAATTCCCCCAACATCACATGACTCCGGCCAGCAGCCGCGAACTCCAAACCGCCCTCGACAACTACTTGATCGGCATGCGATACATCATCGGGACCACCATCCCCTACACCATCCACGTCCTCGGCTACACCGCACTCGTCCTGTTGCCGCTCAGGTTCATCATTGATTTCTTCACCCTTCCTGAATGGGCTAATATTTGCCTGGGCTGGCCCTTCTTCGTTCTGTTTATGACCAGCTATGTCCTATCCCTCATCGATATCTTCTACGGTGGTTCGATAGCCAATCGCCTGGATCGGGAATTAGCGGAGTAAAGCCCATATGCATTAGCCCCATCCCCGTGCTCAAGGGGGGTAGCCTGGTTGCACCGGCAACCAAAACCACAGGGAATTTAGTTCAAGCTGCCGGCAAGGCTGCCGGCACGGCTGCAAAAGTTGGTGCCTTCGGCTGCATAGTTGGCGGCATTGCTGATTACTTCGGCACATACTATGCACGCAAGGAAGCCTATGGACAACAGGCAGCTACCCAAGATGCTGTAGCTCATGGCCTGATCACTGCCTCTACTGGTCTTATCGGTGCTGAATCAGGAGCCGCCGCTGGAGCATTTGTGGGATCGATCGTCCCTGGACTAGGTACGATTGTAGGAGCTGGAATTGGTTTAGCCGTAGGATATCTCGGTGCAGTAGCCGGAAACGCTTTTTACGACAATTACGTCAATCGCGGGAACGGAGATGACATGTGGGACCACATGAGAGACAATCGATGGTAGCTTTCCCGCTGTCTCCTGCATTGCCATGTGCGTGGTTCGGATTGACAGCAGGAACGATATTAGGGGGTGGGTACTGATGCTGTACCTATTGGTAGATGTCCTATTCGGCGTTCCGGTGGTGCTGGTCTGGTTGTTTGCGGTGGTGTCGTTCAATGCGTGGAGGTCGAGGCGGCTGATGGACCGTGTCCTGGCGCCCTACCTCCTGGCACGGGGCCTGTGCCTGCAGACCTTCCAGGGACATGTGTGGCGGCGGCGCGGCAGGATCGGCAGGCCCCGGCCCGGGCAGGTCCTGCCCCTGGGCTCGCTGGTCGTCCTGGCCGACGGGCCCGCCACGGTATTCGGGGCCTACAGAGGCACCGGATGGTTCGACGGGCTGGGAGAGGACGGGCTGGTGGTCCGCCTGGTCGGCCAGTACGTGCAGCCACCCGCACAGGCCACCGGATCATCCGGCCCATGGTACGCGGGCAGGATCTGCTCAGTGGGCGGCGTTGCCTGCGGATCCGGCGTGATCCCCGGCGGCGACGCCCCCCTGCCCGAGACCGGCGTCGGCCACACCCCCGACCCCGACTTGGTCACCTTCACCCAGGACCAGGTCAGCCTCCTTGCCTGGAAGGGACCCGACAACCCCGTCACCAGGCTCCTGCGCGCCCACAAGGTCCGCGCCCTCGCCCGCAACCACCGGCGAGAGGACCCGGTCCGCCGCCGGACACGGCCGATGCCGCACTGGCACGCCAGCCGCCCCGCATGGTGGCGCTACGAAGCCATCGGCTTCCTGCCCGACCGGTTCACCCGCGTCTACTGGGACCGCATCCGCAACCGGCCCGTCAAGGCCCCCATGCGCTACCGGACCCCGGAAGCCAGGGAATACAACAGACGACACTACTCCGTCCCCATATACACCACTGCGCTGATCGTCAGCATCCTCCTGGCCGCCTTCAACATAGCGCGCGCATGGCACCGCTCCAGGCCGCACCGCCCCCTCCAGGGCGGCGAGGTACTCCTGGACATGCCCCCGCTGACCTCGGCGATCGTCAGCTGCGTCCTGGGCCTCGCCATCGGCATCGGCGCATGGGCCTGGGCCACCCACCGGCAATTCCCCCAACATCACATGACTCCGGCCAGCAGCCGCGAACTCCAAACCGCCCTCGACAACTACTTGATCGGCATGCGATACATCATCGGGACCACCATCCCCTACACCATCCACGTCCTCGCCTGCACCGCACTCTTCCAGGTGCCGCTTATCTTCATCACTGAGTTCTTCACTTTTCCCGAATGGGTCAGTACCTACCTGCGCGGGCCCTCCTTCGCCCTGTTTATGACCAACCTGATCCTACCCCTCATCGATATCTTCTACGGTAGTTCGATAGCCAATCGCCTGGATCGGGAATTAGCGGAGTAAAGCCCATATGCATTAGCCCCATCCCCGTGCTCAATAGCACTACAGCTATCTATGGAAGGCAGCATCCTGGTCTTACGCTCGCACCACTTGACAGCATGCGGACAGGAATCAACTCAAAACCACAACTGGCCAGCTACCGGCACCCATCGCCCAGCATATTCTGGTAAATCCAGCGATCCTATGAATCCTATGATTCATGCCGCGGTGATCAGGCCTCCGAAGAGGACGATGGCGATAGCAATCAGTTCAATGATGAAGAACATGGACAGGGCCGACCAGCTGTGAGTCAGCGTGTTCCAAGGGGAATCCTTGCGCACGCAGACCAGGATGGCCACAAAGAGGATGGCGAAGACCGCCACGCCCAGCCCGGCCGCGATGATGCCCAGGTTAGCCGCGTTGGCCAGGATGGCCTGATGCTGGTAGACCACGAAAGTGCTGTACCAGAAGTCCATCTTGAGCAGACAGAGGCCGGCGATCAGCTGTTCGGCGGCCAAGCCCAGCACGAAGACCACCCGCCAGAACCAGGAGGACGACTCGATGATGGACATGCCGATGCCCACAAAGGTCAGCACGGTCACCGTCCAGGCAATCAGAGCTATGCCGCGCGGGTCCAGGATCGAGGCATAGCGGAGCACGCCCTGAGTGTGGTTGATGGCCAAAGAGCGCCCGTATCCATAAGGAATGACGATTGCCAAAAGAACCGCCAGCGCGAAGACCACCCAGCGGACCGGGCGGGCGCGGCGCTGCTCGATCTCAGCCAGCGAGTATTCCGAATCCGGAATAGTCGCCTCAGGATGAGCTGAAACCTTGTTCACCGAAGTCACTTCATCAGGGTGCGATGGCACAGCCACAGAACCCGCCGCATCGCTTCTGCCGGATTCCGCGCCATCCCCATCGTCGAATTGCTTCATCGGCGACCACACCTCCAAGTCCGCTACTCGTGGACACATCGCCTACAAGCTTATACCGAGAGGCACGCCCGCGCTTAAGAGCGAAAAGTACAATTCGTAAACACTTGGCATCCAGACAATAGCAGATAAATGGAACCATCCTGCAAGCGGTATAGTTCATCTCCGCAGACGCGAGGAACACCTGATCTCTGCGACCGAAAACGCTGCAGACCCAGAATCACTCCCCACGTATCCGAGGAGCACCCGGGCAGTGTCTTCTGACCAGCCGATCATACGCATCTGAAAACCATGACAATCCGTGTTCAAATACCCTGTTAGTCATCCGCAAAGCGGTAAATGGATGCCTTGAAAGGCAGACAAAACTTTCAATCAGGCGCACCAATGCGATTATTACAGCTACAGGAGAATCAAACACTCATGCACGAACTATGAAGCAGTTATCAATTCTCACCGGGGCCCCAGTAGCGATTCTTTTGCTGATTGCAACAGAATATGGGAGCCCGGGAATGAATCAGTCGAACTGCCTGATGCCGAGGACATCGTAGAAACTTACCTTGGTGTCACCGCCGAAGCCAGCACCATAGTTTGTCCCATAGTACGTACGATCCGACTGGATCATTCGCCTGTCCTCATCATCCAGCGAATCCCAGACTCTGCGCTCTGCATCATCCATGTCATCAGTAATGGAATACTTTGACGTATAGTCATCAATCCTCTTCTGGAGAATACGGTCATAAGTGGTACAGGCCTTATCCTTAGTTGCCATTTTTCTCATGAAATCCTCGTCCAAAGCCATTCATCTCCTCTCATCTTTGCGAACATGAGTGCATCCATCCGATGCCCTGCAGGATTGTCCCTGCATCTGCAGGGAGGGACAGTAGTATTTCTATACTACGAAAAGTCCCGGTCACTACTTGGGATCGTTCTCGCGAATGCAGGGAGCACAGCACTCTTGCAGCTAGGAACAAGAGAATGGCATAAAAAGATTGACACTGTACCTGAGCAGCAACTCATACTCATGTTTAGAAGGAATACAATTCTTAACGGAGTTCTGGGGAAAGAACAGTTTTAATGCATGTTCCCGCTAAAAAACAGTGTTGTCTGGGTGATTCAGAGTAGCATGATCGGTTTTCCAATTCAGGCTTCTACGGGGGGCGTATACCGCAGGCAGAGAACCATACGTAGTGGCATTCCCAATCCACGCCCCCGCGAAGGGAGCGACCAAGTGTTGGAGACCAGCGCCGTCTGCCTTTGCAATTTCAATCCACGCTCCCGTGAAGGAAGCGACATGGTCTTGCTGCTGCTGGGAGCTATGGCGGTCATATTTCAATCCACGCTCCCGTGAAGGGAGCGACCTCTCTTGGTACAAATTATTTTCTACATCATAAGATTTCAATCCACGCTCCCGTGAAGGGAGCGACGCCTGCCGGTGACCATGCTGGTGCCGTTCACCGTATTTCAATCCACGTTCCCGTGAAGGGAGCGACCGCTGTATAAGGAGGGTCGCCGATTGTAGTCGTATTTCAATCCACGCTCCCGTGAAGGGAGCGACAGGTGCGCACCACGTCCAATGGGGGCACGGTGGTATTTCAATCCACGCTCCCGTGAAGGGAGCGACTGGCGTGGTAAACGGGGTGTCGATATACTTTCTTATTCCAATCCACGCTCCCGTGAAGGGAGCGACCGGCTACTATGTTCAAAGATTTTTGATCCCCCCGATTTCAATCCACGCTCCCGTGAAGGGAGCGACCCTATACCGGCCTCATCATCGATAGTCTCGCACATATTTCAATCCACGCTCCCGTGAAGGGAGCGACCAGTTATCAAGACAATTTGCTCAGCTTGTCAAAATTTCAATCCACGCTCCCGTGAAGGGAGCGACCGGAAAAAACCCTCATAGTCTCCGTGGTCAGCATTATTTCAATCCACGCTCCCGTGAAGGGAGCGACAACTGACATGGAACCCGTTCCAACAGTCAAACACATTTCAATCCACGCTCCCGTGAAGGGAGCGACATATTTGTAAGAGTAATCAAACCGTTGTCCGCAATATTTCAATCCACGCTCCCGTGAAGGGAGCGACGCGGGAGCCATGAAAACATGCTTGTGATCTTCTTATTTCAATCCACGCTCCCGTGAAGGGAGCGACCGGCATGGGCGGAGACGCTTTTCTTTTTGCCCTGATTTCAATCCACGCTCCCGTGAAGGGAGCGACAATAGGTTCTTGGACGACGTAAATGGATTGGTGATTTCAATCCACGCTCCCGTGAAGGGAGCGACTCCGCGTCTGCCGGCTTTGCCGCTCCCCCGCTGAAATTTCAATCCACGCTCCCGTGAAGGGAGCGACAGGAGCAGACGGTACAATCCACCAGTATGTCAGCATTTCAATCCACGCTCCCGTGAAGGGAGCGACGCGGGGCGGCCGGTGCTGTCGTAGGGACAGGTTTATTTCAATCCACGCTCCCGTGAAGGGAGCGACCGCAACAGCCCATTCACGCTGAGCCAGTTCATCAATTTCAATCCACGCTCCCGTGAAGGGAGCGACACGGTATCTAGCGTAAGGGACGCGCACGTTTCCATTTCAATCCACGCTCCCGTGAAGGGAGCGACTAGAACAGTTCGTTTTCTACCTTGGTCGTACAATATTTCAATCCACGCTCCCGTGAAGGGAGCGACAAGTGACGATAGAGAGGACATATCATGAGCTACAATTTCAATCCACGCTCCCGTGAAGGGAGCGACGCACTATCTACTACATCACCCTGGCGACAGCCCAATTTCAATCCACGCTCCCGTGAAGGGAGCGACATTCGTCCAGGTCGTCCAGACGAGTAGGCTTTCTATTTCAATCCACGCTCCCGTGAAGGGAGCGACTTGAGTATGGGAAGTTTAAAAAGGTCGATACCAGATTTCAATCCACGCTCCCGTGAAGGGAGCGACGGTCTTGTTGAGGACTGCCGCACGCTCAACAGTCTATTTCAATCCACGCTCCCGTGAAGGGAGCGACCACCAGTGGACATTTGCTCACCAGAGTTGGCGAGATTTCAATCCACGCTCCCGTGAAGGGAGCGACGATGAAATTTACGGGACGTACGCGCCGCATGTGATTTCAATCCACGCTCCCGTGAAGGGAGCGACTACAAACCGAAAAGCTGCCGGGCTCGTTGAATCAATTTCAATCCACGCTCCCGTGAAGGGAGCGACGTCCGCCCTTCTGGTTGCCTGCTGCCATTCGGCATTTCAATCCACGCTCCCGTGAAGGGAGCGACCTGCCCCACCGTCGTGCCTGTCTCCATGCTGATGCTATTTCAATCCACGCTCCCGTGAAGGGAGCGACGACTGGCGACAAATTTTTGAGGATAAAGGAGATAATTTCAATCCACGCTCCCGTGAAGGGAGCGACAACTTTTTGCCAGGATGTCTGCACCCAGGATGTATTTCAATCCACGCTCCCGTGAAGGGAGCGACGACCTACGCTCACGGGCGTGCCCGTGGTGCTACCGATTTCAATCCACGCTCCCGTGAAGGGAGCGACGTGCAGTAGATGCACTGGCAGTTTGGGCTTGTCGGATTTCAATCCACGCTCCCGTGAAGGGAGCGACATTTACGTCATCATCACAGAGATAAATTCAATTCTGATTTCAATCCACGCTCCCGTGAAGGGAGCGACGATTTTTGATTCCTCCTGAGTCGCTAATGTGCATGATTTCAATCCACGCTCCCGTGAAGGGAGCGACCAGCAACACGGGAATTCTGCGTGTTGGTCTTGATATTTCAATCCACGCTCCCGTGAAGGGAGCGACATCTCCCTTGGTACAAATTATTTCCTACATCACAAGATTTCAATCCACGCTCCCGTGAAGGGAGCGACCCTTTGATCTCAACATCCGTGCGCCTGAGATAGATATTTCAATCCACGCTCCCGTGAAGGGAGCGACGCCCACAGCCGGTCTGGCTTTGCCGGTCATCGAAATTTCAATCCACGCTCCCGTGAAGGGAGCGACCAAGGATGCACAGTACAAGGAGCTCGGTCGAGAAAATTTCAATCCACGCTCCCGTGAAGGGAGCGACAGCACCATCTACTACATCACCCTGGCGACGGCTGAATTTCAATCCACGCTCCCGTGAAGGGAGCGACCGGTATGGCGATAGTGCTACTCGTGAAGATAGTGTATTTCAATCCACGCTCCCGTGAAGGGAGCGACCTTGGGTGCCGCCGGCTTGGGGTCGGCTGCGGCGATATTTCAATCCACGCTCCCGTGAAGGGAGCGACGCCATGTGCGCGGCCTGAACATCCGTAAGGTCATGATTTCAATCCACGCTCCCGTGAAGGGAGCGACGCGTGCGACCCGCATAGTCCTCGAAACCAGGGTAATTTCAATCCACGCTCCCGTGAAGGGAGCGACGCCTGCGGGACACCAGCAGAGGCGTACGATCCAATTTCAATCCACGCTCCCGTGAAGGGAGCGACACGGGGTACGGGCCCTAGCCTGCTCCTTGTCCAATTTCAATCCACGCTCCCGTGAAGGGAGCGACGCCGTTCCAGAGCGGTTTTCCTGGTGTAGTAGACATTTCAATCCACGCTCCCGTGAAGGGAGCGACTGGCCGGGCGCGGCGGGCTGCGCACCGCCCGGAAGATTTCAATCCACGCTCCCGTGAAGGGAGCGACCATCGGTCATGTTCTCCGGAGGCTTCGCGCTCAGATTTCAATCCACGCTCCCGTGAAGGGAGCGACCCTGACCCGTACCCCAGGTGGAACCTACCACGACGATTTCAATCCACGCTCCCGTGAAGGGAGCGACAAAAACAGCCTTGACGGCGTTACTCGCCTGCGTGATTTCAATCCACGCTCCCGTGAAGGGAGCGACCTGCTGTCACCAGGGGCATAGATCCTCCATTGATATTTCAATCCACGCTCCCGTGAAGGGAGCGACTGGATCTCGTTTATCACAGTCTGTGCCATGTTGATTTCAATCCACGCTCCCGTGAAGGGAGCGACAGATGGTCTGCGCCTGGGTGAGTTCCTTTTCCGCATTTCAATCCACGCTCCCGTGAAGGGAGCGACCGCTCCTGATCCAGCTCAGGCAGCAGCTCTCCGCATTTCAATCCACGCTCCCGTGAAGGGAGCGACCTGGTTGGCTTGTGCAGCGTTCGCACGGCTGATTTGATTTCAATCCACGCTCCCGTGAAGGGAGCGACCAGCGTGGACGGCAAGGTCGTCTATCCTGGCCAATTTCAATCCACGCTCCCGTGAAGGGAGCGACTTGGAGCCATGAACGAAAACTGATGATCCTCTTATTTCAATCCACGCTCCCGTGAAGGGAGCGACACTGCCGGATTACCGTACTTTTGCAAGCGAATTTATTTCAATCCACGCTCCCGTGAAGGGAGCGACAGCCGAGGGGCAGGCGCGGATCACACTCCCTGACATTTCAATCCACGCTCCCGTGAAGGGAGCGACCCGCCTTCGCATCATCCAGGGCCTTCGCATCCCGAATTTCAATCCACGCTCCCGTGAAGGGAGCGACGATGAGCGTAGGCGGGCAGGGCTTTGCAAAAGAGATTTCAATCCACGCTCCCGTGAAGGGAGCGACAAGGTGAGCATACTCCGGGAACAAATTCACCATGTATTTCAATCCACGCTCCCGTGAAGGGAGCGACTGCCCGTCGCCGTAAATTACACGTACAAGGAGATATTTCAATCCACGCTCCCGTGAAGGGAGCGACTGCGATGCCTCTCCGTTGCCTCCGCGTTGCACATATTTCAATCCACGCTCCCGTGAAGGGAGCGACATTTTTCCCGCCAGTATGTTTCGGCCGGAAAATATATTTCAATCCACGCTCCCGTGAAGGGAGCGACACGCGGATTGTCAGCCCACCTGGGGTCGGCATAATTTCAATCCACGCTCCCGTGAAGGGAGCGACCACCATGAGCCAGGCTGACCAGCGCCGGGAGACATTTCAATCCACGCTCCCGTGAAGGGAGCGACTTGCGTACTTGGCCCAGGTGGCCGCGTCGCCGTAATTTCAATCCACGCTCCCGTGAAGGGAGCGACATCATCAAAAATGTGGATAAGTTAAAACTGTTTAGATATTTCAATCCACGCTCCCGTGAAGGGAGCGACCTTGCTGACCGCGACCGTATCCCCCGTGCCGCGGATTTCAATCCACGCTCCCGTGAAGGGAGCGACCCGGGCCATCATCATCCATCCGGACGGCGAAATAATTTCAATCCACGCTCCCGTGAAGGGAGCGACTAGTACCGGTAGTCAGGATGGTCAGGGTCCTTAAGATTTCAATCCACGCTCCCGTGAAGGGAGCGACGTCAGCTTGTATGGCTTAAACGTAACGCTAATCAGATTTCAATCCACGCTCCCGTGAAGGGAGCGACTGAGTCGCTGTGGTTTGAATTCTGCGGTCACGGTATTTCAATCCACGCTCCCGTGAAGGGAGCGACTCAGCTTGTATGGCTTAAACGTAACGCTAATCAGATTTCAATCCACGCTCCCGTGAAGGGAGCGACCGTCATGAGCCAGCCACCTCAGCAGATACAGCAAATTTCAATCCACGCTCCCGTGAAGGGAGCGACCCTAATCAGTCGGCCAATGGCAAGGCTGGCGAGGATTTCAATCCACGCTCCCGTGAAGGGAGCGACGCGGCTGTTCAGGTGGCATGGCGGGGATGAAGTTATTTCAATCCACGCTCCCGTGAAGGGAGCGACCTACCGGTGGAATTCAGACCGGCTGGGCCAACATATTTCAATCCACGCTCCCGTGAAGGGAGCGACCCGTCAGTAAGTGATGAGTAAGCGTTCGGCAATTATTTCAATCCACGCTCCCGTGAAGGGAGCGACACGGCTACGCTGTTTCCGACTATGGCACCGCCAAATTTCAATCCACGCTCCCGTGAAGGGAGCGACGCGACCCAAAGACCGATCCACCATTTTTCTCCTTATTTCAATCCACGCTCCCGTGAAGGGAGCGACACAGCCGGCAGACGCGGAAATGGCCGTAGAAGGCATTTCAATCCACGCTCCCGTGAAGGGAGCGACACTATCGCCATGACCGGCGATAGTGCTACTTGTATTTCAATCCACGCTCCCGTGAAGGGAGCGACGCCCCGCGAAGAGGAGCGCCGACCCGTCAACGTGATTTCAATCCACGCTCCCGTGAAGGGAGCGACTCGACTGATCTTACATCTGATCCTCAAACGAAAATTTCAATCCACGCTCCCGTGAAGGGAGCGACGACCTTCCGCAAGAGCAGGCACGATGCCCTCCTTATTTCAATCCACGCTCCCGTGAAGGGAGCGACTCACGTCGATGGCCGCATGGACTTCAGGGGTCATATTTCAATCCACGCTCCCGTGAAGGGAGCGACTGCTGGATGTGTGGCAAAGCTTCCAATTCGACGTATTTCAATCCACGCTCCCGTGAAGGGAGCGACTGCTCAATGATACATCCCTTGACCAATATATGGTCATCTTTTAATAGTAAGCGAGTTCCTACAGCCGAACCTACGTACACGGATTCTGTCTCTAGCCGAGCAATTGAGATAATGCCTCAAATCGACAACATCACTATTTAATTATCAAACAACCGTCCATCTGTTTCACTAAAATTCTAGCTTTCTTCGCATCTACAGACCTCTGCCTGAGAATTTAAACAACTCGGCTCTCTAAAACATGCGAAATTAAGACTGAATATCATATAGAAGCAACAATTCGTAGCGCGAAGGATCAGACAGATATATGATTGCTAACATTTCGCGCCACTGAGAATTCACAATAACAGTCAGCATACTGCACTGTTTACAGAATTACACTAACCTCTCAGCCATCGTCTAATTTCGTGGCACAAACAATACAGTACAACCGAAGCCTAGTGATTCTATAACATCATCACTTGGTCAACAGGAATATGCCGCCTCACCCCGTAATAATGGATTCTTCGAGAATATCTGGCACCCAGGTCGTACATGATCAAGCTGTCTTCCTGAGGGTCGATCAGCGTCATTAGCCGCTGTTTTAGGAGTTCACGGTCTGCAGGAGTAACCACGCATTCAAACACACTATTTTGCACACGCTGCCCAAACTTCATGCACTCATGGCCGACCTGCCGCAACCGCCTCCGGCCAGCCGCCTCACAGGTGTCGACATCATAAGCAACAACCACCATCATTATTCTTCCACCCTACTTCCAAAACATTGGCGGATAGGCATCCATGTCCCCACGTATGTATCTAGCCAGCAATAGTGCCTGCACATAGGGCACTAAGCCCCAAGGCACTTTCTCCTTAAGAAAGGGGTGCATGATTTGCTCATTTTTACGCTTCTGCCAGGCAGAGAGCACCTGCTTCCTCCCCTTGTCGTTAAGATAAGTTCCTCCGTTCTCTCGAACCTCAAAATCTCCAGCCTTAACCACGTGGGTGTTGACCAGGGACAAAGCCAGCCGATCCGCGAAGACGGGACGCAATTCTTCAACAAGATCCAGGGCCAAGGAAGATCTACCCGGCCTGTCTGTATGCAAGAAACCGACATAAGGGTCAAGGCCGACACCTTGAAGTGCAGAACGACAATCTCCGGAAAGCAGCACATAGATAAATGAGAGCAGGGCATTCATTCTATCCATCGGTGGCCTTCGGCTGCGTTGCTCGAAGTAGAAATCATCCTTGTTCGTGAGGATGAGATCATCAAAGGCATAAAAGTAGCACTTGGCGGCATCCCCCTCCACACCGCGAACCGAATCCGCCGTCTGGCAGTCGTCCAATTCCCGCATAGCTGCCAACAGACGGGCGCTCTGCTTTTTCACGCGAGGTACGTTGATCCGTAAAGCGTGGTCTCGGGTAGCACGCTCCAGCACCTGTCGTGCATTGAATATCTTGCCCATGACGAATGAAGCTGCAATCGAACAGACCTCATTATCGTCATCGGCCATATGGTACTGACGGCGTCGCAAAAGCACATTTCTGTTAGCCTCTCCAAGCACTGACCCATAGTATTTGCCCTGAGGGGAGTAGAAGGCGAATGAGACACCAAATTCATTGCACTTGCCCAGTAAGGCTGGCGAAGCACCCTTGTAACTGAAGCAAAGAATAGACTCCAAGGCACGCAGAGGTATCCGTCCCATGACGCGATCGCCCTCATTCACCACAACGTTCTCCTGCTCTAGGGAAAGGTAGGCATCCTCTGTAGTGACAAACAAGGTGTTTAACATCTGTCTCAATGGATCATCGCTTCCCTCCGGCGCTTTTCCTCAATAAACTCTCATTGCCCAAGTTACCCCTACAACTCTTTCAAGGTCTTTCGAATGTAGTCAGCAGCGGAAGACTTATGCACAAGTTCAGGCAGACAGATATCTTTCAATGAGCATGACCGGCACCCCGTCTTTGGCTTCACCTTGGGAGTATGACCTCGCCGATAAAGGTCCCGCATCTGCGCCAGATCATGGACTACCTGAGCGCGAAGATCATCATTGAGTTCGACCACTTCACGGCGCTTGGTCCGTTGATAGAACAATGCCCCCTGGCTGATGCTGCAGGAGAGCATTTCTTCCAAACACATGGCTTCGCCGCACAATTGCAAACGGTCAGCATTATTGACCTTGCTAGAACCATGCTTGTACTCAATAGGATAGGGTGTCCACCGCCCTCTTCTGCCCGTCAATGAAACCCCATGCTGGGCTGCGTGAAATTCGACGATGTCACAATCGCCGACGACTCCCAACTTTCGGGAGAATACGCGCAGATCGCGCAGTATCAAGGTATCGCCGCGTTTTTCGGAAGCATGGTAGTCGTGGGCACGTCGATGTTCGAAGTCTCCTGCATACGTTCTAGTGTTGTCACGCCATTGCTCCTCTATGTGGATCAATGCCCATTGGCGCTTGCAGAATTCGAAATGCTGAATACCAGACAGGGCCAGCCATTCATCCTCAGGATATTCGGCCGACCCTGTGGCCATGGACAAGTCCATGGAATCATCACTCATTGCAGTAAACTCAGCCATCCACCATTTCAGTCAGTTCGACCGACTGCGGAATAGCTGAAGTATCGACCGTCACATCGTAATCCGAGAAGCTGCGCGGAGTCTCAACTTCAGGCTTATGAGCCACGTGAATGCTATCGAACAGCTTATAGGAGGGGGCATCGCCAAGATCGTTGCTATGCTTGAAGACATAGAGTTTGCGAACGGCCATCTTGCCCCTGGCCGCGGAATGATCGAACTCAAACATGTTGAGAATGGCCTGCCAAAGCATGGCCAGGTCTTCTTCGCTAAATCCGGTGGTCTTTTGTGCCAGCTTGGCATTCACATAGCCATCAGCACGGTATAAGCCGTAAGGGACGATGGACTTGTTGCCCATCTCATTGTTCTTGTTCTCTTGGTCTTTTTCCGTAGTAATGGCCACCCTGGTGATGGTGACGGACTGCGGGAAAATCGGATCGATGGATCTCGAGAATCCAAGTTGCACAGGACCACGCACCTGGCCACAAGCCAACCCGCCCTTGACGAAGGTGGTCATCACCGCACCAAAGGTCCTGATATCGAAGAAATTGGAGCACATGTAATCGAGGATTAATCTATCCAGTTCGCCGTTTTCCTTCTTGGCCTTCTTTAAGGTCTTCCCGATACTGTCCACATCAGGATTCCCATTGACACCAACCGCTTTCAGCGCCTCATCATCAAGGCGATTCAGCGGAACCTGCTGCTTGATATAAATACGCCAGGGCGCCTTATCCCCGTTAATCAGCTGCACATAGTTGCGTATCTTCCTCTTCAGGCAAACGTCAGTAACAATTCCAATCCCGGTCTCACTATCGGTTCGTGGCATATTGCCTGATTCCGGATCACCGTTGGGATTGCCGTTCTCAACATCATAGAGAATGGAAAAATCATACCTATTTTGGATTGCCTTGGCAGTTTGCTCACTCATTTACAACTCCTTCTTCCTTGTCGGTTTCCTTATTGTCGTCTTTGTCCTTGCCCTTGTAGCGCTCCTGAGTCTCGAAATAATATCCGAGCTGGAAAGAACCCTGTTCAGGCAGAGATAATCTCGTCGGGAAGTTCTCGCCGATTCTGGTCATCAAATCTGCGATGCGCTTTGTATAGTAAATGCGCGTTCCCGTCGACAGTTTTCGCAGGTGCTTTTTCGCCAAATCACCCAAGTGCGGGAAAACTACGGCTGGCATGGTCGATGCATTGGTGAAGAACCGGTCACCAATCGTGGTATTGATACCAGGATTCGCTGCATGTTGTATGTCCTCATACAGGGCGAACAGTCGTCCTAGGACATAGGGCACATTAGTGCTTTCTTTGTTGATGGACACTTGCAATACCTCCTTAGGGCATTGGTTGTTTGGGTGACGGAGAAAATACGCTTTGATGATTGCCGCCTTGGCGCGAGGCACGTCATGTTCAACGCCAATGCGCTTCTCAACAGCAGTTAGGAGCGACGTAGGATAGGGCACACCTGTAAGAATGGCCTTAAATAGGTCAGAAACTGTATGAGGGGAAGCTGGTATCCTCTTTTTCCCACCAGTGGCGGACGGTACAGTTTGCGCAAGGAGCATCCACACAGGCAGGTCACGACGCTTATCAAATTTCGGGCGTTCGATATCCAGATCTTCATAATGCCGACGTACATGCTCCATGTAACTGCCATAGGTGTCCTTCAAGAAGAAGGACACCGAAAGCCTGGCAGCATTAGGGGCAAGTCCAAGGATGTAGAAATGCTCATCCGGATTAAGCCTGACACCATTAAAATTAACCGGGTTTCCTTTAGACAAAGCCGTGACAGTGGCTATCAGATCCTGTTGATCAACCCCTGCAGCGCCTTCAATGCACATGTTCATCTCAGCTGAGTACTCAGCCTGCCCTGATTCTGCCCAGGAGACAATTGTCAGGGAACCATCATTGACAGTTCTTGTATACTGGTCGTCCTTCAACACAGTATTTAAAGCTGTAGTGTAGGCAAAGGCTTCGCGTTTGCTCATAGGAGCATTTTGATCCTGCTTTTTGTTGTAGGAAAGATATGCTGGCGCATTGAAAGACACCAGTGCGGATCCACTGGATTGTGCGTTGCGGACGCCTCGGATATTTGGATGAGTAAGAGCAGGGACGACGGCTTGACCTGAAACAACACTTTGCATGGTTTCAGAACCAGCGGCCGCCTGACCACTGTCTTTGTCACCCGAAGAGAACCATGAATCCCAATATTTTTGCATGGTCGGGTTTTCAGATAAAGGTAAACCATTGCGGCAGAGGACGAAATTACCGGTCAAGGCCTTCTTCCATTCCCCTTCGCCCAATTTCTCCTCGACAACTGTCGCTTGAGGTGTACGGGAGAAGAAAGCAAGCACTGCTCGAGCTTCATTTTCATCGGCATTCGCGAGCACCTGACGATGCAATTCAGCAGCAGCCACAAAGCGCTTGGCCGCCTTGTTCGTTGCACCGTTGGCATCTGCGCCTAGCAGGTAAGAGGAGTTGTCACAGAGGAAATTGGCCCGAATTTTCACTGTCCGCAGTGCATGTGCTGGAACAGGCATCATACGTCTGAACTGCTTATTCTTTGTCAATGTCCCAAACGGAATGACATGGGTTATGGACCCATCATCCGCTATGTCCAGTCCCCACGGAACGTTTTCAACGCTGTATCCATACCTCGGGGCCTGGCCAGCCTCCACCAGCCGATCGTAAAATCTGACTAGTTCGCCAATCATGAGCTCACCTTCGGATCAGTTGCATCCAGCACACCGTTAACCAGCTCAGCCCTGAAAAACATAGGTTGCGGATCCGCAGGATCTCGATAGTCCATGTCATATAACATGTACCCCAGATCCCGACGACCATTTTCGAATCCCTTGGGCTGACCCTTATCGGCATCCCAAAGCCGAAAATCGACAGGGAACTCCCGTGTCCCAAAATAAGGGTGATGATAGTATTGCCCGTTCTGAGCCCGTCTATTGAACATGCTGATGAACTTAGCCGGCGTATCCCCTTCAGCTGCTTTGCTATTCATATCAAAGTGCGCCTCAATCACATAGTGAACATCTCGCAGAATGGTGGAGGCACGCTGCTGAATGTCCGATGAAGTATAGATCGCGCTGTCTTTGGACGGATCATTGATCATCGACCGGATAGTATCGGCCGATATCACGCTGCTGACCTCATTGCGACGAACACTGGTGAATCTAATGGGATTCATAACCACAATCCTGTCAATTCGCCAAACCATGCCTGGATGCCAAAACACAGCCTCCAGAATCCCTCGCGCGGCCGATGGCGTCATCACGTCGTACGAGACCCTCTCTACTTTCATTTCCGGTCTGGTGAAGAGGGCGTACGGACCCCAGACCTCAAGTTGTACTGTCATTGGTCTCCTTTCCTGTTGCCGACATTGTTAATTGCGTTTCAGTCATCAATACTGCAGACCGTTTTGAGGCAGCTGATCTTCATCGACTTGCAGCCCTGTAGCACTGTCGTACATGCCCATGTCCAGCAGAATAAATGCATCGTCATCCGACTTGGCACCATGCGCCGCCAGAGCGGATATCTTTCCGGCCTCTTTGAGTCTGTCCAACTGCCTCGGCCAAACATTGACCGCGTACCGACCCAATCTGCGGAACAACCCTCGCGTATAGCAACGAGGATCAGTCAGTTGGGCGCACAAGTCGCTCGCTTCTTCATTGACTGGTATATAGACGGGTACAGTTGGCGTATCAATCAGCTTGAACCGCTCAGCAATCTGAGCGAACGGCATACGGCATCCTGATATTCCACGCTCATGAGCCTTGAGAATCTGCCGCTGATCGAGACTCTCGTCCCCACGCATTCCAAAGAGCCTGGTGAAATATTCATGAATCGCTTTTGAGGATGCCAGGTCAGAATTGCCTTCCCGCACCAATTCGAAAGCCAGCATATTCTGTTTCAAAAATGAAACCTGGCCCTCATCAGTCGAAAAAACATGAACCAATGAGACATCCGCGTCACGTCGACCTTCTCTATTGCAACGGCCAGCTGTCTGAAGGATCGAATCAAGACCAGTCTGTTCCCTATATGCCTCAGGGAAATCAACATCCACTCCAGCCTCTATCAGAGACGTGGATACTACCCTGCAAGAGTCTCCATGGACGAGACGATCCCGTATTTGCTTCAGCAACTGTTCCCTGTCATAGGCACATTGCAGTGTAGTCAGGCAGAAAGTGCCCTCTTCAAAGCCATGCTTTCGCACCACTCCGGAAATGTACTGCGCTTCCTTACGTGTGTTGACCACGCACAGAACCTGATTATGCCTTTCTATCGCTGCGGCAATCTCATCCATGTCCTTATGACCGTCATCGACGATTCGGTTGCGCCGGAATTCCGACCGCTCCTTTTCGCTCAATGGGGCAATTTCAGGGATGATCAGATTTGGGCGTTGAAGAGCATGGGCAAACAGATCCTGTAAGGCCGGCTGTGTTGCAGTGCACAATACCGCGGTGACGTGATAGTTGGTAACCAATTCAGCTATGGCCTGCACACATGGTCTCAGCTGAGGCAAGGGCAGTGTCTGGGCCTCATCGAAGATCACAGCAGAGTTGGCTATGTTATGAATCTTCCTGAGTTTAGAGGCCTTGTTAGCGAACAGACTTTCGAAAAACTGCACAGCAGTAGTTACGATAACTGGCATGTTCCAGTTCTCGGCCGCAAAACTGCGATGCAGATCGTTTGCGGTAAGCTCGTTTTCTTCTTTTAATTGGAAAGCTGCATCTGCATAGTGCGGCAGAACTGCATCTGGCCCAAGGAGGGTTTCGAATTCCTTTACTGTCTGGTCAATGATTGACGTATAGGGTACGACGTAAATCACCCTATCCATATGATGCGTTTTGGCGTGTTCAAGTGCGAAAGTGAGAGAGGAATCAGTTTTGCCGCTGCCTGTAGGAGCGGTCAGCGTGTATAGACCTGGTTTCCATTCGGGATCGGCTCCGCAGGTAAGGCATTCACGCAATATGGTATTGCGCTTTTCATTTAACGACGTACTCGCCTTCGTCGACAGGAAAGATCCAGCCCTGCGCTCCATAATTTCAGCAAGCTCCGCGATTCTGACCGACTGATACTCACGCATCTGCTCAGCCAGCGCCTTGCTTATTTCACGTAATTCCTGCGAAGGCGGCATGATAGAGCTGGACAGACGATCAGGACCGAGATCCTGAAGCAGCTGCTCGAGGAATGGCGCTTCGTCGCGCTCTACTTTGCCATTAACAAAGAACTCAGCATCCAAGCGATCCGCATCCACTAGTGCTGATTCGTGCATACGAATACGCATCATATCCGAGAAATGCGAGCCCAAAGAAGCAAGCGGTTTGACTTCGGGAAGAGTAATCTCATCTTTCCAATGCGAGGCATCAGGGTTAGGACGCTTAATTCTGCCAACCAAGGTGCTTGAATTCTCAGTATCAATACGATTGCCAAAATCCGGCAAACCAGCATGATGTCCTGCAATGGCAAACGTGGCTTCTTGAAGATGAAGCTTATACGCTACTTTCATCCCGCATGAAGAGTGATTGACGCTACTGCTCATCATAGGCCTCCCTGATCATCCTCTGGAATTCATCCGAATACTTGCCTATGTCGTGAAGAAGACCTGTGTCCAGACCCATATCAGCCTGATCCTGGTCATACAGATAACCGGCCAGCCTACCAGCGAAGGCCGCATCGAGACATCCCGTCATCACCAGGTGCTGCACACAGACTTCGAAACCATGATCTTTCGAGGTGCGGGCCAGATACTCGTCAACCTCGCCACCTTCAGCTGTCATGCGATCATCTCTTCCCGACTTCGGTCATTATTGAGCGGTCGCGCTTTATTGAGCCAAATCCAAGCCACCAATCGACATGCACAAAGCAGTTTCCCGCAGCTGAACGCAGAATCATCAATCATCGCCCCATCTCCTTCGTATAGGCGATTAATTCATAGACTAATATAAAAATAAATTATTTTTTCCAGAAAGTCAACTTTGGTTATGTAGTAATACTTTATAGCTGGACATTCCATGAACCACATTCGGAAAAAGGCTTTCGCCCCCTCCAGAAAAAGAGGCTCATCGGATATAGCCGATGAGCCCTCGATGTGGAAATAACTACGTAACCGTTTCAACCCTCGCCTCAAGGCGACTATCTGTCCATAAATACCAATGCTTACAAACACCAAAAATAATGGAAAATGAAGCACAAACCGGCTACAAACATGAGCATGCAACTAGGCACACCTTGTTAGAACCGATCCGTATCACATTACGGACGCGCTCTACTCTACTCCTCACAGCACAAGCACTTGATACGTTCATTGACCTTATTCGTCATCTACACGACGACGGTACCCCACAGGAGACATGCCCACCTTGGACTTGAGGTGCTACAAACCGGATAGCTTGAAATATCCACAATTGGGGGTTATACGGTCGACAGGCTTGGAGGAATTGCTGAGCATGCTTCGAGCTGTATTGATTCGCGCGTCCATGGCATAGGCATGAGGCTATAACAGGTTGCTTTTTTGAATACTCTAATAAAGCTGCGCCCCCTAGGCCAGTCATAGCGGCAAACTGATGAAGTTCGAGGGACTCATCGAGATGATTGGCAATATATGTCATCACGTTTTGAATGTCATGACCGCTCCTGTCAACGTCATTCTGCCCCACCGGCACATCAACGAACCAGGCCAGAATGTCCGTCACATATTTCACAAGTATTGTTTCGGATAAATAAGTGCCGGAGCGAAATTTTTTGTAAATGATCTTAATCGGATGCAACGCCTTTTCTTTCCGCTCCAAGGCAAAGATTGGCCCTCGCTTGGCAATTATCTGCTAACAATAGAACCGGGCTGCCTGACCATCGCAGTGCATCCAAAACATCACTGTCGACCCCCCACAGACTGATAGCGATGGTATTGGAACAATTCAAGAGTACAAACTGCCCACCATGAGCAACGCCTTGCATGACATTGGTACGCACTATGCGCTGATCTGATTTCAAATACATGATTTGAAAACTGGGATATGTGCCGCGCTCGGCGCGATGACCGTCAAGCATATAGTAAGACCTTCTTGGCATTGAGACTGCGAGCAAGGTAGGCATGCTTGGCATTTACTTGTTTATGAGGCCCAGGCCCTGCAGCAGAGTGCTCAGAAATCCAGGGATTACCTTATTCGAGATAGCAAAACCAACGATAACGACCGCCACGAAGACGACGATGCCTATTAGCTCGTCCCGCTGCCGTTGGCGGTGTTCAGCCTCACGCGCTGCAGCCATCTTCTTGCGATAAACAACCGGACAGGTCGTTCCCGGACGATGACGATGTACGGGACACTCTGGATCGTACTGACACATAGCATCAGCATAAGCCTCCTCGCCAGATCTATGCACTGACACTTGCCCGTAAATCTTGTTCATCTCTTTCTTATCTTGCTACCAACATCATCCTTTCCTAGCTACGCCACACAACCTCAATATTGGAGACGATCTAATAAAAGCCATGTTTAGCGGGTTTATATGCAGCAAAACAGATCATTTGAAAACGCATTATTTATTCCCATCAAAAATAAGAGTGAAGATGTAAATTCGACTGAACCGAACGAAGTGCTTCCTTTGCCAGCATCATCAACGAATCCAGAAACACAAGCAGCGAGCGCATGTATACGAGCACCAAAGTTCACAATAAAGAGACGAAAAAACATTGACTCATCAACAGACAAGCCCAGGAACACATATTCCATCAATTTGTGTGCGCTTGAATCAACAAAGCTAATCCACATAGATACTTGTCGCTAGATATGAATGATGCAGCTTTCAAATCATCTACTTCACGAATCTGCATCCAGTCTGGAAAAGCGAGCAATAGCAGAGGACCCTCAGATAGAGCTGTTTTGCATAGCCATTTGAAATCACCGCGGTTCTTAACTTTCAATCATTGTGTGCTGAGCCCGCTAACCATTCCTTCTGAAGGCTTTGAACCCGGAGCCAGCGCAAAGAAGTGAGCCTAGGATGATGGCGTTCCCCCCGTCCTGTGATCAATTCTACCTCGATAGATGCTGGGGGCACTTCTAGATGACCGCGTCACGGATATCTTTTTCATAAGATCATCCCCACCAATGCGGGGAACACGTCTCAAGAAGAGGCTGTAAACAGTCTACACAGCAGCCGTGGCCAATCCTCAGAACCACGCCTATAGCCTGTACTGCACACCGCTAGCCATGTGTGAAACCTTGAGTACTCGAAACGACTTCAACGAAATCGAAGCATCATCCCGTCTGCAAACTGCTCTTTGGATAGGCTAACAAGCCAGTTAGGAATTCATCCAGACTCCCCATGTCTTAGCCTAGTTCCAGACACACCTGCACAGAAGCACAACCGCCGAAGCAACCGGCCCGTCATGGCTGAGAGCAATGTGCCAGCACAACTGCACTCGGTCGAACTGACCACCGGTCAGATTCATAGAGTCATAGAGCCTGGCTTCTACGTTGGACTCTAGATGAACGCTCGGCCGACCCCGGCCGTCATCCAGGACCTCGACCCCGCTCCAGGGGAAATCATCCAGACCATAGGGCGAGGGCTCAGGTCCCAGCGCCTGAGACCAGGCCTTGAGCACCGACTCCTTGCCAGCCCAGCGCACCGCCAAGTGCGCCGCCATATCGTCATGCTTGAGCAAGGCCCGCTGCTCAGCCTGCCGCCGCTCCCGTGCCGAGAACAAGCCTGTCATGCGCGTGCCGGGCATAGCCAGCTGCCGACCGAACTCCTTCAGGTCGACCAGGTCATGCCCCAACCCCAGCACCTGTCCAAAGCCGGCATCTTCCATATGCCCGAGTATGCCCCTCATCGGCCCCTGCAGCAAATCATCCAGGCAGAACAGACCATGCAATCCAGGGGCCTGATCAACGATCACCGCGTCTTGCACAAATAGCCCTAGGAGGGAATAAAACAACAAAGGAACAGAGCTGAGCAAGGAGGGAAGGCATGAATGAGGAGAGGAGTAGTGAGACCCTGCCATATCTCATGGAGCGCAGTCAGTGCCCTTCCATTGAGTCCGTAAAAGAACTTGTATCAACACTATCTCCATTCTCATTGAAGAACATCATTCCAGTCATCTCAGGAATAACTGCATTCCCGGTCTGATGACCTGGTAATGGCTCGGAGCGGACAGGATGCGAGAAGCTTTCTCCAACTTTCATCTTGCTGGATTGCCCGGCTGGACGAATCTGATCACTGTGACTTGGCTCAGATGCCAGTTCTTCTGCAGGACGAGCAGAACGCATCCTCTCTTCTGTCCAGTATCCTGCCGCGTCAATGTCTTGAGGCGACGATCGTAAAGAAGAAATGGTCGGTGCATCCATTGAGACTGGCTGGTCGCTGCAGTGTCTCCCAGTGCAGGCTGCACGGATACCTGAGCTGGGGAGATTACGAAACCCAGCAGCATCACGCCCAAGAACATCATGAAGGTTCCTATGGTTAATGATCGCTTCATCATGGCACTCATCCTTGAGTAGCTCATTAAGATCCTCTCTGATTTTAACATGTGAGTCACGCCTCCAAAAGAGGCTTTAGCAAACGGTATCTGCCATATCTCCGACCTGCTGGAAGATCAGCGGGCGGAGCCCACCGTACGCAAAAACCGAATCAATCCAAAACATGCAATGCATTAAGGGGAGATGCGGAACAGGCCAACGTAACATTCCAACACGCTAGCGCAGCAGATTTTCTACATCACTTTCGGGCGTACCCGCTAACGCAAACGTCGACTTATCAAATCCTGCGTCCAAGTGGAGCGAGCGACGGGAATCGAACCAGCGTAATCAGCTTGGAAGACTGACTACATACTGCACCTCACGCATTGCAAGGCAAATCATAACTCATGCTCATATGCCCCAAATATACCCTTAACGGTATCTGTGCTCTATATCTTTTACAGTCTTCTCGGTGGCTCCGTATCGTATTGCGGCAAGATCAACTCTGATCTGCTTATGCATGACGGCCGGGCGCTCGCGATCCTGTCGGCTGAGACCGGCCTGCTGCTCCTGGTCGATGACCTAGTCGAGGCGCTTGAGCAAAAGGAAAGTCGGCCGCTCCCGCTCGCCCTCCGAAGCGGGTGTGTAGCCAAGGTGGTTGTCGAGGATCTGGGAGATGTCATCAGGGGTATAGGCCATACCTGGATGATAGGCCAGGTTTATATGATGATATGGGCAGGGCCGGGAGGTCGCCCCCCCAATGCGAGGCGTCTGACGAGTGTCTCCATCCTGCATCACATCGATAAAGATGTAATATGGGCATCGGCAAGGGGTACACACAACTAAGGAGGACAAGATGGCACTTTGCCGCATCACCTACAGGTGCGGGCATACGGACACAGTGGAGATCAAGGGCATCAACTGGTTCGGGAGGCGCAAGAAGAAGATCGCCCGGTACAGGACCACCGACTGCCCAGCCTGCTGGGCGGCGAAGGTCCGCTGGGAGCTCGATGGCCTGCCCGCGCTTGAAGGCAGCGACGAGCAGGTGTTTCGCGCCGCCGACATACGCGAGAAGATCGTGGAGATGCTGATGAGGATGGAGGACGAGGCGCAGAAGGACCACGACGCCCGGGACAAGCACAGGGCCACCGAAGAGCAGACAGCATTGGCCGCCCGCAGAATCGCCTGGCTCAAGGCCCAGGCATCCGCATCATGGTGGATCGACCACCAGTACGCCATCGACGCGGTCAAGGCCGCCCAGCAGGCCCTGGCCAACAAGGAGGCCTGACATGACCATGATCACCATCGCGGAGTACGCGGCCATGCACGGACGGGCCGAAGTCTCCGTCCGGCAGATGGCCAGCAGGGGCGGCCTGCGCACCGCCCGCAAGAAAGGCCGCAACTGGATGGTCGACTCCGAGGAGCCCTACCCCGACCGCCGTCGGCGCATGAGCGTGGCCCCCACCAGGGAGGGTATGGACGCGCAGCAGCGCCGGCACAAGCTCAAAATCGCCCAAGCCCAGCAATACAGCAGAGCCGGCGAACTCGACGGGGCTTTCGCCGCCAACTCGAATCGGATCCCGGCCGAACTGGCCGACCAGCTCACCCCCGAGCAGCTTGGCTGGATAATGGACCTCCTGGCTGATGCCTACACGGACGGGCAACGGCACCCCGACTAGGAGTGCCTCCAAGCCGACGGCGACTGACGGCCCGGAGGCAACCAGGAGACCAGCGTCCACCCTTGTGGAAGCTGACCTGGTCTCGCTTGTCCATGCTCCCCATCCTCCAGGCCGAACAGGTGCGCATGCGAGCGGCCCCAGCCGCGTAGGTCATGCACCCGCCAGATTCGCCCGTCCGGGTAGCGCAGCGCCCAGTCGGAAGCAACTCTGTTAAGCGAACCACGTTGGCTGGCAGGGCCGGCCATGATCAGCCTGCGATTGGCCCGGACTCTCCCCCACGCAGTCGTCCGAGGCTACGCTCCACAGACCGTTTATCCTGCTGCCAGGAGCCGTGGATGATCGAGACCTCCTGGTACCGCTGCAGCTCGTGCATGACCATGATGCTGTGGACGCCGTTGCGGGTCACCAGCTCTGACGAGGTGAGGGCGAAACGCTCGCCCTGCCACATGAGCGTCCGCGAGCGCGCTGCGCAGGCGGATGTAGGCGTTCAGGGCGGTCTTGCTGCTACGGTCCCGCATGATCTTGTTGCCCATCTCCCTGACGCGCCAGGGCACGAGGTCTTCGAGTTGCACGCTGCCGATGACGGCAATGATGTTCCTGCAGTCGCTCCGGCAAGTTTCGTAGACGCGGGTCTTTACCATGGGTCGCTTGTACCCGTTGAGCCATCGGCCGAGCCGGTCGCGCAGCAGCGGCGATTTGCAGGTCTTGATCTTTCCTGTCCGCTGGTATTCGGCCAGCGCGTCCTCGAATTTCTCCCGCGCCTTGCTCCTGATCCGGTCGCTTTTGTCGAACCTGCGGCGCTTGCCGGTGGCTGGGTCGAGGGCAGTTCGCGGCACAATGCCAGCAGCCTTTCCCGTCCTGTTACGACCGTTATACCTATGCGGTGCCTGGCAGGCCTTGTCGCTGTAGTCTTCCGAGCACCTCCGTGTGTACCCTATCGCGTACCCATTTAGCCCGTAAAGTGCCGGATACTGGGGAAAATCTCGCTCAGTCAGGCCCGATCCTGACCGCTCCAAATTGGTAGGGAACCCGCTAAGAATGACGGGATATCAACGATAATCGTGGAGCGGGCGACGGGAATCGAACCCGCGTAATCAGTTTGGAAGACTGAGGCTCTACCATTGAGCTACGCCCGCAAAGCCGTCGGCTCGGTACAGAGCATAGCACATAGGCCAGCCGAAACATGCAGCAAATTGATCATTGCGCGGTTTCATTCAGCAATAAACCTATGCAGACATCACTGGGCAGAACCTTGGCGCGACACGGAAACCCACGCTGATTGGCCCTTCCCACAAACTGACTTTGAAGGTCGGTACAGAAATCCTGGCCGCCCGCCGACCAGGCCCGACCCGGGCAGTTCATTCACCTTAAATAAGGAATCGTGCCGTCACCAGCATCGATTCGATGAGTATTTATGGATTCACCCCCAAGCACACGCCGGTTATGACGACAGTCGCCAGCCGCTGGACCCTCGATTCGATTGCCTGAACTGACGATATCAACATCCAGTACATGTTCCAGCCTGTAAGAGTCACGCCCACAGCAGAAGAGGAAAAGTACCGGCGTGGCTATGGCGTTCAGGCTTCTTGCCATGGGTATTATTGCAGCAAAACGCAGCCGCAGGATTTTCATAAGAGCGGCCACTGATACTTAGCGCGAGTAAGAGGCCGGACCACTCCCGCAAGATAAGTCCGGCCATTCGGGTGGCCCAGCAATAACCCCAAGTAAAACCTGGGCCACCTATTTATTTTTATACCATTTTGTTAACAGGGTCCAATCACAGTCAGAATGTAAGAACCGCCTGCCCCTCAAGCAGCACTGAAGCAACCCCATTTACAGACAGCAGACAAAACCCTAATGCGCAGCACGTTTTCATCGCTCCGATGCCGATATAGCTCATATGCCTGTAAGGAACCCTCTACGCATAGGTCATAGGGCACGGCAAAGGCTAATCATAGCCAAGCCCGTCGTACCTAGGGACACAACAAAAGGAAGATAAGCCGCTAAGAGCCCCAGCAAAGAAGGAGGTGAGCCATCTGGCCCACCTCCCCCCTGATCAGTGCGGTGATTGAACTCTCACCGATTTCCCATTCCCCACTGCGGAGGACGGAGAATTGACCAATTCAGGATGCTCTCAGCTCCGGTCATAGTAGCCGTCAGCACCCAGACGGGCCTGGGGATCCAACAGCATGGCCTTCTCGACCTCATGACCCACATACCCGTGGCCGTCCTCATGGAAGCGACGATTGTCGATGGGCTCGTAGAGCGGGGCCCGACCCATGCGACCCTCCTCCAGACGGCGCTGACCGGCAGCCAGACGGTCATTAGCACGGCGACGCCACTCGTCCAGAGCCTCTTGGCCGGAAGTCTTGAGCACAGCCGCTTCAAAGGCTCCAGGGCTGACGATGACCCCGATGCCGGAGACATGGCCGAAGCCCAGAGAGGTGACCAGTCCGGCCTTGACCCTGCCCACCTTCAGAGGCTGCTCCAGCCAGACCAGATGATCGTCGCGTCTTAAGACCGGATCCACGCAGTCCAGGGAAGCATTGGCCGGGATGACTCCGGACCGGAAGAGCTGGGTGAGCCCGTTGATCTGGAAGATGCAGGCGCCGCCCTTGGCATGGCCGGTCAGGCTCTTCTGGGAGATGACGTAGAGCGGGTTGCCGTCCGTCCGACCGATGGCGCGAGCCAGGGTGTTATGCAGCTCGGACTCGTTGGGATCGTTGGCGTTGGTGGAGGTGTCATGCTTGGAGACCACGGCGATGTCGTCGGGGTCCACGCCCAGCTTGGCCAGCGAGCGCACCAGATCCGAGTCCCTGCCGCCCATGCCGGCGGCCAGAGCACCCAGCCCAGGAGCTGGGATGGAGGTGTGAGCACCGTCCGCGAAGGAGTGGATGTACCCGACCACGCCAGCCACTGGCAGACCCATGCGCAGGGCGATGTCGCCACGGGTCAGCAGGATGGTCCCGCCGCCCTGGGACTCCAGGAAGCCCCCGCGCCGACGGTCGTTGGCCCGGGAGAAGAACCGGGGCTGGATGCCCTTGGCGTACATCTCGGCGGAATCGGCGGTGGCATTCATGTTGCCGAAGCCGATGACCGACTCCACGCCGATGTCGTCAATGGCGCCTGTGACCACGAAGTCCGCCTTGCCCAGGGCGATCTTGTCAGCGCCCTCCTCCAGGGAAACAGCAGCCGTAGCGCAGGCCGAGACCGGTTGGACCATGTTGCCGTATCCGCCGATGTAGGACTGCATGACATGTGCGGCCACCACATTGGGCAGAGCCTCCTGGAGGATGTCCGTGGGGATTTCCTTGCCCAGGAAGCGGTCCAGGTAGAGCTTGCGCATGGAGGCCATGCCGCCGAAGCCGGTCCCCTGGGTGGAGGCCACCTTGGAGGGGTGCACGGCCTGGAGGATCTCCACCGGGGTGAATCCGGCCGAAAGGTAGGCATCCACGGTGGTCACGATGTTCCAGAGGGCGATCTGATCCACGTCCCCGACCATGGAGGCTGGAATGCCCCACTTGACCGGGTCGAAGCCCTTGGGGAACTGGCCGCCTACGGTCCTGGACATGGTAGCCCGGCGCGGCACGCGGATACGAGAGCCGGGCCGACGGGTGACCGTCCACTCGCCGGACTGGTCATCCCGGGCGACGCTGGTGTGGTCCGGATCCTGAGCCACGTACTCCTCGGCCATATCCCTGGTAGGCACCGAGAAGGCCACGTCGTGATCCAGGAAGACGTCGACCTCCTCTTCGTTGGTGCCCTGGCGGTAGTCGGAGCCCATGCCGTCGTCGAAGGGACGAATGCCGGAGCGGGCCACCACCTGGTCGTGGTAGCGCTCGGCGATGTCCTGCTCGGGCACCAGCTCGCCGTCGGTGTCGTACCAGCCCGGCTTGGGGCTGTCCTGCCATTCGACCAGACCCATGTTCCAGGCCAGTTCGAGGACGGCGGCGGCGCTCAGGTCTACCTGACCATCCGAGTGGATGCCCATCTCGGCCTCGAAGCGTGTGCGGCCGGAACCCCAAGGGCCCATCTCGCCGATGGAGACGATGACGATCTGATCCTCGGGTCTGGCGGTCACGTCCTGCCAATCCTGCATATCCACCGGTGCCTGGGCAGGCACCTGGGGAGTGGGCAGAGCCTTGATGATCCGGCCTGGATCCCTGCCGGCAGCTTCGGACGCGTCCCCGGTCTGCTCCGGCGGAGCCGGTATCGACGAATCGTCAGTCCGGGCGGCCTCGGCCTTCAGGGCCTTGAGGTCCAGCGGGCTGGAGCCCAGGCCGCCGGTCAGATCAGCCCGGAGCGGGGCCTGGAGAGCCTGCTGACGAGCCTGAACGGTGCACAGCTCCAGCAGGGAATCGGCCATCTGCTCAGTGGAGTAGGTGTGGATGCCGTGGCGCTCCACCACCCGGACCAGCGGATCGTTGCCGCCCATGAGCCCGGTGCCCCGGACCCAGCCGATAAGCGGATGGGCGAAGGTGACCCGGCCGGACCAGTCCTGCTCGGGGCGGGAACGGTTGACGATGGCATCCAGGGCGGCCTTGACCTCCCCGTATGCCCCATCGCCCCCGAACATGCCGCGGTTGGGCGATCCAGGCAGGACCACATGCAGACGGTGATCCACGTCAGTGTCTGCCCCGATGCCGGCAAACCCGGCGATCTGGCGTTCCAGGCTCCAGAGCATGAGCCGGGCCTGGGACTCGAAGAGCCGACCCGAGTCGGCCATGGTCCCGTGCATGGCGGGGGCTGCGAAGGGCAGCAGGAGGGTGGGCTCGTAGGCTGGTTTGAGCACGGTGGTCGTAGCTCCCGTGGTCTTGCGCTGCTCATTGCCGACCCAGTTGACCAGGGCATCCACATCCCGGTAGCTGGACAGGTTGGCGGACACGATCCAGAGACGGGCGCCGCCCACGGCATGGCGGCGGTAGAGGTCGCGGGCCCAGATGACGGTCTTCGGCTTCAGGGAGTGGCAGACGGCGATGACCGTCGCTCCTCCCTCCAGCAGGCCGGCGGTCACAGATCCCGCGATGGACTTGGGAGCCACGCCGGTGACCACGGCCACGTCCTTGGCAAATCGCGTGGCGGTCTGGTCCAAGTCGGCAGGAGTCATGGCCTGGTCGGCGATGCCGCTGAAGACTCGGGCCAGATCCTGCTCACCGCGTTTGCGCGCCTGCTCGGCGTACCAGAAGGCCTGATCGCGCACCTCGCGTCCGGCTCCGACGAAGCTCAGGCGGCTGCGATCATCATCGTGCTCGTGGTAGATGTGAGCCAGATCCTCGCGAGCGCTGGCCCAGCGATCGTCGAAGAGGACGGCGCGTGAGGCCTCGAACCGTGGCGCCACCTGATCGGGCCAATCGCTGCCCAGCTCGGCATCGACAGCGGCCACGACGGCCGCGTCCTCATTCTCGCCAGGCTGGACGGCCGGCGGTTCAAGCCCCAGCTTGTCAAGCAGGAAACGGGCAGTGGAGGCCAGCACGCCGTCAGAACCGGTCACCTTGGCTGCGAAGGCATCCAGGGCGGCGGAGTCAACCACGGCACCGCCAGCGGCACCGCCTGCAGAGGGCATGGAGACCGTGACGCCATGTCGCTGGGCCACCTGCTGAACGGCCTGGTCGATCAGAGCATTGGCAGCGGCCGCAGTGGAGACTGCCTCGGTGGGCAGGAGCGCCAGGTCGCCGCCACGCGAGGAGGCGCCCTCGCGGGTGTCCAGGACCAGACTGGCAACGGTGGCCGAGACCCAGCCAGAACCCAGCTGCCAGACGTCGGAGACCCGCTGCTCAACCTGCTGCAGCTTGAGGCCGGAGGGGCCGAAGAGGTCGCGGATGCGCTCACGCACGATGTCGGAGAGCACCGGGCCGAAGGGCCGATAGTTCGGGGCCACCTTGTTCACCAAGGCACTCAGGTCGGTCATGCTGGCCTCGGCTGCGCCGTCCACGCTGGCCACGCCAAGCTCGGAGCTGATGTCCATCAGCAGCTGGTTGCGTCTGGAGGAGACGCCATTGGTCAGCGTGTCGGTGGTATCGGTCTGCCCGATCTGCTCGGGACGGATCTTGGTGGCGTAGGCCAGCAGGACGGCGATGGCGTCCGAGGCCTTGAAAGGCAGGTCGGCTACATCGGCAGCCGATGGACCGCCGGTCGCCGGAGCCGGAGCCGGAACCGAGTCGTCGGCTGCTGCAGGGGCAGAAGCCGGAGCCGGAGCCGGATCTGGTACGGGGGCTGCCGCGGCAGTCTGAGCTGAATCGCGGCTGGAGTCCTGGACCAGAGCTGCGGGCTCCTCCACCGGGGCCATGGGATCGGTGTCGGTCAGATAGACCCGGCTCTCATCCCTGCCCAGGTTGTAAACGTTCACGTGACGCTCGCGGAAGTCAGGCAGTTTCAGGGTCTTGGTGCCCAGATTGGCCAGAGTGGGCGAATGGCCCAGCCCTACCTCGATCAGCTGCTCCACGCCCAGGCCGCCCTGTTCGGGAGCGTCGAACATGATCGCCTGGGTCTCGATCCAGCGCACAGGAGAGGCGAACTGCCAGGAGAGCAGCTCGGTCAGCAGCAGACGGCCCAGCTTCTGATCGTCGGCCGCATACTGGTCCCAGACCTGAGGATCGTCCAGAGCCTGCTTGATGCGCTCGGAAGGAACCACCTCCAGGATGGAGGCGGCGAACTCCTTGCTCATCTGGAAGGGCCGCGCAACCAGGTTGGGAATGTAGCGGCCCTCTAGGCGGGAGTAGTCGATGTGCGCGGGCAGCAGGGCATCCAAGGTATCGCGGAACTCGGGCACCCCCTTGCGCAGCAGAGTGGAGTGGAAGGGCACGTCAATGCCGGGCACGTACATGAAGGCCGGCTTGCCGCCCGCCTCCTTGGCCCGACGGTTGGCGTCGGCTCGCAGATACTCCAGACCGGCGATGGTCCCGGCCACGGCGTATTGCTGGCCAGCCAGGTTATAGTTGACGATCTCCAGGAATTCGCCGCACTCCTTGGACACGGACTCCACGTACTGCTTGACGCCGGAATCGCCCACGCCGAACTGGTTGGGGCGAAGAGCGCCCATCCGGTAGTTGCTGCGCCCCTGCTCATCACGTTCGATCAGGGAGTGCATGGTGGACCCGCGATGGAAGACCAGCTCCAGAACCGTCTCCAGGGACATGACCCCGGCAAAGGAGCTCAGGGCGTTGTACTCGCCCAGGGAGTGCCCGGCAAAGTAGGCGGGCCAGATGTCCATGCCGGACTCGCGCAGGCGGGCGGTCTGGGCGAAGGCTACGGTGGCCAGCGCCACCTGAGTGAACTGGGTCAGGTTGAGCAGACCCTCCGGATGATGGTAGGTGACCCCTTTGGCGGTCAGGGTGTGCGGGTTGTCACGCACCACGGCCAGGATGGAGAACCCCAGCTTGCTGCGTGTCAGGGCGTCGGCCCGTTCCCAGGTCTCGCGGGCGGCCGGCGACTTGGACCGCTCGTCCAGGACCATGCCTTGCTGCTGAATCCCCTGACCGGGATAAACGTAGGCGGTCCTGGGGGCGCGGGCGATTGCCGTGCCGCGGGAGACCAGCTGGCCGTCGATCCTGCAGGTGACCTCCAGGACCAGCCCCCCGTGGCGGACCTTGCCCACGCGCTCCAGGCTGATCTCCACCTTGTCGCCCAGCTGGACCATGCCATACATGTTGTAGGTCCATCCGGCGATCTCGTAGTGGACGCCCTGCTCGTCAGTGGCCTGAGCCGCATATTGCGCGGTGGCAGACAGCCACATGCCATGCACCAGCGGTGCAGACAAGCCGGAGACCGCCGCTCCTCGCTTGGAGGTGTGGATGGGATTGAAGTCCCCGGAGGTGCGGGCGAAGGCGGTCATGTCCTTGGGGGCGGTGACGGTGACGCGACGCAGCAGCCTGCGGGGTGTGTCCACCGTGTCGGCGCGGATGCCGCCGTACTCGGGGGCCTCCAGAGGCAGCTGATCGCTGTAGGCGCGGCCACGGATAGCGAAACGCTCGACTTCGCGAGCCAGCACGGTCCCGTCCTGGGCGGAGTGGACCACGTGGATGGTCACCACCCGGCCGGAGGCTGACTCCTGATAAGGTTCGGCCCAGCTGGTTAGTTCGATCCGCTGGCCGGTATGCTTCAGCAAGCGTTCCTCGCTGACCTCCAGCTCGATCAGGTGGTCCAGATGGACCGCGTTGAGCAGTCCCTCGATGATGGGGAAGCCATCCACATAGACGGATCCCAAGGCTGCGTAGATGGCAGGCCAGGCCGGACCCACCAAGGCGTCAGGGGCGAAGCCGGAAGGAATCAACGCATCGGGCAGGGCGCCTCCGGTGGCCGCCTCATGGTCGAAGCCCAGGTTGGCCGCCAGAGTGTAGCTGGTGCGGGCCAGGCCGAAGGGATGGTCAGGGTCGTCATCGTCCTTTTCGATGACAGGCATGGCCTCCAGCTTGTCGCCGGTGATGGAGGTGTTGCCGATGCCGGCTGTATCGGCCAGCATGGCGTAGACATCCTTGGGCAGGCGGCTGCGGTCGACCACCGGGAAGAGACCGACCTGGTCGCTCTTGAGGGTCAGCGGCACGACGATGTCGCGCACCGCATGCCGGTCCAGGCCGCCATCAGGGTCATCGTCCCAGTAGGTGTCCAGGTGGATGTCCAGATCGTAGTGCTCGCCCTGATCGTCATAACCGGTGGCAGTGATGGTGTAGTTGGGGTCGTCCAGGGCTGTCCCGTAGGCCGGATTGGCCATCAGATGGCCTACCCAGGAGAGGTTGGGGCTGCGGCGGATGAACTCCTGCGCATCAGAGGCGCCCGCCAGTTGGCTGTAGGCCTTGACGGGACCGCTGCACAGATCGCGTACCCGGTCTATGGCCGCCTGCTCGAACCGTCCCAGAATGGAGGCCACCGGCTCGTCCACCGTGGTGATGCCAGCCACGGAGATGGGTCCAGGGATGGCCCTGACCGAGTCGGCACCGTAACGAGGATCCTCTGACTGCCAGAGCTGATCCTGACCCCACCAGCGCAGCAGATCATTGTCGATGACCGGCACGAAGGGCATGGGCTTGGGGTACTCGCGCACCAGAACGGGGAACCAGGCCACATCGGTAGGCACCACCTTGAGCTCGGCTGCCTGGGGATAGGCCTCGTGCAGTCGGCGAAGCGCCTGCTCGGGCTCAGCCACATCCTGCCTGGAGGCGAAGATGGAGTCGAACTCGCCGCTCTGACGCTTGCAGACACGGGCTTCGATGCGCCGCAGCAGGTGCAGGAAGCGGTCGATGTAGGTGTCGTCGGCCCAGGGGTATGACAGGTCGGCGAAGCGCTCGGCCCAGTCCTGGTAGGTCATGGTCTCCAGATCGCCGAAGTAGGGCTTGGCGGTCCTGTTCAGGGCCTCGATGATCTCTGCCCGACGGGTCTCCAGCTCCTCCGGGTGCTTCATGACCCGGACCAGCAGACGGCCGCACTCGGCGGAGGAGTTCTCCATCTCGTAGATGTCGGCGTGCAGATGGCTCAGGCCGGAGCCCACGCCTCCCACAGACTTGCCGCTGGACACCCACTTCTCGCCCATGGGAGCGAAAGGATCCGGATCAGGAGTGGAGGAGTCGATGCCGGGAGTGGCCACCAGGGCCCGCTTGATCTCAGGATTGGTGTGGGCCTCCTTGGCGGTCATGGCAGCCGTGCCGATCATGACGCCGTCCACGGGCATGTCCGGCAGATGATAGGCACGGGACCACTGGCCGCTGATATAGTCGGCCGCCCGCGCAGGGGTGCCGATGCCGCCACCGGCCACCAGGACGATGTTGGGGCAGGCGCGGACCTCGGCGTAGGTGGTCGAAAGCAGATCGTCCAGGGACTCCCAGGAGTGGTGGCCTCCAGCAGCGCCGCCCTCGACCTCCATCAGAATGTTGGTGGGGGCGACCTTGCGGGCGATGGCCACGACCTGGCGGATCTGGTCCACCGTACCAGGTTTGAAGGCCACGTAGGGAAAGCCCTCTTCGTTGAGCTGACGGATCAGGGTCACAGCCTCATCCAGCTCGGGGATGCCGGCAGAGATGACCACACCGTCGATGGGAGTGCCCGAGGCGCGCTTCTTGGGCACGATATGCTGGCTGCCGAACTGGAGGTTCCACAGGTAGCGGTCCATGAACATGGCGTTGAACTCGACCGTGCGGCCCTCCTGCAGCTGGTCCTCCAGCTGGGACACATGGCGGTCGAAGACCTCAGCGGTCACCTGGCCGCCGCCGGCCAGCTCGGCCCAGTAGCCGGCGTTGGCGGCTGCGGCCACGATCTCGGGCTCCACGGTGGTCGGGGTCATGCCGGCCAGCATGACCGGAGGCTTGCCGGTCAACCGGCTGAAGGCCGTCTCCACCCGGGGGCCAGCAGGAGTCTCAAGCAGACGGGGCGCCAGCTTGGACCAGTCCTGTGTCCGGCCCGGATCCTCCTCCATGGTGGACAGCTGCGCGCGCCGGGCCTGGTTGGAGGCCTCGACCACACCCACGCCGGTGCCCTGGACCAGGTTGTCCACCAGCTTGCCCAGGGTCTCGCCCGGGCCCAGATCCACCAGCCAGAGGGAGGCAGCATCCTGGTGGTCCATGACCTCGGCGATTCGGCCGGCCCAGTCGGCATGGTTGAGCAGGACCTCCTCGGCCAGAATCCGGGCGCGCTCGATGTCCAGACCACAGCGGGAGGCCCAGTCCACACTCAGATCCACGGCCTCCTTCATGAGCGGGGAATGGAAGGGCAGGGTCACATCCAGATACTCCAGAACCGGCGAGAAGGCAGTTCCGCCACGGACCTTGTCCTCGCGCAGTTGCCGCTGATGATCGCTCTCCTTGCCTGCCTCGATGGCGAAGGCAGCCAGATCCTCCGGATAGCCGGACAGGACCAGGTTGCGGTCCGAGTTGGTCACGGCCACGCTGATGGGGCCGCGAGCGCCAGGCACCCGGTCGACCAGGACCTCCACCTGATGGCGGGTGGCGCCACGCACCGAAAGCATGGGTGTGGCCTCACCCTGGCGATGGATGCCCAATCGACGGGCCTGACGGGTGCCAGCCGTGCCAATCAGCATGGCGGTAGCCAGAATCTGGTCGATGGCGGCCTGGGCGGCCTTCATGGATCCGGCCGACTGGATCTCTTGGACCATGTGAACCCCGATGATGCCCTGGGAGTGCCCCAGCAGGGCTACCGGACGGGCTTGGGCCGCGTCGTAGCCCAGCTGGTCCATGTCCATGAGGGCACCCAGCTGCACCAGGGCGATGCCGGGCACGCTGACAGCCGCGTCGGCAGCCGGACCCAGCCTGACCGGGTCAGGCTTGTAGCCGAATAGATCCAGCTGACGGCCGTTAGTGGCCAACAGGTCGGGCTTGACCGCCCTGAGCAGGTCGGTGGCCGCCGCCATCCGCTCCCTCAGGGCCCTGTCGATGTCGGGATCACCCTGCAGGTCTGCCAGGGCCACGGTCCAGGGGTTGGACTGGCCGGCGAACATGAGCGCGTGCGGCTGCTCGGCGAGACGGTTGATGAAGAATGTACTGGTCATGATGTCCTATTCGTAGAGGTTTGGGGATTGCTGATAATGACGAGGAGAAGCTCATAGAGGCTGATTGCCATGGTGCTTGTCGTTGACTCTGACATGCTGCTTGTCTGCCAAGAGGTCCATGGCGTGGATCAGGACCGGTCTGGTCTGCTCCGGGTCGATCATGCCGTCCAGCTCGCCCATTTCCAGGGAGAGGTTGGCGTTGACGGTGCTGTTTTCGTACTCCTGGGCCAGCCGATTGCGCAGTTCGTCCACGTCCCGGCCGGCCTCCTTGGCCTCCTGCAGGTCGCGTCGGTGGATGATGTTGACCGCGCCTTGGGCTCCCAGCACGGCGATCTGCGAGGAGGGCCAGGCGTAGTTGAGGTCTGCGCCGATGGCCTTGGAGCCCATGACGATGTAGGAGCCGCCGAAGGCCTTGCGCAGAACAATGGTGACCATGGGCACCTGGGCGTTGGCGTAGGCGTAGATGACCTTGGCCCCCCGGCGGATGATGCCGGCGTGCTCCTGATCCGAGCCGGGCTTGTAGCCGGGGGTGTCCACCAGGGTGATGACCGGCAGATTGAAGGCGTCGCAGAGGCGAACGAATCGAGCCAGCTTCTCGGAGGATTCCACATCCAGGCTGCCCGCGTCCACCATGGGCTGGTTGGCAACGATTCCCACTGGCCGGCCCTCCAGGCAGGCGAATCCGACCACGATAGACCGGGCGTAGAGCTCCTGGACCTGGACCAGCTCGCCATAGTCGACTATGGCATGGATGACGTCCAGCACGTCGTAGGGCTGCCGGTCGCTCTCGGGGATGACCGTGGCCAGGCGCTTGGCGGCCTGACGCTCGGCATGGCCGGAGATGAAGGCGTATCGGGGAGGCTCCAGGCCGCTGTTGGCGGGCAGATAGGCCAGCACGGTCCTGGCGTAGTCGATGGCGTCGGCCTCGTCCTCGCCCAGGTAGTGGGCCACGCCGGAACGAGTGTTGTGCACGTAGCCGCCGCCCAGCTGGTCCATGCTGATGGTCTCGCCCGTGGCCGCCTTGACCACGTCGGGGCCAGTGACGAACATGTCCGAGTTCTCCTTGGTCATGATGATCAGGTCGGTCAGGGCCGGGCAGTAGACGGCACCGCCTGCGCAGGGCCCCAGGATCAGAGAGATCTGCGGGACGAATCCGCTGGCCTGGCAGGTCTTGCGGAAGATTCGGCCATACTGGGTCAGGGCGGCCACGCCCTCCTGGATGCGGGCGCCGCCCGAGTCGATCATGGCTACGATGGGAACCTTGATCCGCAGAGCCATGTCCATGAGACGACAGATCTTCTCGCCTTCGGCCTGGCCCAGGGTGCCGCCCCTAACGGAGAAGTCCTGGGCATAGACGCCGACCTTGCGTCCGTAGACCAGGCCGAAGCCGGTGATGACCGCAGATCCCGCCCGGTCCCCGGCGATGTCACCGCCAGCGAATCGGCCCACCTCCTCGAAGGTGTCCTTGTCGAAGAGCAGATCCAGGCGCTCCCGGGCGGTCTGCTTGCCCTTGGCATGCTGACGGTCGCGGGCGTGCTCCTCGGCCTGCTTGGCCAAGGCGGCGGCCCGATGGATGCCCTGGCGCACCGGCTGGGAGCCCAAGGTGGATTCGGTAACGCTCATGCCTGCTCCTCCTCGCCCAGATCCAGGGTGACCAGGGTCTGGCCCGGATCCACCCCTTGTGCCACGGCCACATCAATGGTCTTCACACGGCCCTTGGCCGGGGCATAGACGTAGTTCTCCATCTTCATGGACTCCAGAACCACCAGCAGGTCGCCCTTGTCAACGTCCTGATCGGGGGCGACGTTGATGCGGGTGACCACCGCCTGCATGGTGGCCACGATGACCCCGGACCGGGCCGCATCCTGCCGGGGTGCGCCAGGCTCCTGATCCCGCAGCCCGCGCCCGCGCAGGGGCTGCCGGGGCCGGGAAATACCGCCGTGACCGCTGATGCCGCCCATGCCTCCCAGCAGCGACTGGGGCAGGGCCAGCCTGACCCGCTTGTCGTCGATCTCCACGTTATAGGTCTCCATGGGATCGCTGTCCCGCTCCTGTTCCTGGACGGATGCGCCGGAGACCGAGGCGGGCTGGCCGCTGCCGTTGGAGGCAGGCTCCACGTTCAGATAGACCCGTTCAAGCCACTTGGTGGACACTTCGAAGGAGTGCCCGTCCTCGGCAGTGAACTCGGGGTTGGTGAAGATCTTCTGGAAGAGTCCGGCCGGGGTAGGGACCCCGCCGATGCTCATCTCGCGCAGGGCCCGGCGAACCCTGGCCACAGCTGCCGGGCGGTCCTGAGCAGTCACGATCAGCTTGCCCATCATGGAATCGTCCCTGGGCGAGACCGTGTCGCCCACTTCGACGCCCGAGTCCACGCGAATGCCGGGGCCGGAGGGCCACTGAATCGACTCGATGGTCCCTGAGCTGGGAGTCAGGTTGGTGGCCGGGTCCTCGCTGGTGATGCGCAGCTCGAAGCTGTGGCCTCGGGGCGAAGGCGCCACGTTCAGGGAGCCGCCGTCAGCGATCCGCAGCTGTTCGCGGACCAGGTCCAGTCCGCAGACCTGCTCGCTGACCGTATGCTCCACCTGCAGCCGGGGGTTGACCTCCATGAAGTAGACATCGTCCCTGGGGGTGACCAGGAACTCGCAGGTGCCCAGCCCCACGTAGCCCACCGTATCGAACAGGCGGCGGGAGAATCCCTCCAGCTGGGCGATCACATCGTCGGACAGGAAGGGGGCCGGGGCCTCCTCCACCAGCTTCTGGTTGCGGCGCTGGACCGAACAGTCTCTTGTGGAGTAGACGGTGAACTGGCCGTGGCTGTCCCTGCCGGACTGGGTCTCCACGTGCCGGGCCCGGTCCACGAACTTCTCGATGAAGTAGTCGCCCAGGTCGCCGCCCTGAAGGGCATCATGGTTCATATAGAAGGTGCGCAGCTCGTCGCTGTCGTTGATCAGGGTGATCCCACGGCCGCCGCCGCCGTCAGCCTTCTTCATCATGACCGGATAGCCGTGCTCGTCGGCGAAGTCCAGCAGGGGGCGCATGTCGGTGACGGGCTCGCTCAGTCCGGGCACCACCGGCACCCGTGCTCGCTCGGCCACCTTGCAGGCGGTGATCTTGTCGCCGAGCTCATCCAGAACATCCGGATCCGGACCCACCCAGGTGATGCCCGCCTCGAGCACCTTTCGCGCGAAGGAGGAGAACTCGGACAGGAAGCCGTAGCCCGGGTGAAGGGCGTCAGCGCCTGACCTGCGGGCGATGGAGACGATCAGATCCTCGTTCAGATAGGTCTCCATATTGGTATCCCCAGGCAGCAGGTAGGCCTCGTCCGCCATCTGGGCATAGGGGGCGTCCCGATCCTGATCGGCATAGACGGCCACGGTGGCGATGCCCATCTCCTGGGCGGTGCGCACAACCCGCAATGCTATCTCGCCGCGGTTGGCAATCAGCAGTTTTTTCATTCCCCTCTCCTCACTGGTTGATCAAGGGCGATTGGACTGACAGAAAAGTATGAACATGGCAGGAATCAGGCCCTCACAGCGGCCACTTCGGGCAGGATGCCCACGTCGGCCGTGGACACATCAACTTGGCCCCCATCCGACAGCCGCACCCGCAGGGAAGCATCGGGGTTGATCTCCAGGGCACGACCCTCCACGGGAGCTCCGGACACGGGAACGACCCTGACCCGCCGACCGAGCGTCCAGCTGAGCGCGGTGATCCTCGAGCGCAGGCCCTTGGGCCCGTTCAAGGCTCTTTCCAGCGAACCATCAAGGCCAAGGGGGGCCATTTGCCCGCTCAGGTGCCAGCTGATGGCGTCGACCAGATCGTCGCGCAGAGTCTGGTAGTCGGGCAGGCTGAGGTAATGGAGCTGCAGAGAAGTGGAATCCGCAATAGGCAGCGCCTGTCGAGGCAGAAAAAGGTTGATCCCGATGCCGACGGCCAGAGCCGACCAGTCCTGATCCACCCGGACCAGTTCGCACAGGATGCCCCCCAGCTTGGACCCGCGGCAGAACAGGTCGTTAGGCCACTTGAGAGTCAGAATCCGTTCAGGCTCGCCGCCGTCGGACAGCTGGCAGCCATGGTACGCAAGCACGTCCTGGAGGCCTTCCAGAGCAGCCAGTCCAGCCACCATGGGCATCCACCCGCTAAGCGGCCCGGTAAGCAAGCTGGTGGGCAGCGGCAGGGCCCAAGTAGCCAGCAAGGAGCATCGAGGCTGGTTGACCCAGGTTCGGCCAAGACGACCGCGGCACCGGGACTGCGCATCAGCAACCGCTACGCTGAGCGGCATGGTGCGCCCCCCGGCGCCCGGCCATCGCCGAAGACCTTTACTTGCGACTCTTCCCTCGTAGTTTCTAGTCGTAGAAACACCCTGACGGGCATTTTTTCGAGGCGTACCTTCGGCTTTCCCCTTAGTGCCAGAGACCAGTACTTTCACAGCCCCCGTGCTCGTTGTCGATTCACTGCCCCCGAATAGTCGCTCGACCCGGTCGCGCGCATCCGAATAGGACGAGGCTTCCAGAGCATGAGCCACGAGCGTATTGGTCGAATCGACGGTGTCGAACACCACGATCGAGGAGACCACGCCACTGTCCAGCGATGCCGATGGTTGCCACTTGATATTCTGATGAGGCACGCGTTCCACTATACGGCACAAGGGGTCAGCCCTGGTAGCGAACCATCCACAAAAGCGGCGGCCGATTTTTGTATCTTTTCACAGGATGCTCCTGAACAGCTCATAACGCATCCTCGGATGGACACTGGATAAAATAGGAAAATCATGCAATAAACACAATCTGCGAAAGGGGTTCTTTTGAGCGCAGACGGTCGTAGGGTGCAGCCAAGAGAGGAGGTCGAGCGACCTGTGTCGACCTCGGTCCTGAAGACCAAGAGGCCTCGGCCTGGTGCATCCCGGACCGTCGGCCTGGCTCTGGCCCTGCTGGCCTGCCTCTGGATCGCCTGGTGCACCGGGCTGGGACCCATCTACCGTCTGCAGGGTTCTCTGACGCAGATAGGCCTGGCCCAAATGCTGATCATGCTGGGAACCCTGGCCGTCTGCATGGCTCTGGTCCTGGCCTGCCGCCGGATTCTGCTAGGCGGCGCACCACTGCGAATGCCGCAGCGGCTGACCGCCCTGGCACAGCGCCCACGGATGCGTGCCTACGCGGCCTTCATCAACCGGCAAACCAGCGGCTGGCGGCCCATCATGCGTCTGCTCCTGCTGGGCTGGGCCTGGGCCTTTCTTACCCTGCTGGCCGCCTACGGGGCCGACCTGTACGCACAGGCCCAGGAATGCGCCAATTTCCTGGCCCAGCTGCAGGGCGATCAGCCCCCTTACGGCGGCAATGCCTTCACCCAGATGGACGTCTACCCCATCGGCCACTACCTGTGGCCGGGGCACCCAGCCTTCCTGACGGATCAGCACAACATAGTGCTGACCCTAGCCTATGGGATGACCATCATGGCCTCCAACCACCTGACCGGATCCTATGACGCGGGCATCGTGCTCCTGGCAGGGCTGCAGGTGGTCTTTGCGGCCTTCTGCTGCGCCGTCACCGCTGACCGCTTCCTGCGCGGCAGGGGAACCGAACAGGTCGGCGCCCTGGCCCGCACCCTGGTCATGCTTTTCTTCCTGCTCTGCCCCTTCGTGGTTTTCAGCACCTTCAGCCTGACCAAGTCCCCCCTTTTCGCCTTCGCCTTCATCTGGTGGTTCGGCATCTGGCACCAGCTGGAAGCGGAGAATAGGAACTCGTCGCCTTCCGCCAGCCAAGCGACCCGACTGCGACCTGCCCTTGCGCTGAGCACCCTGATCATGCTGATCAGCGCCAAGTACGCCCTCTACATCGTCCTGGCCCAGCTGGTCCTGGCTCTGATCATCCACCGTCGTCAGTGGGTCACCATCCTGGGCGGACTCCTGCTGCCCCTGGTCCTGTTCACAGGGGCGACCGGGGCCCTGACGGCCACAGGGACGGTCATCCAGGGCGATCCCGTGGAAAGCCGCAGCATCCAGCTGCAGCAGATCGCCCGAGTGGCCCAGCTCAACCCCCATGGGATTCCTGCCCAGGCGAGGGCCGACCTTGAGCCCATCATGGACCTGGACAATGCCGCCATCCAGTACACCCCCTGGGAGGCCGACCGGGTCAAGTCCTCGGGCAACCAGCCCAAACTGATCGTCTACCGCTGGAGGACCGTGACGCCCGAGCAGATGTCCCGGCTGAATCGGGCCTGGCTCCGGGTGGGACTGCACAACCCGGTGATCTACCTGGATGCCTTCATGGCCGAGTCCTACGGCTACTTCGACCCCGGCGACCCTGCCTACGTGGCTATGTCCTACTACCTCAACAATGGTTACGTGCAGAATTCCGGCTCCTGGCTGGCGGCCTGGTGCCACGACTGGCGTAACGGGGTGACCGGATTCGTCAGAGCCTGGGCCGATACACCCCTGCTGGGCCTGGTGGCAAGGGCCAACTTCTGGGTGGTGGCCGCTCTGCTGCTGATCGTCGCCCGACTGGCAGCCGGCCACTGGCGCGGAGCCCTGTGCTGGTTCCCCCTTCTGCTGATCATGGGGGTCATGATCACCGCCCCAGCCAACAACTTCGAACGGCACATGCTTCCGGTGGACATGGCAGTGCCCTTCCTGATCCTGGATATGGTCCGGCAGAGCCGCCGTGCCCGAACTGGTGACATGATGGACCGTCTGACATGATCGGCCAGTCGAGGAGCCCCGGATCGCGGGCCAACCGCCCCGCCAAGACACAGCAAGCCCACCAGGTATCTGCCGCATCCAAAACAACCATGGAGCAGATTCTCCGGAAGACGCTGGATCATCTGGAGGAGGCGCTGCCATGGGCCAGGTCCTTGCCCCTCGATGGACGCAGAACCTTGGAGGGGGCCATTCGAACAGCTCTGGACGACCTGCTGTCCCGACTTGACGCCCAAGGCAGGCAGGACAGCAAAGTCCCCTCCCCTCTACCAGCAAAGCTCTCCCGGAGCCTGGGCCCGCACCGAGCCATGGAGCTGACCGAAGTCATTCTGGACATGCTTGAGGAGGCTGGCCGGACTTTAGGGGGCGAAGGGGAACGGTCCACGCTGATCTACACCCGCCATGCAGCCACTGCGGCAGCCAGTCTCTACGCCGACCTGGCCGAGGCAAGGAACGGACGCAAGGCCGCAGCGGAGTCGAGAATCATTCGGCATTTGATTGAGAAAACGGCAGACACACGGACTGTTGACGATCTGGCCAGGCTAGGCTGGCCGACCGAATTCGACAGCTTCGCCGTCGTTGGCGAAGCCCGAGGCAACGATGACGGGCAGGGAATGGAGAACGCCCGCCAGCCGATCCATACCACTGTTGCCCATCTAGGCGGCAGAGCCCTGGTAGGGGAAAACGAGGGGCTCATGGTCGTCCTGATCGACCCCGACCGGTCGGGCACTCCAGTTGACTTCTGCGCATCCATCCTGCGTTTCTTCGCCGACCGGTCCGCTGTCTGTCTGGGGCCTCTCCGCCATGGGACCTTCGGTGCTGGGACCTCCATCCGAGCCGCCCTGAGCACCCAGGCTGCAGCCCCGGCAATAGCTGATCCCATCACAGCCGCCCTGCCCAGGCCCCTGCACGCCGACGATCTGCTGCCAGAACGAGCCTTGAACGGAGATAAGGAGGCCTGCGATCAGCTCTACCAGGAGGTCTATCTAAGCCTGGCCGGACAGGACCCGGACGGCCCTCTGCCGACCACTCTGCTTACCTTTCTGCGCTCGGGCAGCTCGCTGGAGGCCACCGCCAAGAAGCTGGGCATCCATCCCAACACCGTGCGCTACCGGCTCAAGCGCTGCGTAGAGGTAACCGGCTGGGATGCCATGGATCCGCGAGAATCCTTCGTTCTTCAGGCAGCCCTGATCATTGGCAGAATCCGCAGATCGCATCCGTGCGCAGACTGACTGGCGCCGGTTCAAAAAGAGCGATCAAAATATAAAAAGGGCGGGAACCCGAAGGTCTCCCGCCCTGGAAGTATACGACGAACCGACTCAGAGCACCGCGATGTCCAGGGGAACGCCCGGACCCATGGTGGTGGTGACGGTGGCCTTGGTGATGTAACGGCCCTTGACCGTGGCCGGCTTCAGGCGCTTGATCTCCTCGTCAACTGCGTGGAAGTTCTCCTCCAGTGCCTGCTGCTCGAAGGAGACCTTGCCCACGGGGAAGCTCAGGTTGCCGTTCTTGTCGACACGGAACTCGACACGTCCAGCCTTGATCTCAGTGACCGCCTTGGCCACGTCCATGGTCACGGTACCGGTCTTGGGATTAGGCATGAGGCCACGGGGACCCAGCACACGGCCCAGACGGCCGACCTTGCCCATCATGTCGGGTGTGGCCACCACGGCATCGAAGTCCAGGTAGCCGCCGGCAACCTTGGTCACCAGCTCGTCGTCGCCCACCTCGTCAGCTCCGGCCTCGGCGGCTGCAGTCGCCTGGGGGCCACGAGCGAAGACCAGGACGCGCACGGTCTTGCCGGTGCCGTTGGGCAGGCTTACGGTGCCACGGACCAGCTGATCAGCCTTGCGGGGATCCACGTTCAGGCGGTAGACAGCCTCCACGGTCTCGTCAAACCCGCGCTTGGGCATGCTCTTGAGCAGGGCGATGCCCTCCTCGGGGGTGTACAGGTTGGTGCGATCGACCTTCTCGGCCGCCTCGCGATACTTCTTGGAACGCTTGGTCATCTGCTTCTCCTATCAGCAGTTGCGGTGCGGGCAAGCGTATGCCCTACCGCTCACAACGAAAATTTCAGTCGGTGACGGTGATGCCCATGGAACGGGCGGTGCCTTCGATGATCTTCATCCCGGCCTCGACGTCACGGGCCGACAGATCCTCCATCTTAGTCTGGGCGATCTCGCGGACCTGGGCCTTGGTGACGGATCCCACCTTGGTGGTCAGCGGGTTGCCTGCACCCTTGGAGACGCCGGCCGCCTTGCGCAGCAGGTCGGCTGCCGGCGGAGTCTTGGTGATGAAGGTGAAGGAACGATCCTCGTAGACGGTGATGATGCAGGGGATGACCTGTCCCATCTTGTCCTTGGTGGCATCGTTGTACTGCTTGCAGAAGTCCATGATGTTCACGCCATGGGAGCCCAGTGCGGGACCCAGCGGGGGTGCGGGGTTGGCCTTGCCGGCCTCTATCTGCACCTTGATCAGCGCGGTGACTTTCTTCTTTGCAGCCATATGCTGGTTCTTCTTTCTACGAAGCGGTGATGTCGGAGACCGTAGGTCCCCTCCCGCAACCTGTTCTTTCCAAATGCGCTCCACAGGGAAGCACAAGCTTGACGATTATCGCAGCGACCGAGGACGGCCGAGGACTTTCAGACGATCTTTTCGACCTGATCGAATCCCAGCTCCACAGGCGTGTCCCTGCCGAAGATGGAGACCAGGACGGTCAATTTCTGCGTGGTGGGCTCCACATCGGAGACCACGGCGGCCATGGTGGCGAAAGGCCCTTCGGTGACAGTGACCTGATCGCCAACGGCGTAGGAGACCTCCACAGTGCGCTTCTTGGCGGCCTCAGGCTTGTCCCCAGCGGCCTTCAGGGCCTCGGAGGCAATCATGGGGGCCATCATCTGGACGACCTCCTTGCGGCTCAGCGGAGCCGGCTCCTTGTTGGGACCCACGAATCCGGTGACGCCCTCGGTATCGCGGACGATGCGGCGGGCGTTCTCGTCCGGCCACATGCGAATCAGCACGTAACCGGGAACCCGCACTCGGGTGACGATCTTCTTGCCCTTGTCGGTGTGCTTCTCGACCTCCTCCATGGGGATCTCCACCTGGAAGACCTTGTCCTCCAAGCCAAAGGATGCCACGCGGGACTCCACGTTGGCCTTGACGCGCTTCTCATAGCCGGAGTAGGTGTGCAGAACATACCACTTGCCCTCAAGGGTACGCAGCTTCTTGGAGAACTCATCCACGGCACGCTGACCAGGATCCTCCTGGTCGACCTGGTCAGTGCTCTCCCCGTCATCAGAGGAGTTGCCAGAATCGGAGGAATCGTCCTTGCCCAGCCCGGCCTGCTCCGGAGAGGACGCGAGCGACTGATCCTGGACCTGGGCATCCTCCTGCGTGGGGGCATCGACGGACGCCGACGGGACCGATTCAGCGGCCTGATCGGGGTCCAGTCCCTCTCTGGTCAGATCATCACTCATGGATCACTCCACCTTCTACCTTGTCACAGCTCAGCCAAATATCAGGAAGGCCAGTTTGCCCAGTCCAAAGTCCATCACGGTCACAAGGACCATGAGCAGCAGCACAAAGATGAAGACTGCCACGGACCAGCCCACCAGCTCCTTGCCCGTGGGGGTCACGACCTTGCGAATCTCATCAATAACCTGCTTGATGAAGAGTCCGATACGCATGAAGAAGTTCGGCCTGGCTTCCTCAGCCCCATCCTTCTGTGCCATGGTCATCCGTCCTTCGTTTGTTCTGCATCATCTGCTGCAAGCCCTGGCAGGGAAGGCGGGACTCGAACCCACAACCTACGGTTTTGGAGACCGTTGCGCTACCAATTGCGCCACTTCCCTATCGGAACTTCCCACCAGCCTACTCGACAGGGAGGAAAAACCGCCAAATCGCAAGTTTAGCCTAAAGGGTGGATTGCGTCCAACCGTGTTGCCTCGGCAGCATTTCGGCCAGGAGCCGGATCAGGCTCTGACCCAGTCCCCAAGGCGTTGCATGCCCTCGGCCAGGTCGTCGTCGGCAAGCGCGTAGGAAAAGCGCAGACAGCCGGGCGCGCCGAAGGCCTCACCCGGCACGGCCGCCACCTGGATCTGCTCCAGGATGACCTCGGCCAGCTCACTCGATGTAGCGCAGACCGTGCCTTGCGGACCCACTGGCCGATCCAGCAGACCGGACACGTCGGCAAAGGCGTAGAAGGCACCCAGGGGTTCAGGGCATGTCACACCCTCCATGGCGTTCAAGGCATCCACGATGGCCCGTCGGCGCAGGGCGAAAGCCGACCGCATGGCATCCACGTCCTCCAGGCCACCGGTCAGTGCAGCCAGCGCTGCCTGCTGGGAAACGTTGGCCACGTTAGAGGTCATATGCCCCTGAAGCTTGGCGGCCGCCTGGGCCACCGGCAGGGGGGCAGCCAGCCAGCCCACCCGCCAGCCGGTCATGGCATAGGTCTTAGCCACACCGTTGACCACGATCAGCTGATCGCGTACCTGGGGCACCAGAGCGCCTGGATAGGGCGTACGCGCCCCCTGGTAGGTCAAGTGCTCATAGATTTCGTCGCTGATCACCCAGATCTGGCGGTCCATGGCCCAGCGGTCCACGGCAGCCACCAAGTCGGCATCCCAGATCGCCCCGGTGGGATTGGCAGGCAGGTTGAGGATAATGGCACGGGTGTGCTCGGTTCGGGCTGCCTCCAGCTGCTCCAGACTGGGAATATAACCCTGGTCGGCTCCGCTGAGAACCGGGACCGGCCGACCGCCAGCCAACAGAGCCATCTGGGGATAGCTGGTCCAGTACGGTGCCGGAATGATGACCTCATCGCCTGGGTTCAGCAGAATTTGGAAGGCCTCGTAGACGGCCTGCTTGCCGCCGTTGGTGACCACCACCTGATCCGGGTCGATCTGATAGCCCGAATCACGCAGGGTCTTGTCGGCGATGGCCTGCTTCAGTTGGGGCAGACCCGCCGTGGGCGTATAGCGATGGTTGCGTGGATCCAGGCAGGCACGGGCCGCTGCCTGCACGATGTGGTCAGGCGTAGGAAAGTTGGGTTCGCCCGCACCGAAGCTGATCACATTCATGCCCTGGGCCTTCATGGCCTTGGCCTTTGAATCCACAGCTAGAGTGGCACTGGGGGCCACCGCATCAATGCGTCTGCTCAGGGTCTGCCATTGCGCCATAGTCATGCTGTCATGCTACCGCTCGGCACCCCCAGTGCTGCGCTCAGACCAGGACCAGAGAGTCCCGATGCACCAGTGGGTGGGCATAGTGAGCGCCCAGTCGGCGGCGGAGCTCCTGGGTGTTCAGGCCCAGCATGTCTTGAGCCTCCTCGGAATCGTAGCCTGACAGGCCCTTGGCCACCTCTTGACCAGACTCATCGTGGATCCAGACCGGGTCCCCGGCCGAGAACTCACCTTGGACCGATCTGGCACCGGCCGCCAGCAGACTGGCACGACCGCCACGCAAAGCTTTGACAGCCCCCTGATCCACCAGATAGCCACCCCGGGGACGGGAGGCGAACTTGATCCAGAGCCGGTGTGAGGATCCCCTCGGACGGATTGGCGCGAATAGAGTGCCCGCCCTGTCGCCGGCCAGGGCAGGACCCGCAAGGTCGGCGCGTGTCAGGACCACAGGCATGCCGGAGGCCGCAGCAATCCGCGCCGCCTCCAGCTTGGTGGACATGCCCCCCGTCCCCAGACCGGAGACGGACCCTTGGGCATCCACCTGGTCCATGATGGCCGCCACATCGGGCACGAAATCAATCCTGCGGGCCCCTGGCCTGGATGGGGGTTCAGTGTAGAGCGCATCCACATCAGTCAGCAGGACCAAGGCATCGGCGCTGACAATATTGGCAATCAGGGCCGAAAGGTGGTCGTTGTCGCCGAAGCGGATCTCGTTGCTGGCCAGGGCATCGTTCTCATTGACGATGGGGATGACCCCCAGATCCAGCAGACGGCAGAGGGTGCGCCGGGCGTTACGGTACTGGATGGCGTGGGCGGTGTCACGGGCGGTGATCAGGATCTGACCAACCCGCAGGCCATAACGGGCGAAGGCAGTCTCGTACTGGGCCATAAGCAGACCCTGGCCCACTGAGGCCGTAGCCTGCTGGGTAGCCACGTCATCAGGACGTTGGTCGAACCCCAGGGTGCCGAAGCCGGCTGCGATGGCCCCGGAGGTGACCAGGACCAGGCGTGCGCCGTCTACGGCGGCCGAGGCCAGGGCCCCCACCAACGAACGCAGACGGCCAAGGTCCAAGCGTCCATGGGGATCAGTCAGGGAGCTGGAACCTACTTTGACCACCATGGTCCGGGCCTGGGCCACCCGAGAGCGGACCTCAGCCTCGTCGGATCCCTCCCGTCCGCTCATTGCCCAGCCTCCTCCGAACTGGCAGCATCCGTATCCCCGCGCCTTAGCAGGCCCTGCCTGTCATGGGGATCGTCGTCCACGGAAGGGTCGGCCCAGTGCCCCTGGCGCCGCTCCTGCTCCATGACCTGACGCACCGCCTGCCGGGCATCCATCATCTGGTGGTACTGGCGGCGACGCTCGCTGTTGGTGCGGCGGCGGTTGAGCCCCTGGCTCTCCTCCAGACGCAGATCACGACCCCGCGCCACCTGGGGGGTGCCGTCCAGCATTTCGGCACCGGCCGCCACGCTCGGATCCCAGTCGAAGGCCACCGCATCGTCGCCAGGGCCGATGCGGACTTCATCTCCAGGCCTGGCTCCGGCCTTTCGCAGAGCATCCTCTACGCCCATTCGGGCCAGGCAGTCGGCCAGGTAGCCTACGGCCTCTTCGTTGTCGAAGTTGGTCTGGCGAACCCAACGCTCGGGCTTGGCTCCGCAGACTCTGAACCAGGTCTGACCGGACCGTGTCTGATGCCGCTCAAGAGTGAAGTCGCCGGTCTGGTCTGCATTTCTGCGCCGCCGCTCCAGGGGGCGGATGACCACGCGTTCCTCCTGCCTGGCCTCCTGCTGCTTCTGCAGCTGCCTACGCAGGCGATCCACCAGACCGCCCAGGTAGTAGCCCAGTTCCTTGAGTCCCTGATGCGAGGCTGTGGAGACCACGAAGACCTTAAGCCCCAGGGCCTCGAAGTCAGGCCGGACAAATTCAGCCAGTTCGCGGGCCTCCGGCAGATCGGCCTTATTGAGGATGATCACCCTGGGCCGCTCGGCCATGGGGATGACTCCCAGCGGAAGCTCCAGGCGGTCGGCATAGCGGGCAAGCTCCTCCTCCAAGGCCCGATAGTCGCTCATCGGGTCTCGATCAGGCTCCAGGGTGGCGCAATCAATGACATGGGCGATGATCTCGGTGCGCTCGATGTGCCTCAGAAACTCCAACCCAAGGCCTTTGCCCTGGGAGGCGCCCGGGATTAGCCCTGGCACATCGGCCATGGTGAAGCGGCTCTCCCCTGCCTGGACCACGCCCAGGTTGGGCACCAGAGTAGTGAATGGGTAGTCGGCAATCTTGGGCTTGGCCGCGCTCATGGCCGCCACCAGACTGGACTTGCCTGCACTGGGGAAACCCACCAGGGCCACGTCGGCTATGGATTTGAGCTCCAGCACCAGGTCACGCTCCTGACCGGGGTCCCCCAGCAGTGCAAAGCCGGGAGCCCGCCTGGCCTTGGTGGCCAGGGAGCGGTTGCCCAGTCCACCCACGCCGCCTTGGGCCGCCACGAACCGGTCCCCCGCATGAGCCAGGTCAGCCAAGCGTTCGCCCGGCTGCTTGCGCTCGCCTTGGCCTCCCTTGGCAGTGAAGACTACAGTGCCCACCGGCACTGGCAGGATCAGATCCTGGCCACGGCTGCCGTCCTTATCACCGCCCAGACCCATGGTGCCCGATTCAGCCTGGCGGTGCGGCAGAAAACGGTAGTCCAGCAGACTGGTCGCGTTGGCGTCTGCTTGAAGAATGACCGAGCCGCCCTGGCCTCCGTCGCCCCCGTCGGGCCCAGCCAGGGGCTTGTACTTCTCGCGGCGGACAGAGGAAGCCCCATTGCCGCCGTCGCCACCCTTGACATGGACGGTGACCTGATCCACAAATGCGCTCATAGGGGCCCATGGTACTCAATCCGGCCTGACATGCGGCCCCTGAGAGCTGAATGCCCGGCATCTCCATACATAATGCAAAAAGGCCATCCCATGGCAGGGATGGCCTTCGACTGATGCCAATAAAAGGCAATCAGGCGGTAAGCACGTCAACGACCTTGCGGTCACGCCGGCTGGCGAACCGAACCGTTCCGTCCGTCAGAGCGAAGAGGGTGTGGTCCTTGCCCAGACCGACGTTCTGTCCGGGATGGAACTTGGTGCCACGCTGGCGAACGATGATGTTGCCAGCCACCACGGCCTCGCCACCGAACTTCTTGACGCCCAGGTACTGTGCATTCGAATCGCGCCCGTTGCGTGAACTGGACGCGCCCTTCTTATGTGCCATGTCTGGTTCCTTTCCTACCTCGGCCTAGGCCCTCAGGCGATGGCCGTGATCCTGACCACGGTCTGCTTCTGGCGGTGGCCCTTGCGGCGCGCCACACCGGTTTTGTTCTTGAACTTCTGGATGTTGATCTTGGGGCCCTTGGCCTCGTCGTCCACGACCTCGCCCTTGACGGAGATCTTGGCCAGATCCTTGGCGGCCATGGTCACCTTGGATCCATCGACGACCAGCGCGACCGGAAACTCGACCGACTCGCCCTTCCTGGCAGCCAGACGGTTGACCGTGATCTGGTCACCGACTTCGACCTTCTCCTGATGGCCTCCGGCCTTCACAATCGCGTACATAGCCCTACCTTGCCTGTTGTCCAAAGCTGTATGCGCCCGGCATTCGAATCCCGCCATGCGATTGACGGACCCGTCCAGACACCAGCTAACCAGTATAGAAGCAAACACACCGCGTCGTCAAATGTGCCCGCCCCGTCGACAAAACGAAATTTAGTTTATGACTCCTTGACGACATCCGCCGTCTCAGCCTGGGCATCGTCCTCGTCCGACGCCGCCTGGGCCGCCGCAGCGATCCTGGCCAGCTTGGCCTTGACCGCAGGTGTCGAGCCGGTGGACAAGGTCTCCTTGGATGAGGAGCCATGCCCATGCTTGTTGGTCTTGACGAAGGGGTCGCCGCCCTTGACCGCATATGGGTCGGCATAGGAGGCGGAGATGGTCGGCTTGTCGTGGAGGATGAAGCCTCGACCATGACAGGTGGGGCACTCCTCGGAGAAGGCCTCGACCAGACCCTGGCCCACCCGCTTGCGGGTCATCTGCACCAGGCCCAGAGATGTGACCTCGGCCACCTGATGCTTCGTGCGGTCCCGGGCCAGACACTCGACCAAGCGGCGCAGGACCAGATCGCGATTGGCCGGCATGACCATATCCACATAATCGATCATGATCATGCCGCCGATGTCGCGCAGACGCAGCTGCCGGGCGATCTCCTCGGAAGCCTCCAGATTGCAGCGGGTCACCGTCTCCTCCAAGGACTTGCCCTTGCCGATGAAGCGTCCCGTGTTCACGTCGATGGTGGTCATGGCCTCGGTGCGGTCGATGACCAGGGAGCCGCCGGAGGGCAGGTAGACCTGACGCTCCATGCCCTTGCGCAGCTGGCTGTCGATGCTCCAGCGGTCGAAGACGTCCTTGCCCTGATGCTCGGCAGGATCCCAGTGCTCAAGCTTCTCCTCCAGATCGGGGGCCATGGTCTCCAGATAATTGCGGACCCTCTCATAGACCCCCTGGCCCTGGACCACCAGCTTGGCGAAGTCGTCATTGAAAATGTCACGGACCACGCGGATGGCCACGTCCGGCTCGCCCTGCAGGAGCTTAGGACGCTTCCCGCGCAGGAACTCCTTGTGCTTGTCCTCGATCCTGCTCCACTGGCGCTGCAGGTTCTCCAGGTCCTTGGTCAGAGCCTCCTCGCTGGCTCCCTCGGCCGCGGTGCGGATGATGACGCCCATATCCTTGGGAGCCACCCTGGAGACGATGCTCTTGAGGCGGGAACGCTCACGGTCGGGCAGCTTGCGGCTGACGCCGGTCATCCCGCCCGAGGGCACCAGGACGAGGAAGCGGCCGGCCAGCGTAACCTGCGAGGTCAGCCGGGCGCCCTTGTGGCCGATGGGATCCTTGGTGACCTGAACCAGCACGGGGTCGCCGGACTTGAAGGCCAGCTCGATCCGCCTGGGCTGCCCCTCCAGACGGGTGGAATCCCAGTTGACCTCGCCAGCGTAGAGCACGCCGTTGCGGGCCTGGCCGATATCCACAAAGGCGGCCTCCATGCTGGGCAGGACGTTCTGGACCCGGCCCAGATAGATATTGCCGACAGTGGAGACCTCCTGGATATCGGAGACGTAGTGCTCGACCAGGATGTCGTCCTCAATGACCGAGATCTGAGTGTGGTGTTCCTTCTCACGCACCACCATCAGGCGGTTGACGTTCTCACGGCGGGCCAGGAAGTCCTGTTCGACCAGCTGGGACTGACGGGAGCGCTCGCGGCGATTGTCCCGCCTACGCTGCTTCTTGGCCTCCAGGCGGGTGGAGCCCTCCACGTCGGTGATCTCGTCAATATATTGCTGCTTGCGTGAGCGGCGGCTGCCAGACTCCTCTGACTCGCCCTCAGCGGACTTGGAACCCCTGCGACGGCGACGACGACGGGTCAGCGGGGCCTCGTCCTCCTCATCCTTGTCTTTTTCCTGCTCGTGCCCGCGACGGCGACGACGACTGGAAGCGGACTTCTCGGACTCCTCATCATCGCTCTTCGAACGGCGACGACGGCGGGTGCGGGTCCCGGACTCCTGCTGATCCTCGTCTGCTACGAAGGTGATGCCCTCGTGATCCAGATCCTCCTCGATGCGCTCCACCTCGTCGGCGGCTCTGCGCTCCTCTGCATTGAGCCTGCGGGAACGGCGCGAACCGCCCTCCGAAGCGTTCCTGGATTTGCTCCGGCGGGAGGGCTTGGGTGATGGCTCGACATCCTCATCCTCATCATCGCGCTCATCATGCTCAGGTCGGGAAACGGGTATGACGGGCTCCTGGAAGAGCAGCGATGTCATAGGGCGGGGACGGGAGGCGTGGGCTGCGCGCGGACGCTCAACCTGCTCCTCATCCTTTCGACCGGACCCCTGACCGCGAACCGCAGTCAAAGACTCCACGGCTTCAAGAGCCCTCTCCTGACGATCCTGGTCAGGTTCGCCCTCCTGGGCATGCTCTTCAGTCCGTCGATGAGCGGCGGTTCGGGTGCGGCGGCGGGCGGCGGTCCTGGTTGGCTTGGACTCGCCCTCATCCTCCTGGACGTCCTGGCCGGAGTGGTCCTGCAAGTTCTGATCAGCCGACTGATCCTCCTTGGGCTTGCGGGCGCGACGACGACGGGTGGCAGAGGGCTTCGACTCGTCCTCCTCCTTGGCCTTGCGGGAGGTCTTGCGCTTCTCGGCTTCGACCTTCACAGGCACATCGGCACCAGCAGCGCCGGCCACCCTGACCACACGCCGTCCAGTGCGGCGTCGGGCGCCGGGACCAGGGGCCCCCTCGACCTGCCGCTCCTGCCCGCCGCTGATGGCGGACCTGCTATCCTTGGCATCCTCATTATTCGTTTTTTCGGGCACAATGCTCCTTGCGGCACGCCGCCTCGTGCCGCTCTCACGGTTCCGATCCGTCCTCACGCTGCACTCTCACTGCAGCCGCGCACCTGCGTACGCCCGATCGAAACGCCTTGGCAAAAAGTCTTCCTGACGCAGGCGGACACCGACGCCCGCACGGATTATTGGGTCTCCGTCCAGGGGGATCAACGCCTACGCTGCAAGTGGTCAGGCAGAACCACCGTCCTCTAGTATGGCACAGATCAGCAGCGGTCAGGTCCATTGAGCCAGTTGACCAGTATTGCTTCCAACCGGACCAGGTCATCCAGGGGCACCTGCTCATCGGCCTTGTGGGCCAGCAGAGGGTTCCCTGCGCCCAGGTTGACAGCTGGTAGGCCGAGGGCTGAAAATCGCGCCACATCAGTCCACCCCAGCTTGGCGCGAGGCTGCTGGCCTGTGGTCTGAGCAACCAAGTGCGCCAGCGAACGAGCCCAAGGCGAATCCAGACCCGGACGAGCCGCGGGCGATTCGTCGCACATGCGCACCGAAAATCCCTTGAAGACCCCACCCCGGGCCACATGCTCGCCATTGCCCAGCTCGGCGCCCGTACCCTGGCCCATCATCAGCTCCTTGGCCTGGGACAGGCTCTTGTCAGGGGCGAATCGGTAATTGACGTGCACCCGGCAGCGGTCAGGAATGACGTTGGTGCCCAGACCTCCCTCGATCATGGTGGCGTTGAGCCCCTCCCGATAGTCCAGACCGTCCACCCGCACGGTAGCTGGGCGGTACTGCTCCAGTCGATTTAGAATAGGCGCCGCCGCGTGGATGGCGTTGCTGCCCATCCAGGCCCGGGCGGAGTGGGCCGTCGTGCCGTGGGTGATCAGATCGAAGCGCATGGTTCCGTTGCAGCCGGCCTCGATGGCGCAGTCGGTGGGCTCGCCGATGATGGCGAAGTCCCCCCGAACCCAGTCGGGATGGGCGGTCACCACTCGGCCCAGCCCGTTCAGATCGGCCTGGACCTCCTCATGGTCGTAGAAGACGAAGGTCAAGTCATAGACCGGCTTCCGCAAAGTGAGCGCCAGGTGGAGGAAGACGGCATCCGAGGCCTTCATGTCGGCGGTGCCCCTGCCATGCAGCACCCGGGAACCGGGGTGGGCGGCGGCTAGGTCGGCGCGGATGGCCGGGTCGCCGGGTTCCAGCCAGCGCGGGGGCAGGTTCCCATCAACCGGCACAGTGTCCAGATGACCAGCAAGGACGACGCGGTGGGGACGACCCAGCTGAGTGGAGGCCACGACCGTGTCGCCCAGCCGTCGGACCACGAGGTCAGCGCGTGAGGATAGGGCCTTTTGAACGGCATCGGCCAAGGCGGTCTCCTGACCGCTGACCGAGAGCATAGAGGTCATGGACTCAAGCATCCTTGCCAGGGCCTGGGCTGGTTCAACCCCTTGGATGCCAGCGAGAAGATCGATATCCGTCTGCGTGTTCTTGACCATAGTGCCATGCTAGCGGGCCAAGGGGGCACGGATGGACCTGTAGCCCCATGAGCAAGGCCCAGGTGGCACAATGGGGGCGACGGAAGCGGCGGCACTCGGCTTGGAAGGCAGCCGTCCACCATGCGAGATGAGGAGGATGCCGGAGTGACTGGACTGCTCAGTGCCATGGAGGGATTTTTCATCATCGGCGTGGTCATCGCCGTGGGCTATGTGGCCGCCCGCTTCCATGTAGGCGGTCCCACGGCCCAGCTGGTGCTCAACAAATACTCCTTTTTTGTGTCAACGCCCTGCCTGATGTTCGCCATCCTTTCCAAGCAGAAGCTGTCAGTCATCTTCCACCCCAGCATCATTGTGGCCTTCCTGTCGGCGGCGGCCGTAGGCCTGCTCTTCGTAGCTATGAACGCCGTCAGCTTCCATCTGCCTGCTGCCGAAGCCACCATCGGCGCTCTCGACTCTCTCTATTTGAACTCCAATAACATCGGGCTGCCCGTGGCCGCATACATTCTGGGCGACCCCACTCTGGTGGCACCTATCCTGGTCATGCAGCAGGCCCTGTTCACCCCCATCGGATTGACCGTCCTGGACGCGACCACCAGTGGCAGGCTCTCGGTCAGAACCATTCTCAAACAGCCCCTGAAGCAACCCATTCTCATCGGCTCCCTGGGCGGCATAGTGATTTCGGCCATCAGCGCCCAGACCGGCCATTTCGTCATTCCCGACTTCGTCTACAAACCCATCGACATGATCGGGCAGTCTGCTGTGCCCATGATCCTCATGGCCTTCGGCATGTCCCTGCGGGGTTCGCAACCCATGAGCCAGGGCACCAACCGTCGAGCCACCCTATGCACCGTGATCCTGAAGAATCTGATCATGCCCATAATCGCCTATCTGCTGGCCCGGTTCATGATGGGCTTCAGCGGAGCGGAGCTGTACGGGTGCGTGGTTCTGGCCGCTCTGCCTACCGGTCAGAACGTCTACAACTACGCGGCCCGTTACGAGGTGGGAACCACCTTCGCCAGGGACAGCATACTGCTGAGCACGATCAGCTCGCCTGTGGTCATCGCCCTGGTCGCTGTGCTTCTGAGCTGATGGGCGCGGTCAGGCCTCGAGCTTCTGCATAGGTCTTGTTCAGGCAGACTTCCGACGCCCTTCGGCCGCGAGAGCCTCCAAACGTTGCCGAAAATGCGGCCAGTCCTGGCCGAAGGCCTTCAGAAGGGGCAGATCCGCGACCTTGTTCATATCCACCCATTCCAAGGCGATGCTCTCATCGTCATTCATGTGCGGATCGACATGGTGGCCGGGACGCTCGAAGGCCAGGATGGTCGTGTAGCCCCAGGGACCATGGTCCTCCAGGTAGGAGCCCACAACCTGAATGTCCTCAGGGCGAATGTTGGCCTCCTCATAGCTCTCGCGCAGACCGCCCTCCAGGGGGTTCTCCCCGTCGGAGATGGCGCCGCCCGGCACACCCCAGGTGCCCCCCTCGGCGCTCCAGCGTGCCCGGTGCTGCAGAAGCACGCTGACCGGTGCGCCCGTGCGGGCATCGCGCCGAGCCAGCAAGACGCCTGCAGCCCCGTTGAGTCCCCAATGTCGTTTGCCGCAGGCGCAGTCCACCCACCCGTCGCCAGGCTGATGAACGTTCTCCTCGGGGGCGACCAATCCTTCAGGACCCTGCAGCGATCCGTCAACGCGTCGCCTCTCAGGCAGAACCCGTTCGGCCCATAGGTCAGCCCAGGACACGCCCAGCTCCTGGGCCAGGGCACGCAGGGTGGGCATGCTCAATCCCATCACCCCGCTGGGATCGCCCTCGATGCTCTGAATGAAGGCGCTGCCCAACCCCTCCAAGGTGAAGGCCCCGGCCACCTCCAAGGGTTCTCCGGTGGCTACATAGGCCTGCATGGATGATTGATCGTAGTCCCCGAAGGTCACTTGAGCGCTGCTGACCGCTCGGACCCGACGGCCAGTGGCCAAATCGATCAGACAGTGGCCTGTGACCAAGGTGCCGGTCCGGCCGCGTATGGACATCAGCCGCTCCATAGCACGCTCCGGCTTGTGAGGCTTGCCCATGACAGCCCCGTCCACGCAGAACAGAGAGTCGCATCCCAGCAGAAGGGGCCCGCGCCCGGCGCCGATCATCCCGCCCCAGGTCCCGATGACCTGGCTCATGGGATCCCGGGTTGATGCACTCGAATCGTCCTGGCTCAAAGGCTTGAACGTGACCAGATCGCCCCGAGAGCGCCTTTCGGCATCCTTGACAGCGTCCATGGTCGCTTGTACAGACGATGCCTTGGCTTCGGCCAAGACACTGACGCGTTCGCGCGCATCCAGATCCTCCAGATGACAACCCAGTTTACGGGCCTGTTCAGCCAGCACAGCCGGTTCATTCACCCTGGAGGGTCGAATGATGGGGTCGATGCCCGCCTGGGAAAGAAGCCTATGTCTGGATGGAGAGGATGAGGCCAGGATAAGCGGGATATGCCTGTCTTCAGTGTTCACGATTGCCTTCCTGGTCCCGGTCCACCTGGACCCCCTTGCGATCCACGTCCAGCGACAGAATCCGCCAGCGGCCGGAATCCAGATAGTCCTTGGCGAGGGCCCGCAGCTCCTTTTCGGCATCCCCGTAGTGCAGGACGATAATGCAGGGGCCGGCTCCTGAGACGGCCGCAGCGTAACCGTGACGGCGCAGGAGCTGCAGAAGCTTGGTGGAGGAGGGCATGAGTCCGGCCCGGTATGGCTGATGGAGCCGATCCTGAGTTGCCACGAAGAGCCGGGCATTGGCCCCGGCAGCCTGCTCAGTCGCCTCGACCCCCTGGTCATCCAGTGACCCGGGGTTCAGAGCACCGGGAATCAGGGCTGCCCGTGACAGATTATGAACGGCATCCGCGTAAGGCACCCGGCCCGGCAGAGCCTGCCGGGCCTTCTGCGTGGACAGGTGAGCGCCTGGAACGAAGACCGTTGCTCTGATGGCCGGATCCACCTTGTAGCGCAGGGTGTGGTAGCCGCCCTCCAAGGGCACGCCTCCGGCTATGGGCAGGGAGCCCACCCCCTCGTCGGTAGCCAGATCGTAGGAGACGGTCAGCCCCCCGTAGACGGCAGGCGCCACATTATCCGGATGTCCCTCAATCTGGGCGGCCAGTGCGAAGACGGCATCGCGGCGCAGGGGACCGGCATGTGCGAAGGCTGCAGCCGCCGCGATCCCGGCCACTATGGCCTCGGCGCTGGAACCCAGCCCCCTGGCCTGGGGTATGCGGTTGACGGCGCGCATGATGAACCCGAACCTCGGCAGTCCAAAGACCTGGCAGGCCCGCCTGAAAGTGGAGACGACCAGATGGGTCTCATCTCGAGGCAGGGTTCGTTCCCCCTCGCCCTTGATGACGACATAGGCGCTGGTGTCGCCCGGGTCCACGGAACGGGTGAAGACGATCTCGTCATGGTAGTCCAGCGCCAGGCCGACCGCATCGAAACCTGAACCAAGGTTGGCGCTGGTGGCTGGCACATGCACCCGAACAGTTGCCGGACCCTCTGTCACAGCGGCCATTATTGAGCCTGCCGATCAAAGACGCGCAGGATGGAAGCCTGCCCAGTGACCGAGTCGAAGGTGGAGATCCGCTCAACCACCTGGCGAAGAGCCACCTCATCGCACAGGTGGGTGACCACGCGCAGCTGCTGGATCTCGCCGCTGTAGCCCGGGTCATGCAGGGTGGGCTTAATGTCCTGGTTGACTCCGTTGATGGAAATGCCTGCCTCGGAAAAGACCTGGGCGATGGCCGCCAGCACGCCAGGCTTGTCGTGGATCAGGAAGCGGACGGCGAAGGCGGCCCGGGATGAATCCAGAGGAGCCATGGGGATGTTGGCGTACATGGGGATCCCCGGCCCCATGCCATGCTGGACAATGTGGCGGGCTTCGGTGACCACATCACCTACAACGGCTGATGCGGTGGGCGCTCCGCCTGCACCCCGGCCATAGAACATGAGGTCGTCGGCGGCCTTGGCAGTGACGAAGACAGCATTGAAGCTGCCATGGACCGAGGCCAGAGGGTGGCTGTCCGGGATCAGCGCCGGGTAGACCCTGGCGGAGATGCCCTGTTCGCCGCATTCAGCCACGGCCAGAAGCTTGATGACACGATGCTCGGTTCGCGCAGCCGCGATATCGTCGGCGGTGATGGCGCGGATTCCCTCCACTGGCACATCGTCCAGCCGCACATCGGTGTGGAATGCCAGCGTAGCCATGATGGCGGCCTTGGCGGCTGCGTCCAGCCCGTCCACATCGGCAGTCGGATCCGCCTCAGCAAAGCCCTTGTCCTGGGCATCGCGCAGAGCCTGGTCGAATTGAAGACCCTTGGTGGTCATCTCATCCAGAATGTAGTTGGTAGTCCCGTTGACGATGCCCACCAGACTGGTGATGCCGTCGCCCACCAAGGACTCCCGCAGAGGCCGCACGATGGGGATAGCCCCGCCCACGGCCGCCTCGAAGTAGATGTCGACGCCCCGCTCTTCAGCAGCGCGGTAGAGCTCTGGGCCGTGCTGGGCCAGAAGGGCCTTGTTGGCGGTAACTACGCTGGCGCCGGACTCGATGGCCTTGAGCAGCAGGGTGCGGGCTGGCTCGATGCCGCCAATCAGCTCGATGACGATGTCCGCCCGGGTGACCAGATCGGCCGAGTCGGTAGTCAGCAAGGACGGATCGATCCAATCATCCTTGGCCTTGTCAGGATTGAGGACGGCGATGCCCACCAACTCCAGGGGGCGGCCCACTCGACTGGCCAGATCCCGGCTCTGCTCCACCAGGAGGCGGGCGGTCTGAGAGCCCACGGTCCCGGCCCCCAGAAGCGCTATGCGTATGGGCCTGACGGCCTCCTGCTGCTGCATATTCTTGGGCATATGGATCCTCCATCCGCCCCAACGGGGCCGGTCACCGGGTGTTGCTTCATCTTAGAGAGCCAATTCGACACCCGCATTGACCCCATGAGCTGGTTCCACCGGAGCGCTGCTCATCCCTGATCCAAGGCCAGCAGGTCGTCAATGGTCTGTCGCCGCAGCATCAGATGGGCGCCGGACTGGTCCAGACCGACCACAGGAGGGATCAGGGCCTGGTTATAGTTGCTGGCCATGGTCCGTCCGTAGGCACCGGTCACCGGCACCAAAAGCAGGTCACCTCGGCGGATGTCCGCAGGCAGAAGCACCTTCTGCACCAGAATATCCCCCGATTCACAGTGCTTGCCCACCACACGGCCCTGAATCCTGTCCGCGCTGCCGTGCCGGTTGGCCAGAACAGCCGTGTATTCGGCCCCGTAGAGGGCCGGACGGATGTTGTCGCTCATGCCGCCATCAACCGAAACGTAGGTGCGCACGCTTCCGTCAGACAGGAAGACTGGCTTGACGGTGCCCACCCGATACAGGCTCATGCCGCAGGGAGCCACGATCCAGCGGCCGGGCTCGAAGGCGATGACTGGCATTGGCATGCCCAGTCGACGGTTGACGGCTGTCATGTCGACCCCCAGACTGGTCAGGGTCTGATCCAGATCCATCCGATCCTCATTCGGAGTGTAGGGCACGGAAAAACCGCCGCCCAGATCCACCTCGGGCATCAAATATCCGTCGGTGGCCCAGAAGGTGTGCCTCAGCAGCATCATGCGTCGGGCGGCCTCGATGAAGGCCGAGGAATCATGGATCTGGGAGCCGATATGGGTATGGATGCCTACCAGTTCCAGTTCCTGCTCATGGGAGCGAATCTCCTCGAGCAGGGCGATAGCCGGTCCGTCGGCTAGAGCGGACATGGCTTTGATTCGGGCAGGATCAGCTGGTTCGTCGGATCTGTTGGCAGTCGAATACAGGGCCGAAGAGAACGGTGATACCACGGAATCGCCAGGAGCAGAGGACCGATCTTTCTTCGCGGCCGCCGAAGCATCTGCCCCGGCCTGTCCAGAGGCTCCAGGCTCAGGGCCAAGGTCCAGCAGGCCCACATCGGTGCCCTGGGACAGCAGGGGGATGCCGAACTTCTGATCCTCATGGGCAGTCGAGATGTACTCGTGTCCGCCGGCATGCACGCCTACAGTCACCCGGAGCATGACCCTGGCACGACGCCCCTGCGCCCTTGCAGCAGCGGCGATTCGGGCAGGCTCATCAGGCGCATCGACGACGATGGCCCTATAGCCCTCCCTGACAGCCAGATCGATCTCCTGGTCGGACTTGTTGTTGCCGTGCAGAACCAGACGACGGCCAGGGGCGCCGGCAGCCTGGGCGATCAGCATCTCGCCCAGGGAACAGGTGTCGATATCCAGCCCTTCGCGCAGCATGATCCGCACGGTCTCCTTGCTGAGAAAGGCCTTGCCGGCATAGCTGACCCTGGTGGTCGCACCACCCAGGTCTCGCAGAGCAGCTTGGCGGAAGGCCGAGGCCCGTTCCGCCATCATCGCCGTATCCATCAGATACAAGGGGGTGCCGTAACGCTTGGCCAGGTCCTCCATTGAGCACCCATGCATGGTCAGCATGCCCTGGCTGTCCCGCTGCAGAGCGCCAGGCCAGAACCCGTCGGACCCTAGCCCACACATCCGTGTTTCCATCAACGACCTCCCGGCGACTCTGAGGATTACATACGGTCCGGGGCCTGGACGCCCAGCAGTTCCAGGCCGTTGGCGATGACCTGCTGCACAGCGTCATTGAGACGCAGACGCGCCGCCGCACGGGCTGGCTGTGGATTCCTGTCCTCGTCCTGGTCCAGATCCGCTCGGCCGGTCGGCTCCATGGGCACCACGCGCTCCAGGTTGTACCAGCGGTGATAGACCCCGGCCAGCTGCTCCAGGTAGTGGGCCACCCGGTGTGGGGCCTTCTGGTCGCCGGCAGTCTGAACCACATTGGGGTAGAGGGCCAGAACGCCCAGAATATCGTTGTCAGCAGCAGTGTCCAGCAGGGACAGATCAGCTCCGGAACGGTCGATACCTGCCTGGGCTGCGTTTCGATCCACGTTTTTAGAACGGGCGTGCGCGTACTGCACGTAGTAGACGGGATTGTCGTTGGTATGCGAGGCCAGCAGGTCCAGGTCGATGTCCACGCTCTGGTTGTAGTCGGTGCGGGCCAGGGAGTACCGGGCAGCGTCCACGCCTACGGCATCCACCAGATCGTCAATGGTGACCACGTTGCCTGCCCGCTTGCTCATGCGCACGGCCTGGCCATCCTTGATGACATTGACCAGCTGGCCGATCAGGATCTGCATGTTCACCCCGGGAGTATCCCCGAAGGCCGCACAGATGGCCATCATCCGGCCGATGTAGCCGTGATGGTCGGCGCCCAGCATATAGATGGCCTCGTCGCAGGGGTCCTTGGCCCTGCGTCTCTTGTTCAGGTAGTAGGCGATGTCTGCCGCCACGTAGGCTGCGTGACCGTCGGATTTGATGATCACCCGGTCCTTGTCGTCGCCGTAGGTGGTGGAGCGGAACCAGGTAGCCCCGTCCTTCTCGAAGATGTCGCCCTTGGCCCGCAGCTCCTCAATGGCCCGGTCCACCTGGCCGGACTCATACAGACTGTTCTCATGGAACCAGACATCGAAATTGACCCGGAAGTCACGCATGGACTGCTGAATCTCGGCGAACATCATGGGCACGGCCCGGGTGCGGAAGGCCTCGCGCTGGGGACTGTCACCCTCGGCGCCGTCCTCGTCGCGCACCCTGGGCATGGCCAGGATATCCTGCCCCTCGTCGGCGGCTTCCTTGACCACCCGCGAGGCGATCTCATCAATATAGGAGCCCTTGTAGCCGTCAGCGGGCACGGGCTCGCCGTGCGCCGCCGCTACCAGCGAGCGGGAGAAGCGGTCAATCTGCGTGCCATGATCATTGAAGTAGTACTCCCTGACCACCTTGGCGCCGTTGGCCTCCAGGACACGGGCCATGGAGTCGCCCACGGCCGCCCAGCGCGTGCCGCCGATATGGATGGGGCCCGTGGGATTGGCCGAGACGAATTCCAGATTGAGCGTGCGCCCGCTCAGGTGATCGTTGCTTCCGAAAGAGGATCCCGCTTTCAGGACGGCATCGACAACGGCAGCCGCCGAGGCCGAGTCCAAGGCGATATTGATGAAGCCAGGACCTGCCACATCCACCTGCGCGATCCCATCGACCTTTCGCAGAGCCTCAGCCAAGGTCTGGCCCAGCTCGGCAGGCCTCATACCGGCCTTCTTGGCCAGCTGCATGGCGATGTTGGTGGACCAGTCCCCGTGTGAACGGTCCTTGGGACGCATGACCGCCAGATGGTCGGCATCAGGAACCATGCCGGGCTCCAGGCTTCCCAGGTGGCCTGACTGGGCCATCTGAACAGCGGTCGAAGAGATGATACGGGCAAGTGCTTCAGGACTCATGCCCTCAAGTCTAGCGACGGCGGGGACCAGCAACCGGCCTGTCTCAGGCCAGTGCCACAACCTCAATCTCGACCAGAGCCCCCTTGGGGATGTCCGCACCGCCAAAAGCCACGCGGGCCGGCCGCACAGAGCCAATGAAAACCTGGGAGTAGGCCTGATCTACCTGGGTGAAATCCTCCACCCGCCGCATAAGAATAGTGGCCTTGACCACCTTCTCCATACCGGTTCCAGCTGCATCCAGAATGTTCTTGATGTTCTTCAGGGCCTGAGTGGCCTGGTCAGCCGCAGTGCCATCCACAAGATCGCCAGTATCCGGGTCTATGCCCAGCTGTCCGGAGACGAAGACAAAGCCCCCGGCCTTCACGGCCTGGCTGTAGGCCCCCAAGGCCTGGGGCGCATATGGCGTGCCGATCTCTTCCGGTCCATCTTCCATGGGTTCGTCCTTTCCTCAGGTCCGCCGCACCCACGCCGGGCCGAAGCCCCGGGCGGACACCGTCCACTATAGGAGTGTCCGTCCGGCATAAGCGGTACCAGTCTCAGCCCTTGCTAGCCTCCTGGCCCATCCAGTAGGCTAGCGAGCGCAGATCGCCGGCCTCGTAGGTCTTGACGAAGTTCTTGACCTGGTCCGGATCCGAGCAGGTCTCCGGGAACCGCATGTAGCGAGTATCCAGAGGACTGGCTCCTGTCAGCTTGATGTCAATGACCGAAGACCTGTCGGCCTTGCGGGCCTCGGAGAAGGCGTGGCGAGCATCGGCCACCGTGCGCACGGTGAAGCCCAAGGCACCCATGCCCTCGCCGATCTTGGCCCAGTCAGTGTCGGGCAGGTCCACTCCGCTCAGAGGCTGATGGCTGTCATCGCGCTGCTCGGCCTCGATGTAGCCCAGGGAGCGGTTGGAGAAGACCACGTTGATGACTGGGGCATGGTACTTGAGCTGTGCCATCACCTCCTCGCCGAGCATGGCGAATCCGCCGTCTCCGCTCAGGGAGTAGACGGTCGATTCCGGATGCTCCAGCTTGGCGGCCAATGCGGCCGGCACGGCGTAGCCCATGGTGGCATGCTTGCCAGAAACGGTCCAGCGGTTGGTAGGCTTCAGATGCAGCAGACGCAGGAAATCGATATCCACATTGCCCACGTCTGGAATAACGATGTCATTGTCCTCAAGCTGCTGATCGATGATGTGGTAGACGGGCTCGGGCCTCAGAGGCGTGCGAGTGTCCTCGGCGAAGGAGGCCAGCCACTGATCCCAGTTCTCCTTGCTGCGCAGGCAGGCCCTGTAGAAGACGGACTCCTCCTGGTCCTGACCAGCGGCGGTTATCGCCTTGAGGGTCTCGCGGGCATCGGCCTGGATGGCCAAGACCACATTGGCCTGGAAGCGCTTGCCCAGCTTGACCGGATCCAGATCGATCTGAATGACCTTGGTGTTGGGAGTGACGAACATGGACCCGAAGGGGTTGTCCGAACCCACCCAGACTGTCAGATCCGAAGTATAGATGGCCTCCGTGGCGGTCTTGGTGGCTACACGTCCGGCCGACTGCAGGTAGGCAGGATAGGTGTCCTCCACGATCCCCTTGGCCGGGAAAGTGGAGACCATGGGCATCTTGAAGCGCTGGGACATGGCGACCAGCTCATCGCGGGCTCCGGCAGCGCCCTGGCCGAAGTACAGCAGCGGCGCTTTGGCGGACTGAATGATCTCCACTGCCTTGCTCACCTGGTCAGCCGCAGGCTTCAGAGGCTCCGGCTTGCGGAAGTTGGCCGCAGATGCCACTGGGCGGTCGTCAATCTCGGCCCAGGCCAGGTCCTTGGGAATAATGACCACGGAGACCCCATGGTTGGCGTAGGCCCGGCGAATGGCCTCGTCCACCAGGGCCGGCAGCCCTTGGGCATTAGTGGCGGCCCGGGCGAATACGGCCACATCGGTAAAGATTGGCACCTCGTCCATGGCCTGGAAGAAGTCGATGTTCATAAAGGCCTGGGGCACCTCGCCCACCAGAGCCAGCACCGGCACGCCGTCCTCACGAGCATCGTAGAGGCCGTTGAGCAGGTGGACCGCCCCGGGGCCCGACGAGCCGAAGCATACACCGATCCGGCCGGTCAGCTTGGCCTCTCCGGCGGCAGCCAGGGCTCCGGCCTCCTCATGACGGACCTGGATGAAGTCGATGCGCTCGCGCTCGTTGTGGATGGCATTCATCATGGAGTCGAAGGAGCCGCCGGGCAGACCGTAGATGCGCGGCACCCCCCACTGCTCCAGGACGTGAAGGACGGCATCTCCTGCATTGATTCGATTGGCCATGTGATCTCCTTTGCTTCACCGCGGAAAGGAGGCTCCGCCACAACACGGAAACGTCTGTCCTCCCCGACGTTCGGTCTTACCCTTTCACTATGGCACCTGAAAACGAGGATACAAGCGGGCCAGGGGCCATATTCCTCAAAAGCTTAGTGATTCACCACACATATGGCGCACGCATTTGATTATTCACCTGACTTGATGAGTGGCATTGCGAAAGGGAAAATCATCTCAAAGAAACCCCCTACGTGCTTGGTGCTCACAGAGGTTTGTTTTGGTGGGCTCGAAGGGATTCGAACCCTCGACCTTCTGTTCCGGAGACAGACGCTCTATCCGCTGAGCTACGAACCCGACAGCCACTTTCCAGTGGACAACAGAAACCATACTAGGACACTTTGCGCATTTTCGCACCCATGCGCGTCCTGACGTGTTGGCCTAGCTCCTGCCATTTTCGGCGTGTTACCGTAAAATTGCGCGTACCTGATAGGTATTGTGATGGCAAGGCCTCGTGTCACCGCCCCGGTTGCGCCATTGCATCCTCATGCGGTGGCACGAAGCCGCCAACATTCCCGGATGATCTTCTCTCGGGATAATTCACACAGTAGTTCCTTCACCCGGCCATCACAAGCGACCTTCACATACTTGGACTCTAAGGTGTGCTTTGGACAGTGAATGGTGGCCGCGCCCGGCCTACCGTACCATGGGATACATGGCCATTGATGAGGACGAGGACGATTTCGAATTCGAGCGCAGATTCTTTTGCCGAAACCTTCCTCGGGAGCTGCTCGGGGAGAGCCGGCCGACCCTGATCGTGCAGAGCTACTACGTTCATGAGGACAACTTCGCCCTTAGGGTGCGTCTGCAGGGCCAGGTGAACCCGGTGGTGCCCATGACGGCCCGAACCGATGCCCTGCACACTCTGCTTGAGGAAGGCGATCATTTCGATGCCGCCTCCATGACAGCCAAGGGTCCCTCCGTCGGCGGCACCCGCTATGAGGCCGAACGGGCCATCGATCCGGGAATCGCCCTGGAACTGATCCTGCGCGGCGGCATTCCCATCGTCAAGAACCGATATGGAGTCTGGCTGGACGAGGACTGGTGGAACCTGGATGTCTTCGGGGACGGCAACGCTCCCCTGGTGGTGGCGGAAGTGGAGCGGACCGGGCCAGTGACTGACCTGACCATCCCTGATTTCTGCGCCACGGAGATCACGGACGACGCTCGATTTTCCAACGACGGGCTGGCCGACCACCCCTTTGGCGAATGGGCGGCAGACTTCGACCAGGAACTCAAAGCCGAAGGGCCGCGCTTCCTGACCAACTTTGACGGGAACCGCGAGTCCTGACTCAGAAACCGGCCAACGTCGGCAACTGATCAGTACAACAACGTGGACAGACGGCGACGGGCCTTGGCCAGCCGAGGATCCGTCGGTTCAGGAATGACGAAGTACTCCAGCAGACGACGGCGGATAGGATCGGTCTGATCCCGGTGCCCGGCCAGAAAGTCCAACAGGCGATCAAGAGCATCCTGGATCTGGCCGCCGATCATGTCCACGTCAGCCACATCCAACTGGGCCTGCAGATCGTCAGGAGCATCGGCAGCCGCCTGACGGACCTTGCGGACATCGGCTTGGGCTGAACGGGCCATCAGCAGGCACTTGGCCTGTTCACGCTTGGCCAGATCGTCAGTCGAATCAGCCTGGACCACTTTGCCGTAAGCCTCGGCTGCAGCTGCGTAGTCGCCCTCTTGGGCCAGTCGGTGGGCCTCCTGATGGGCAGGTGGAACAGCATCAGCCGCTGCCTGGCCAGCCTGGTCGTCCTCCTGCGGATCGTTGGTCTCCTGGTAGGGGGCGCTCCCAGTGATGCCGGCCTTCTGCGCCATCTGGACCACCTGGGGAATGAGCTGCTCGGTGATCTGGTTCAACTCCTCATCGGTGGGCAGCCCCTGCAGGATTGGCATGGGCCGGCCGGCCAGCAGGGCAAACAGGGCCGGAGCTCCCTGCACCTGGAAGGTCTGGGCGATCTGCGGATAAGATGCAATGTCGATGCGGGAGAGCTGAATGCGCCCCTCCTGACCGTTGACGGCTTGGGCCAAACGGGTAGCCAGGGGGAAGAGTCGGTCGTCGGTGGGCACCCAAAGCAGGATCAGAATAGGGAAGGTGGCTGAGGTCTGGACCATAGCCTGGAAGCTGGATTCTGTGGTATCGATCACATAGCCGCCTGCAGCGGGCGCACCGCCCTGCTGGCCTGGCTCGGCATCGACCTGGTGTTTGAGCGCGCCCAGGTCGACCGCTCCTGCCAGAGAGAGGCCCGGCTGTCCCTGCCCGTCCTTGTTCGCCATGTCAGTCCTCCTTAACCATGCGGTTGCCGACTGCAGCTTCGGCCCGCTCTGGATTGCATACTCCTGGAAGCCAATCTAGTCCGAGGCGCGGGCGTTCACCTAGCGCAATCCCGCCACTCAGACTGCTTCCACCTTGATGGGCTCACGCTCGGCACCCACAGCCCTGATGGGCTCATGCGAGTCTGCCGAAGGCACGTAGAGGGCGATCACGTTGACATAGGTGACCTTCATGGTGCTGGTGGGCTTGCCCTGCCCGAATAGGGCCGTCTCGGCATCCGAGGCCGGCGAGGACTCACGGCCTTCACCCGCCTGCCGAGTCCAGACAGAATCGATGCGAGCCACGATCAGGTCTCCCCCATCGGAAGAGTGCATGACCCGCAGTTGCCCCTGTGCCGGAGCGAAGGTCTGCGACTGACTGCCCTTGTTGGCCTCGATTCCCTGCTGAACCACCTGAGTCAGCGTGCCAAGAGAAGTGCGGAAGTCATCCTGGGCGAACTCCTTGGCATACTTGCTGCTCTGGGGGTTCTGTAAAAGGTCGGCATAGCGGCGCACGGCCTCCACTGGCGTAGCCTTGAGCCCCTGATCGTCGCCCTGTCCCATCCTGGCGCCGATGGTGGCCACCGGGAACTTAGGCAACTGAGCTCCTTGGAAGAGTCGGGCCACCCCCCAGAGCTTGTAATTCTCATGGGCGGACTCCTGGTCCAGAACCAAGAGGCGCTTGGACTGCTGATCCTGTGTTGTGGTGGTAATCGAGAAAACCGAGCGCGGCCAGCCTGGATCACCGGGGATGACCGTCTGAGCGATGGTGGCAGGAATGGTCGTCTTGGGGTCCAGCTGCCCTGTGGCCTGAGCGATGGTCAGCTCGCTGGTGCGTATCTCCAGCTGAGGGCCGCTGACTCGCTGGGCCAGCCCGGCTGGGTCCTTGGACGCGTTCGCCTGATCCAGAACTGCCCCGATGCTCTTACGGATACGGGCCTCCTGGGCCGGAGTCAGGTTGGGCGCAGGAGCGGTGGTCGCGGTGCTCTGAAGCTCGGCTTGGCGGGCCTGGGGAACCTGCCCTTCGCAGCCGGACAACCCGGGCAGAAGGGCAAGAGACAAGGCCAGCGCCGCTGCAACCCCCACCCTGTTCATCTGCTTGTTCCCGCTCATCGGTCTTCCTCCTCCTCGTGAGCCAACCTGGCCAAGTAGGAAGCCATCTCCTGGTCGCTGATGACCGCAGTGGATGACGCATCGTCGGCTCCCCGATCGCCGCTGACAGTGCGGCCGCCGCCATTCTCCTGGCGATCGGCGACCAGGTTCCTGTTGCGCGGATCGATCACCGTCGGCGACTTGAGCGGGGATTCCGGATCTCCCTGCCGCTCTTGGCCACGAGCGTGACGCCGACCTGAAGCTGAGTAGCGCCACTGCCCCAGATTAGGCAGAATGGCCTTGCGCAGCGCCTGGGCCACACTGATCTCGGGAGATTCCTTAGCCTCCTGTTCAGGTTCGGCCTGCTTGCGGCGTTTGGCCGGATCCATGGCGAATACCGTGGCCGAAAGAACGGCCAGCAGGGCCAGCAGCCCACCGGCGAAGTAGAAAGGCATGGCGAAGTTGGGCAGCTTGTCCCGCTGCCAGAGCATCTCCAGCCCCAGGGAATGACCCTGAGGAGCCTCCACCAGCAGAACGGCCTGCGGATCGTCGGTTTTCAGGGACATGGACACGCCGCTCTCTTCACAGGTGACCCGTTTCCACATATCAGAATCCTTAAACGCCACGCCCTGATCATTTTTGACGGCCTTGCCAGGGCTGGTGTCCTTGCCGACGGACAGGGTCTGCCAATTATCCAGACCGCGCACCCGAGCCACGCCATGTCCGGCCGTCCAGCCAGATGCATCCTTTGCCGTAGTCAGAGCCATGCAGACGGTGGGCTTCTGTGATTTGCCATCCGCGGACCCGGAATTCCCGGTCGGCACCGCATCCACACGCATGGTCACTCTGCTGTCCACCAGGGGAAGCACACCTGGATCGGTCACTGCATAGGCGGCGTTCGTGCGCGCATGCGCATCTACATGAGCCGAAGGCTTCCAGACCGTGGCGTTGAGAATGCCCAGCACAATGGACGCTACAGCCAGCAGGCCGAAGATGGGGGTGACGATGCCGCGCATGATGGTGCTATGGCGCGAAGGCTTGTCAGGCCGCGTCATCTCATAGGTTCCTTCGGGTACTTGCTTCATAGTATCGACATTCTACCTTCGGCTCCCTAATATCTGGTTGCTAGCACAGGGAAATCACCCATAAGCCCTAAACTGGTCTTCTATGAGCATCATCGCAAGGAAATCAGGCAGCAAACGTCTGCTGGGCATCATGACCGCTCTGGCTCTATGTCTTGGGCTGTCGGCCTGCGGCGGGAGATCTGACGGGGGCGGCCACTCGGGCGACACCATGCAGGGCGTATCAGCCAAAGGCAAACTTGGCAGCAAGCCCGACATCAGCTTCAAGACCCCCTTCAAGGTCAAGAACCAGACCCATCAAGTCATCCAGGAGGGCGACGGCGAAGTCATCCGCGACGGGGACCGCGTATGTGCAAGAAGCCTGGCCTTGGATGCCAAGACTGGCAAGGTGATCAACTCCACCTGGGACAAGAGCAGCCCGGAGTGCTCCATTGTCATCAGCAGGAAATCTATCCCGGCATTCTATGACACCTTCAAGGGCCTCAAGGTCAACTCCACCGTGGCCGTAGGCATCGAAGAGTCAGGCTCCGGCAGCAGCCAGGCAACCGACTCCTATATCATGGCCCTGACCTTCGTCTCCCGGTCCAGGAACCTGACCCGCGCCCAGGGCCAGAAGGTGACCAACCTGCCGAGCGACCTGCCCAAGATCAGTCTGGACGACAAGGGCAAGCCCTCCCTGGATCTCAACAGCTACCAACCCAAGGGAGGGCTGGTGGTCCAGCCCCTGATCAAGGGCAGCGGAGCCAAGGTCGGCCAGCATCAGAGCGTCAGCGCCAACTACACCGGCTGGCTGGCTTCCGACGGCAAGCAGTTCGACTCCTCCTGGGACCGGGGTCAGGCCAGCGACTTCAGTCTGGACCAAGTGATCAAAGGCTGGCAGCAAGGTCTGGCCGGCCAGACGGTGGGCTCCCAGGTCCTTCTGGTCATTCCGCCCGACCTGGGTTATGGCAGCCAGAAGCAGCAGAGCATCCCGGCCAATTCGACCCTGATCTTCGTGGTCGACATCCTGGCCGCCTACTGACCAGTCAATCCACTAACTCAGACAGACAGGGCCCGCTCCCATCCAGTCGCATTCGGATGGGAGCGGGCCCTGTCATAAACCAGACGGCCAGGTCAGTCCTTGCCGCCCTCGACCACAATCTCGTCGGGGTTGGCTGCGCTGCCGTAGACCGGCTCAAGGGTCTTGCGGTAATCCTCATGGAAGAACCGCTCCTGGCCCAGTTTCTCCAGCTCCTTATTGATGTAGTCCAGCAAGGGCTTATTCCCCTTGCGCACAGCCGGAGCGATGACCGCCTCGTCCCCAAGCTTGGTGATGCCGACCGAGAAGCCCTTGTTGGCCTTGGCCCAGGCCAGCACCTCGGTGTTGTCGGTGCTCATGGCATCGCCGCGATGGTCCAGCAGGGCGTTGTAGGCATCGGCGTACTGGTCGTACTTCTGCAGCTTGACTTCCGGATAGTGCTGCTCGAAATAGGGCTCAGCCGTAGTCCCCTTGGCGATGATCAGAGTCTTGCCATTCAGCTCCTTCACGTCTTTGATCGGCGCCGAATCCGGGGAGACCACGCCCAGGTAGACCTTCATATAGGGCTTGGCGAAGTCCACCTTGCGAGCGCGATCATCAGTAACGGTGAAATTGGCCAGGACCACGTCCACCTTGTTGCTTGACAGCACATCCACGCGAGCGGCCGGGTCCACCGAAGTGTATTCGGGCTTGACGCCCAGGTCCTTGGCCAGTCGCTCGGCCAGGACCACATCGTAGCCCTGGTTCCTGCCGTCCTTGTCCACGTAGCCGAAGGGGGCCTTGTCGGTGAAGACCGCCACCCTGAGCTTGCCGGACTTAGTGATCTGCTCCGGAGTGCGTGCAGACCCGGATGCTGCTGTGGAGCCGGAGCTGCTGCCCGAACCGCTTCCAGCGTCACTGGGGGTGGCGGCCGAAGGGCCGCAGGCAGCCATGGAAGCCATCATCGCGATCGTCGCCCCTGCGGCCAGCGTCGCCCGTATCAATCGGTTCACTACCCTTGCGGTCATGATCCCTCTTTTCCTGTTCTTTTTCCTATGGCCGCCCCTGGGGCGGTTCCGGCGAAGGCCGCCGGACGAATATGCGAAGTCCTCATCGTGACTTCAGATCCTGGTCCTGATCCCGCCTGCGCTCATAGGTGAAGGTGGACAGGAAGCGTTGCGCCCGGTCAGTGGCAGGGTGGGTGAAGAAAGCCTCCGGATCGTCGGACTGTTCGACCAGAGAGCCTCCATCCAGGAGGACGATGTGGTCGGCTATACCCCTGGCAAAGGCCATCTCGTGGGTGACGATCATCATAGTCAGCCCCTGATCGGCTAGCTCCAGAATGACCTGGAGGACCTCGCGGACCATCTCCGGATCCAGAGCCGCGGTCACCTCGTCGAAGAGCATGATCTCGGGATGGAGGATGAGCGCCCGGCAAATGGCCACCCTCTGCCGCTGACCTCCAGAGAGCTGGCTGGGCCAGGCATCCCTGCGGTCGGCCAGACCCACTCGGTCCAGCAGCTCCAGAGCCTCCTGCCGCGCCTGGCCCCGCTTGCGCTTCTGGACCAGGACGGGCGCCAGGGTCACGTTGTCCAGAACGGTCCTGTTGGGGAAGAGGTCGTAGCTCTGGAAGACCATGCCGATCCTGGTACGCAGTTCCGAGCTGCGGCTGCCCGACATAAGGCCGCCAGGACCTCCGCTGCGCTTGCCCAGAGGGTGACCGGTCTCCACCACCTGATCGTCCAGAAGGATGCGGCCGCCCTGTATGGGCTCCAGCCCGGCTATGGTCCGCAGCAGGGTGGACTTGCCTGAGCCCGAAGGGCCCAGGACTACAAAGACCTTGCCCTTGGGCACCTGGAAGGAGATGTCATTGAGCACAGGGCTCTGCGCCTGCGGATACTGCTTGACCAGATGCTCGACGGTCAGCACCGCTCGTTCCTGCTGATCATCCTGTGGCTGGTTCGCTGTCGTTTGCCCCTCAGTCATGAGCCCACCTCTTTTCCAGATGCCGGGCCGCCAGGGACAGGGGCCAGCAGATGAAGAAATACATAAAGAAGATCACCCCGTAGATCCACAGGGTCGCCTGCGGATAAGCGAATCGGTTGGCATCGATGATCTGCTGGCCGACCTTGATGACCTCGATGACGCCCAGCAGGGCGGCCAGGGAGGTGGTCTTGACGATCCTGGTGGCCAGGTTGACACTCGCCGGCAGCAGTCGGCGCAGGGCCTGCGGAAGGATGATCCTGGAGAAGGTCTGCCAGGACCCCAGTCCTAGCACGTAGGCCGACTCCACCTGGGTACGGGGGATGGACTCCAGAGCCCCTCGGACCAGGTCGCCCAGCTCTGCTCCACCCCAGAGCACAAAGACCAGCAGGCAGGCGCCGGTGGCGTCAAGATTCAGGTTCCATGCCCTGGACAGCCCGTAGAAGGCGATGAAGAGCAGAGCCAGCTGGGGCATGATGCGGATGAAGTCCAGGTAGATCCTCATCAGGAAGCGAATCAGACGGTTGCGCAGGGTCATCAGCCATCCGGTCACCAACCCCAGGGGCAGGGAGAGCAGGACCGAGACGCCGGCTATCCAGACGGTCACCCAGAGCCCTTGGAAGAGTCTGGGCATGACCCCTGGCTGGAAAAGCACCTCAACGCCGTGCATAGTCGAACCTCCGCTCAAGAACGGTCCCGATGACGGAGATGGGCAGCAGGATGACCAGATAAGTGACGATGAGCAGAGTCAACGATTCGTAGGTATCGTAGGAGGTGCCCATCAGGTCCTTGGTGACATACATGACGTCGGCCAGAGCGATGGCTGAGACCACCGAGGATTCCTTAACCAGGAAGATGATGTTGGCCACCACGCCCGGTATGGCGCTACTCAGGGCCTGGGGCAGCACGATCCTGGACAGGGTCTGGCCTCGTGTGAATCCCAGGACGCGGGCTGACTCGATCTGTACCCGAGGCACCGCTTCCAGTCCGCCACGCATGGCTTCGGCCATGTAGGAGCCGCCCAGGAAGGCCAGCCCGACGATGGCGCAGGTCTGAGCGCTCCAGTTGACCCCAAGCTTGGGCAACCCGAAGTAGAGGAAGTAGAGCTGAACCAGGAGCGGGGTGTTTCTTGACAGCTCGATGTATATCCTGGCCACCTGCGAGAGCAAAGGGATCCTGAAGACCTCCAGCCCGGCGCAGACCAGTCCGAACAGCATGGAAAACACCACGCCGAAGAAGGAGATGAAGACCGTTACATAGGCCGCATTGACGAAAAAGTGCAGATTCTGCGCCATGAAGGTCCAATTCATGCCCTCGCCCCCTTACTCGTTTGCGTCCTGTTCATCGTCTCCTCTTCACTGCTTCCCGCACTCTTCCCGCTGACTGCCGCTGTCCGTCCCTCCCCCGCACGATTGCCGAATAACCCGAATAACTAGGCCACCGTCTGAGGCATACAATCGACAATCCTAGAGAATGCGAGCTGCTTTCCTCTGCTTTTCGATATACGAATACCGGATACCGCGTTATCATCCGCTCTCACGGGTGCCTGGACGGCCATCCATAATCATGCTGAGCCCATCAACCAAGCAGTGCCGAACCAAGAAATGCCGATTCACCAGGCACTTGCAGAACAATATTCAGTTAATTACCTGTCAACCTGACATTTATCAGACCGACAGCTCACCAAGCTATCAAAAAAGCCCGGTCCACATATTCGTGAACCGGGCTCCGAGTCCTTTGATCAGGCGAAGACCTTGGCGCTCTGTGCTGCCTTCCTGATCAGATCGGGGCGATACCCGCTCCACGTCTCCTGGTCAGTGACTACGATGGGGGTCTGCTTGAATCCCTGGGCGATGAACCGGTCGATCAAGGTCTGATCCTCGGTCAAATCCACCTGCTCGAACTCCAGCCCCTGCTTGGTCAGCTGACGCTTGGTGGCATCACACTGGGGACAGTGCGCCTTGGTGTAGACCGTAATGGACATGTCCGCATCTCCCTTAGATATAGCCAATGACATCCCAAGCTCTATAGCCGTCTGCTTAGGACCTGATGTTTGCACTCTACACATTCCTAGGCGCCAGCACAATACCATCCGTAGTGGCGTGTCAGACCATAAACCCCAACATCTAGTAGCCTTTCAGGTCTTGACGGGCCAAGGAAGGATCTATGTGATATGCATGACACACTTGCCTTCCACGACAGGAAACCCCCCTCAGAAGAGGGTCAGTTCGTTACTGTCGGCACCCTTCATGGCCTCATAGTCCAGTATCAGGCACTCGAATCCCCTGTCCTCTGCGAGAACTCTGGCCTGGGGGGTGATGGTCTGGGCGGCGAAAATCCCACGGACAGGAGCCAGCAGAGGATCGCGGTTGAGCAGCCGGCAGTAGCGGGTCAGCTGTTCCACACCGTCGATGCCGCCATGCCGCTTGATCTCGATGGCCACATGCTGCCCCTGGCCGTCCACGGCCATGATGTCTACTGGGCCGATGGGCGTGGGGTACTCCCGGCGCACCAGCGTGGCTCCCGGGCCGATGCGGTCGATCTGTTCGGCCAGGTAACGCTGCAGATGTGCTTCCACACCGTCCTTGACCAACCCCGGATCCGTCCCCAGGTCATAGCTGTCGTCGGCATAGATCTGATAGAGCCTGATGGTGAGCACATCGCTGGATTTCACGGCCGAAACGCGCAGAACCTTACGAACAGGCCGACACTGGTCCTGATTCTGCTCCTGCTCCTGGGCGATCAGCGCATCGGGCGCAGCGGCTTCGACGACCTCGTCCGGCTCGGTCCCAGCCACGGGATCAGCCTTGATGCCTGCGCCGTCTTTGCCTGTCTCCTCGGGTTCGATCTCCCTGATGGTGCAGGGGGCGCACATCCAGTTCAGGGGTTTGTAGGAACCCAGCTCAGAAAAGATCAGACAGCTCATGTCGGCCTTGATCAGCAGGACGCGTCTGGCCGGCGGCAGGCTGGCATTGAGACGCCCGGAATATTCGGCGGAGCAGTCGGCAACAATGATTCGCACAGATGCCAATATATCAGTCGCCGTTCCGGGCGAAGAAGAAAAAGCCCGGCCGATGCAGGAGCACCAGCCGGGCGGAAAGGAAAGAAGTCAGGAGCGTTGTCCCTGAGCAGCGTCCTCCAGGTAGTGGTCCACGGCCACAGTCAGCTTGTTGCTGTCGAAGGAGGCGAATCCGCCGTCCACATGGAAGGACTGACGACCGCCATCAGTGGCCTGAACCCGGATATTGCCCTCCTGCAGCAGGGTCAGCACCGGCTCATGGTCAGACATGATGCCCATGGACCCTTGGGTGCCGGGCACGGTGACCGACCGCGCCTGACCCGACCAAATGGGCCTGTCTGCCGAGACGATGTTGACCTGCATGGAGGCCTTGCCCGTGTCCGCCATGACTACCGGTATTCCTTCTGCATATCGTGCCACTTGTGCTCAAGGTCGTCGATGCCGCCGATGCCGGAGAATGCCTGCTCGGGCACGTCGTCGTAGGCGCCATCGCAGATGCGGGTGAAGGCCTCGATGGTCTCGTCCGCAGGCACGTAGGAACCCTTGCGGCCGGTGAATTTCTCGGCCACGTAGAAGTTTTGGCCCAGGAACTGCTCGATCTTGCGGGCGCGGTTGACAGTGGTCTTGTCCTCCTCGCCCAGCTCGTCGATGCCGATCAGAGCGATGATGTCCTGGAGCTCCTTGTTCCTCTGCAGAATAGCCTTGACTCGGTTGGCGCAGTCATAATGGGCCTGCCCCACATAGCGCGGATCCAGAATCCTGGAGGTGGATGCCAGTGGATCCACAGCCGGGTAGATGCCTTGGGAAGCGATGTCACGGCTGAGCTCAGTCGTGGCGTCCAAGTGGGCGAAGGTGGTCGCAGGGGCCGGGTCGGTGTAGTCGTCCGCTGGCACGTAGATGGCCTGCAGGGAGGTAATGGAGTGGCCCCTGGTGGAGGTGATCCTCTCCTGCAGAGCGCCCATCTCGTCTGCCAGGTTGGGCTGGTAGCCCACGGCCGAGGGCATGCGGCCCAGCAGGGTGGAAACCTCGGAGCCGGCCTGGGTGAACCGGAAGATGTTGTCGATGAAGAGCAGCACATCCTGGTTCTCCACATCACGGAAGTACTCCGACATGGTCAGGGCGGTCAGAGGGACGCGCAGACGGGTCCCCGGGGGCTCGTCCATCTGGCCGAAGACCAGTGCAGTCTTCTCCAGCACCCCGGCATCGTCCATCTCCCCGATCAGATCGTTGCCCTCACGGGTGCGTTCGCCCACGCCTGCGAAGACGGAAACGCCGCCGTGGTTCTGCGCCACGCGCTGGATCATCTCCTGAATGAGCACGGTCTTGCCCACGCCTGCGCCGCCGAACAGGCCGATCTTGCCGCCCTCCACGTAGGGGGTCAGCAGGTCGATGACCTTGATGCCGGTTTCGAACATCTGGGTCTTGGATTCCAGTTGATCGAAGGCAGGTGGATTCCGATGGATGGGCCACCGCTCGGTGACCTTGACCTGCTCACCCTCCTTCTTGTTGAGGATGTTGCCGGCCACGTCAAAGACGTGTCCCTTGGTCACGTCGCCCACGGGCACCATGATAGGCCCGCCCGTATCGGTGACAGTGGCGCCGCGGACCAGGCCGTCGGTGGGCTTCAGGGCCACGGTGCGGACCGTGGAATCGCCCAGATGCTGCTCCACCTCCAGCATGATGGTGGTCAGCGACTCGCCCTCGGTATTCGAGGACTTGCTCAGATTCACGGTCAGGGCATTGTAGATGTCCGGCAGGTGACCTGCCGGGAACTCCACATCGATGACCGAACCCTGGACTCGGGTGACACGCCCCTTGGAGGCCGAATCCGGCTTGCGGCTCGCTGTGGTCGGCTGTTCTTGCTGTGCAACCATTGGCGTTCCTACTCTTCCTCTTTGTTGAGCGCATCGGCGCTGCCGACGATCTCGGTAAGTTCCTGCGTTATGGCCGCCTGACGAGTGGCATTGAGCTTGCGAGTCAGGTCGTCGATCAGCCCTTTGGCGTTATCAGTGGCGGTATGCATGGCATTCTGTCTGCTGGCGGTCTCCGAGGCAGCCGACGTGAGCAGGCATTCATGGATGCGCGACTGAATGTACTTGGGCAGAACGGCATCCAGCACCTCCTGTGAGCTGGGCTCAAAGTCGTAGATGGCCGCATGGCGGTTGCCTTTGGGCCCATGCTCATCCTCTGGCACGGGGGCATCGATAGCCTCCTCAGGCTGCTCCTGGTCAGGCCTGATCAGCTCCAGGGGCAGCATGCGCAGCACCCGAACCTTCTGCACCACCATGTTAATGAATTCAGTGAAGACGATGTAGAGCTCAGAGACGCCGCCCTTGGCCGCTGGAGTCATATACGTATCCAGCAGTGCCTGGGAGATCTCCCTGGCTACATCCACACCGGGCCGATCGCTTTCGCCCTCCCAGGTCTTGACGATGCTGCGGTTGCGGTAGCGGTAATAGGAGACGCCCCGACGTCCGTAGACGAAGAGCTGGGGCTGTCGGCCCTGCTGGTCCAGACGGGCCAGCAGAGACTCCGTTTCGCGGATGACCGAGGAGGTGTAGGCCCCGGCCATGCCACGGTCGGCCGTCAGCGCCAGCACGGCTACGCGCGGGTTCTTCTCGTCCTTCCTGACAATGGGGTGGCGAATGTCGTCCGTGTGGGTCACCAGAGCCTGAACTGCATCGAAGATCGCATCGGAGTAAGGCTTCGCCTCCAGAGCCACAGTCCTGGCCTTGGCGATATGCGAGGAGGCTATCATCTCCTGGGCATTGAAGATCTTCTCCAGCGCCGACGTGGAGGCGATCCTTGACTTGAATGCGAGTTGTGAGGCCATGGTCTACCGCTTCCCAGCCTTGCTGCCGCTCTTGCCATCGGCCACCAGCTTCTCCTGCTGGACGGCTACCGGCTGCTCCTGCTCCTGGTCGGCTTTGCGCCCGTCCAAGGTCTGGCCCTTGTGGGTCACGAAAGTCTTGGCGAACTCGTCCACGGCCTTGTCCAAGGCCTTTTCCGTATCGTCGGTGAAGTCCTCCGTGTCACGAATGGTCTTGAGGACGTCGGTGTTGTGGTCCAGATAGTCCAGGAGTCCCGACTCAAAGGGCAGCACATCCTCCAGGTCCAGGTCATCCAGCTTGCCATGGGTGCCCACCCAGACGGAAACGACCTGCTTCTCCATGGAGTAGGGCGTGAACTGGGGCTGCTTGAGCAACTCGGTCAGCCTAGCGCCACGGGTCAGCTGAGCCTTGGAGGCCGAATCCAGATCCGAGGCAAACATGGCGAAGGACTGCAGGGAGCGGTACTGAGCCAAGGAGATCTTCAGGGTCGAGGAGACCTTCTTCAGAGCCTTGGTCTGTGCGGCGCCGCCCACGCGGGAGACGGAGATGCCCACGTCCACGGCAGGACGCTGGTTGGCATTGAACAGATCGGACTGCAGGAAGATCTGCCCGTCGGTGATGGAGATCACGTTGGTCGGAATGTAGGCCGAGACGTCGTTGGCCTTGGTCTCGATGATGGGCAGGCCGGTCATGGATCCGCCGCCCAGATCATCGGAGAGCTTCGCGCAGCGCTCCAGCAAACGCGAATGCAGGTAGAAGACGTCGCCAGGGTAAGCCTCACGCCCCGGCGGACGACGCAGCAGCAGGGAGATTGACCGGTAGGCCTCGGCCTGCTTGCTCAGGTCGTCGAAGACGATCAGGACGTGCTTGCCGCCGTACATCCAGTGCTGGCCGATGGCCGAACCGGTGTAAGGGGCTATGTACTTGAAGCCTGCCGAGTCGGAAGCCGGGGAGGCCACAATGGTGGTGTACTCCATGGCGCCGGCCTCTTCCAGGGAGGAACGGACCGAGGCAATGGTGGTGCCCTTCTGGCCGATGGCCACATAGATGCACCGCACCTGCTTCTTGGGATCTCCGGACTCCCAGTTGCGCTTCTGATTGATGATGGTGTCGATGGCGATGGCCGTCTTGCCGGTCTGCCGGTCGCCGATGATCAGCTGGCGCTGACCGCGGCCGATGGGTGTCATGGCGTCGATGGCCTTGATGCCGGTGGCCAGGGGCTCGTCGACGGGATGCCGGTGCATGACGTCGGGGGCCTGAGCCTCCAGAATTCTGCGGCCCTCGCTCTTGATTTCGCCCAGCCCGTCAATGGGCTCGCCCAGGGGGTTGACCGTACGCCCCAGATAGCCGTCGCCGACGGGCACCGAAAGCACCTCGCCGGTCCTGTGGACTTCCTGGCCCTCTTCGACGCCTGCGAAGTCGCCCAGGATGACCACGCCGATCTCGCGGGCGTCCAGGTTGAAGGCCAGACCCAGCGTGCCGTCCTCAAAGGTCAGCAGCTCGTTGGCCATGCAACCAGGCAGTCCCTCCACATGCGCAATGCCGTCACCAGCGGTACGGACGTATCCCACCTCCTGGGTGGGGGTGTCCGTCGGCTTGTAAGACTCGACGAACTGGTCGAGCGCCTTGCGCACCACGGCGGGATCAATGGTCATTTCTGCCATGATCACTCCTTATTTCTGTTCTTGTTCAAGTCTTTAGGCTCCCTGCTCATCCTGCCACGGCCATCCGCCGGTTCAGGTGCTTCAGCTGGGTGGCCACCGTGCCGTCTGTGGAGACCGAGCCGTACTGGACTTTCATGCCGCCCAGTACCGAGGGGTCGACCACCGAGTTGATGTGAACCGGCTTACCCAGCTTGCGCCCGTAGACCTCCTGCAGGCGGCTGATCTGCTCATCCTTCATGGAGACCGCCGTAGTGACGGTGACCATGACCTGGTCCATGTGCTCAGAGAAGCGATCCACCAGCCAGACAATGGTGTCCGGAAAACGCCGTCCGCGCAGATCGATTGTGGCGTTCAGAGCCATCTGCTCGGTGACCTCATGCAAATGCTGCCCGTCCAGGAGCGCCCTGAGCAGATCGGCTCGGGCCGTGGAATCACTGTACTCGTCCGAGAGCCGGAAGAGCACCAGGGGCATGCCAAGCAGAGCCGAATGAATTTCAGCCAATTCTCCGGCCACCTGGTTGGTAATGCCGAGAGCATCAGTGTAATAGCTGGCTGCGTCCACCGCCATGTCCTCAGCCGCGTTGGCGATGTGCACGACACGACTCCACTGACGATCAGCCAGGTCATGGAGAATATCCACAGTCAGCGGATCGGCCTTGTCAGTCAGGATGGTGTCGATTACGCGCCACTTGTCCTCTGACGGACGGGAGGGATCGGTCAGTGCACGCTCCAGAGGCCTGTTGGCATCGAGCAGAGTCACGAAAGCATAGAGCTCCGAAGCCACACGGAGGGCATCTTTCCCCTTGCTCTTGAGCAAAGGAGCATACTTGGCCCTGGTCTCCTTGTCGGAGCTCAGCGAAGTCTCTCCCCGCATGTCACCTCCCCTTTCGCGGAACGGTCGTTCCCGTCATTCGCCGATCCGTCATCATGCCTGCCGCTTGTCCGAGGACTGTCCATCCTGGTCCGCGATGATCGAGTCGATCATGGAGGACTGCACGGCACCATCCTGAAGCTGCGAGCCCAGGATCTTTCCGGCAAGAGCCGTAGCCAGCGTACCCACCTCGCCCTTGAGCGAGACCAGCGCCTGCTGCTGCTGGGACTGGATGGAGCGCTGGGCGTTCTCAGTGATCTGGTTGGCCTCGGTCTCGGCGCGGGACCTGGCATCAGCCACGATCCTGGAAGCCTCGGCCCGGGCGTCATCCCGAATTTGGGAAGCCTCAACACGAGCCTTGCTCAGCTGATCCTGATACTGCTTACGGGCCTGATCCGCTTCCTCACGAGCCTTGGCGGCCTTCTGGATGTTGCCCTCGATCTTAGTCGAGCGCTCATCGAAGATGGCCTGGAACTTGGGCATGAAGAACTTATAGAAGAAGACGGCCAAGATGACCAGGATGACCAGCGACCAGAAGATATCGTAAATCGGAGGAATAAACAGCTTGATCCCTTCGCCTGCCGCTAGAGCATACATTGGCTCCTCCTTTCCTTTATCGAAGCCGGATCATGCAAGAATCGCACGGCTCAGGCAATGAAGAGCGCTACGAATCCCAGCAGGGCCAGCACCTCGATCAGAGCCAGGCCGATGAACATGGTGGTGCGCAGCTGTCCGCTGATCTCAGGCTGGCGAGCCATGCTCTCGACGGTCTTGCCGACGGCGATGCCCAGACCCAGCGCGGGGCCGAGAGCTGCGATGCCGTATCCCAGGATGCTCAGATTGCCGGAGACCTCAGCAAGTGTGATGATGTCCATTTATTTTCCTTTCCTCCACCGTTGCCGGTTCTTGTATTGTGGTTCGGCCCCGACCCCCGTCTACTGGTCGGAACCAACGAATATGTAGACTGCGACCGCTTAAAACGCCGACCGCGGCTTGTTCTTTTCGCTCAACCTTCTTCAGGGTAACTCATGGAGATGTAAACCGTGGTCAGGATGGCGAAGATGTAGGCCTGAAGGGCCGCCACGAAGATTTCAAAGGCCGTCAGGGCGAAGCCCAGAACGAACCAGCCCACGCCAGCCAGGGCCAACACCTTATTGCTGGCCTCAACAATGTAGAACTGGGTAAAGGCTAGAGTAACCGCCACCAGCAGATGACCGGCGATCATGTTGGCGAAGAGTCGGATGGTCAGAGAGGCCGGCTTGACGATGACCATCTCCAGAAGCTGGATGGGCGTCAGGATGATATAGAGGGGCCAGGGCACACCCGCTGGGAAGAGCTCCGACTTGAAATAGCCCCAGACGCCCTGCTCACGGAATCCCGCTGCCATGTACTGGCAGAAAGTCCAGATGGCGAAAACCAGAGGCATGGTGATAGTGGCCGTGGCCGCTATGTTCATGCCTGGCACGATGCCGCAGAGGTTGAAGACCAAGATGGTCAAGAAGATGGTCGTGATCATGGGCACGTAGCGCTTGCCACGAATTTCGCCCAAGGTGTCATAGACGACCGAGTCACGGATGAACTCGATGACCCACTCAATGGCCCCCTGCCAGCGGGAAGGGATCAGCTTGGCCCTTGCGGCAGTGATTCCAAGCACCAGAAGAATGATGACCATGGCCACGAACCTGATCAGGATGATCCGGTTCATGGCAAAGGGCGTTCCCTGGAAAAGAATCTCAGGAGGCAGGAAATCTTCGATGGAAGGCAGCTCGCTCGGCTTGGCCATGGCCAGACTGAAAGCTTCACTTCCCATTGCCTCTAGCATCTATCGCCTCCTGAACGACACAGTGAACACTATAGCGCGCATGCGACTCATGGCTGCACCGTATGGGTAGTGTAGCCCACACCAAGAGCCACGGTAACCATACATTCATCCAGTGTGCCACAGATGGTGCCCGAAGGTCGAATCTGCCCCGCGGTGCAGACAGGCTGATGACGAATGAGATTCAATTGTCATCAACTATCAACAGCTCCAGGAATAAGCCCGTACCCGTCACCAGCCAAGGGACGATACCCGTCAGCACGTGGGCGTCCAGGAGCGTGCCTGATGGATCTGTCGGTGCCTAGTCGACCCGCCGCCCGCAGGGTCGGCACCTGGTCCAAGTCATAGGGGGTGGTCTCGTATACCCAGTTCAGCCAGTTGCGCCAGAGCAGGTTGGCATGTGCCCGCCAGGAAAAGACCGGCTCCAGTCTGGGATTGTCATGGGGGTAGTAGTTGACCGGGAAAGGCACCTGGTCCAGACCCTTGGCCATGTCGCGCTGGTACTCATGGGCCAAAGTGCCACGGTCGTACTCCCAGTGGCCCAGCACGAAGATCTCTGAGAAATCCTGGGTGCTGATAAGCCCGGGACCAGACTGGGGACCCCAGGTCAGCACCTGCAGATCCGGGCAGGCCCGCACCTGGTCCTCATCCACCCCGGCCCAGCGGGAGTGGGGCTGCAGGGCGATCTCGTCGAAGCCATTGGTAATGAAGCAGTACTCGTCTTGCAGGTACTGGGGGAAGACCCCGAAGACCTTGCGATCCAGGTTGCGCTTGGCAATGCCATGGCGGTAGTAGAGCCCGGCCATGGCCCCCCAGCACAAGTACATAGTGGAGAAAACATGGGTGGATGCCCAGTCCAGAATATGGGTCAGCTCATCCCAGTAGTCGACCTGCTCGAAGTCCATCTGCTCCACCGGGGCGCCCGTCACGACCAGACCGTCATAGCAGTTGTCCCGGAATGAGTCCAGATTCTCGTAGAACTTGACCAAGTGATCCATGCTGGTGTGCATGGCCTGATGGGTGGAGGTCTTCATGAAGTCGATCTCCACCTGAAGCGGCGACTTGGAGATCAGCCGCAGCAGCTGGGTCTCGGTCTGCACCTTGGTAGGCATCAGGTTGAGGATGACCAGCTTGAGCGGACGCATCTCCTGGCGCTCCGCCTCGTGGCTTTCCAGGGCGAAGATGCGCTCCGAATCCAGGATGGATCTGGCCGGCAATCCGGTGGGGATGGTGATAGGCATGGCTCCATTATCTCCCAAGTAAAGCCTGCCCACACACGGACTTGACAAGTGCGTTGGAATCCGTAACATAGATAACTGCTGTGTCGCACAGCCGACGCGGGGTGGAGCAGTTCGGTAGCTCGCTGGGCTCATAACCCAGAGGTCTCAGGTTCAAATCCTGACCCCGCTACCAGTAAGGCTCGGATTCATCTGGATTCCGAGCCTTTGTTGCTGTCTTGGCGTGCCTGTCGCCGATCAGAACAGTTGCCGACATGGTGCAGCCAGTCATAGCTGAACGACTCGACCGTAAAAGTCAGAGACAGCTGTCTGCATTCAACTCCTCACTTGGCTGCACCATTCACGTTCTCAGGCTCCTATGGCTTTGGACTTCTTTGCTTCGTCGAACTTGGCCTTCATGGTCTCATTGTTTCTGGTCAGTCTTCGTATGGTCACGTCCTGCGCCTTGTTGTTGGCCAGACGAAGCTGGTTCTCAGAGCCCAGCAGGGCATCCTTGATCTTGTTCAGGTGGTTGATGGATTTATCGATCTCCTCTACTGCATTCTTGAACTTTTTCGAGGCGATTTCGTAATTGCGGCCAAAAGCGTTCTTGAAGGAGTCCAGCTCTTCCTCAAAATGCGTTATATCGATGTTCTGCGCCCTCTCCTCTTCAAGTTCATTCTTGTATTGCAGAGAGTTCTTGGCGGCATCCCGGAGCAGGGTGATTATCGGAATGAAGAACTGGGGACGGACAACATACATTTTCGGGTAGCGATAAGAGACATCCACGATACCCGTGTTGTACAGGTCGCTGTCAGGCTCCAGCAGGGAGACCATGATGGCATATTCGCAGTCCTTCTCTCGCCTGTCCTTGTCGAGCTCCTTGAAGAAGTCCTCGTTCTTGTGCTTGGTGGAGGTGGTGTCCATCTCGTTTTTCATTTCGAACATGATGGACACGATCTCCGTGCCGGAATCGTCCCAGTCGCGGAAGATGAAGTCGCCCTTGCTGCCCGTCCTGGCATCGTTGTCCTTCTCGAAGTAGGCATGAGGAAAGGCCGTGGACCGCAGCTTGTTGAACTCGATCTGGCAATGCTGCTCAAGCGTCTCCCCCACCATCTTGGTAGACAGCTTCGCCTTCAGATCACGCAGCCGCTCAATCTGATCGTCACGGTCCTGGATCTGGACCTCGTAACGCTCCTTGAGCGACTTGGCCTCGACCTTGCTCTGCAGCTCGACCTTGTCCAGACTGCTTTTCAGCTCAGCTATCTCGGAATCCTTATCTGCAGCAACCGCCTGCAGCTGCGACTTCAGCTGCTCCTTGGAGAGCCTCTCCTCCGACTCCTTCTCAAGCTGCAGCCTCTCAAGCCTGCCCTTGAAATCGTCCCGCTCCTTCTCCACCGGACTCAGAGCCTGAGCAAGCTCCTGCTTCTTCTGCAACTCAAAAGCATCCAGCCGATTCTGCAATTTGACGATCTGGGCGTCTTTGTCCGCTGCCGCCTTCTGCAGCTCACTCTTGGAATTAGCCTCTGCCAGATCAAGCGCCTGCTGCTTCTCCGACTCTGCCTTGTCCAGCTTGGCGCTCAGATCGTCCTTCTCCTTTTCGACCTTCCTCAAGGCTTCTGAAACAGCCAGTTCCTTAGCGGCTTGCTCGGACTTCAGCTTTGCCTGCAACTCCTGTATCTGGGCATCCTTTGCGCTTTTGGTCTTCTGCAGCGTCTGCTCGGCCTGCGCCTGATCCAGTTCGCGGATCTTGCTATTCTCGCGTTCAGCCTGCTCAAGCCGTTCATGAAGCTGCCTGTCAAAATCCTTGTCACGTACCTGCTTCAGAATATCGGCGTATCCGGCCTCATCGATGGTGAACGCGGTTCCGCATTTGGGGCAAATAATCTCGGGCATCTGCACCTTTCCTTCTAAGCCTCTCTTAAAACCTATCTTTGCTTCAATCAGTTTGTACTGAAAACTGAGCGACTACGACACTTGATAAACAACTATATTTGACCTATGCCGATGCCATCACAAGGATTCGATAATCATGGACCAGGTGATGATCTGCCGAATCGCGCCACAGGCGCGGCGATAGTCTCCTGCCTGCCTTGCAGCATCGAAAGCTGCTGCCACGATCGGCTCTTCAACGCCAGCCGCCTCTGCAATCCACAGTAGCGATGCCGCGTTCTCCAATTTGTTGAAACAATCTTTCGCGCTGTTATTCGGCTTCCGCCGCGAATAGGCACCTGATCCGTAGGTTGCGTTATCTGCAAACCACTGCACCATATGCTGTTTTTCTGTTCTTGAACGTACATCCGGCGAATTGCCCACCTCGCGAATGTACTTATCGGAATACGGGTAATGCGAGCGCTTGAAACGCAATAAATGCGAAAAAGCAACGCAGCTCATATCATTTCCACTTGCCACGTCAGCCTTCTTCATTAAAGGTTAGCTTCAACTGTTCATTAATTGTATCAACTGAGAAAGAGAGCATGTCCAGTTGGAAACCAGCTCAGTCGCAATGCTCAGAACACGTCCATTTTCCAAAGACAGGGAATACGAAAAGGGAATACCGCATATGAACGTGTCAATAAACATCAATCATTACCCCTACGGCGGGTATATTCGAAATCCGGTCTCACCACAGCTCAGACTCAGGACTTCAAGATTGAGAACCGGCTGATCCAAACCGCTCTCGCAGAATCAAACCATCCTTATCAGCAATTCCAGAGTACCGGATCATAGCAACCAGACATACCATAAAAGACTCTTGTCGTTGACAAAGGGCGATAAGAAGACATTGCCTCTATAAATATTACAAATATTATTGTGTTTTCCAAATACAGAAAGAGCCAAAGCACATACCAATCGCGATAAGCTATAAAGTGGTACATTCGATTTTTTGAATCCACTGGCCGTCGGTCAGCAATGCTGCCTATATCAGCTCTGAAGGACAGGGGACAGCGGAGTCCAGGAAAGCATCTACGCGCTTTTGCTTGCTCAAAAGCTGCTGCGCAAATCCGACTTAGTAAGCCTCAAACCCAAATCCCAACCCTTGCTATCAATGAAGACCGCATTCACTCATATTCAAGCTTGTACTGCTTATATTCCTAGTCACAGCTCATAAATGGTAAGCAATAAAATGCCTTGGATGCCCCTTTGCCTAGTACCCTTTGCGTAGTACTTGTGCGCTCCCAAGCCAAAGAAGTAGACTTCCACCGACTCGAACTTGCTAGCATGATTGCATCTGCACCAAGGAAGGCCAAGGGGGTTCAAATGCAGTACACACAACTGGGCAAGACAGGCATCAACATATCGAAGATCTGCGTGGGGTGCATGAGCTTCGGCAAACCGGGCACCATGCATGACTGGACATTGGATGAGGAAGGGACTGACGCGGTCGTTGCGCACGCACTGGATCTGGGCATCACCTTTTTCGATACAGCCAACGGCTACTCGGCCGGGACCAGTGAAGAGTATCTGGGGAAGGCACTCAAAAGGCATTCAAGCCGCGATCAGGTGGTCATCGCTTCCAAGGTCTACTTCAACGAAGGGCGGCTCTCTTCCAAGGCCATCCATCGGGAGATCGAAGGGACGCTCAAGCGGCTGGGCACCGACTACCTGGATCTTTATATCATCCACAGGTTTGACTATGGAACGCCCATCGAGGAGACCATGGAAGCGCTGAACGACCTGGTCAGCGCAGGCAAGGTGCGAGCACTGGGGGCCTCAGCCATGTATGCCAGCCAGTTTCAGGACATGCAAAAAGTCGCCCAGGACAACGGCTGGACCCCTTTCAGCGCCATGGAGAACCACTACAACCTGCTCTACCGGGAGGACGAGAAGGACCTGATTCCCTTCTGCAGAAAGACGGACGTCTCACTCATGCCCTACAGCCCTCTGGCTGCCGGCCATCTGACACGTCCCACCTGGACCGCCGACACCCTGCGCAGCGCCACTGACAAGGTCTCGCGCGGCAAATACGACCGGGCCGAAGACAACGATCTGACCATCATCGACCGTGTGCAAAAAGTGGCCGAGCGACATGGCGTACCCATGGCCCAGGTAGCCATCGCCTGGCAGTGGGCCAAAGGCGTCGCCTCACCGATTATCGGCGCCACCAAGGCCCGCCATCTCGACGATGCCGTGGCTGCGCTGGATTTGGAGCTCACGCCTGAAGAGATCGCCTCCATGGAGGAGTCCTACCTGCCGCACGAGACAGTGGGAGCCATCGACAGCAACCCTCCTGAAGGCGTGGTGCTGCTGGACGCGGAGGAGAATTAAGGCAATCCCCTGGCCTGAAGCGTGGGTGTTGGATCTAATGACTCATGATCTAATGCCGGGTCATACCTTTATCGCTGTGTCAGACCAAGGGAACAGCTTAAGGACAAGCCCTCATGGGCTCAGGTCAGCCTATACCCATCAGACCTGTCCGCATCCGCCAGACCCGCTGAATCATCCGAATTCCCGGCTACTCCCGGAATAGTCAGGGCATCGGAGGTCTCAGCATCTTCAGAATCTGTCGGCGTATTCGACGTTTCCGATGCCTGCTGATTCTCGGATGTCTGCGAATTGACCATGTCTAAATCCAGTACCGTTTTATAATCACGATCCGCGTCAGACTGCGAATAACCAAAGTGAGCCCCGTCCATAACGGAAATCAGGTGCATGCCCATAGGGCGCATGGTCGTCCAGGTAATCCCTCCCGACAACGCTCCACCAATGATCGGCACAGCCTTGGAAACCCCTGTAGCAAAGACTTTCTTAGTCATTTTTACGGACATAGTCTTGGCCACCGATTTGACGATCGGATAGATCACTCCCTTTGTCAAGGCCTTCTGCGGCAGACGCTTCAACACGGATTTCCCCAGTTGCGTAGAGATCAAACGCACCGCCGAACTGGCACCAGTAAGGCCAAGCATGACGCCGAGGTACAAAAGCAACTGATTCCCGATCACGCCATCATCCGGCAGGACGGCTTCCCAGAAATCCTCCTCTCCATACAGATAGGCGATCTCTTGCGCTGTTATCAAAACAAAAGCATAGAACTGGGCCACATCTGCTGGAATTGTGGCAGCCATGGTAAACCCACCCGGCACTCCAGCCAAGAAAGATGCACCAGCGGATTGCCCCGTTCGTTTCAGCACGATTTGCCGCGCCATCTTAAGAAGAATCTTCCGATCGCAACCGGCGGCCACTGGGCCCCTCTTCACTATGTCGTCAATGACCTGCGGTGGAGCACTGGCGAACTGCTCACGCAGAAACCGCTCACGATCCACTTTCATCCCTGGAATTCGCACAGCCTGATTCAGCACCACCATCAAAGCTTTTCTGCCATCTTTAGAGCTTTCGGTGTTTTCCTTCGCCATTGCCAACCTTCTCCGCCGCCATCCTTGGCCGATATTTCACGAGGTCGATTGTATCCAGGAAACCAGACGATCACATCCATAACTGCTCTGATAACGTGATCAGACGGGACATCGACGCTGAAGATTAGCTGCAAGATGCAGGAAAGCCATCTTTGGTACAATCGCTGAACTCAAGCATGGGGCTGACAATCCATCAAGCAGCTGACCGGGCGGCCGCCTGCGGCACTGACCAAGGCCAGATATCGCGGCGTGGCCACCACCTTGACCAGATCTGCCGGGGCTTCGGTCATCGTGAACAGGGGACCGCCATGGATATCCGAACCAGCCATGATCCGTCCATGATGAATCAGGATGCGCCCATTCTTTTCCAGAGCCCGGTAGCGGAATCACGCAGATCCAGGATTTGCCGGTTCTGGGCTTCGATGTAGGAGTGCGGCGATCGAGGGCCGACTGACTGGTCAACTTGACAAACGGTGCCCTTCCAGCGGACTTTTCCACAGTCCAGGATGATCCCAAACTCCGGCTGCTCGACAGTCACTACCAGCTGCCATGCCCAGCGATGCTCCTCAGGCAGAGCCCCGCCCTTCCAGATGGCTCTAGCCCTATTGCCGGAATGTGCCGCGGGACGGTTATGCTGTGTATGAGACATTCCTATGCTGTCCAGACCGAGAAGGAGACAGGACAATGGCAGAGACATTCGACGTGCTGGTCGAGATTCCCCGGGGCTCCCGCAACAAGTATGAGATGGACCACGACAGCGGCCATATCAGGCTGGACCGCACCCTCTTCACCTCCATGGGCTACCCCGACGACTACGGCTACATCGACGGGACCCTGGGCGAGGACGGCGATCCCCTGGATGCCCTGGTCATGATTCCCGATTCGGTCTTCCCGGGCTGCATCGTCGAATGCCGCGCCGTAGGTCTCTATCACATGGTCGACGAGGCCGGCGGGGACGACAAGGTCCTCTGCGTGCCTGCTGACGTCCGCTACGATGACATCAAGGACATCGATGACGTCTCCGACTTCCACAAGCAGGAGATCAAGCACTTCTTCGAACAGTACAAGGCTCTGGAACCAGGCAAGGAGGTCATGCCCGGCGACTACTGGACCAATGCCGAGGCTGCCGAGACCCAGATCAAGGCTGCACGCGAGCGCTTGGCCGCCCAGCACTGACTTTTCAAGGCCGACCAGTCGGCGCAACCACCCCGGCAAGGGCCCAACCACCGCCCGAACCGGGGTTTTGCATGCTCAAATCCTCCCAAAACGCGTCCGGCCGTCTACGATTGCAAATTGCTGGTGCGCGCGCAACGGCAGGAGCGGCTATGACTTTCTATACGTACCAATACCTCAAGGGCGGTCAGACCAACTGGACCATGATCAGGATCATCGTGGTCGTCGTTCTGGCCCTGGCCTTCCTCTTCTTCCTGTTCATGTACTCCCGCCACCGCTGGAACCATAAGTACAAGGATCTGTCCATCATCCTGGCCACCCTGCTACTGCTGGCGGCGGCCATCCAGTACAGCGACTACACCAATCTGCGCACAGCCAGTCTGCAGAGCGGACAGCTGACCACGGTCATCGACAAGTCCGCAGCCAAGCTCAAGGTCAAACCTGAGCAAATCAGCATCAACGACACCTCGCGCAACAACGACATGATCATCAAGACTCCCAAGGGCTACTACACCCTGGTATTCAACAGCTCAGGCTCCGAATTCCTGCTGCAGCGCGCCGACCTGTACCGCCCAGACATCACCGTGATCGGAGAGTGACCCATGGATATCAATTTCTACGTCAACGTGGCTCTGAAGCTGATCGTCGGGCTGCTCTTCATCACTCTGCTCATCAATGTGACCGGCAAGGGGAACCTGGCGCCCACCTCGCCCATGGACCAGCTGCAGAACTACGTCCTGGGCGGCATCATCGGCGGGGTCATATACAGCGACAGCATCTCCATGGCCCAGTACATCGTCATCCTGCTGATATGGGCGGCACTGATCCTCATCACTCGATACGCCAAGACCCACATCCATGCAGTGGGCAAGTACATCGACGGCGAACCGGTCACCATCATCAAAAACGGCAAGCTGCTGGTCCAAAACTGTCTCAAGGTCAATCTGACGGCCAAGGAGGTGGACTTCAAGCTGCGAACCAAAGGCATCAACGACATCCGCGACGTCAAGCGGGGCATTGTCGAGCAGAACGGCAGCCTGACCATCATCTCCGAGGGCGACAAGGACGTGCGCTATCCGGTGGTCATGGATGGGCGGGTCAATCCCGATGTACTTGACGCCATGGGACGGGACGAGCACTGGCTTGACGAGCAGCTGGCCAAGCAGGGCATACGCAAGGTCAGCGATGTGTACATGGCACGCTTCCAGAACGGCGAGTTCTACGCCGTCACCTACCAGGACAAGTAGCGCCGTCCACGCGGCAGAGAGCAGCCTGATTGTGACCCATGGCACATTAAAAGGCCGATTCGATATCCTGTCATGCTTGATCGTTCCAGCGCTGACAGGTAAAATCTAAGCCTATATTGTCATGGCGTAGCATGTGAACGGCATTCAACGAATTCAAAGCCGACTCCAATCGGCAGTTCCGCGCTGGACGCTCCCGAGGCGTAGGCGGGTTTGAGGAGACCTGGTCGAGGCCCATCCCTCCAGGGATGAACCCTTTCAAGGAATGCCGTGTTCTTCAGATTGCTGTTTATTGCCTTAGGTGTATCTTCTGACGCTTTTGCGGTCTCCATCAGCAAAGGACTGTCCGTGGACCGACTGCGGGCCCGCCATCATTGGCTGGTCGGACTTTGGTTCGGCGGGTTCCAGACTCTGCTGCCCCTGCTTGGCTACTTCGCAGCCTCCATGCTGCAGGACTCCCTGGCCGCCGTGGATCATTGGATTATCTTCGGCATCCTGTCGGCAATCGGGGTCAATATGATCCGCGAGGGCGTCTACGGCAAGGAAGAGGAAGCGAACGAAGAAGATAGCTTCTCTTGGCGGCGAATGCTTCCTGCGGCCATAGCCACCAGCATCGATTCATTCGGCGTGGGTGCGGGCCTGGCCCTGCTGGGCATCAACGTCTGGCTGTCCGCGCTGGTCATCGGGCTGGTGACTGCTGCGGCCTCCGTAGTGGGGCTGCGCATCGGATACGCCGTCGGCTCACGCTGGCGCAAGCCGGCCAGAATCGCCGGCGGCATCATGCTAATAGTCATGGGTATCCAGATCCTTCTGGATCACCTGATGAATGCCTAGCTCAGATCGTCGTCTGGAGGACCAAGGCGGCCAGCACCACGCCGGCTCCAGCCAGAAGGATCGACATCAGCGCCAGACCAATGGCCCCACGCCGATCAGCTGCTTCCTGGGCCCAGCGATGGCCCGCAGTCATGAGCCCGAGCAGCAGCAACAAGGCCACAAGCACCACCAGGATCGATATCGGGTCAGATTGCAATCCCCTGATCAGCTCTGGCAGGAAGATCCATCCCGATGCGGCGACAGCAGTGACCCCGCCCATGGCGGTTGCAGAAATGCCTCGGATGACCATCCGCCTGTCCCGCCGCAGCATCTGCCGAACGAACATGAAAACAGCCAGGAGAGCCAGCAGGAATGCCGCAGTCGACAGCCAGACAGCGAAGGCGCCAGGTCCCTGCACGACCAAGGCCGGCACTAGGCAGATCAAGGTCAGCAGACCGAACATGGCCCGGTCGGGAGCGGGTCGAATGCCCCGGCCCACCAGGGGCCAGGAGGCCACCAGGGCCAATGCCAGCCCCAGAACCAGGACGGCCTGCACCCATCGACCGATCCGAGGCTCCGCCAGCAAGCCCGCCGCTGTGCCCGGCAGAATCAAGGCCGCCAAGGCCAGCATCTGCGTCAGCGCGGGCGCGCGCCCATCCCGTGTTTCTTGTGCGGTCTGCGCCATGGGTCCTCCTGCCTGTCCCCGTCGGGGAGCCATACGTCACATCCTAGGCCAAGGCCATCCTGTGAACTCAGAGCCCCGGTGACGGGCCGATTGTACAATGATGACGACTGTTCAACGAATCCACTCCCGGTATGGACGAACGGACAGGGAAGAAGGTACCCCCGTGACGGATCTGACCTTGATGACCTGCGCCGAGGACCCGGCATCGGTTCTGCCAGCCTTGGCCCTGCTCTCCCATCGAGTGCGCGTTCTGCCCCTGGACGCCGCCTCTCTGGTAAGGATGCCCGAGGACACGGTGCTGCTGATCGATGCCAGCGACGACCTGGCCGAGGCCAAGACCCTCTGCAACCTAACCCGAGCCTCCGGTCTGTCCACGCCCATCATCCTGATTCTGAGCGAAGGCGGCTTCACTGTGGTCAATGCCAGCTGGGGCGTGGCTGACGTAATCATTCAGTCCGCATCTCCAGCCGAGGTCGAGGCCCGGCTGCGTCTGATCTGCCAGCGCGCGACCCCGACACGCAAGCCGGATGCCCATCCAGAGGAAGCCGAGGAGCAGGTGCCCAGCGGTCAGGTTCGCTCGGGCGATCTGGTCGTGGATACCGAAAGCTACACAGCCCGAATCCATGGTCGTCCCATCAACCTGGCTTACAAGGAGTTCGAGCTGCTCAAATACCTTGTTCTGCATCCCGGCAGGGTCTTCACCAGGGCGCAGCTCCTCCAGGAAGTCTGGGGCTATGACTATTACGGCGGCACTAGAACTGTGGACGTGCATGTGCGGCGGCTCAGGGCCAAGCTGGGCAGTGAGCACGAGCACCTGATCGGCACGGTCCGCAATGTGGGCTACCGGTTCGACCCGCCCTCCCCGGCAAGGACAACCTCCGTCCCCAAGCCCACGCCGGATGCCGGGACCGACCCAGACCTAGCCGAGCAAGAGAACAGCCAGGCCGAGCGACCCAAGGAACCTACGAAGAAGAAAACCGATCATAGTGACTGATGCATCATCAAACCGAAAGCGCCCCCAGGGCAGGGAAAGCAGGGCCCGGCGTCTGGCCCGCATGCACGAGGAGTACCGCATCCTCTGCCAGGTCTTTCCCGAGGCAGTATGTGCCCTGCACTTCCGCAACCCCTTCGAGCTACTAGTGGCCACGGTTCTGAGCGCCCAGACCACCGATAAGCGGGTCAACTCGGTGACCCCCGAACTCTTTGAGCGCTACCCTGATCCCGCAGCCATGGCCCAGGCCCAGCCGACCGATCTGGAGGCCATAATCCACCCGGTGGGCTTCTACCACGCCAAAGCCCGCCACCTGTCAGGACTCTCCCTGATGCTGACAGAAGACTACGGCGGCGAGGTACCCCAGACCATGGAGGAGCTGACCAGTCTGCCCGGGGTAGGGCGCAAGACCGCCAACGTGGTCCTCGGCAACGCTTTCAATATCCCCGGATTCCCGGTGGACACCCACGTCACTCGGGTCACCGGCCGACTGCGCTGGCGGACCGACTGGCGCAGCACCCACCCCGATCCGGTCAAGATCGAGCATGAGATCTGCGACTGCTTCCCGCCCGAGGACTGGACCAATCTGTCGCACAGGCTGATCCTCCACGGCCGAGCCACCTGCCACGCCCGCAAGCCCGACTGCCTCCACTGCCCCCTGGCCGAAACATGTCCCAGCGCCGAGCTCCTGTCCGGACCGGCCTCCCGGTAGAATCAAAACCATGGCACGCGGCAGACACAAGCAAATCAGATCCGGAATCGTATTTCTCCTGGTACTGGCAGTGCTGACCGCAGGCACCTACATGGCCTGGCCCCTGGTGACAGGCCAAGGAGGGTGGCGGCTGCCGTGGAACCAGGAAGGTCCGGGCCAGGTCGTACGCATCCGGGCCAGGCAGGCCCCCGTCTCACTGGATATCCGCACCGAACCCGGACGATCCACTGACCAGGCCCTGATGGGCAACGTCTATCAGACCCTGACCAGGCCCGACGCACAGGGCCGGCCGACGCCCGGTCTAGCTCAGAACTGGGAAGTCTCCGCAAACGGACTGCTCTATACCTTCCATCTGCGCAAGGATGCCCGCTTCGCCGATGGACGCCGCCTGACCTCGGAGGACGCCCTCTGGTCCTTGCATCAGATCATCGACCACCAGTACCAGGGTTATCGTGACCTGGACGGACTGGCCAAAGTAACCGACCCCGATGAGGCGACACTGGTAATCGGATTGAAGAGCCCGAACGTCAGGTTGCTGACTGCCCTGAGCGGTCGTGCAGGCATTGTCTACGACCGCCAGGCGAGGGTCAACTACTCTACTCAATCAGCCGGTTCCGGCCCCTACCAAGTTGCTGATTGGCAGCCGGGCGCCAGTCTGACCCTGACTGCCAACCAGTCCTATCGAGGCCCGGACAAGGCTGCCATTCGCAAGGTGATCTTCAGCTATACCGGCAGCCCGCAGCAAACCGTCAAGGATCTGGACCAGGGACGCCTGGACGCTGTAGTGGACATGGATCCGGACACCGCCAGGCAGGCCGGCAAGGCATCAACCGCCACACCCAGCACAGATAATGTGGTCTTGATCTTCAACAACAAGGCATCCAGCGCACTGTCCGACCAGCATGTACGCGAGGCAGTCCGCTATGCCCTGGACCGTGAAGCACTGGCCAAGCTGGAAGGAGGCGCAGCCAAAGCGCTGGGCGGGCCGCTCAATCAGCTGAGCCCCGGCTATGATCCTGGTCTGCAGGCCTTCCCCTTCGACCAGGCCCAGGCGGTTCATCGGTCCTCCTATTACCGTCCGTCCTTCTTCCATGGCGGTCTGCGTCTGGTCTATTCCCGCGAATTCGGCAGCCAGGTGGGCGAGCTGATTCGTACGCAGCTCAAGGCAGTAGGCCTCCCCAGCCAGGTCTCCATGGTGGACCAGCCCGCCTTCCGCGACCAAGTGCTCAACCGCCGCGACTACGACATGACCCTGCTGGTCATGGACAATGACGAAATCGACCGCTTCGCCGACCCCGACTCCATCATGCTCTTTGACAACGTCGATATTCAGAGCTCCTGGAAGCAGGTGACGGCCAGCACCGACCAGAACGTCTATGCCGAGCGACTGCGGGCCTTCGCCCGACAGGTCAGCGACCTCTCCCCCAGCGACTGGCTCTATCAGCGTACGCCCCTGGTCCTTAAGGCCCCCCGACTCCAAGGCATGCCCAGCTCTCTGCTGGACCGCTATCTGCCCCTGTGGAACCTGCGCGTCCAGGGGTGAAAAGGCCGGAGCCCCTTGTCACTGTTCGTCCATAAAATGCTGGTATGTCTGCTGAACACCAAGGAATCGTCAATGCCCATCTGACCCCCCTGCCTGACAGGGTGAGCGTGGATGGCCTGGAGGAAAAGTGGTGCCGCGACTGGGACGAGTCCGGCGTCTACCGCTTCCGTAATACCCGCGAGCGCTCCGGCGTCTACTCCATCGACACCCCACCGCCCACGGTTTCGGGACACTTGCATGTGGGGCACGTCTTCTCGTACACCCATACCGACGTGATCGCCCGGTTCAAGCGGATGCAGGGATACGACGTCTTCTACCCCATGGGCTGGGACGACAACGGTCTGCCTACCGAGCGGCGGGTCCAGAACTATTACGGGGTTCGCGTAGACACCTCGCTCAAGTATGATCCGGACTTCAAGCCCCCCTTCCACGGGACCAAGGGCAAGAAGATCAGCGCCAAGGACCAGGTGCCCGTCTCCCGGCAGAACTTCATCGAGCTATGTGAGGAGCTGACCGCTGAGGACGAGAAGCTCTTCGAGCGGCTCTGGCGGTCGCTGGGGCTGTCGGTGGACTGGTCGCAGACCTACCACACCATTGGCGAGCATCCCCGCCGTGTAGCGCAGAAGGCCTTCCTGCGGAACCTGGCCCGGGGCGAGGCCTATCAGAAGGAGGCCCCCGGGCTCTGGGACGTGACCTTCCAGACCGCCGTGGCCCAGGCTGAACTGGAGTCGCGCGAGTACGACGGCTTCTACCATCGGGTGGCCTTCCGATTCGCGGACGGCAGCCCTATCTACATCGAGACTACCAGGCCTGAGCTGCTGGCGGCCTGTGGCGCCCTGATCGCCCATCCAGACGACAAGCGCTACCAAAAGTACTTCGGTCAGAAGGTCTACTCCCCTCTGTTCAAGGTGGAGGTGCCCATTCTGGCCCATCCAGCCGCTGAGATGGACAAGGGCGCCGGCATTGCCATGTGCTGCACCTTCGGCGACGTGACCGACGTGCAGTGGTGGCGGGATCTGAACCTGCCCACCAGGTCCATCATCCAGCGCAATGGACGAATCGTCATGGACGTGCCGGATTGGATCACCGATGAAGGCGGACGGAAAATCTTCGAGCAGACCGAGGGCAAGACCACCTTCTCAGCCCGTAAGGTCATCGTGGACGCACTGCGCGAGTCCGGCGACCTGGACGGAGAGCCCAAGCCCACCAAGCGCATGACCAACTTCTACGAGAAGGGCGACAAGCCACTGGAGATCGTCACCTCCCGTCAATGGTACCTGCGCAATGGCGGCACCGACCAGAAACTCAACAAGGAGCTGCTGGGGCGGGGCGAGGAGCTCAACTTCCATCCGGACTTCATGCGGGTGCGCTACAACAACTGGGTCGAGGGGCTGAACGGCGACTGGCTGATCTCCCGGCAACGCTTCTTCGGCGTCCCCTTCCCCCTCTGGTACCCGGTCAGGGAGAACGGCGAGACCGACTACGTCCATCCCATCACCCCGGCCGAGGACAGGCTCCCCATTGATCCCAGCACCGACGTGCCCGAGGGCTTCGAGGAATCCCAGCGTGACCAGCCCGGCGGATTCACAGCCGAAAAGGACATCATGGACACCTGGGCCACCAGCTCCCTGACTCCTCAAATCGTAACCCACTGGGCCGAACCGAGCGAGGAGGATCAGGCCCTCTTCAAGGCCACCTTCCCCATGGATCTGCGTCCCCAGGGGCAGGACATCATCCGCACATGGCTCTTCAGCTCCATAGACCGAGCCCACCTTGAGAATGGCTGCCTGCCCTGGAGCGATGCCACCTTGTCCGGATGGATCCTGGACCCGGACCACAAGAAGATGAGCAAATCCAAGGGCAACGTGGTAGTGCCCGACGAACCCATCAAGAAGTATGGCGCCGATGCCGTGCGCTACTGGGCATCCTGCGCACGGCTGGGTCTGGATGCCACCTACGACGAGGGACAGATGAAGATCGGTCGCCGTCTGGCCGTCAAGCTCCTCAACGCTGCCAAGTTCGCCCTGGCCATCGGGCGGGAGGACGAGAGCCATAAGGTCGCCCTGGCAGCAGAGGTCACCTGGAACCCCGCTGACGTAACGGTCCCGCTGGATCGCGCGGTCCTGGCCAACCTTGCACAGGTGATCGACCAGGCAACCAAGGCCCTCGAAGCCTACGAGCACTCCAAGGCCCTGGAGGCGACCGAATCCTTCTTCTGGGACTTCTGCGACAACTACATTGAGCTGGCTAAGAACCGTGCTTACGGAACTGCGGATGCCACCGGCAGGACCCCTGACCAGGCCCAGGTGCTCAGCGCCCGCACGACCCTGGGACTGGTCCTGGACGCTCTCGATCGTCTCCTGGCCCCCTTCCTGCCCTTCGCCACTGAGGAGGCATGGCAGTGGATGCACCAGGGGGAAGGGTCGGTTCACCGGGCCTCCTGGCCTCGTTCAGAAGATTACCAGGCAGCTGCCCAGGGCCAGGATCCGGATCTTCTAACCTGGGCAGGCAGAGCCTTGGCCTCACTGCGCCGCATCAAGTCCGAGGCCAAGGTCTCCATGAAGACCCCCATCCTCTCCGCCTCCCTCAGCGTGGCGCCGGAGGGCCTGGAAACCGTGAAGGCTGCTCTGGACGATATAGCAGAAGCAGGCAGGGTCACCGGGGATCTGAATTTGGTCGAGGAAGCAGCAGAGTCCGAGTCACCTGGGGCGACCGACGATGAGTACGGCATCCGGGTAGCCGCTAGCCAACTGGGCGAGCCCCCTGCCAAGAAGCCTCGCAAGTAAGATTCACAATCTCCAATACAGCCGGGGTGGATCAGCGATAAGGACCACCCCGGTTATTTATCCGTAAGGCCGATTGCACTGCCATAATCAGCACAATCGTCTAATAGGCGGTGACTGCTGACCCAGCCGATAACCCATCTGCGGGCGGATACTAGGTCACCATCTCCGCGACTTCTCTAGAGCGCAGTATCATCAGACGGCAGGCACGACTCTGCCCGACGCTTTACAGAGGAGGATTCCTAGGTATTTACAGACAGGGCGGTCTCTCCTCATCGTCAATATTGTAGCCAGCGGTATAAGAAGCCAACCATGCCGTTGACCATTGTCTCTGATGCGACTCTCAGCAGGAGCTGGCCTGACTGGCCAGTCGCTCGTGACCACGCTTGGCGGCATCGGCCACCAAATGCAAATAAGCCTCAGCCAGGTCAGGATCCAGCCCGCAATCCTCTGCCTTACCCCGCAAGGTCGCCACCTGGGCAGCCTCCCGCTGCAAATCCGCCGAGGCGAATCCCGCTCGAGCCTTGAGCAGACCGATGCGGCGCGTAACCCGGAACCGCTCCGCCAGCATGGTGACAATGGCGGCATCAATGGTGTCTACATCAGTACGCAGCTCTGCCACCTGACGGGCAGCGTCTGCCTGGGGACCATCGCCCTGCACCTGGTCATCGATCACCGTTTCCTCTATGTTCGTTTTGCCCATGGAGAACCAGTTTAATCCGGCCCTTACAGCTTCGACGACCTGGCCCATGATGGAGTTCGACATTGTGCGCTCGAGTGAATACCGGCATCAGAGGGAGTCTTGTCGATGCGGATCGGAAAAGCAGACCCTGCCTTACTTACAACTAGTTAGCCATCCACTCCTTGACCGGCAGCACAGGCATGATTCTGCTGGTTATAGCCGGTCTGCCGGCCACGGATCCGCCATTGGTTGCATGAGAAAGCTACAAGGTCCAGATGGATCCAATGCACCAAGGTGACTGTCACGCACCACCGCATATGCATTGGGCCCCATCCACGAACCGAATCGCGAATGGGGTCCAATAAACGTATCAGGCCTCAGACCCGAGTCACTTCTGAGCAAGCATGGACTGGTTGATGGCCGCCAGGAAGTCTCGGTTGGTTGCGGTCTTCTTCAGCCTAGGCACCAGGGTCTGGTAAGCCTGCTCGGTTTCCATGCCGCCCAGGAGGCGACGCAGACGATAGACCACAGCCAGCTCCTCGGGTGCGGTGATCAGCTCCTCGCGTCTGGTTCCGGATGCATTGATGTCGATGGCGGGGAACATGCGCTTATCAGCCAGATCCCTGGTCAACCTCAGCTCCATATTGCCGGTGCCCTTGAATTCCTCGAAGATGACCTCGTCCATCTTGGACCCGGTCTCCACCAGGGCCGATGAGATGATGGTCAGGGACCCGCCGTTCTCGATGTTGCGTGCAGCACCGAAGAAGCGCTTGGGCGGATAGAGCGCCTGCGCGTCCACGCCGCCGGAAAGGATGCGTCCGGAGGCAGGAGCCGAGATGTTGTAGGCGCGAGCCAGACGGGTCATGGAGTCCAGCAGGACCACTACATCCTGCCCCAGCTCCACCAGGCGCTTGGCCCGTTCGATGGCCAGCTCAGCCACAGTGGTGTGATCGCTCGCGGGCCGGTCGAAGGTGGAGGAAATGACCTCGCCTTGGACAGTGCGCTCCATGTCAGTGACCTCTTCAGGCCGCTCATCCACTAGGACCACCATCAGATGCACCTCGGGGTTGTTAGCGGTGATGGAGTTGGCGATGGACTGCAGGGTCAGGGTCTTGCCGGCCTTGGGCGGCGAAACGATCAGACCGCGCTGACCCTTGCCAATGGGAGCGACAATGTCGATCAGACGACCAGTGATGTTCTTGGGCTGGGTCTCCATCCGCATGCGCTCCTGCGGATAGAGAGGGGTCAGCTTATTGAAATGGGGCCGACCGGCAGCTTCTTCAACACTAAAGCCATTGATGGTGTCGATGGCTTGAAGAGGAACGAACTTCTGCCGCTGATTGCGGTGCTCGCCCTCCCGCGGCGGACGAATGGAGCCATGCACGGCATCGCCCTTACGCAGGCCGTACTTCTTGACCTGGCCCATGGAGATGTAGACGTCGTTGGGTCCTGGCAGGTAGCCTGAGGTGCGCACGAAGGCGTAGGAATCCAGCACATCCACGATGCCGGCTACGGGGACCAGATCCTCGGGCTTGAAGCTCTCCCTAGGCTCATAGTCACGATCCCGGACGCTATTGCGGTGGTTGTTGCGGTTGCGCCGGTCGTTACGATCGTTGCGGTCATTGTGATCGCCCCGGTTTCGGCGATCATAGCCGTTATGACGGTAGTCGCGCCCATCCTCGCCGCGATCCTCGTAGCTCCGGCGGCGGGGCCGGTCATTCCGTGAGGGCAGAGCTGCCAGAATGTCGTCCAAATTGCGCACTGAACCGGAACCAGAGCCGCCGCGCTCTTCACTACGCTCACGCTCACTCCGGCCATGACTGGCGTGGGAGCTGCGGGATGAATCCATGCTGCGGTGACGACGACGGGATATGACCACGTTCTCGTCGTCGGCTACAGTACGGGGGAATCGGTTCCGACGCTCTGAGCGGTCGTTCTTGTGGTCGTCAATGCCCAGAACTTCAAAAAGATCTCCAACGGGACGCTCATCCTCGGACCCAGTGGTTGTGGACTTCTGTGCGTCTTGAGCGGAGGGTTTCGTATCCTGCCCGGCCTGGCCCCTGTCAGCTCCTGTCGGTTGCTGATCGGTGGCCTGGCTCCTCTTAGCCACGGCGGTTGCAGCCTTTGGCTTGCCTACGGTCACACCCTCGGGTGCCTCGCCGCCTGAACGGGCCGCCTCGATCGTTTCGATCAGAACCGGCTTGCGCATGCCGGAAATGCCACGCAACCCCAGCTGCCGGGCCAATTCCTTGAGTTCGGGCAGCTTCATGGAATGAATATCTTGGCTTGTTGCCACTGTTATAATGCCTTTCCTTCGCTATGCCCAATTAGGCTAGGCAAATAGCTTGAGAATATTGCGGGGGTGCCGCTCATGAAAATCCGATGCCGACTCGGCTTATCGAACTTCCACAAGCCTACAACGAGCGCACGACCGGTGCAAGAACCGGCCTGCGTGTCCAAAATTCATAGGCAAACCTCTACACTGGGCGTATGAATGACCGATCATCTCTGCGTGAACAACGACGGAGCGAATTCGTGACTACGGCCATGCGGGTCTTCGACCGGAAAGGCGCCGCAAAAACCTCCCTACGCGACGTGATCCACGCCATGAACCACGGCAGGGGCGTAGGAATGAGCGTTTTTTATTACTATTTCAACTCTAAAGACGATCTGATAGACGCCTGCGTACGCACCTACCTAGCCTCCTATGTGGACCATGTGGTCGACATTCTGCAGAACCCTGAGCTAAGTGTTCAAGAGGCGCTGAATGAGATATGCCCGCATCTGATAAGGGCCATCTGGAAGATGGATGTCATCTTTGCGGACAAGGCCAACTGGTACAACTACCTGAGCACCAACAGCAGTGTGATGGAGGGCTTCGTCAAGCAGATCATCGATCCTCTGACCAAGGCCCTGGATCGCTGGCTGGATCGGGGCGACCTGCCGCAGACCACGCTGACACGGACAGCAGACACCCGTACCGTAGCCTGGCTGATGGCCGACGGTCTTTCATCCATCGTCAGCAACGGCAGAGGAGCCGCCGGCCACCCGCAGATCAGAGAGATCGTCCGCCAACGTGTCCGCGAAAGCGTGGCCTTCTTCTCGCAGCTTCTCGGCCTGCCCTTGAAAGCGCCGGCCATCGCCCTGTCGTAAAGGCAAAGCCCCCGAACCACATGGCCGAGGGCTTGAAATCAAATGAAGACTTGGGCCCCGGCTACTTCTCCTCGTGATAGGACTTCTCGGTGTTGACGTTCCAGACATTGGTCTTATCGGCACGCCCCGATTTGATGTTGGCCACGGCTTCCATGGACGTGGCCATGGAGTGGTCCTGGTTGTTGTAATGGTGCTGCCCGTTGCGGCCTACGCAGTAGAGGTTGCCGAAGGAGTCCAGCCATTTGACCAGCTCCGGCATTTGGGCGTAGGTGTCGAAGTAGGCCGGGTAGGCCTTGACCACCCGCTCTCGGTGCGAGTCCAGCACATCGGCAGGACCGTTGATGATACCCATCCTCGTGAGCTCCTTGATGGCGAATTCAGTGGTCTGCTCATCGCTCATGCTCCAGAAGTCATCGCCTTCCTCGCAGAAGTACTCCAGACCGATCCAAACGGTGCCATCCACGTTCTTGACCATATAGGGACTCCAGTTGTTGAAGATCTGGATACGGCCCATCTTGTAGCCGGGGTCCTGCACATAGATCCAGCAGTCGGGCACAATGGGCGGATCGCCCAGGGTCTTGATCGAGGTGGTGTTGCGGATGCGCAGGTGGCGGACCAGCAGGCCAACGGTCACGAAGTCGCGGTAGGGCAGGCCCTGAGCCACCCTGACCATTTCCTTATCGGTGGAAGGCTCCTCATGGGCGATGGCCTCCACCAGATCCTTGATGGGCATGGAGGAGATGATCTGATCGGCCTGCAAGGTCACCTCCCTGCCATCGGCGTTGCGGTAGATCACGCCGGTCATGCGGCCATCGCTCTGGGTCAGCCCGACCACGCGGGCATCAGTGATCACATGGACTCCATGCTCCACATTGCGACGCTCCACAGTCTCCCAGAGCTGCCCTGGACCCAGCTTGGGATACCAGAACTCTTCAATAAGGCTGGTCTCGACCTGATGAGCGTCGCGCTTCTTGGGCAGAAGCTTTTGGAAGGCGTTCTTGAGCACGCCCATGATGCTGAGCCCCTTGACCCGCTGGGCACCCCAGTCAGCACTGATCTCGCGAGGATGGCGTCCCCAGAGCTTTTCGGTGTAGCCCTCGAAGAACATGGAGTAGAGCTTGCGGCCGAAGCGGTTGATATAGAAGTTCTCCAGATTGTCTTCAGGCAGCTTGTGGACGACGGACTTCAGATAGCTGAACCCGGCCTGCATAGTCAGCTTGAAGCCCAGGGCCCTGAGGGTGTTGACCGTCAAAGAGATGGGATAGTCGAAGAAGTGGTGGTTCCAGTAGATTCTGGAGACGCGGTGCCGTTTGAGCATGACCCTGTCGGTCTTCTCCGGGTCGGGGCCGCCGGGCTCCAGATCGTGATGGCGACCGAGTTTTTTATCGTCATAGGAGGGCGCTCCCTGCAGAGGCAGGACCTCCTTCCACCAGTCCATGATCCGGTCATCCTTGGAGAAGAACCGGTGGCCGCCGATGTCCATGCGGTTGCCGTTGTGCCGAACCGTGCGGGAAATGCCGCCAAAGGCATCAGTGGCCTCCAGCACGGTGACGTCATAATGCTCGTCGCCGCCGTCCTTGACCAGTTCCCATGCCGCCGTCAAGCCGGCGGGCCCTCCGCCGATGACGATCACGGACTGCTTGCGCTCCATGCCAACCTCCTGAAAACCGTATGAAATCATCACCACTGTACCCGGATCGTCCCCGGCCGGAGACTGACGAGGAACTTCCCACACGAATTCCCGCCATTGCGTGGAATAAACGTGATGATGCTGGCCCTTGCGCGCTGTTTAGCCCAGCGAGTCAGGGATGTCGATGTCTGTCTTTTGCACTTCCTCCACATTGACGTCCTTGAAGGTGACGATGCGGACGTTCTTGACGAACCTGCTGGACCGGTAGACGTCCCAGACCCAGGCATCGGTCAGCCGAACGTCAAAGTAGACGTCCTGCCCAGCGGATCGGACATTGAAATCCACCTTATTGGCCAGGTAGAACCGCCGCTCGGTTTCGACCACGTAGGTGAACAGCTTGATTACATCCCGGTACTCGCGGTACAGAGCCAGTTCGGCATTGGTCTCGTAGTTGTCGAGATCCTCGGCACTCATCAGCTACCTCCATTCGCGCGATCACGGCCATGGCCAAGCGTACGCCACCAGGCGCGCTTGGAACGCTTGGACTCAGCCGACCCATAGGCCCAATCCGACGCTGTATGCTCCTCGCCAGACTGCTCAACAACCGATCCTGCAGAGCCTGATTCCTCCTGCGCTGTCTCAGAGTCCGTCTGACCAAGGCCCGCCTTCCCATGATTATTGCTGTCGGACCCCGCCTGCTCTTCAGCAGATTTTCCTGAACGCGAACCGCCATCCCTGTCTGGATTGGCCTGGTCGCCTGGCACCTGCGTGTCCTGCAATGCCGGGACGGACCCCCCAGGTTCGGATTCGCTTATGACGCCTTCCCCATCCGCAGCGTAGCCGTGTGCGACAAGGGCCTCAGCCACGCCGGGATTGTCGCGGATGACATGCATGCCGAAGGCATTCAAAGAGCGTATGGGATCATATTCATCGACCAGTGCGTCCATGACGATCTGATCCTGATACTTGCCATTCTCGGCATCCCAGAGCGCATCACGGGAGGTTCCCGAGATCATGAAGCCCAGGGACTGGTAGACGGAGATTGACCGTGTGTTTTTCTCTGGCACAGCCACCCAGATCCGATGCAGGCCCAAGCCCGTAGGAGCAGCAGCGTACCCATAAGTCATAATTCTGGGCATGGCGTCGCGGGAGTACCCCCGCCCCCGGAAGTGCCGCCCCAGGACCACCTGGATCCTGGCCGAGCGAGACCAGCCGTCCACGTCGATCAGGAAGATCATGCCGATGACCCCCTTAGTGGCATCAGCGTCAGGCGAGCCGTCCTGGTCGGTGTCAGCATCAGTGACCATGGCCCAGGCCAGTGTGCGGCGGGACTCGGGATCGCCCACGCCCGAATCGCGGGCAGCCAAACCCTTGGACCAGGCCACTGACCGTCGCACCCAGGCGTTGACCACGGCCCGTTCGGCATTAGGCCCCTTGCCGGTGATGCCGGTGGAATTGTAGAAGGCCTCCAACTGGTCCATTGCCGTCAGATCGGCGATGACCGCCGGACGCAGGTGCAACATCTCGCCCCGGATATAGGGGATCTCGATCCTGTCGGGCAGCTGTCCGTCCGCCATGTCGTCTGATCCATCGATATGCGTTTGCGGTCGGTCGTTGCCCCTGCCGCTCATAGACATCACGTCACCTCCATGATCGCCACCCTGCGATGGCAATCAATTGTAATCCCTTGCCCCTGGGAAAATCATGAGAGGCTGGGCGGGTCCGCCTGCCCGACCCCGAGGCGATCAGGCCGACGGACCGGGCGCGCTCAGGACCGGGCTATGCGCTCCATAACGATCTTGCTGACCGCCTTGGCATCGGCTTGGCCCTTGGTGGCCCGCATGACCGCTCCGATAATAGCGCCCATGGGCTTCATATTGCCGCCTTTGAGCTTGGCCACAATGTCCGGGTTGTCCTTGAGGGCCTGATCGACAGCGGCATCCAGAGCCCCATCGTCGGAAACCACCTGGTAGCCGTGCTTCTTGACGACCTCGCTGGGCGTGCCTTCACCGGCCAGTACGCCGGAGACGGTTTGCTTGGCCAGCTTGTCATTGAGCTTTCCGTCTACAATCAGCTGTTCCACATCGGCGACATCCTGAGCCGAAATGGGCAACTCCTGCAGGCTGACCCCACGGGCATTAGCCTCGCGGGAGATCTCGCCCAGCCACCACTTGCGAGCACCGGCAGCCGTGGCACCGGATTTGACCGTATCCTCAATCAGATCCACAGCATCGGCGTTGACCGCGTCCTGCATCTGCCGGTCGGTGAAGTCCCACTCCTTCTTGAGACGGGCGCGACGTTCGCGCGGCATCTCAGGCATCTGGGCCTTGAGCTCTTCAATATGGTCCTTGGTCACATGGACCATGACCAGGTCGGGGTCGGGGAAGTACCGGTAATCGTTGGCATCGGTCTTGACACGGCCGCCTGCCGTAGTCTGTGTGGACTCGTCCCAATGGCGGGTCTCCTGCAGCACCTCGCCGCCGGACTCCAGCAGAGCCGCCTGACGGCGAATCTCGTAGGTCAGGGTCTTCTCGATGCCCTTGAAGGTGTTGACGTTCTTGGTCTCTGACCGAGTTCCCAGAGGGGCATCCGGTCCGGCATGCAGGGAGACGTTGACATCGGCGCGCATGTTGCCCTGCTCCATGCGGGCGTGGGAGATGCCCAGGGCCCGGACGATGTCGCGGATGGCCCGGACATAGGCCCCGGCCACCTCGGGGGTGCGTGCCCCGGCGCCCTCTATGGGCTTGGTCACAATCTCGACCAGTGGCACACCAGCACGGTTGTAGTCCACTAGGGAGTGGTCTGCACCTTCGATGCGGCCATCGGCCCCGCCCACATGGGTGTTCTTGCCCGCGTCATCCTCAACATGGGCCCGCTCGATGGGCACACGGAAGATGCTGCCGTCATCCAGCTCCACGTCCAGATAGCCTTCGCCGTTCAGAGGCTTGTCATACTGGGAGATCTGGTAGTCGCGGGGCATGTCCGGGTAGAAGTAGTTCTTCCTGGCGAACTGGCTCCACTCGTTGACCTTGCAATGCAGAGCCAGGCCAAGCTTGACCGCATAGTCGATGGCGGTCTTGTTGACCACCGGCAGGCTGCCGGGCAGGCCCAGGGAGACCGGAGTCAGCTGGGTGTTGGGCTCGCCGCCGAACTCGATATGGGCCGGGCAGAAGAGCTTGGTGTTGGTGCAGAGCTCCACATGGACCTCCAGGCCGAACACCGGGTCGTACTTGGCCACGGCATCGGCGTACTTCATAAGTTTCTCAGCCATTGTGATTCCGCTTCCTTCCGATGCCTACTTGGTCGAATCCTGAGCCAGGCCATCCAGCCAGGGGGTGGACAGCTTCCGGAAGATGGGCCCGCCCCACTGTTCCTCCAAGGCCGCCTCAAGAGCGGCGGCAGGCCGGTACATGACCTCGTCGCGCATCTGGGGGGCGAAGAACTGGAAGCCGACAGGCAGTCCATCATCGCTGAGCCCGGCAGGGATCGACATGGCCGGAGTGCCGGCCAGGTTGGCTGGAATGGTAGCCACGTCGTTCAGGTACATGGCCAGCGGGTCGTCCACCTTCTCGCCAAAGCGGAAGGCCGTGGTCGGCGAAGTGGGCGATACCAGGACATCGGCCTGCTCGAAAGCCTTCTCGAAGTCACGGATGACCAGGGTGCGGACCTTCTGGGCCGAACCGTACCAGGCATCGTAATAGCCAGCGGACAGGGCGTAGATACCCAGGATGATCCTGCGCTTGACCTCGTCGCCGAACCCGGCCTCACGAGTGGCGGACATCATGTTGGCAGCCGTCTGGGGGACGCCTTCAGGAGGCATGACCCGCAGACCATAACGCATGCCGTCATAACGGGCAAGGTTTGAAGAAACCTCGGAGGGCATGATGATGTAGTAAGCAGCAAGCGCGTAGGGGAAGTGCGGGCAGGAAACCTGAACCACCTCGGCGCCCATGGACTCCAGCAGGGAAACGGCCTCGTTGAAGCGGGCCTCCACGCCGGGCTGGTAGCCCTCGCCGCCCAGCTCCTTGACCAGCCCCACCTTGAGGCCTTTCAAATCGCGCCGCTGACCCTGGCGAGCAGCCTGGGCCAAAGGAGGAACCGGCTTGGGAATGGAAGTGGAGTCGCGCTTGTCATGGCCGCCGATGACCTGCTGCAGCAGAGCCGCATCCAGCACGGATCGGGAAACCGGACCAATCTGATCCAGGGAGGAGGCCATGGCGATGGCCCCGAACCTGGAGACGCCACCGTAGGTGGGTTTGACGCCCACAGTGCCAGTCAGGGATCCAGGCTGGCGAATGGACCCGCCAGTGTCGGTGCCCAGGGCCAGCGGAGCTTCGAAAGCGCCTACGGCCGAGGCCGAGCCGCCGCCTGAGCCTCCCGGGACACGCTCGGTATCCCAGGGGTTGTGCGTGGGCTTGAAGGCCGAGTGCTCGGTGGAGGACCCTTGGGCGAACTCATCCAGGTTGGTCTTGCCCAGAATGGGCATGCCTGCGGCCTTGAGCTTCTTGATGACGGTGGCGTCGTAAGGCGGCACCCAGCCCTCGAGGATCCTGGAGGCGGCCGTAGTGGGAATGCCCTTGGTAACGATCATGTCCTTTATGGCGATGGGAACGCCCGCCAGTTCCGACAACCCCTCGGCACCTTCGCGGGCCAGGCGCTTGTCGAAAGCGTCGGCCTGCTCCAGGGCCTGATCGGCGCTGACCTGCAGAAATGCATCAATGCTGGGCTCAGCAGCCTCGATCACATCCAGATGAGCCTGAACCAATTCACGGCTGGAAACCTGTCCCGACCGCAACTGCGCGGCCATGTCGGAGGCGGATTGCTTAACCAATTCTTCCTGTGCGCTCATCGTCTCACTCCTCGCCCAGAATGCGCGGAGCCACGAACATGCCTGACTCGGTGACCGGCGCCCCTGAGAGCGCAGCCTCCTGGGTCAATGGCTCTTCGGCCTCATCGGGACGCAGATAGGCCTCCAGGGGGATGGGGTTGGCAGTGGGAGGCACGTCATCACCAGCCACCTCCTGGACCTTGGTGATGGAATCGGCGATCACGTTGAGCTCGCCCTTGAGGCGGTCAGCCTCCTGATCGGTCAAGGCAATACGGGCCAGATCGCCCAAATGCTTGATCTCTTCACGTGTAAAAGTTGGCATACCACTTATCATATGGGTGCTCTATGACACGCAGAAGGCAAAGTCAGTTGATGTCGGCCCGCCTGAAAACCAGGGTTCCTAGAGCGCAGCAGAGGGCAGTCCAAGCCGCCATGATCAGACCAGCCTGCCACCAAGTGGGCCACCATCCGCCGCCTGCCTCTGTCGCCTGGTTCAGGCCTGAAAGAAAAGTGCCCAGAAGGCTGGCCGGCATCAGCCTCAGGAGGATCTGCAGTCCTGCGGCATGAGCGCCCGGACCCCACAGCAATCCCAGAATCAGGGGCAGGATCAAGGTCAGCCCCAGAACCAAGCTGATCCCGCCGACCTTGGATCGGCTCAAGGCTCCAAGACCCAGGCCCATCAAAGCGAAAAGGGCCAGCATGAGCGGGCCGCCCAGCAGATCAATCAGGACAAGCCCGGACTTGTCAGCAGGCAAGGGACCAGATCTACCTGATGGAAGCAGGGTCTCAAGGATCCAGCTGAACAGCAGGCCCACCTGCGCCGCCAACCAGATCAGCAAGGCCAAGGCAAGACCCTTAGCCATCAGAACCATGCCTCGACGAGGATTGGCCATCAGCGTGCTCTCAATGGCGGCATCCGAAAACTCACGTGTAACGGCCAAAACACCCAGAATCCCGGCAACGATCATGCCCGGGAACAGACCTGAAGCGCCAGCCAGCCAATTCACGGCCATGGGTGTATGCAGGAGGTTGGCCAGTAGGCAGCCAGACCCCCGGTCGAGTCCAACCACGCCTCGAGCCGACCAGACGGCCAGGATGGTGCTCAACGGCTGCAAGAGCATGACGATCAGAAGCAGAACCCAGGTCGAGCGCTGGAAGCGCATCTTGCGCAGCTCCGCCCGGACCGCTCCAGAAAGTGTCAGCCGATTGGACTGACGGCACGCACCCAGAAAGGTCGAACCTGGAGTCTGACGCAGCCAGACAAAGGCGGAACCATGCCGTGGGATCGCGTCATCAGGGTTCGCAGCTATGTTTCGCCTACTGCGGCGGGCTCGACGATCGCCGTCGGCACTCATAGCCTTGCCTCCGGCCTGCGCTGCAGCTCTCCCCTTCCTCCATGGACGACATCCTTATAAGCCTGTTCCAAGGAGATCTGCTCCTGCTGGAACTCATAGAGCACCACTCCCTCCTGGGCCAGGATAGAGGCCGTCGAGGCCAGAGGCGCGCCCTGGATGCGGAAGCGGGCGGCATCGGGCGGGCAATTCTCGTCTGGCGGCAGGCGGGTGATGCGTATTCCGGCAGCTGTTGCCAGAGCGGCTTTCAATTGGTCGGGCTGCGGCGTCACTGCATAGATGGACTCATGGGAGTGCTCGCCAATGAACCGGGCCACGGTCGTCCTCTCCAAGATCCGTCCTCTGGCAATGATGACCAAATCGTCGGCAATTCGAGCCATTTCGCTCATCATATGGGAACTTAGGAGAACGGCCCTGCCTTGCGAGGCAAAGCTGCGGCAGAGGTCTTTCACTAGTTTGATTCCTGCAGAATCCAGGCCCTTAAGCGGCTCATCCAGAACCAGGTTATGTGGATCGCCTAGTAGCGCTGCGGCGATGGCCAGCCGCCTGCCCATCTCAAGAGAAAGGGAGCCCGTGCGCCTGTCGGTGACCGATTGCAGACCGACCATATCCAAAACCTGACCCACCCGTTGGCGATCCAAGCCGTTGGTCGCTGCCAGGGCCAGCAGATAATCCTTGACCCTGCAGGAAGAGTGAGCGCTATGTGGGTTCAGCACTGCGCCCGCCGTACGCATGGGCGATGCGAGCCGAACGAAGGGCTGGCCGTCGAACAGGACCCTGCCTGCATCAGGGCGCACCAGTCCCAGAGCGATGCGGAGAGCGGTCGACTTACCGGCGCCTTTAGGCCCTAGCAACCCCGTCACCTGGCCGTCCTCGGCCGTGAAGGAGACGTGGCTCAGCGCCTTGCGGGACCCGAAGCGCTTGGTCAGTGAGTCGATGACGATCATGGCTGAGTTCCCTGGCCTGACCGACCCGCCACCCCGGCATGCTGACAGATCCAGGAATGCATGGCCACGGCGGCGGCAGCCCCGGCGTTAATGGAACGCACGGACCCGAACTGGGAGATGTAGACCACATCGTCGGCCAGCTCCAAGGCCTTCTCGGACAGGCCCGGCCCCTCAGCGCCGAACATGAGCAGGCACCGACGAGGGAAGCTATAGGTCTCCATGGGAACAGCCCCGGGGACGTTGTCAATAGCGATCATACGGGGCATGGATTCCCCCTGCCTGGCTGCCTCTTCTTGCAGTGTGACCGCCATGGTTGCTATGTCGGGATCATGTACCACGTGCTGGTAGAGCTCGGTCATCAGCGAGCCCTTGCGATTCCATTTGTGAGGACCCACTATATGGACGCGACGGACAGCAAAGGCGTTGGCCGTTCGGACCATGGAGCCGATGTTGAAGTCGTGGGTCCAGTTCTCCACAGCCACCTCAAGATCATGACGGCCCCGGCGATCCAGGTCGTTCCGAATGGCCTCGACCTTCCAGTAGCGATACCTGTCCAGGACGTTGCGGCGATCCCCCTGATCCAGCAGTTCAGGGTCATAGCGCGAATCCATTGGCAATGGCCTGTCGGGGTGTTCCTGGTTCCAGGGGCCAACCCCCACCTGCCGGAAGATCGGCTCATCTGACGCCATGGCCGCTCGGGTCACTGGATCGGGCTCCCTCATGAACGCTCCGAGGAACCTTCGGCCGCTTCGGCGAATTGATCCTCTTGGTAGGCGTAGATGAAAGGCAGCCGCCGCCGGGATCCGTCCACCGGATCGACCACCTGAATGCTGCCGTCAGTCCGGCCTCCCACCAATGAAGCGATGGCCAGCGTCTTCGCTCCCTGACGCTGGATGATCCCGCAGTCAAGATTGAGCTCGTTGTCCTTGTCCAAGGTGACCAGGGATGAGGTCTGCACATAGGATTTCCGGCCCAGCCAGGCGTCCAGCAGGATGACACGTCTGCCCTTGATGGACGGGCCTTTGATGGAGGGGTAGACGAAGTCCATAACGAAAGCGTCCAGATCCTGCCCACGCGAGGCTGCAGCATGAAGCATGGCATCGGCCAGTGGCACAGCAGCGGCGGTCAAGGCTCCAACTGCATCGAAGTCGTCGACTGAATAGCCGGCATCTTCCAGGGTGTCCAGAAGAACATGCCCGGCCAGTTCGGCCCCACGGTGATGGAAAGTGACCCCGCTCAGCTCAGTGAAGGGACGCCCGCCAATCTCCTCGGCCAGGAGTTCACGCAACTGGTCAACCGGCCCAGGCAGCTCCGTGTCCGATTCACGCCCGACCAGACCAGGCGACCCCGTGGGCCTGAAGGATGAACCCTCTTGTCTCTTCGTTGCCTCGTTCATGCTTATCAGATTAGCGCCGGAGGCCCCTAAGCGGCGCTCACTGCTCCTGGTCGGGCAGGACCTCCGGGGCGGTCAGCTCTTTGATGTTGCCCCTGTCCGAATCGATCACGCCGACCGATTCGATCACCTTGGAGGGGTCCATCTGCTGCAGCTTGCGGGCGGTGACCAGTACTCGCGACTCCAGGGAGGAGGCAAACCTGTTGTAGGCGGTAACCGTGGCAGTGATGGAGCGGCCTAGCTTGTTGGCCCGCTCGCCCAGAACCACAAAGCGGTCATAGAGCTCATGGGTAAGCGTAAAGAGAGTGCGGGCATCCTCGGACAGGTTCTGCTGTTGCCAGGCGTAGGCCACCGACTTGAGCACTGCCCAAAGGGTCACTGGCGAGGTCAGGGCCACTTTCTGCGCAAAGGCATCGTCCATCAGCGTGGGGTCCACCTCCAGGGCGGCCTGCAGAAGGGAGTCGTTGGGAATGAAAGCCACCACGAAATCCGGAGCCGTTTCGAAGGCGTTCCAGTACTCCTTGTCAGCTAGGACCTTGACGTGCTCGCGCAGGGCCCGGGCATGTGCCTGGAGCAGCTCGTCCCGGCGGCGCAGCTCGTCATCCGAGGCTGCGTCAGGGATCTCGCAGGCCCGCTGGTAGTCGGAATAGGGGGCCTTGGCATCGATGGGAATAGTTTTGCCGCCGGGCAAGTGGACTACCATATCGGGACGCAGGACGCGACCGTCCGAGGCTGTGACCACCACCTGGGTATCAAAGTCCACATGCTCCATAAGCCCTGCCGACTCGACGATATTCCTGAGCTGGGCTTCGCCCCAGGCGCCGCGCACCTTGTTGTTGCGCAGGGCCGAAGCCAGGGAGCTGGTCTCCTTGTCCAGCCGCCCCTGCTGCTCGCCCAGACTCTTGAGCTGCTGTCCCAGGGAGCCCATCTCCTGTTTGCGGCCCTCCTCGATCTGGGCCACCTTGTGTTGGAGGGCGTCCAGGTTCTTCTGCACGGGGGCCAGCGCCGAGAGCACCTTGCTCTCCTCCTCAAGGTTCTGAGCCTGCCTGCGTCGCTTCTCCTCTTCCTGAGCCTGAGCACGGCGACGCTCCTGCTCGATCCTGATCTGCTCGGCCTGCTGGGACTGGGCCAGCTGGGACTTGACAAAGGAGAGCTCGCGGTTCAGGCCATCCACCTTGGTCCGCGCCTCCACCAGAGCCGCTTCGGATCCGCGAAGCCGGTCCTGGGCCTGATCCAACTGCGAGCGCAGCTCATCCACTTGAACATCAGCCCCCATGCTGACGGCCCTGCGGCCCTGGGCACGCCCCAGCACATATCCGGCTAACCCTCCCAGGACCATACCGATCAGCAGAAGAAGCACCACCATGACCACTGACGACGTAGAATCGAACATATGTTCTAGTTAACCCCGAGCGCTGGACCCGGAAGCCGGGTCGTTACGGCAGGCTGTCGACGATAATTCGAGAATTCGTTTTTTCCGCAAGGAATCGGCCTTAAGACCGGCGTCGGGCCGCAATGCAGGGCAGAATAGGGAACATCGAGGGGTTGTAGCAAGACCGAAGGAGATCCGTGGGTATCGATATCTTCCTGGCGATAGCCGATCTGGTCGTGGCCTGTGCGGTCACCTGGCTGATCCTCTGGTACTTCCTTATGCCGTCGTCTCATGTCAGCGGTCAGGGTGCAGGCGCAGGCTTTGCCGCGAACTTTCCTTGGCGCGATCCCGAGAATTGGGGCCAATGGGGGGCCGATCTGGACTCCCGCAGCCATCGCCTGATCAGGCCGACCATCGTCAGCGCCCTGCTGACTGCGCCTGTGCTGGCTCTGGATCTGTTCGATCGTTTCGGACCCGACATGATCCCTTCATGGCTGGCCAGCCCTTGGGTGCAGGCTATTCTGATAACCCCAGTCATCTTCTACTGCGGCCGCGAAATACTCATGGACGGATGGAAGGCCATGACCGAGCATCGCTGCACCCCTGACCTCCTGGCCATGCTGGCCACCAGTCTGGCCTACCTGTATAGTCTGGCCACATGCTTGGCCGGATCTCTGTTGCCGGAGGGCTCACGGTCCCCGTACTTTGATCTGATCGGCGTGGTCATCACCCTCCTGCTGCTGGCCAGAGTCATGAGTACCAGAATAGAAGCCTCCCTGGTGGCATCCTTGAACCATCTGATGCAGATCCAACCAGCTTCAGGCCTGGTGGCTGATCCCAAGCACCCGCAGACAGTTCCTGACCAGGTCCTTGAACGTGATCGAATCCGCCCAGGCGATCTGCTCCTGGTGCGCACAGGCGAGCGTCCAGCCGCTGATGGGGTTGTGGAGTCGGGGTCGGCCCTGGTTGACGAAAGCGAGCTGACCGGCGGCGACCGCCCCAGGGCATGCGGACCTGGCGACCGAATTCTGGCCTCAAGCAAGATTCTGGAGGGGCGACTGTCCATCCGTGTGGACGCCGCAGGCGACAACACCTATGCAGCCAAGCTCGTGAAGATCATCCCCCGGGCCCTGGTCGAGCGCTCCCCCGGCATGCGCAGGATGGACCGGATTGTCCACACCGCCATCGCCCTGATCATGATCCTGGCTGTCTGGACCTTCATGCTCTGGCTTATGCTGGGGCCGCAGCCCCATCTGGCCCACGCTGTAGGCAATGCCGTCTGCGTACTGACCATCGCCTGCCCCGCCGTCGCATCCATGACCATCCCCATGGCTTTCCGGACCAGCTTGGAGACAGGTCTGGCCCACGGTCTGCTCTTCACCTCGCCACGAGCCATGAACCACCTGGGCCAAGTACGCACGCTGATTCTGGACGATTCATCCCTACTTGATCCCAGCAACCCGGAAGACCAGGGAGTCCACGCGGAATCGCTCACTCGGGCCGCGACCCATCTGCGCTCCTTGCGGGTGGGCAGTCTGATCCTGGACGGAAGTCCCCAACCGGACGACAGGATTGAGCGGGCAGCACGTCAAGCGGGCGTAGATATGCTGATTACCCGGCTGACCCCCGAGCGCAAGCGCGAGTGCCTGGACCGGCTCAATCACGACCTGACCCGAACCAGCAGGGGCGTTCCGGCGGATCCAGCCGGTCAAGACGCCGCCTCCTCTGGGCGGCAGAGCCAGACCAGGCTGGTGGCCCTGGCAACTGCAGCAGCCGCTGATCATGAGCTGACAGCCAAAGCCCGGGTAAGCATCGCTTTAGGGCCCCAAGTTCAAACTGGCGCAGACGGCACAGACCTGCTGCAACCGGATCTTATTCTGCACCAGGGCGACTTGGACGGAACGGGCAGGGCCATCGAGCTGAGCCGAGCCACCGCCCAGGTCATCAGACAGAACCTGGTCTGGTCCACTGTCTACAACCTCGTCACCCTGGTCCTTGCCACTGGAATCTGCCAACCCCTCCTGGGCTGGATGCTCAACCCTATGATCGCAGCAGTAGCGGGGGCCATGTCCACCATCCTGGCCATGCTCAACGTTCGTCGCCTGCATCGGCTGCGACACCTGCGCCGCCGCTGGCTGCACCTGGCCCTGGTTGACACTGACCAGCTTCCGACGGTGGCGGCACGACGCCCCCAAGTCATTGTCGACAGCCAGTGGGAGTCCATGCAAGAGGGCAGAGATCCGGCGACCGCTATGGACTGAATCCACAGAGAACAGTCTGCGGCACAGAAAGGGGTCGGCACCCGGGGATGATCCCGGCGCCGACCCCAATTCATGAGTCATGAATGCTGATTGCAGCCTGGCCTCAGTGAGACTGGCCCTGGCCTTGATCATCGCCACGCGCGGCATGACGGCCTCGATCATCATCACGTCCGCCATCGCTTTGATCGCCAGCAGCCTGCTCGGCGTCACCTGTTTCGGCGTCACCATCAGCAGTCACACCGTCGACCGTGACCGAGTCGTCTACCAGATTCTCGGTAGGCCAGGCAGTCAGCTCCAGGTGGTCGCCTCCGGTCTGGTCCACCAAGACCGTATCGCCGTCGTGGACCTTGCCAGCCAGCAGCATCCTGGCCAGCTGATCGCCCACCTCGGTCTGCACCAGCCGACGCAAGGGTCGGGCACCGAATGCCGGATCGTAGCCCATGTTGGCCAACCACTCCCTCGCGGAGTCGGTGACGTCCAGGGTGATGCGCCGATCGGTCAGCCGCTGGGCCACCTGACGGACCTGAATGTCCACAATGGAACCCAGCTCGTCGCGGGTCAGGGGGTGGAAGATGACCAGATCATCCAGACGGTTGATGAACTCGGGCTTGAAGTTGGCCTGCACGGCATCCATGACGGCCTTGCGCTTGCCCTCCTCGTCCAGGTCGTCCCGGACCAGGAACTGCGAGCCCAGGTTGGAGGTCATGATCAGGATGGTGTTCTTGAAGTCCACCGTCCTGCCCTGACCGTCAGTCAGCCTGCCGTCGTCCAGGACCTGCAGAAGCAGGTCAAAGACCTCTGGGTTGGCCTTCTCCACCTCGTCGAAGAGGACCACCGAGTATGGCCGCCGACGCACAGCTTCGGTCAGCTGGCCGCCCTCCTCATAGCCGACATAGCCGGGGGCAGCGCCGATCAGCCGTGAGACCGAAGCCTTCTCCATGTACTCTGACATGTCGATGCGGACCATAGCCTTCTCGTCATCGAAGAGGAAGTCAGCCAGAGCCTTGGCCAGCTCTGTCTTGCCCACTCCGGTGGGACCCAGGAACATGAAGGATCCAGTGGGCCGGTCGGGATCGGCGATACCGGCACGCGAGCGCCGGACCGCGTCGGATACCGCATGGATGGCCTCCTGCTGGCCGACCACCCGCTTGCCCAGGTAGTCCTCCATATGCAGAAGCTTCTCGTTTTCGCCCTCCATGAGTCGTCCCACAGGGATGCCGGTCCAGTCAGCAACAATCTCTGCCACGGAATCCGCATCCACATGATCAGGGACCATGGGCTCCTGTGCGGGGCCTCCAGCGATGTCAGCTCCCTCGGGACCTGCTTCATTGGCGGCATTCTTAGCCTGCTCGGCGGCATTCTCCGCTTGGGCCAGCTGCTTGCGAATGCCAGGGATCTCTCCGTAGAGGATGCGGGAAGCCTTCTCCAGGTCGCCCTCACGGGTGGCCTTGTCGGCCTCGACCCGCTTGGCATCCAGCTGAGCGCGCAGGTCGCCGACCTTGTTGTGGCCAGCCTTCTCGTTCTCCCAACGGGCCTTGAGGCCGCCCAGCTTCTCGCGGGAATCCGCCAGCTCGGCCTGCAGCTTGCTCAGACGGTCCTTGGAGGCAGGGTCATCAGCTTTCTTCAGCTGCATCTCCTCCATCTCCAGACGGGTGACGCGGCGTTGAAGCTCGTCAATCTCCTCAGGCTGGGAGTCCAGCTCCATCCGCAGATGGGCAGCGGCCTCGTCAACCAGGTCAATGGCCTTATCGGGCAGCTGGCGACCAGAGATGTACCGGTTGGACAGCGTAGCTGCCGCCACCAGGGCGTCATCCCCGATGGTCACCTTGTGGTGAGCCTCGTAACGCTGCTTGAGACCACGCAGGATGGCCACGGTATCCTCCACGGAGGGCTCGCCCACGAAGACCTGCTGGAAGCGGCGCTCCAGAGCCGGATCCTTCTCGATGTTCTCCCGATATTCGTCCAAGGTGGTGGCGCCGATCAGACGCAGTTCTCCTCTGGCCAGCATGGGTTTAAGCATGTTGCCCGCGTCCATGGACCCTTCGACGGCACCCGCCCCGACGATGGTGTGGATCTCATCGATGAAGGTGATGACCTGACCGTTGGCGCTCTTGATCTCATTGAGAACGGCCTTGAGACGCTCCTCGAATTCGCCACGGTATTTGCTGCCAGCCACCATAGAGCTCAGATCGAGGGAGATCAGTCTCTTCCCCTGCAGGGTGGTGGGCACGTCGCCGGCCACGATACGCTCAGCCAGGCCCTCGACCACGGCCGTCTTGCCCACGCCGGGCTCGCCGATAAGGACCGGGTTGTTCTTGGTCCGCCGGGACAGGATCTGCATGACACGGCGAATCTCCTGGTCCCTGCCGATGACCGGGTCCAGCTTGCCCTCCTTGGCCTGTGCAGTCAGATCGGTGGAGTACTTCTCCAGAGCCTTATAGGTGCCCTCGGCATCTGGGCTGGTCACCTTGGCACCGCCGCGCACTTGTGGCACGGCCTTGCGCAGGGTATCGGCCTGCAGACCGCTTCGGTTCAGAATATCGGCAGCCTGCGAGGGACCTTGGGCGATGGCGATGAGCAGGTGCTCGGTGGAGACGTACTCGTCACCCATGGCCTGCATTTCCTTCTCCGCCTGGGCAAGGGCCATGCTGAGCTGACGGCTGGCCTGGGGCTGCGAGGCCGTGGAACCACTGGCCGACGGAAGGGCCACCAAGGCCTGACGGACCTCGGCTCCGACCCGCTGGCTGTCGCCGCCGGCCGCCTGGATCAGTCCAGGAACCACGCCGGACTGCTGACGCAGCAGCGAGTCCAGCAGATGGAGCACATCCACCTGGGGGTTGCCAGCCGCCGAGGCCGACTGGATAGCATCGCCTATGGCCTGCTGAGCCATGGTGGTGAAGTTTTCGTTCATAGAGCATCCTCCAACATTCTTCGGCGGGGCCAGCCGAGCCAGTCGGATAGTCCCCGTCACGGGTTCATCTGTCTTCTACAACAGCGAAAGAAGGATGCCTATTCCCAAACTTGAGTCCAATAGGCTCAAGTTTTTTAAGTTCCGTGTTTCTACCGCTTGCTATTCGTCGATGACCACATTGCGCAGGTACCCAATCCCCTCCACGCAGACCGTGGCCTCATCACGGTTTTTCAGCGAACCAGAGGCGTGCGGGGTCCCGGTCATGATGACGTCGCCGGGCAGCAGGGTGGCGAAGCTGGAGATGAAAGCGATCTGTTCAGGAATGGAGTGGATCAGATTAGCGGTGGTGCCGCTGGCTTCGGGAACCTCTGCTCCGTTGAGCTTGAATGAAATCCTCGCATCCCGATAGTCCAAGTCGGTCTCGATCCAAGGCCCAAGAGGGCAGGCGGTGTCGAATCCCTTGCAACGGGTCCACATAGGATCATCCTTCTGCAGGTCACGCAGGGTCACGTCATTGACGCAGGTGTAGCCCAGCACATAGTCCATGGCCTTGTTGGCGCTCACCTTCCGAGCCATCCTGCCCATGACGACAGCTACCTCTGGCTCATAGTTCATGTCTTTGCTGTACGAGGGCTTGACGATGGGATCGTCAGGGCCGATAACCGAGGTGGAGGGCTTCATGAAGAGCATGAGCTTCTCTGGAGGCTCCGGATTCGAGGACTGGCCGCGCTCGGCCATGTAGGCGGCATGAGCACGGTAGTTCTTGGCCGCCCCGTAGATCTTGGAAGGAATGACCGGGGCCAGAAGCCGCGCATCCTCGTCGTCCAAGGGGTAGCGCTGGCCGGTGGGCTCGACCTGCTGGCCGGTCAGGGGGTAGCCGCTCAACTCGACCAGATAGTCCTTGCCGTCCTGCTTGTCAGTTTGAACAAAGGCGTATCGTGGGGTGTCCTTGTAGGAAAAGCGTGCGATTCTCATAGGGCACAGTCTAGCCCCAGGCGGGGCCTCCTGACAGGTTCAGGCTCCGAAACAGACAGCGGCCGGTCAGATAAAAGCCCGTGGGCCGAAGATGGCTGTGCCTACACGGACCTCGGTCGATCCCTCTGCCACCGCATAATCCATGTCTCCGGTCATGCCCATGGACAGCATAGTGCAGGCGTCGGTGCCCGGCTCCCCCGAATCCCTGATGCGATCGCGCAGGCCGCGCAAATGTGCGAATCCGCTTCTGATGACCGCCTCATCATCCACATGTGCGCCGACGGTCATCAGCCCCTTAAGCTGGATCCCCTCCATAGCGGCCAGCTCGTATGCCAGATCCAGAGCCTGATCGGGGGTGCATCCCGACTTGGCCTGCTCGCCGGACTCGTTGACCTCGAGGAGTATGCCCGCAGTTGTGCCCGCAGCCAGTGCCCGCGTGGCCAGCTTTCGAGCCAGCGAGGGCCCGTCGACTGACTCGACCGTGTCGACATATGGCAGGATCTTATTGATCTTGTTGGATTGGAGCTGCCCGATAAGATGGAAGCCCACGCTGGATGAATCACTGTCTGCAGCGTCAGCGCCAAGAGCCAGCCCCCTCTGCCGACAGAGCTCCAGCAATCCCTGGGCCTTGGCAGTGACCTCCTGGGGGCGGTTCTCGCCGATTCGACGCACCCCGGCATCAATGGCTGCCATGATCTCGCCTACATCGCGGGTCTTAGTGGCCGCCAGCAGCATCACCGAGCCTTCTTCTCGGCCGACGGAGTCCTCAGCTTTGGCGATCCTTTCAGCTACACGCTTGACCCCTTCCGCAATCTGCCTGGCTCGCTCCTGGCTGATCTGCCGATTGCCCAGATCCTTGTGGTCCATATAGGCGACCATGACCCGCTACCTCCTTAGAAATCCGGAAGCCTTGACTGAGGCCATGGTAGCCAGTGGCTCATACTGGAATTCACTCGAATCTCGGGCATCAAACAGCAAGACTGATGAACCGGAATCCATGAGTCACCTTACAAGGTCACGAATATTGCTCTTCAGCAGTCGCTCAACAAGAATTCCCGCAAGCCTGAAAGTCATCAGGCAAGCACTTTCGGCAAATCATCAGCGCAGCTCAGGGCCGGAGAACTCAAAGATTCGGCTTTGCGCCAGAAACGTTCAGCTTGCTCAGATCCAGCATTCGATCCTTGCGGTCAGCAGCCAGTGTGTTCCACGTGAAACCATCCAGCAGCTCCTGCGCACTCGCAGGTCTGGGCTGATCCAGGAGTCCCAGGAGCCATCCACAGACCCCCAGCACCTGCCTGGCTGACCAGCCGTCTTTTCTGAGCGAGCCCAGGTCCGGCGATCCGAAACGCTTGGACATCCTCCTGCCGTCCACGCCATCGATCAGCGGCAAATGAGCGTACTGAACACGAGGAGCCTGCGGCTGAAGATGATTCCTGATCCACATCTGAATGGCTGTGGACCTCAGCAGGTCTCTTCCCCGCACAATCTGATTGACACCCATGGCCAGGTCATCCACCGTCACCGCCAGCTGGTAGGAAACCAAGCCGTCCGCGCGCCGAACGACAACATCGCCGACCTGCTTGGGCAAGTTGAAGGACTGCAACCCGAAGACCAGATCGTCGAAGCGACAGACTGCATCCGACTCATCGGGCTGATCCGGGACTGCAATCCGGAGGCTGTGCCTCCGCCCCTGGGTCAGCCTTTCACCGACTACCTGACGGGAAAGTCCTCGGCAGGTGCCTGGGTAGACAATGAACCCGTCGCCTTCATTAGGCGCCGATGCCGCGCGGATGTCTGCACGGGAGCAGAAGCAGGGGTAAATCAAAGGCTGCCTGTCGATCAATTGCTGCGATTCCAGCTGCTGCAATGCCTTGCCGTAAGCATCGGCGCGCTGGGACTGGTAGACCACCTCGCCATCCCAATCCAATCCCAGCCATGCCAGGTCATCCATGATCCAGCGATCGGCATCCTTGACCACACGCGGCGTATCTATGTCTTCGATTCGAAGCCGCAGAACCCCGTCAGACCCTTGCGACCTGACACCCAGCCAGGCCGCCAGGCATGCATAGATATTGCCTAGATGCATCCGCCCAGTCGGCGAAGGCGCCAACCTTCCTACGACCTTGGTCTGGTCTGTCCGGTCCGCTCTCGGCTCTCCCATTTGCATACCGACATGCTTGCATACCACCCGGTCATCGGGAAACCATCAGTCGGTCACACTATTGCATGCCTCTGGATGGCCACAAAGCAAATGATCAGAAGCTGTCGAGCAGGCGGTCAATCTCCTCGAAGTGCTTGACCTCAGGCCGCCATACCGGCTTGCCGCGGACGATGACCAGCTTGGGATCAGCCAGCGTGCGCACATCCTCAGCGGGGTCCTTGTCCAGAACGATCAAATCCGCATCTTTGCCCGTGTCAACAGAGCCTGTGATATTGTCGAAGCCCAGGTTTCGCGCATTGACCTGGGTAGCGGCGTGGAAGGCCTGCGCCGGGGTGAAGTCGGCATACCGCACCAGATAGTCAAGCTCTCGCCAGGTACCGTACTGGGGCACGAAGGTCATGCCTGTGTCGGTTCCTACACCAACGGCAATGCCATGCTCATGAGCCTGCTTGGCGCTCTTGATCATGCCGTCGACGACCAGCTCGGAATTGCCGCGAACTATATCGCTGATCCCCAGCTCTTGCTGACTGATCTTGACCAGAGGCAGTCCGGCGGACAGGGTGGGGTCCAGAGCAGAGAAGCCACGAAGCGAGCGCGGATTGTCAAGGAAGAGCCCGATCATCTCGTCATCAAGAGCACTGCCATGCTCGATGGTGTCCACGCCAGCCTTGAGAGCGGCCTTGACCCCCTCTGGGCTCTGGGCATGCGCCGCAACCAGCACGCCAAACTCATGGGCCTCATCGCAGACTGCAGCCATTTCCTCCTCAGTCATCTGCGGGCTGCCGGCCTCGCCAAGCTTGGTGGCGTCGGTGACGCCACCTGTTGCGGCCACCTTGATGGCATTGACCCCATGGTCCAGATTCTCCCTGGTCCGGCGCCTGGCCTCTTCGGGGGAGGAACAGGACAGAGCAATGAAAGGATCGCCGTGCCCTCCGGGAATCGCCAGGAGAGGGCCGGCAGCCAGCATGCGTGGACCAGTCAGCTCATCAGCATCAATCCGGTCGCGCAGACGAACAGCCTCATAGCCCACATCGCCCAGGGTACGAATGGTCGTGACGCCCGAGTTCAACAGCGTAGAAACGTTGCCTTTGATCCTGGCGTCCATGAGGACTCTGCCGGCAGGGCTGTGCACCACCTTCAAACCGGCACTGACCACACGCGGAGACAGGTCGGTTCCCCCAGACAGCGGCTTGCCGTCAGCAAAGAGATGGGTATGCGCATTGATAAGCCCAGGCGCCACAAACTTGCCCGTAGCGTTGACCCGGCGGTATCCGGAAGGCACATAGGCCAGCGGCGTGGGACAGACCTGCTCTATCCGGCCATCCGTGGACACGAGAACAGACATATCCTTCTGAACCGTGCCTTGTTCATCCCCAGTCGCGATATTGGCATGCTCCAGCACAAACGGTTCGCGCTTCGTCCTGCCTAGAAGACGCCCCATGGTCGTACCTGCCTTCCCATCTCCGATGCACTCTGCGAGGAATCAAGCGTATATCCTCAATACTATCCACTGCAGGACGAACCATTCAAGCATGACAAGCCTGACGCACAAGCAAAGGATGCCATTCCAGAAGCAGCCTGACAGCGGACTTTCAAAGTCATCGCCACAGATCGTTGACAACCTCTTTGAACGGGGGGCGTCACCCGGAGTCCGGATGCTGTTGATGACGAACTCTATTTCGGAATACGAAGGCGGTTGAAGAGCCACGCCGAATGCCGCCACCGAACCAAATCCGTCGAAGACGGTGGAATCCATGCCCAGCAAGAGCCAGCCCAAATCCATATGAAAGTATCCGGCGACCGTGAATCGGCATTCTCGATGCGGACTACGGCCTCGTTTCTGGCGAGCCTGACGTCGTATTGTTCCTCAATGAAGTTATAGCGGGATCCATCGGAGAAATCATGCTCGAGTATTTCCGGAAACCGTGCAACGACAGGTAGGCGCAGATATAATTGTGCAGATTGCCGCCGACATGGCGCAGTCGTTCCAGCTCGATCAGGTCTGCCTGAGCATCGATACCCACCCTGGATGCAAAATCGGCATTCTCGACAATCCTGTTGCCAAGTACTCGCGTCTTGACTGTTCGGCCAAGGTCACGCTGCTGGCGCCAGAATCCCTCAATGTGGCCGTTGATCACCTCGCGAGAGGTCGAAGACGACTTCAACCTGAAGGCACCCTTGCCCTGGCTGCGAACAATCAATCCCCCACGAATCAAATATTCTCTGGCATGGCGAACTCTAATGCGACTGACATTGCAGCGTGTGCAAAGTCCAGACTCCGTGGGCAACTGCGCCCCATCCCTTCATTCGTTTGACGCTTCCGCACCAATGGTCTCGCACGGACACACGCTTGGAAATTCCATCTACAATCGCAAAACCGACCCACCTGATTACATGGCCTTCGTGAATTGAAATCCCACGACCTGCGCAAATCGGAGACTCGCTGTCCTCAATGATCGTAAAAGACCCTACCCGTTTCTGCCAGCAAATGGGCCAAGCAGCAATATTCTCCAGCTACGGATGGGCTACGGAACTAATATTCAAAATCAGTTAGTCCCATGACCCTTCCTCATCGCCGCCTCTGCCAACTTCAGATAGGACAAAGGCTTCAGATCCAGGCGACGGCTTCAGCCTTGTCAGCTGAGTCAGCTGCAGCGGCAATGGTCTTCTTGCGCTTGTTTATGAAGCAGGAAACCACATAGGCCAGGATCAGCACGACGATGATTCCCAAATCAGAACAGCGTTAGGAGCGAAGGTGAAGGTGACCGGGAAGTCCAGTGCAGGCTTGGCGTTCTTGACCAAGTGCCCGCTGATGCCCTTGAGGGCAGGAACGCTCTCGCCTAGGACCACACGAACATCCGCCAGGATGATGTAGACGCCGACAGAGAAAGTCGTAGCCTGCAGGACCACATAGACGATGAAGTCCTGTCCGTCGCTGAGCTTGCTCTCGATATAGCCGGGACCAGCGAAAATCGCCACGATGACTGTTGTATCACACGGGAAGCCCCGGTTCTTGGGAAAGCTGATATCCTCAGTTGATTTTGGAGGGATGCTTCCTGCTGCGCGTGAGCGTAGCCACCAGGCCACCGCGGGCGATGCACGAGCCGCCGGTGTGCCCAGGGACACATCGTCGGCATCAGTCACCTTTTTCATGAAAGGCTGCGGACTGCGGGCGAAAAGGTCGCAACCAGGCCCTGAGCGATTGAACTGCAGAGCAGGGTCTGCCAAGTGGAGAACCCGGCCGCCGAGAAGATGACGGTTATCACGTGGCCATATAGAAGGCCACGTATCCTGACAAGTACACATATTTGAAATATGAGGTTGCTGAAAGAAGGACATTGACAATCATTGCGAAGAAGAAGACGAGCGCAGCTACGGATCCGTACCTGACCAGAGGCGTGCCGACTATGGCCTCGTTATTGGGAACAACGCCCTGGAGATGGAAGGCATGCTGGAACATATTCCCAAGGGGGGGGTCAATGCATTGGTCACCACGCCAACGCCAGAGGCAAGGACCAGAAAGCCCACGAAGGTCCGTATGGTCCCCTTCATGACATCCGTGGCAGACTTGCGCTGCAGAATCAGGCCGATCAGGGAGATCAGCGCAACGATGACGGAATGCCGTCGGAAATGCCCAAAACCGGTGATCACGTCCGCTGTCTCCTCCCAATCGGCTACTCCCTTCCTATACATGACGGTGCCTTCCGCGAAACGCTGGTCCAGCAATTTGCCTCCTCGCATACGATGAAGCCCATCTGCTCCCTAGCGAATGATCGCGGAAGAATGGATACCTCCCTTGGAATCTTCGACCTCGAATTCCGCAAACGTTATAACAACATGACAATATGATGTCTACAGTTGTGTGTTCAAACGCCATATCGTTCAAGCACCATATTCCAAGCTTGCTAATAAGACCCGGGACGGTAGGATCGCCAGATAGGTGACCGGCCTCCACCAGCCAGGTCGATAACGCTGGAGTGGACAGCCAATCCCTTGCCCCTTTCCCCTGAAGACAGCAGAGGACTCCTAGGATCAGCACAAGGCTCGCAAGAACCCGCTGATGAAGTAGTTGACCAGAGAGCCCAAAGCGTTGACAGTACAGAAGGCGTTCGAAATCAGCGCGAACTCATTGGTCATGCGGTAGTTCGGGAGGTAGCAGGCATAGACGACCAGCTGGCCTAGGGCCGCTCAGATCAATTGCGGCAGCTTATGAGGCAGGACCCAACTCTGGGGAAAGATACCGATAACAGTCTGTCCCAAAATCTTGGCCGATTGATGCGGGCTCCTGATACCGCGTCGAATATGAGCGCAACGAACATGACCTCGAACCCCTATCCCACTGCAATAGGAAGCCGACCAGCATGGTGACCCGTCAAACAACCTTTGACAAGCCTTGTACTAGCTCGCGTCCTACGATTGCTAACATGGAAGAGATCGGCCGCTTTTAACGCGTTGGTTACATCTCGTGTTCGCCACACCTGAACACTCAGATACCTTCCAGCTGACTATGCCGTGCTTAGCTCCTGCTAGGCTTCTAGCAGCACTGACGACGAAGGAGTTCTATGCTGCAGATAGGGAAGGACTGGCGTGCTCTCATAGGGAATGCCTGCTGGTCATGGATCCTGGGGTACATACCGATGATCTTCAAGGCCATCTCCATCGCCACAACGAACTACAGTTTCGACGGCACTTACATACTCAGCCAGGAAACCGGTCTAATCACGAAGAAGACGACGAACGTTGACCTGCGTCGCGCAAAGATGATCAACGCCACGGACAGCCCCTTCTCAGGCGGGTCGATAACTATCGTTGAGAACAAAGGGCGAAGCTACCAGTTCCCGTATATCAAGCACGCCAGAGAAGTCGCTCAGGATCTAAGATCAGTGGCCGAGGAAAGCAGCAGACAGGCTGGCGACGTGAGAAACGTGATCATTGCCTAAGAAATGATCTTCAGTCCCCGCTTCGGCGGGGCTTTTCCTTTGCGAAGATTTTGTCACACAAATGTCACACAGAATCGTGTTTCAGGCGAACTCCACGACCAATAGAAAAGCCCCGCAGCCTTTGCGGCTGTAGGCTTTGACTCCGTGTCCCCACGGGGGCTCGAACCCCGGACACGCTGTTAAGAGTCAGCTCATCTACTGCCGGAAACGCTGCACCCTCGTCCACGAGCTCATCCGCTGTCAGCACGCCGACGCCACCAGGGACGGCGTTTACGGCCCGCGTCTGGAACGCCGGACGCGACGCGAAACCGCATTGAAGCTTGTCAACCCGATCGAATACCAGACAGCCGAAGTCATGTACGAAGGCGACCACTACCGGATCGCCTGCGAACTCGATGTCACCCTCCAAATCATCCAGGACCACCAGCGCATACTCGATTCGAGCCGCATGCATTGCAAAGCACAGAGCCAATCCCCATAAGCATGACCATCGTACAGAACAACTGGTAGCCTGCTGGTAGTCATAGAGGATGAAGAAAGAGGGATAAATAAGTCATGTCCAACGCCGAACAGACCCCACAGACCCCACAGACCCCACAGACACCCGTGCCCCCGTGGATGCAGCCGCCGGAGGAAAAGCCGATTTACAAGAGGGTCTGGTTCTGGGTCGTCATCGCCGTGGTCGCCATTCTTGCTTTTGCCGTAACCGCGGGATCAGACATCAAGCTGACCATCAGCGCCCCCAAGATCGAGACAGCCGGCATATCACAGCAGCTGAACAAGATGAAGAAAACCCCAAAGGACCCTGAAACCCCTGCCAACCCTAACCCTGACGATCACCAGGCGGCTCTGGCCAAGGCGCAAGACTACTCTGAGATTCTGCACAAGAGCAAACAGGGCATCTACGATGAGCTCACCAGCGAGGATAAATACACGCCCGAGGCCGCCCAGTACGCCATAGACCATCTCAAAGCCGACTACAACGCCAATGCCCTTGCCGAAGCCAAACACTACCAGAAAAGAATGCACATGAGCAAGCGGGGCATCTACGATGAGCTCACCAGCGAGGATAAATTCACGCCCGAGGCCGCCCAGTACGCCGTAGACAACCTCAAAGCCGACGACAACGCCGCTGCTCACGCCAGAGCCAAATATTGCCTGGAAATAAGACACGAGAGCAAGGAGGGCATCTACTACGACCTCACCACCGAGGATAAATTCACGCCCAATGTCGCCCAGCACGCCGTAGATAATCTCAAAGCCGACTACAACGCCACTGCTCTCGCCGCAGCCAAAGACTACAAGAAGTACACGAACATGAGCCCAGCAGAAATCCGGCATCAGCTCGCCAGCCAGTACGGAGGTAAGTTCACCCCCGAAGAAGCGGCTTACGCCGTCCAGCACCTCAATCAGTAACCAGATCCCAACAAATCAGCCCCGCTCCGTCGGGGCTTTTCCTTTGCGAAGACTTTGTCACTTAAATGTCACACAAAATCGTGTTTCAGACGAATCCCCCAAATAAAGAAAAAGCCCCGCAGCCTTTGCGGCTGTAGGGCTTTGACTCTGTGCCCCCACGGGGGCTCGAACCCCGGACACGCTGATTAAGAGTCAGCTGCTCTAGCCAACTGAGCTATAGGGGCAGGGCACTTTCCAGAGCCATGTAGATACTATACACGGTTTCGACAGACCTGCAACACGGCGCGTCACAGGCCTACCGAATCCTGCCGTTGCTGGCTCAAACGATCTTGGGCATAGGTGTTGTCAGTGAGGTGGTCAGGCTCACCTGCAGAAGACCGGCCCCCGTATGGGCTTCGACCTTCTTCAGGGTGACTGTGCGTTTGTCCTCATCTGCCCGGTCATCGTCGGTCATAGTAGCCGGCGATTTGACCGCCACCACCGTCAGATCCTCGACGGGGATGCCTGCCTTGTTGCACAGCTCGGAGGCCGCCTGGAGACTGTCCTGGAAGCCCTCACGCTCAATAACGCGATCGGCCGGCACCCCGTAGGCGCTCCGGGCGATCCACCGAATTCGATCCGGCACGGACATGCCATGCAGGCTGGCTGTATCCGCCCGGGCGTTCGTGGGCTCCTGCAGGGCCTTGATCAGATCGTCCAGCTGAGGCTCAAGGGCCTTGCCCCCGTCACGGAAGAGATTGCCCGCAATGGGCTTGCGGAAGCCCAGACCGTCGGCGGTCTGTCGCAGGGAATCCACCTGGTCGTCCTCGCCCTCCCAGAGGTTGATCAGCGGGAAGGTGGGGATGCCCAGTCCCTCCAGACGGTGCACGTGGAAGGGATAGCGCCAGCTCAGCTTGGGATCGTCCCGCCATGTGGTGGCACGGGTGACGACCACGGCGGCGGCCGGCCACTGGGCCCCATACTCGCGGGCAGCGATGTCCAGCCACTTCTGGGCCCCGGCATCAGCCCCATAGCCCGCCTCGACGACAACCACGTCGTGCCGGGCGCAGGCCATCTCCACGGACACCAGGCTGGGAATGCCGATAGAGACGTTGGCGAACGGTCCGCCATGCACATAGACTGGAGAACCCTCCAGAGTCTGAGTGAAGGCGGGTTTGACCGCGTCGGTCAGAATTCCGGTGATCCGCCACAGATCCACAAACTGCCCGAAGGTGACCGGAGAACCATCCAGGGTCCCCGCGACCATGGCAGCCACGCGCTGTTCGATCTCCTCCATGCTCCGGGAGAGCACCACAATCTGCATGAGCTCACAGGTGGGCGTCAGCACGGTCCGCTCAGGCAGGTCGCCCTTGCCGCGATCCACCGTGATCTGCCTCAGGGACCGGGAGGGGACCTCACTGACCCTGGGCACCAGAACAGTGTCCAACCGACCCTCGTCCACAGCCTTCTCCGCAAAGGAGACCAGCAGGTTCTGGGCGGATTCGATGGCCGCCATCTCCCCGCACAGACCCCAGTCCACCAGCTCAGGATGCGTCAGGGAGGACTTGCCGCCACCGGAGGCGCCGCCTTTGGACCCGGCTGCGGTAATGCCCATGCTGGGTTGGCGCAGGACAGCCGCGGCATCCACTCCCCGGGCGCGCAGGGCATCGATCAGGGCAATGGTGGTTGTTGTCTTGCCCTCGCCCCGCGAGGCCTTGAGCGGCGTGTCTGCGGTGACCAGCAGCACCCGTCCATGCTTGCGCGGCATGTCCGGATGCTCCCGCAAGTCCTTCAGGTAGCCAAAGGCGTCGATCTTGCCAAACAGGCCGTATGGCCTGACATAATCGTCGAAGTCGGTCATGGGGCTCTCCTTCTTTGTGGTCCTTGTCGATTCAGATGGCTCAGTTGTCTGACAGGTGGTATCCGTTGCGCATGCCCATGCTGACCGTATAAAGCACCTGGCCCAGCAGGTCATCGGTCTCCTTGCGCAGACGGTCGGCCATGTCCTGGTTTGCAGCCTCCAGAACCTGGCGGACCTTAGGGTTGTCCGTGCCCTTATCGGCGCCCTCCAGCCTGGTCACCTGTTCGTCAGCAGCGGCGATCAGACGATGGCCCTCGCCTCCAACGCTCTGCTGGTAGCGTTCGACTGCAGATGAAGTGCCGGCGAAGGCCGAGTCGCACAGTGCAGCAATCAGCCGGTCGGACCAATAGAGGCTGTCGGTGGAGACACGATCCGTAGCGTTAGCGAGATAATCAGGCGTACGTTCCACATTGGCATAGAAGGGAACCAGGGCGTTGAAAGCGTTGGACCCGTAGGACATCCACTGGATGGCCCGGCAGGATTCAGGCCGGTAGGGGCGCAGCTGGATCAGGGCCAGCTGGTCGTTGCGATTGATGCCAATGGGCCGGTAGAGCCCCTTGGTGTGCTCGTCGCCGGTCCGCCCATAAGGATCATATGGCGTGCCCTGATAGTGGGAGCTGAGCAAGTATTTGACATCCTCCACCGTGATCAGACGCTCGGGCTGGCGGCACCAGGGGATGTTGTCGCTGGTGGGAGCATGATCAGCATCCGGCCCGTCCCAGATCTCGTCATAGGGATTGAGGAAACGCTGCATGTACCAGGCGCGAGGCGTGTTGTACACATGGTCTGAATCGCTATGGGAACCAAAGGCATCACGGGGATTGAAGGGCGAGGCCGACTCCACAGCCAGATCCAGATGGTTGTCAGCAATGAACTCCCGCAGGTCGGCTGAGCAGAGGTGGTCGGTTTGATCCCCGAAAGCATCGTCCAGATCGAACTCGTCGATGCCCAGCTGATTGGGCATGGTCACATAGGAGTCATCGGGCACACGCTTGGCTATCCAATGGTGGCCACCCACGGTCTCCATCCACCAGATCTCGTCCACGTCGCTGAAGGCGATGCCGTTCATCTCATAGGTGCCGTAACGCTCCAGCAGGGAGCCCAACCGCTGGACGCCATCCCGTGCCGAGTGGATATAAGGCAGGACGATGGTGACCAGATCCTCCTCGCCGATGCCTCCGGGCACCTCGGCCAGGTAGCCCTCATCGCCGGGATGGCCCTGGGCAGGGGTGAGCTCCACCAGCGGATCGGCACCCAGAACACGCTCGTTGGTAGTGATGGTCTCGGTGGCTGACATGGCCACGTTGTCGCTGTTGACGCCCGCTTCGGCCCAGAGCCCCTGATCAAGCACGGCGTTGGGCACCGAGGTGTAACGCATGGGATCCTTGGGCAGATCCATCTCCAGGTGGCTGATCACGCTGCGGTAGTGCCGAGGCTGCTGGTCGGGAGCGACCAGGACGAAACGCTTGGGACGGAACTCCCCGTTGGCTGAATCCTCATTCCGAGCAATAATGGTGGATCCGTCGTAACTGGCGTGTTTACCTATCAGAAGCGTGGTGCAGGGCATATAAACGTCTTCCTTTTATCTGGTCACGGTCAACTGTCATCACCAGCCTGGAGGTCGGGGAATACCTGTCCGCCCGACTGCGTGTGCAGACAGGGATGACGGCCGTCTGCGCACTTGGGGCATGGCCTCACTCTAGTGCCAGACCGCCCCAATATCAGTCCCAATATCAGGGGATGTGCGCTAAATCAAATTCTCATGCCTTGGCTGGCAGCCAGACCCGAGCCGCAGCCGCCGCAGGCTGAGCGGAATGAATGGCATGGACCAGGGCGTTCAGCCAGAATCCCTCTTCCAAACCAGCAAGAGCCTCCTGCGTGGCCCAGACCGAGAGCACATAGTCATGGGCCTGGTCTGGAGGGGTGGGACCGTTGTAGCGCATGAGCACAGCGGGATCGTCGGCGATCTCCTCCTCCATGACCAGCGGCGAGGCGGCCGAAGTCCGGCCCTGAGGCACGCCAGGAATCAGATTGGGCAGGTTTCTGGAGAAGTCCTCGGGAATGGACAGGACGGAGCCACCGTCCTCATCAGGCTGCAGGGCAGCCAGAGCTTCTACAGGCAGATTGGCCACGGACCAGTGGATCCAAGGGAAGCCGCAGACCGGCACGGAATCAGGATCCACCAACATCCAGTGCAGATATCGGGCCTCCTGGGGCACCCCTTCAAGCCGGAAGGGGAAAGAGACTACAGGACGTCCCTTGCGCGTGAGGGACTGAGGGGCGCGCTTGGCATACCGATCGGGAATGGTGCCGAAATCAGTGTTAATCCTCATGTCTCGATTCTCGCCCGCACAAGCGACGGGGTCAAGTGCATCCGCTAAAGAAGCTTGGCGCAATTAAGCCCAACGCACTGGTTCAAGAGTGCTAGAGCCGCCCGTTTCCTTTCCGCATGAAAGGAAACGGGCGGCTCTATCTTGTATTGGAGAAAGGAATCAGCCGAACCCTTCCTCCTGGCGCCTATAAGACGCGCTTGCGCATGCCTATTCGGCTTTCGCAGCCTCGGCGGCCTTGGTCTTGGCACGAGCGGCCTTGGCGGCTGCACGAGCCTGAGCCTTGGCCTCCTTCTCTTCAGCCTCGACACTGGCGATGAACTCAGCATGCTTGGCGGCAGGCATCCATCCGGTGTTGACCACCTTGACCTGCCAGATCCAGGCCAGGGCGAAGATCACCACAGCCATGACCACCAAGGCCACGGCCCCGACAGGGATGCCCAGCTGGGCCAGCTTGCCGACCACGGTGCCGTACCAGGCAAAGTCCGCATCGCCGAAGGTTGCGTTGGACAGGCCAAAGCTGCCCAGAACCGTCATCAGGATGGCCGGCAGGAAAGTGATCAGGAGACCATTGATGAAGCCGCCGACCACGGCCCCGATGCGGCCGCCGGTCGCATTGCCGAAGACGCCGGCACCGCCGCCATCGAAGAAGTGGGGCACCATGCCCGGCAGGATCAGGGCCAGACCCCAGACGGGCCCGAGCCAGACGGCGATGATGACCAGGGCCACCAGACCGCCGGCGAAGGAGGCCAGGAAGCCGATCAGGGACGCGTTGGCACCGTAGGGGAAGACAATGGGGATATCCAGGGCAGGACGGGCACCGGGGACCACCTTGTTGGCGATGCCCTGGAAGGCGGGCACCAGCTCGCCCAGGATGATGCGAACGCCGTAGAGGATGATGCTCACGCCGATGCCGAACTGCAGAGCCTGAGCGAAGGCGGCCATGAAGAAGGCTCCCCAGTTGGCCGGATGGGAGGGGAAGACGGCGAAGGCGACCTTGGCAGGCTTAAAGGCGGTCCAGACAGCGAAGACCAGGTAGAGGACGACCATGAGCAGGGTGGTGGAAACCATGGAATCACGCAGGAAGCTCAGCCCCTTGGGGAAGTCGATGTCCTCAGTGGATCGCGACTTCTTGCCCACAGCGCTGCCGACTGCGCCTGAGACCACATAGCCCAAGGTGTTGAAGTGGCCGATGGACAGCTTGTCGCTGCCGGTCACCCGGTTCATGTATGGCTGGGCAAAGGCGGGCATGGCCACCATGATCACGCCCATGAGCAGGGAGCCGATCAGCACGATGAGCAGGTTGTTGCCCTTGCCGAACCCAATCGAAAGGACCAGAGCCAGCAGGGTGGACATGAAGACCATATGGTGGCCGGTCAGGAAGACGTACTTGAGCGGGGTGAACCGTGCCAGCAGAATCATGATGATGAAGCTGAGCACGATGATGTAGGCGGAGGCTGCACCGAACTGGCTGGAGGCCTGAGCCACGATAACCTCGTTGGTGGGGACGACCCCGTGGGCGCCAGTGGCCTTGAAGACCAGCTTGCCGAAGGGATCCAAGGCGTTGGTCACCACGGTGGCGCCGGCGCCCAGAATCAGATAGCCCATGGCCGCCTTAAGGGCGCCAGAAATGACCTGGCCCGCGCTCCGTTTCAGAGCGATCAGGCCGATGGCCGCCACGATGCCAATCAGATAGGCGGGCACATTCAGAATCTCCTGGCTGATGAAGTTCAGCACCGCAAGGAAGACATTCATTGTTTGTCCTTACTATTTCTCTCTTGTTCTCAAACTTAAAAGAGCGAGCATTCCATCGGTCTGACGATGAAGGATGCCCGCCGGGCGCATCAGTCGGCGTACTGCTCCAGAATGCCCTTGATCTCGTCCTTGTCCATGAAGTTCTGGACAGTCTCGACCGGGGTGGTGGTCCCCTCAAGCTCGGGCGCCAGCTGGGGCGAAGTCAGCACCAGGTCGTTCATGTTGGCGGTGCCCTTGGCGCTGCCTGCGTCAGAGGTGGTCACAGTCACGTCCATGCCCAGCTCCGATGCCACCTGCTCCACGTTGACCTTGAGCAGAACTGAAGTGCCGATGCCGTTGCCGCATACGCAGAGAATATCCATGAGTTGCTCCTTTGTTCCTTGTTTGCTTCTACTGCTTCTTGTGTTTGCCATGCTGGAATCCGCAAAAGCGGGTCCCGCTCACGATTCGAGAATGGCGCGGACCTCGCCAGGAGTGCCGGCCTTGGCCAGCTGCTCGGTCTTCTTCGTGTCCGTCAGAGCACCGGCGATGGCGGACATCACCTGCAGGTGCTCCTGCTCATCCCGGCCGGCCAGACCGATCACTAGGGAGACCGGATCGTTGGCCTTGTTGCCGAACTCCACGGGCGTGGACAGCCTTACCCAGCTCAGGCCGGTTCCCAGAACCGCCTCGCTGGGCCGGGAATGAGCCAGAGCCAGACCGGGAGCGATAACGATGTAGGGACCCATCTTCTCGACAGTCTCGATCATCTGGTCCGTGTAGGCATCGGTGGTGAACCCCGAGGCCGCCAGCCTGTCGCCCGCCTTGCGGATGGCATCCCGCCAGTCAGTCGCCGGTACATCCAAGGCGAAGGATGTGTCGGGAAGGAAGGCTTGGAAATCCGTCATGTCTGCTCCTTGCTCGTGCTGTTTGACTTGATCGACTGCACCGGATCTGATGGGTCTGCACAAATCCGGTCGCCTGCTCACCACCCCTGGGGATGGTAGAACTCTCCGTCCAGAGCCTTGGCGGCGAGCGCCTTGGCCTCATCCACGGTGTGCTTGGCCAGTTCGGCGCGAACATCATCCAGAGCGACCGGAGTCATGGACAGGCTGGTCACGCCGATTCCAGCCAAAACCACGGCCAGGTCCGGATCGGCAGCAGCCTCGCCGCAGACTCCAACAGGCATGTTATTGGCCTGACCGGCATCAGCGATGAGCTTAATGGCCCTGAGGACGGCAGGATGCCAGGCGGTCTGATAGGAGGCGACCGAACCCAGCGTGCGGTCTGCGGCCAGCGTATACTGGGTCAGATCGTTAGTGCCGATGCTGACGAAATCGGCCACCTTGGCCACCTTGTCGGCCATCAGCGCAATTGAAGGAACTTCGGCCATGACGCCCACTCGCTTGAGCCCCTTGCTCTTGCCCAGACGGACGAAATAGTCAGCCTCATGTTCGTCGGCGACCATTGGCGCCATGACCCATAGGTCGGCATCCGTCTCGGCATCGGCCAGGGCCAGAGCCTCCAGCTGATCCTCCAGAACCTGGCTGTGGACCTTAAGCGTGCGCAGACCGCGCAGCCCCAGGGCCGGATTGGGTTCGTCGGCCTGGGTAAGGAAAGGCAGCGGCTTGTCAGCGCCGGCGTCCAGCAGACGAATGACCACCTTGCGACCGGGGAAGCGTTCAAGGAGAGCCTGGTAGGCCTTGGCCTGCTCCTCGACGCCGGGTGCCTGCTCGTTGCCCAGGAAGAGGAACTCCGAACGGAAGAGTCCAACACCTTCGGCTCCATACTCCAAGGCCGGATCGGCATCCGCAGGCTTGCCGACATTGGCCAGGAGGGGAATCCTGGTTCCGTCCTTGAGCTGGCCTGGGCTGCCTCGCAAGGCCTTGGCCTGATCCGCTTCGCGACGGGCCTGCTCAGCTTTTTCAATCTGCTCCTGGGTGGGATCAGCCGTCACCTTGCCGGCAGCGGCATCGACGATGACCGTCTGTCCGTCGGACAGCCCTGCCGCGTCCTGAGCGCCTACGACAGCGACGATCCCCCTGGACCGGGCCAGAATGGCGGTATGGCTGGTTGGGCCGCCCTCAATGGTGACGATGGCCAGAACCTTGGTCATGTCCAAGCTGGAGGTGTCGGCCGGAGACAGGTCAGGGGCGACCAGAACGAATGGCTTGTCGCTTTCCGGCACGCCCGGTGCCGGGACACCGAGCAGATGGGCGATGACACGCTGCCCAACATCATGCAGATCGTTGGCCCGCTCCCCCATGTATCCGCCGATGGCCTGGAGCTTTCCCTCAAAGTCGGCAAAGGCCTCATAGACGGATCGCTCGGCGGTCTTGCCACCGTCCAGCAGGGATCGGATCGAGGTCTTCAGGGCCGGGTCCTGGGCCATCTGAGCCAGGGCGGTCAGAATCGGAGCAGCATCCTTGGCCCCCTGCCCATCCTGGGCGGCCTTGGCGCGCGCAAGCAGGTCCTTGTTGACCGATGCCAGAGCGGATTCGACCCTGCTGAATTCAGCATCCGCCGTCAGGTTGTCAGGCCTCGCCTCATCGCCGGGCACGTCGAGTCCGGCCGCCATATGGATAACCGGACCAACGGCAACGCCGCGGCCAATGCCCACGCCTTGGATCTCCATGTCGCACTCCTTAGTGCCTGGCCACTGCACGAGAGCCGCCCTGAGGCAAACTGAACAACGGCAGTGGAAACGTTCTTCATGCAACGATGTTCAGTATACACATATTCATTCGTTTTTCAACGGTAATCGTTTTCTGTAATTCCTCTTTTGCAGTGGTAAGATAACCAGCGTATCCACCACTAGACATGCCGGTTCGACAAGATCGGCCATATATTCAGGAGAGATGATCACCATGGCAACAGCACAACGTTCCACTGTCATCACCGACCCGGTGGGCATTCATGCCAGGCCCGCTTCGGAATTCTCGCAGGCCGCCGCCTCCAGCGGATGCAAGGTTACCATAGCCAAGGGCGACGGCAATCCTGTAGACGCCGGCAGCATTCTGATGGTCATGAGCCTGGGAATCGCCAAGGGCGACAAGGTCACCGTGACCGTCGAGGGCGACGAGGCCGAGACCGTGGCGGACTCCCTGGTCACCAAGCTGACCCAGGCCGAATAACTCCGTCACCAGAGGCAGCCGACATCAGCGGAAAGGATCTTCGAGGGAGCCAATGGGACAGACGGCGGACAACAAGCCTTCCATTGCCAACGTCGCAGCCCTGGCCGGAGTTTCGACGGCGACTGTGTCCCGTGTCCTTTCCGGTCATAGGCGCAAGAACGATGACATCAGTCGCAGGGTTAGAGCTGCGGCTGAGAAGCTTAATTACTCAGCTAACTTCGCTGCTAGCGCGCTCCGCTCGGATCGCAGCAGAACCATGGGGCTGATCCTATGCGGGGTCCCCACGGGCATGGCAGGGTCCATCCTGGATATGCTCAGCAGGAGACTGACCGAGCAGGGGCGCTATCTGCTGGTCATATCTGCCAGGGACGACCAACAGCGCGAAGCTGCCATCAGGTCCATGGCGGCCCGGCAGGTCGAAGGAATCATCGTCGTCCCTTCGCCGGATGACGACCCGGATGGCATGCCTGCCGATCTGCCATCCGGGCTGCCCATCGTCCAGGTCGGGGGCAGACCGCTCTCCTACCACACCAGCTGGGTCGGCATGGACCAGGCGGCCTCAATGCGGCTCATCATCGCCCACCTGGCCGAGCAGAACGCACACGCAGTGGCCTATCTGAGCCGTGAGTTGGACACCAGCGCGGCCACCGAGCTCTTCACGACTTTCTCCACCTTGACCAACACCCTGGGCATGACGCCTCAGCCGGACTGGGTCCAGTTCGGTCCCTGCAGCATGCGCCGCGGTTACGATGCCGTCATGACCATGCTCACTGAGGGAAACGACCATCCCGACGCCATCATCTGCGGGGACGACTCGCTGGCCCTGGGCGCTCTGATGGCCTGCAGCCAACTGGGCTTCCAGGTTCCCGACCAGGTTAAGGTGGCCGCCTTCGTGGACAGCCCGGCCTGCCTGATCAGCAGCCCGACCTTGACTGCAGTCAAGACCCCCATAGAAAGCATTGTCCAAGAGGTGCTGCGGCTGGTCGACGCCAAGGGACAGTCCATTCTCCCCTCCCATGTGGCTCTACCACCGGCGCTGGAGTGCAGGGAATCGACCTGGTCGCCAAGGATCGGCAGCAGTGATATGACCTTGCCGGGCACTTTTGCCTGATGAACCCTTGGTTTGGGCTTAGACCAGCAGGGTGCAGAAGAGGGCTTCGAAGACGAGGAGCGGCGAGCCGTTGGCGGCCAGCCTCCTGCGAGCTCGGGCAATCAGCTGAATGCGGTCGATGGCCCCCTGCCTGGAAAGCCTGACGGACAGATCGGCAATTGCTGCTCGATTCTCCAAATTGACCAAGCCAGCCTCCTCCTCGGCGCCGTTCTGCAGGACACCCACATCCCGGTAGACGCTGGCCAGAGTGCTCAAGTTGCGGTCCAGCACATCCCGGGTCAATCTGGTGACCCGTCGGCGAACCTGATCCTTGCCGCCCAAGGCATGATAGGCACCACGAAGCTGACGGGGAATGCGTTCCTTGTCCTTAAGCCCATTGATCTGCCGAAACTCCCGCTCGTCCCTGGACACCTCATCGTCCACGGTGGCAGTAGCCTGATCCCGGGCCGCATCGACTACCCGACCAGCCAGGACCACGGCATCCGAGGCGCGCCGCAGGCCCAGCAGGCCCACCACCAGCTCATCACGGTCGGCCAGGACCTGATCCCTTGTGGCGTAGAGACGGGCGATGCCGATATGCCCCTGGGCTAGACGGGCAGCCTTAGCGGCCAAGGACCGGTCCACCCCCACCTGATCAGTCAGAAAATCGGCCACTGCAGTGTTGGAAGGCACCGCCAGGTTGAGCACCCTGGTCCGTGAACGAATGGTGGGCAGCACGTCCTGGGCGCTGGGTGCGCACAGAAGCCAGATGGTATGCTCGGCGGGCTCCTCGATCTCCTTGAGCAGCACATTGGTAGTCCGCTCCAGCATTCGATCCACGTCTTCGATGATGATGACCCGCCAGCGCGAGGTTGATGGCATCTGCTCCGAGGTCATGATCAGCTCCCTGACCTCGTCGATGCCGATGGTGACCTTGTTGGTGGACAGTATGGTCACATCCGGATGGGTCCCGGCCAGGACCTGCTGGGTAACGCGGGTAGGCTGATCGCTCAATCCCTGGTCAGGGCTGATCAGGGCAGCTGCGAACGCCCGGGCCAGATTGGAACGCCCTGATCCAGGAGGACCGCAGATCAGCCAGGATTGCGCCACCTCGTCATGGCCTTGGGCCTGAGCGGCCACCGTCCGCTTGAGCAGATCAACCGTGGGCTGCTGACCCACAATGGCATCCCAGACACTCATCGCGTTTTCCGCAGGAGCCGGGACCGGAGCAGCCAGCGAGCGCGGGAACCCAGAGGAGCCGAATCATCATCAGCAGCACCGCCAACTGTTCCCGCATTCATGGACTGGCTGTACTGATCGTCATCCGGCTGATCCTGCCAGTCGACATCATCCTCCGATGCCTGGGCCGCATCCGTGGCCTCGGTCCAGTCCGACTCGGCACCCTGCTCATCGTCCTCGTACGCTGCAGCCGATTCATCTTCTACAGCATCGTTTTGACCGTCAGCGTCAGCGCCATCATCTTCATCAACGACATCAGGGGGATCATCGTCGGCCTGCGGCAGATCCGGCTCGCGGCCTTCGACCAACTTATCCAGATCGTCTTGGATGATCTGCCAGACCTGGTCGATGGACTGAGTGGCGTCGATAACCAGGAACCGGTCGGGCTCCCTCTGAGCCAGCTGCAGAAATGCCTGACGCACATGCTGCTGAAAGTCGTCGCCAGCCGACTCCAGCCTATCGGGCTCATGATCCAGACGCAGCTTGGACTGGTCTGGATCTGCATCCAGCAGGTAGGTGCGCTTGGGCAGAAGGCCCTGACTGGCCCACAGACTCAGCCGACGGATCACATCCGCCGACAGATCACGGCCTCCGGCCTGATAGGCCACTGAGGAATCCAAGTAGCGATCGCAAAGCACAATGTCTCCTCGATCCAGAGCCGGACGCACAACCTGAGCCACATGCTCGGCCCGATCCGCCGCATAGAGCAGGGCTTCGGTCCTGGAGGCCAGGTCGTCGGAGGCATCAACCACATCAGTGCCCCCGGTCACGGCAACCGACGGAAAGGCGGCCAGACCGTGCAGAACGAGTTCCCGAATGGTCAATCCGACAGGGGTGCCGCCTGGCTCGCGGGTGACCAGGGATCGCAGACCGCACTCCTGCAGATAGTTGTGCGCTCGTTGAACCTGAGTGGTTTTGCCCGCCCCGTCCATGCCTTCGAAGGAAATGAACAAACCGTCGCTCATGCCTGATGCTCCGTAGTCTTGGAAGTCTTAGCGGCCTTGGCCTTCTTTGTGGTTTTGCGAGCGCGAGCAGACGACTTGGCGACTGCAGATTTGCCAGACGTCGACTTCCGCGTTGTCGACTTTCGTGCTGTCGACTTACGAGTGGTCCTGCCGCGCCGCTTAGCGGGTCCTGCCGCGCGCTTCTCCGCCAGCAGGCGGAAGGCCACTTCTGGTTCAATGGACTGGGCCGTATACTGCTTGGGCAGGGTTCTGTTGGTCTGCCCGTCGGTGATGTAGACACCGTAGAACCCGTCCTTGATGGTGACGGGTTTGCCGCTGTCAGGATCCACACCCAGCTCACGAAGAGGGGGTTTGGCTGTACCCCTGGAACGCCGTCCATACTTAGGCTGGTCAAAGAGGGCCTTAGCCCCCGCCTTATCGATGGTGAAGATCTGCTCTTCGTCAGTCAGCGAACGAGTCTCAGTGCCGCCGTCGGCCTTGGTGGCTGTCAAATAAGGGCCATAGCGGCCATTGCTGGCTGTAACGGTGGCCTGGTTGATCGCTCCTGTCTTGGCATCGGTCAGCTCGATGCTGCCCACGGTCCTAGGCAGGCTGAGCAGCTTCAGGGCATCCTCAAGGGTGACCGTGTCTGGATCCATGGTCTTGAAGAGTGACGCCATTTTGGGCTTGGTACCAGTCCGTTTGGCTGTCCGTGCAGTTTTGTCGGTAGGCTTCTTCTGCTCAGCCGCTTCCTCTTCGGGGCTGAGCAGGGCCACATAGGGCCCGAACCTGCCCTTGCGCACTTCGACCCGACCGCCAGTCTCCGGATCCTTGCCCAATTGGCGGGGACCGCCGGCATTGGCGGCGATAAGCTCATGGCCCGACGCTACAGTCAGCTCGTCCGGAGCCATGGTTGGCGGCAACGAGGCCCGCTTGGGATTGCCATCGGCATCCAGGTCGGCTGTATCCTCCAGATACGGACCGTAGCGTCCGACCCTCACCTGCAGGCCATCGCCGATCTCGATGGTGTTGATCTTGCGGGCGTCAATGTCACCCAACTGGGCCACCTGCTCCTGCAGACCCTGATGGGCCTGGTCTGCATTCTGAGCAGCGCCAGGGCCCGAACCGAAGTAGAACCGGGTCAGCCAGTCCTTGCCTCGCTCCTTGCCATGGGCGATCATATCCAGGCCATTCTCCATCTGCGCCGTGAATTGATAGTCCACGTACTTGGGAAAATTGGTCTCCAGCAATCTGACTACCGAAAAGGCCAGCCAGGAGGGGATCAGCGCACGACCACGCTCGTAGACGTACCCACGGTCGATGATGGTCGAAATGATGCTGGCATAAGTGGAAGGTCTGCCGATCTCCTTGGCCTCCAGGGTCTTGACCAGGGATGCCTCGGTGTAGCGTGCAGGCGGCTGGGTTTCATGTCCCTCAGGCTCTACGGCGGCGGCGCGAAGCACATCCCCCTTCTGGACTGGAGGCAGGGATGAATCCTCATCGGTCTGTTCTGACCCTGAACCCACAGCTTTAAGGAAGCCCGGGAACTGGATGACAGTGCCTGAGGCCTGGAAGAGGGCTGCACCCTCCTCGCCGGCCTGTGCCGACAGACGGACGGTGGCTGTTGACCCGGTGGCGTCAGCCATCTGCGAAGCCAGAGTGCGCCGCCAGATCAGGGTATAGAGCTTGAGCTGGTCAGGGGCCAGACGGTCGGCCAGCTCCTGGGGCCTGTGGAATGTGGAACCAGCGGGCCGGATGCACTCATGAGCCTCCTGGGCGCCGGCAGTCTTGGTCACATACTGCTTGGACTCTGCCGAAAGATATTCGGCCCCATATTCACGCTCGACCCCTTTCCGGGCAGCGGCAATGGCCTCCTGGGAGAGGGTGACCGAATCCGTACGCATATAGGTGATGAACCCATTCTCATAGAGTCCTTGGGCGGCGCGCATGGTGGCCCGGGAGCTCATACCCAGCCGGTTGCCTGCCGTCTGCTGCAGAGTAGACGTAGTGAAGGGGGGCTGAGGACGCCGCCGATAAGGCTTGGTCTCCATACCCGTCACCGTGAAGTCCTGCTCCTTCAGCGCCTCAGCCAAGCTTCGAGCAAACTGCTCATCCAGCTGCAGGACCTGCTCCTTGGCGGCCGCTTCAGTCAACCGACCCTTGGAGGTAAAATCCTTGGAGACCGCCAGCCGCCGCCCGCCCAGGCTGATCATGCGCGCCTGAAAACCGCCTGACGATGTCGATTTCCCGCCATCCTCCTGCACCAGATGCGCCAGCAGATCCCAATAGGAGGCCTTGACGAAGGCCATGCGCTCACGCTCACGCTCCACAATCAACCGAGTCGCTACAGACTGGACCCGCCCGGCACTCAGACCAGGGCCCACCTTGCGCCAGAGCACCGGGGAAAGCTCATAGCCATAGAGCCGATCCAGAACTCTGCGGGTCTCCTGGGCATCAACCATGTGGGCATCCACGTCCCTGGTGTGCTTGAGCGAATTCTTGATGGCCTCTGGAGTGATCTCATGAAAGACCATACGCTTTACCGGCACCTTGGGTTTGAGGGTCTGGACCAGATGCCAGGCGATGGCCTCCCCTTCTCGATCCTCATCAGTGGCCAGGTAGAGTTCGTCGGCGTTCTTCAGCGCTTTCTTGAGCTCGGATACCGTGTGCTTCTTCTTATCATCCACGATATAATAGGGCTTAAAGCCATCGTTCACGTCTACGCCGAACTTGCCATAGGCCTTCTTTTGGGAGGCCGGGATCTGCGATGGCTGGGCCAGATCGCGAATATGGCCCACCGAGGCCATGACCGTGTAGCCCTTGCCCAGGTACCCGCCGATCTTCTTTGCCTTGGTTGGCGACTCAACAATGACGAGCTTATTGCCGGATGCCATGGCCTCTCCTTATATTGTGGTCTTTCGCACGCCATCTTACTCACGAGGTTCCGTAACCGTGCAAATCAGGGGGTCATGTGCACGTGTGTGTATCCCTGGGCCCGGTGGTGGATGAATCAGAGATATTCAGTACGCCCAGAGACCGACCTCAGTTATTTTGGGGCGGGGCCGGGGGGCGGCCGACAAGGCCCATCCTGGTCAGAGGCGAGGCCGTGATCTGCCTCATCGCCAGAACCAGACCCAACGTCACGGACAGAACCGCGGCCATCAGTATGACAGCCGAGCAGTGAACCCCATAGGCGGTCCATCGGGCGCCGATCTCCAGACCAGGACTGACCTGCCAGATGACATAGCAGGCGTAAAGAATCCCAAGAAATCCTGCTGCCAACATCAGAGTGGAGACAATCTGAATCGAAGCAGAGGACATTCGAGTCCCAGGGGCATCCATCCCGGTTCCTCGAGTGGCAGCCAGAGCGATAAGACAGAGACCGGCCGGAATAAGAATGCCCATGACCACGTCTGAGGGACGGTGCCAGCCCCCCTGCACCAGCGAGCAGCCCACCGACAGGTCAAAGGCGAACCCTACCAAGGCGACTAAGGCTCTCCAAACGCGCGGCACCACACACAACAGGACCAGGACTACCGCCAGAGCGAGGATGGTATGCCCGGATGGTGCTGAATTGGCTGTGGAGGCCTGAGTACGGATCAGCACAGGGCGAGGCAGGAAGCGCTTGAGGATACGCGCCGCCCCGTAGACCACCAAAGCATAAACAGCAACCTGCCCGAGCAGCCACCACCGGCGGTGCAGTAGAACAACCGCCAGGGCTGAAAGACCCAGCACCACGCATATCGCTGCAGTCACATAAGGAATGGTGAACAGTCCCAGGTACGCCTTGGCCAAGGGCGCCTGGTCAAGAAAACCTCGAAAGTTAGTTAGGGCCATGTCGTCATAGGTCTGCCCTGACACAGTCCACACGGCCGCCCACCAGACCAATGCCGCCAGACCCAGACAGGCCAGACCGGTGACCAGGCACAGAACCACGGCTGAAATCCGGGGGCGAGACGTCAAAGGATCCCGGTCAACATGACTCTTGCTCGCTTTGGTCTGCTCATTCGGGTCCCGGTACCAGGCCTGCTGTGCTTTGCCCTGCTTGTGCTTTTTGGTCATACCTCAAGACTCTATCCAACCCCTGGGTCGACAGCCGACACCTCATCAGACGAACGCGTTGTTTTCACGACTCCGGCCAGTTCAGTCGGTAAATATGAAAAACTCCCACGCACCCGCCAGAGGCCACTTACCCTTGCTGCATTCCTGCCCTGGGGGGATTGGGTGACATAACGCCACGTGAGAGCAAGTCACCATGATAGCAGACAGGTTCCACTTGTCCATCGGGAAGCGCCGACCCCTTCAGTCAGGTGCGCATTCGGTCGACATCGCCGCCTGCCGCTTGCCCGACCAGATCCGCCCGCTAGCATATAGACAGCAGGATCGCCGTACCTCAAGCGGCTGATCACGGATCAGGCCGGGCCCTGGCAATAGACAGACCCGGCATCACAGCGACAAGGGATGGATGGCTGAAGACGAATGGCTGACTTAGATGCTGATTTGGTGATTGTGGGCGCTGGCCTGTTCGGTCTGACCGTGGCCCAGCAGGCTGTCGAGCACAGCGGTGCGCGGGTGCGGATCATCGACGTGCGCGATCACATCGGCGGCAACGCCTACTCCTATATGGACGAGGAAACCGGGGCCGAAATCCACAAGTATGGTGCTCATCTCTTCCACACGTCCAACCGCAAGGTCTGGGAGTATGTCAATCGCTTCACCGAATTCACCGACTACACCCACCGGGTCTACACCACCCACAAGGGCGAGGTCTATCCCCTGCCCATCAACCTGGGCACCATCAACCAGTTCTTCCACGCCCACTACACCCCTGAGCAGGCCCGGGAACTGATCCGGGAGCAGGCCGGCGAGCTGGCCGGAACCGATCCGGGCAACCTGAACGATCAGGGGATCAGCCTGATCGGCCGCCCCCTCTATGAGGCCTTCATCAAGAACTACACGGCCAAGCAGTGGCAGACCGACCCCTCCCAGCTGCCTGCCTCCATCATCAAACGGCTTCCGGTGCGATTCAACTACGACAGCCACTACTTCAAGGACACCTGGGAGGGCCTGCCCAAGGATGGCTACACGGCTTGGTTCGAGAGGATGATCGACGACCCACGCATCCAGGTGAGCCTGAAAACCGACTTCTTCGACACCTCCCAGCCCTGGAACCGGGACGCTCTGGTGGGACAGGTCCCCGTGGTCTACACCGGCCCGGTCGACCGCTACTTCGACTACCGTCTGGGCGAGCTCAAGTGGCGGACCGTGGACTTCAAAGAGCGCCGCTACGACGAGGACGACCACTTCGGCTGCCCGGTCATGAATTTCTCCGATCCCGACGTGCCCTACACCCGTGCCATCGAGTTCAAGAACTTCAACCCCGAACGCTACGACCAGCAGAACCACGAGCGCACCGTGGTCTGGGAGGAGTACAGCCGATTCGCCGGCAAGGGCGACGAACCCTACTACCCCATCAACACGAGCGACGACCGCGCCCTCTACACCCAGTACAAGCAGCTGGCCGCCCAGGAGCCGAAGGTGGTCTTCGGCGGCCGCCTGGGCACCTATGCTTACTACGACATGCACCAGGTCATCAACTCGGCCCTGGATGCCTGGGACAAGCGAGTCGCTCCCTTGGCAGGCCCTGCCAAGGACTGAAACCGGAACCTGATTTCCGCCGACCTTCTAACGGCAATCCTTGGAGAGAGCCCAAGGCGAAGAGTCCGGCACGAGTCGAAGTCGGCAAATCCGGAGCCGCCGTTCCAATTAGAATACGAGAAGGCCGACCACTTACGATAAGCGGTCGGCCTTTTCCAGACCAGGAATCTGCCATTCATGCCTCCGGGACAACCGTTGAAGCGACGCCTCAGAAATCGATCAGACAGAATCCGCAGACTCAGGCGTGCCAGACGTCCTTGCCGTTCTCCTTGGCGGTCTTGACATCGGCATCCAGGGCGCTCTCGTCGCCTTCCACCTTGCCGACGATATAATCCTCGACCAGCTGGCGGGCCTCGTTGTCCTCATGCTGGACAGCGGGGGACTTCATAAAGTAGGAGCTGGGTGCCAGCACCGGGCCAGCCAGGTGGCGGTCCAGGGCGATCTTGGCGGCGCGCAGGGCATCAATGACGATGCCCGCTGAGTTAGGAGAATCCCAGACCTCCAGCTTGTACTCCAGATTCAGCGGCACATCACCGAAGGTGGTGCCTTCCAGACGCACGAAGGCGAACTTGCGGTCATCCAGCCAGGCCACATAGTCGGAGGGGCCGATGTGGACGTTGTGGGGATCCATATCGTGAGGAACGATGGAGGTGACTGCGCGCGTCTTGGAAACCTTCTTGGACTCCAGACGAGTACGCTGCAGCATGTTCATGAAGTCCATGTTGCCGCCCACATTCAGCTGGTAGGTGCGGTCCAGACGAACGCCGCGATCCTCGAAGAGACGAGCCATGACCCTGTGGGTAATGGTGGCGCCTACCTGGCTCTTGATGTCGTCACCCACGATGGGCAGGCCTGCATCGCGGAACTTCTGAGCCCACTCGGGGTCGGATGCGATGAAGACGGGCAGGCAGTTGACGAAGGCGCACCCGGCCTCGATGGCGGCGGCAGCATAGGCCTTATCGGCCTGCTCAGAGCCGACGGGCAGGTAGGAGACGAGGACGTCGACCTTCTTGTCGCGCAGAACCTGGGCCACATCCACGGGTTCAGCATCCGACTCGGTGATCATCTTGCGGTAGTACTCGCCCAGCCCGTCGCCGGTCGGCCCACGCAGAACCTCCACGCCCTTATTGGGGACGTCGCAGAACTTGTAGGTGTTGTTTTGCGAGGCGAAGATGGCCTCGCTCAGGTCCTTGCCGACCTTGAGGGAATCCACATCGAAGGCGGTCACGAACTCCACGTCACGAATGCGGTAGCCACCGAAGTTGGCGTGCATGATGCCGGGGATCTTGTCATCGTCCTTGGCGTCCTTGTAATACTCGACTCCCTGTACCAGCGAGGAAGCGCAGTTGCCCACGCCCGCTATAGCTACACGGATGCTCATACAAACTCCTCTGATTTACTGAGTTATTTCCAACCTAAGCATACCTTCTCCCCGTGGATGGCATGATGGAATGGATCCTCATATGCGCCCCCGCTGGCAGAACAGCCCCCCAAGGAAGGCGCAAACGTACGAAAACGATGAACGTTCAGCCCTAGGTCGAACAGTTTTCAGCCCGGCCGGATAGCGTAGTTAGCATGGCCAATCAGACTCGTTCAGTCAGTTCGACCTCACCCGCACGCAGGACCCAGTCCGGAGCGCACGGGGGCAGGAATCGCACTGACAAGCCCGTATCGCGACATGCTGACCAGCACCCTCAGGGTGGCGGACCTCGTCGCGGTCGGGGCCGCAAGTCGCATCGTTTGCTCAAGTGGACCCTGGCCCTGCTGGGACTGGTGCTGGTCGCCGGGGCGGCAGCCTTCGCCTACCTGTATCTGACCACTGAGATCATCCCGCCGGAAAAGCAGGCTCTGGCGCAAAAGACCACCGTCTACTATGCGGATGGCACCACTCCCATCGGGAGCTATGCCAATCAAAACCGGGAGATCATCGACTGCGCGGTCCTGCCCAAGTATGTGGGCAACGCGGTCGTCGCCTCGGAGAACCGCTCCTTCTACAAGGACAACGGCATCGACCTGAAAGGCATTAGCCGGGCGCTGCTCAACAACGTGACCAAAGGCACCCGACAGGGAGGGTCCACCATTACCCAGCAGTATGCCGAGCGCTACTATTTGGGCGAGACCACCTCCTACAAGGGCAAGCTGCGCGAGGCTATTCTCTCCCTAAAGATCTCCAGGACCGAGAGTAAGGACACGGTCCTGTGCAACTATATGAACACCATCTACTTCGGACGCGGCGCTTACGGGATCCAGGCCGCCGCCCAAAACTATTTCGGCAAGGATGCCAAGGATCTGACCATGCCTGAGTCAGCCATGCTGGCCGGCATCATCCCCGCCCCGGCCTCCTGGGATCCGGGGGTCAATCCCAAGCAGGCCGAATCGCGCTTCCGCCGTGTGCTGGCCATTATGGAAGAGGACCATTACATCAGTCATCAGGACCGGGCCAGCGCTCAAATGCCGCAGACCATCAAATACATGCCGCAGAACGTCTACCAAGGGCCCAACGGCTACCTGCTGCGCATGGTCCGCAACGAGCTGTCCTTGGGCAAAAAAGCTCCTTTCACCGCGGACGACCTGGATACAGGCGGCTACCGGATCATCACCACCATCCAAAAGGACAAGCAGGATCTGATGTTCCAGGTAACAAGCCCGTCCACAGGCAACAAGCATCTGCCAGCCACCCTGCAGACTGGAGGGCTCTCGGTAGACCCCAAGACCGGGGCGATCATCTCCTTGTATGCCGGGGACGACTACCTGACCCACCAACTCAACAACGTGGACCAGGCAACCTTCCAGGTGGGTTCGACCATGAAGGCTTATACGCTCTTAGGCGCCATCCAGGATGGGGTAAGCCTGGACACGGTCTTCAACGGCAATTCCCCGCGCACCTTCTCCAGCGTGGGCAAGTCCGTCGCCAACGCCGGGAATGTCAGCTACGGAAACATCAATCTCTATTCGGCCTTCGCCAACTCGGTCAACACGGTCTTCATGGACCTGGGCGAACACGTGACCTCGCACAAGATTGCCCAGATAGCCCACACAGCAGGCATCACCGGGAAGATCGACGATACAACCACCTTCGACACCCTAGGCGTGGACGCCCTCACGGTATATGACGTGACCCAGGGCTACGCCACCTTGGCCAACGGGGGACGACGACCCAAGCTGCACCTAGTAGCTCAGGTGAAGGATGCCAAGGATCAGGAGCTCTATACGGCCACGATCCAGTCGGATCAGGTCTTCAACGCCGAACAGGTGGCCCTGCTGCAGAAGGCCATGACCACTACGGTCCAGCACGGCACTGCATCCTATGCCCGTTCCCTGGGGCGGCCTATCGCCGGCAAGACCGGCACAGCCAATGACCAGACCGCAATCTCTTTCATCGGTTTCACTCCCTCGGTTCTGACCACCTTCGCCATCTGGAACCAGGGGGAGGACGGCAGCGCCCTGAAAGTGCCGGATCGCTATCAGAGCGAGTTCTATACGGTACAACTCTTCACCAAGTACATGAAGTCAGCCCTGGGCAACAGTCCGGTAGAGCGTTTCTCAGACGCTGAGGACCACGGCAGGATCGGTGGCCCCGAAGGCAACTGGGGCACTGGATCCAAAGCGAGCTATCGGAACACGCCCAACCGGGAATACTCATATGAGCCCCAGCAACGCGGCCAGCGCCAGAACAACGGGCGAGGGCAGTCCGGATCCGGCAGCGGTTCAGGTGCTGGCACCGGAGGCGGCACCGAGGGCGATGACAACAGCGGCAACGCTGAGAGCGGAAACGAAGGCAACACTCAGGGCAACTCCGAGAGTGAGCCGTCCCAACAGTAAACCATTGCAAATGACCAGGTCCGATCCGAGCGTAGCCCTGCGTCCGGATCAGACCTGAAGCAATGGTATGGGATCTCCTGCCTTTCAGCCGCGCTGGAAGCGGTTGAGGGCCGAGATGATGGCTTTGAGGGAGCTGGTGGAGATGGACGAATCAATGCCCACGCCCCAAATCACTCGGGACCTTGCCGGTTCACCCACTTGGCATTCCACGTAGGAAGCCGCCAAGGCATCCGTGCCGGCGGTCATGGCATGCTCGGCGTAATCGAGGACCGAGACGGTCTGGTCCAGGGACTTGAGCGCATCCAGGAAGGCCGCGATCGGACCATTCCCACGTCCCTGAACATGGCGGCGCACCTCTGGATCGCCTGGGACAAGCCCTCGGTCCAGCAGGGCGGCATCAAGAACCGTATCAGAGCCGTCCTCGCCGGAGGTGACTGCAACATTCAGCAGCTTGAAGCGTCCCCACTGGTGCAGGGTCTCGTCACGCTGATCAGCCATGGACTCGCCGCCGACCACGCTTCCCCCGGCCTCCACGGGCAGGTACTCGTCCTTGAAGAGCCGCCAGATGTCGGCATCCTTGACCTCGCGCTTAGTCCTATCGGCATAGCCCTGGACCAGCCGTTCGAACTCCACCTGGAGACGCTTGGGCAGGTCCAGATGATGGTTGGATTTGAGCAGGTAGGCCATGCCGCCCTTGCCCGACTGTGAATTGACTCGGATGATGGCCTCATAGCTGCCGCCCACATCCTTGGGGTCAATGGGCAGATAGGGCACCAGCCAGAGGAAGTCGTCGGGGTTGGCGTTGGCGCGCAGAGCCGCCTGCTGCCGGGCATCCAGCCCCTTCTTGATGGCATCCTGGTGGGAGCCGGAGAAGGCAGTAAAGACGAAGTTGCCGACATAGGGGTGCCGCTCGGAGACGGCGATCTGATTGCAGTACTCCACCGTCCGACGAATGCCGGGCATGTCGGAGAAGTCCAGCTGGGGGTCGATTCCCTGGACCAGCAAGTTCAGCCCCACAGTGCAGATGTCGACATTGCCGGTGCGCTCGCCATTGCCCAGCAGGCAGCCCTCCACCCGGTCAGCCCCGGCCAGCAGACTGAGCTCGGTGGCGGCCACGGCCATGCCCTCGTCGTTGTGAGGGTGCAGGGAGAGCACCACCGCATCCCGGTCCTTGAGGTTGGTGGATATGTACTCCACCTCGTCAGCAAAGACGTTGGGGGTGGTCATCTCCACGGTGTTGGGCAGGTTGATGATCATGGGGTGCTCCGGCGTAGGCCGGATCACGTCGATGACCGCGTTGCACACCTCTAGGGAATACTCGGGCTCTGCACCGGAGAAGGACTCAGGCGAGTACTCATAGGAAAGATCAGTGCCACCGGCATCGGCCTCCAGCGAGCGGCAGAGTTCGGCCGCATCCGTGGCCAGCTGTTTGATCCCGGCCTTGTCCTTGTGGAAGACGACCTCCCGTTGCAGGACCGAAACCGAGTTGTAGAAGTGGACCACGGCTCGTTTGGCCCCACGCAGGGCCTCGTAGGTGCGGCGAATCAGGTGCTCGCGAGCCTGGGTCAGGACCACGATGGTCACGTCGTCGGGAATCAGCTCGCGCTCTATCAGGAGGCGGATGAAGTCGTAATCGGTCTCGGATGCCGAGGGAAAGCCCACCTCGATCTCCTTGAAGCCCATGGAGATCAACAGATTCCAGAATCTCAGCTTGCGCTCGGAATCCATGGGGTCGACCAGGGCCTGATTGCCGTCGCGAAGATCCACTGAACACCAGCGCGGCGCCCGCTTCAGCGTCTTGCCCGGCCAGGTGCGCTGCGGATAGTCAAAAGGCACCTGCTTGTTGTAGGCCACATACTTGTTGTAAGGCATGGCACTGGGTTTCTGCGGCGAACCCACGAACTTAGGGGGGGGCAGCAGCAGGTCGTTGTTCCCTCCATTGGACGCCGCAGCCTGGGCCGCAAGATCAAACACGGATGCACGATCCTGATCCATCTCTCCTCCTTCTTTCATTCGTCGGAAACCGCAATGCCACCCGGCCATGGGCGTTCAGGCAGGCCGAAACCGTACCGGGGGTGCCATTATCTTACCGGAGGAGAGCAGGGACATGCGGTCCGGGTCCGCATTCCGACGCAGTGCAAGGCGAGCGCACGGGGACTGGCATAATCTGTGGGTTGCCGGACGGTGCAGGCACCAAAGGAGCGCTCACTGCAAAAAACTCACTGGAAGAGGGAGACTCCTCGACGTCCCTCGCAGTAGGCGTTGCCCAGCCAGGTGTGACGCGAGTTGGGCCAGACCGAACCAAGACGGGGGGCGTTCTGGCTCATCCAGATACTGGGGACGCGCCCATCGGCGCTGTGGGAGCCCAGCAGATTGAAGCCGTTCTTGATCGCCAGCCAGTCGGGATGCTGCGTGGCGATGGCCAGACCCTCCTCCAAGGTCAGAGGCAGACGATCGTCGGAGTCGATCAGTTTACTGGCCACGTCGGGTTCACGGTTGGTGTAGCAGGTGCCGGTGTGCGGATCCAAGACAATGTAGAAAGGTCCCTCGGGCGGCTCAAACCCGTTCTGAGGCATGAAGCTGGCGATGTCACGCGGAGGCATGGTGGTAAAGCCAGCCATGCGATTTATGCTGGTCCGGGCGATCAGCGACTCAGGCGAGACCAGCTCCCGGGTGGGGATGAGCAGGATCTGCTCGCCCAGCTCAGTGGACTCCAGCGCGGAGATCAGGGGCTGGGCCAATGCTCTGAAAGCTGCAGCGCTGATGTCCGCCACATCCGGATAGCCCAGAGCCACGATCCGATCCAGTTGCCGCTTCACTTCTTGGGAAGATCTGGTCATGGCCTCCAGTGTAATTCGAATCTGCCGCGACGAGCACCCGCACCGTTCACATTCGCCTGCCGGAGCGAGGCATCCTAATCGTATTCAGTGTTGGCCGTACACGTGCTGGTAGCGGTCGTTCAGACTGGTCACGTCTTCGTCGGACAGGGGCACAGGCGTGCCGATCTGCTCAGCAGCCCACACCGTACGCGCCACCTCCTCCGTCATCGCTGCCGCCTTTACCGCAGCCTCGGCATCCGCACCGACCGTGAAGGGGCCGTGATTGCGCATGAGCACTGCAGGACAGCCCGGGTGCTCCGCCAGGGTTTCGACAACCCCACGACCTATCTGGTCCGAACCTATCAAGGCGAAGGGACCCACCGGCACCGGACCGCCGAACTCATCGCCCATCATCGTCAAAACGCATGGAATTGACCGGCCTACTGCCGCAAAGGCCGTCGCGAAAGTCGAATGCGTATGCACCACCCCGAACACATCAGGCATATGCCGGTAGATGTAGGCATGTGAAAACACATCCGAGGAGGGGGCGGCGGATCCGTCCACCACATGCCCCTCCAGATCCGTGACCACCATTGATTCCGGCGTCAACTGCTCATAGCGCACCCCTGATGGCTTGATCACCAGCAAGTCGGCCGAATGCAGACGCTGCGAAACATTGCCAGCCGTCCACACCACCAGACCCCACTTGATCAGCTGCGCATGCAGGGCAGCAACATGCTCGCGGACCAGACCTACTTCGACACGTACCTCATCAGAAAAATCAGCCAAGGACGTCATAAGAACCACCACCATCTCCAATATGGGGCCGACCCTTCCTGCGAAAAGCCGGCCCGGTTTGATTACCTGCACATGCAGACCATGCTGCACATCCTCACAAGCTTTCCAGATCCTTGCCCTTGGTCTCCTGGGCAAAGAGGTATATGACGGCGCCAATGACCAGGCAGACACCGAAGAAAGTGAATGCCGTGGTGACGACGCCAATGTTGATGTGCTGGGAGACATAGTCGCCGCCGACCAGGAGCCCCATGAATATAGGGCCTACTATCTTGGCCGTGGCGCCAATGCCGTATCCCAGTCCCAGTCCGGTAGAGCGGACATCGTTGGGGAACTGCTCGCCGCCGAAGGCGTTGAGAATGCCGAAGACACCGTCGGCGAAAGTCATGATGACCAGAACGGCAATGTAGAACTGCCAGCCTGAATTATGGAAGAAGGCCGCGTAAAAGCATCCCAAGGCCCCGATGATGCCGAAGGAGAACATAGTCCAGCGCCGACCGATGACATCAGCCAGCCAGGCAGAGCCGAATCTGCCTATGCAGTCGGCCACGGAGACGCCCATGAACAGGTAGGCCACCATTTGCGTTGAAAAACCGAAGGCATCCTTCATCAGCGTCTGACCCCAGGATTGGATGGCGAAGGAACCCAGAATAAAGCAGAAGGATCCGACCGAAATGATGGCCAACGGCTTTAAATGCTTGGATAAAAGCAGACGATAGCTGGCCTTCTGCTCCTGCTCGATCTGCGGCAGGGCACCGACCTGGTCCACGGGAAGCTCAAGAGCCCATGCCAAGGCCTTGCGGGCATCGTCGTCACGACCCACGCTCTGATAGAAACGGGGCGACTCGGGCACCGTCGCCAACCAGAGCAGAAGGAGGACGGGGATAACGCCTAGGGCCACCAGCAAGCGCCAATTGTCGCCGATCAGACTCTGCGAGACGGATCCCAGAAGCAGACCCATGGGGATGAAGACCGAAGCCAGGCCGGAAAGCATGCCGCGCTGCTTGGCGGGCACGAATTCCTGGACGTAAGGGATGGAGATGATGTTCAGGCCGCCTACGCCGATGCCTACGCCGATGCGCAGGATGGCCAGCAGAATCCAGGCACCGTCAGGCAGGAAGATCGACAGAGCCGTGAAGACCACGAAGCAGAGAACACACCACTGGAAGGCATGCTTGCGGCCGAAGCGATCAGCCAAACGCCCCCAGAGAATGGATCCGATGACTGTGCCCAGCCCCGAGCAGGCCAGGATGATTCCAGCGGAGATCCCGGTCAGGTGCCAGGCCGAGGTCAGAAGGGAGACCACGAAACCGATCAGGAACATATCGAAGAATTCGGATATGTTGCCGGCTATGGCCAGACCGATGATGCTTTTTTGATGTCCGGTCAGGGGACGAGCGTCTATCTGCTCGTAAGCGGTCAGCGCCTCCCCGGCCTGCGTGACATGTGTATCACTCATAATGGGTGCTTTTCTTTCTCGAATGATCATGATGATGGCGGCCCGACCCCGGTATGGGTCTGACCTGAGGATCCAGGCCGTCTTCTCCCTCTTTGGAGAAAGCTGCAGCGAACCCGGATCGTGAAGGAGCGATCAGCGATTGATGTCCCCGCCCAGCGGAATATCCAGTTCCTGAGCACGGATACGGGTCAGATCGCCCATATGCGTCAGTGCATACTCGGCGGCCCGCTGTCCCCACCTGACACCGCACTCCACATCCTCGGAGAGGAAGCCATGGAGAGTGGCGGCCACGAAGGAATCTCCGGCGCCGGGGCGGTCCACCACCGGAACCGTTGTGGTGACGTACTTCCTGATCCCCTTGGAAGTCCTCAGATAAGGACCATCCAGGTGATTGGTGGAAACGATGTACTCATTGCCGAAGCGCTGGTAGAGCTGTTCGCAGACCTCCTCTCCGGTCCCTTCGATTCCGAAGACGCTTTTGGCGTCCCTGATGGAGCAGAAGAGCATGCGGGCCTTATGAGCAATAGGCTCCAGAACCCTTCTGGCCTGATCTCCCGTCCAGAGCTTGCTGCGGAAGTTCACGTCAAGGGCGATATCGATCCCCCGCTTTTCTGCCTGTTCGGCTGCGTAGGTCACCACCTGGGCCGTGGTATCGGTCAGGGCCGCCGTGATGCCGGTCAGAAAAAGCAGACGGGTATCCAGCATCCGGTCCCAATCATAGTCTTCGATCCCCGTCGATCTGAAGGGGGTGTATTCGCGGTCGTAGATGACATTTGCCGGCATGGGGGGCTCGCCCGGCTCCATGAAGTAGAGAGCGATTCGGCTGGCTGGCTTGCGAACCATGGTGCTTAGATCAACCCCCACGGATCTGTACTCGCTCAGGACGTATTCGCCCAAGTCCCCTTCCGGCAGCGAGGAGGTCCACAGGGTCCTGCGCTGAAGCTGAGCCAAGACTCCAGCTACGTTGGCCTCGGAACAGGCGGGGTTCATCAGGACCGACCTTGCATTCATCAGCCGCTCCCCCCTCCTGACCGTGAGCCTGATCTGCCCCTCTCCTATGGTCGAAAGGTCATATGCATGTTCTGCCATCACTTGCTCCTTGTCTACACGGTCGTTTTTCCAGCATGGACCACTACGTCCGTTTCAGTCCGTATTACGACCTCTTGCGTTCAGACTCGCACCGATCGGATCGACCCCTTTAGGGACGACTGCTGGCACCATAGCCTCCCTGCCGATGCCAATGGGGTGGAGGACCGGCACAGCCCACCCCGGTTCACAGCCGTGACGGCACCAGCCTTGGGGCCCTTACGGCTGCGACCTCTGCCTCAGTCTCTAGGGCCAAGCACCTCCATGCCAGCCCCTCGCAGCCAGGTTTCCACTTTCTCTCTTGCATTCATGACGATCTGATCGGCCTGGTCCGAATCATCATTCCACATCTCCAGCATGATCCGCCCCGACCAGGACTGCCGGGCCAGCTCGGCGAAAGCCGTGGGAAAATCGGCGCAGCCCTCTCCCATGATGATGCGGCGCGGCTGTCCCGGGAGCACATCCTTGACGTGGATTGCCAGCATTCTGCCAGCCCCTGCCCTGAGCTCAGACACGGCATCCAGCTCCTGCTCGTAAAGATTGCCGATATCCGGGTACATGCTCAACCAGGAGGACCCGATCTGATCGCAGATGGACAGACCCTTGGCAATGGAGGTGATGTCATTGCCATCCACATTCTCTATGCCCAGCATGATGCCGGCCTGCGCCGCATACTCAGCCGCCTTGGCCAGAACCTCCACATACCTGGCGCGCTGGTCAGGATCAGGGTCCTCGTAGTAGGCGTAGTAACCGGCTACCTGGATCAGTGGAATGCCTGCCTCATGAGCCAGATCGATCGCCTTGAGGAAGATTTCGTAGGCCCGACGACGGATAGTCGGATCGGCCGAGCCTGGGCCGACCTTGCGGTGGCAGCTCAGACAAATCCCTCCGACCTGGACGCCCTGGCGGTCTGCAGCCTGGCGGAGCGCGTAAGCCTGGGCGGCCGTCCAGTCCAGACGGGCCATCCGCTTGTCGCTCTCGTCGATGGACAGATCCATGAAGGTGAATCCATCGGCCGCCGCCTGGGATATGAATGCATCCCAGTCATCCGGTTCGGCGGGGGACCTCAGCGCCTTCTCATAGATGCCCAGGGTGACGCTGCCACTCATTGCGGCCACACCCTGCCAATGGTCTCCCGCAGTTCGGTGGCGGCGGCCAGGGGGTCATCAGCCTTGACAATGCCGCGACCCGAGATCACCACTCCGACGGGAACTCCTTGGAAGAAGGGCAGATCCTTGGCTGTGACTCCGCCGGTCACAGTGACCTTGAAGCCCATCTGATGCAGCTCAAGGATGCGGTTTTTGTCATCCTCCCCCCAGGTCAGCTTTCCGGCCGCTTCAGCATCGCGAGAACGGTGGACGATGACCTGAGTAGCTCCAAGTCGCCGCCATTCGTTCGCCTGTTCGGGATCGTAGGTCTCGCCAAGCTCAATCTGGACCTCGCCGCCAAACTCTTGGGCCACCTTCACCACCTGCTCGACGGTGGTCATGCTGGCACCGGCGACCACCGAGACCCAGCTGGCACCCGCCTCGAAGCAGGCGCGGGAGATGACCGCACCGGCCTCTGCGATCCTGACATCCGCCAGGATGGTCTTATTGGGATAGAGGGCGCGGATCTCACGCACGGCCCTGAGTCCCTCGGCAATGATCAGGACGGTTCCGCACTCGATGACATCGATCTGGCTGATAGCCGCGTTCAAGGGCTTCAGGGCCGATGGCATATCAAAGGTGTCCAGAGCGATCTGGAGTTGGGGACGTTCCAGAGTCTTGTCTGCCGCCATTGCGCTCAGGCCTCCTTACGGAAGGAGAAGAAGTCGTGGGCGTTGCGGATGAGCAGCTTGTCCACATAGTCGGGATCAAAGCCTTCGGCGATCATGCGGGGGCCATCCACTGCAGGGTTGTAGTCCACGCCGCTCACAGAGCCGTAGACCTTCTGGTAGGAGCGCTTGCCCGAGTCCGTGCCCAGGAGGATACGGTCCTCATAGCCGTCTTTCTTGAAAGCCTTGAGCTCCATCATTCTGTTGGAATCGGGCTGATACTTGATCCTGTTGGTGCCGTCGATCTCCAGGTAAACGCCCAGATCCAGGATCTCCTCCAAGTAGTAGACATCAGCATTGCGCTGAATGTGACCGATGGCGATCTGGTCGGCTGGAACCCCCAGTCCGATCAGGGTCTGAGCCTGTTCCAGGCCGCAGGTTCCATAGGTGGTGTGCGTGTTGATGGGAGCGCCGGTTTCGATGGCCGCCTTGGCAGCAGCCTCCATGCACTTATGCTCGAAGGGCGTGATCTCTCCGTAGGCAGTGCCGATCTTGATGACGCCCGCCTTATAGGGGCTGCGATCCACCAGGGGACCGGTGTAGTCGTTGCGATCTATGCCCTCGCGGATATCAGCGATGACCAGGTCGGCGATCTGATCCACGCTGTAGCGGTTGATCCAGTGTGACTGAGTCTCCAGGTAGACATGCTCCCGATGGAAGCCGGTGGCCCCTATGATCTGCAGATTCTCCACCGAGCGTGCTACCTCAGCCAGCTTCTCGATGTCGCGGCCGCAGTTGATGGGGCACATATCGACCACGGTGCCGCCCTGCTTGCTCCACTTCAGAGAGGCATTGGCGAAATAGCCGGCCTCGGTCTCTGCCTTCTCGACTGAATCCAGTTGATGGTCCTTGTCCAAGTAGACCTCACCAGCACCCACTCGGATCAGATGGTCGTGGCTGTTGACTACGCCAAGCGTGCTCGGATCGACATCTCCCAAAATCGTTCGTGCGAATGCCATATGAACTCCTTTGTTGTTGTGCTCTGCGACTTCGCGGCACCGGTCTTCAGGCTCTTCCTGCCAGTGCCTTTGACAGAGGACAGCCTATGTGAGTGATCAAAAAACAACAAGGATATCGATGAACATATGTACTTAACCCGTGAATCGAGATATATATAAATTCCAATATTGCGCATAGAAAGCCCGTTTTAGACCTAAGAGAGCATTCGAGTGGTTTTTTACTGATTTTGATAATATGTACATATGTTCAGCGATTTACAGATGATGACTACTTCGGATGCCCGCAAGCGGGTTCAGCTGCTTCTTCGCGTAGCCCGCATGTACTACCAGGATCACATGCTGCAGTCTCAGATCGCCGCAGAGACAGGCTATTCCCGCCCCTCCGTCTCCCGGATGCTGAAAGAGGCCCAAGAGCGAGGACTGGTGAAGATCTCCATTGAGAATCCGCTGGAGCGGCTTGAGGACCTTGAGTCCAGGCTGATTCGACAATTCAAGCTCCGTTGCGCTCGAGTCTCCGAGCCGCCGCAGGGATGCACCGGATATGACGTGGTACCACCAAGTGCGGCATCTCTTCTGGTTGAGCAGACCAGACCCGACTCTTTGATAACCGTCTCCAACGGCAACGCAGTCGCCTACACGGTCCGCGAAGTTCCCCTGCGAAACTGGTCAAAGTCCAAGGTCGTACAGATGATCGGCTCCCTGTCGCCAACTAATCCCATGACGGATTCGCCCGAGATATGCCACATGCTGGCCCAACGACTGGGCGGCAGCTACTCGACGCTGCCAGTGCCCATGGTCCTGTCTTCAATACCAGTGGCAGAGGCCATGCGCAAAGAACGCCAGATCGCCGACACCCTGACCCTGGGCGGGCATGCCGACGTTGCGGTAGTGGGAGTGGGGTCGGTCGAAGAAGGAAGGTCGGGGCACATTTTCAAAGACTACGAGAATGCGGCTTTCATCGAAGAGGTGACCGAACTCAAGGCCGTGGGACACATCTGCGGGCATCACATCGATGCCTGGGGGCGCCACATCCGAACCAGCCTGTGCGAACGCACTATATCGATTGAATTCGAACGCTTGAAGCGGATCCCCCTGGTCATAGGCGTGGCCTGGGGGCCGCAAAAGGTTGCCAGCATCCTTGCCTGTCTGCGGGCCGGGCTTATCTCGGCACTGGCCACCGACCGCGATACGGCAGAGGGGATACTTGAACTTGATCAACGGCAAGGTCAAGCAGACAGACAGGCCTCGGACCGAGCGGAGGCCAGGCAGAGCTGACCCTATTGCAGACCACCAGGCAGAAGGAGCCTGTCAGAGCCGGCCAGCGCATGCTCGAGGGGCGTACAGGATGCCTAAGGCGTGCAGAGCAATCAGCCCAAATGCACGATCAGATCCTGTCGGCGAAGTGCTTGCGGGCGATCAGCTCGGCAATCTGCACGGCGTTGAGGGCGGCTCCCTTGCGCAGATTGTCATTGGCCACGAACATGGACAATCCCCTCTTGCCTTCCACAGCCTGGTCCTGGCGAATGCGGCCCACAAAGCTGGGATCCTTGCCGGCTGCATCCAGAGGAGTGGGTATTTCCGACAGGCTTACTCCAGGGGCTTTGGACAGCAGGTCATGGGCCTGATCAGGGGTGACGTCGTGCTCGAACTCGGCATTGATGCTCATGCCGTGGGCTGTAAAGACTCCTACCCGCACGCAGGTGCAGGAGGCGGCCAGATCAGGCAGGTGCAGGATCTTGCGGCTCTCATTGCGCAGCTTCTGCTCTTCGTCGGTCTCCCCGCTGCCATCATCGACCAAGTCGCCTATAAAAGGAACGGCGTTGAAGGCGATGGTGCGCACCACCTTGGTGGGCGGGGGAAACTCGATGGCCGATCCGTCAAAGACCAGACGATCAGCACCCTGCTCCACGGCGGTTTTGGCCTCGTCGCGCAACTGGAGGACGCCAGCACGCCCGGCTCCCGACACTGCCTGGTAGGAGGAGACAATCAGACGGCGCAGACCGTATGCCTTGGCTAACGGGCTCAGCACGGGCATGCAAGCCATGGTGGTGCAGTTGGGATTTGCCACGATCCGCCCAGGGATAAGATCCAGGTCCTCGGGGTTGACCTCAGCCACAACCAGGGGGACCTCGGGATCCATCCGCCAATGGGAGGAGTTGTCGACCACATAGGCTCCGGCCTCGGCAAAGCGTGGGGCCCAGGTCCCTGAGGTCGAACCGCCGGCGGAGAAGATGGCCAGATCAATCCCGCTCAAGTCGGCCTGCTCCACATCCTCGACCGTGATGATCCTGTCACGCCAGCGCAACTGCTCTCCAGCAGACCGGGATGAGGCCATGAAACGCAGGTCAGCCACGGGGAAGTCCCGTTCGTCCAGCATGCGGCGCATGACCATGCCTACCTGGCCTGTGGCGCCCAGAACAGCTACATTGATGCCACGACGACCGTCGCTCGCTAAATCAGCCTTGTCAGTCATTGCTCCTTCTCCTTTCCACTCAGCGACCCGTGCCGCCGTAAACGACCGCCTCGACCTGATCGGCATCCAAGTGGAAAGCCGTATGAATGGCCCGTACCGCCTCGTCCAGATCCTGGATGGGCACCAGGGCGGAGATTCGGATCTCGGAGGTAGAAATCATGAGCACGTTGATATGCCTGTCGCTCAAGGCCCGGAAGAAGGTGGCCGTAATGCCCGAGTGGGTCTTCATCCCCACGCCTACAAGAGTCACCTTGCCCACCTCGGGATTGATGTCGACTGAACGGAACCCCAGTTGCTCGCGGGAATCATCCAGCATGGGAACAACCTGATCAGCCTGAGCGGACGGCAGGGTGAAGGAGATATCCACGGTACCGGTGGCCGCCCCAGCCTGGACGATCATGTCGATGTTGATGCCGCCCTCGGCAAGGATAGTGAAGAGCTGTGCGGCTACGCCAGGTCGGTCGGGCACGGCCCGCAGGCTGACCTGGGTCTCGCTGCGGTCGTGGGCCACTCCTGAGATGATGGGTGACTCTGGGCCATTCAGGTCCGGGAACAGGTCGCCCATGGATTCGCCGTTGGTCATGTCCTTCCTTCCGTCATTTCCCGTTGCCTGTCGGTGTGCGCAGCGGGACGATCCGACAGCTGGCCGGTCTCCAAATTGGGAATCTTGTCGACATCAACATCGTCGGGCATAATCAGCGTGCCTGGACGGTGGGAGAAGGAGCTGCGCACGTGGATGGGCATACGGAAGCGCTGGGCATACTCCACGCAGCGCAGGGCCAGCACCTTGGATCCGCCAGCCGCCATCTCCAGCATCTCCTCATATGAGATGCGAGCAATCCTGCGGGCGGTAGGCACGATGCGGGGGTCAGCGGTGAAAACCCCGTCCACGTCGGTATAGATTTCGCAGACATCCGCATTAAGCGCCACAGCCAGGGCCACAGCCGAGGTGTCCGAGCCGCCGCGGCCCAAGGTGGTGGCATCGCCGTCGGGGTTAACCCCTTGGAATCCGGCCACAATCCCCACCTCGCCCCGATCCAGGGCCTTCATGACCCGCTGGGGTCTGACGTGGCGGATATGGGCGGCGCCGTAGCGTGCATCAGTCATGAATCCCGCCTGTGAACCAGTGAAGGAGTGGGCACGCTCGCCCTGTGCGTGGATGCTCATAGCCAGCAGGCTCATGGAGATGCGCTCTCCCGCCGTCATGAGCATGTCCATCTCTCGGGCTGGAGGATTGGAATCCACATCCATGGCCTGATCAATCAGATCGTCAGTGGTGTCTCCCATGGCGGAAACCACCACAGCGATGTCATTGCCGGCGCGCTTGGTATCTATGATGCGCTTGGCCACACGCTTGATGGAGTCCGAATCTGCCACCGAGGACCCGCCATACTTCTGAACGATAAGTGCCACTGCTGTTCCATCCCGCGACGGTTAAGCCACTAGACCATCATCTGCAACATGCTGATTACATGGATTATACGAACGACACCGTTCTATCAGACCCCCTCCACCAATATGCGAAACGTGGGCCAGCGCAGACCGGCACAAACCCGGGCTGCAAGGCATGCTGCCTTTGCGTAACCGAAGAAGGCGGGAAATGGTCTGACAGGCGACCCTACGGCTGCTTGCCGGAACCGTCATCGACAAGGATCCCGAAAAAACCGACCTCGGCAAGACTGATCCAAAGCCGAAGCGCGAAAGAGCAGCAGCGAAGAAAGCCATGGCTCGGCGACGGCCAGCCCTAAAGAAGGTCGCGACGGCCGGAAATCGCCCGGCCGAGGGTGATCTCGTCAGCATATTCCAGATCACTGCCGACAGGCAGACCGCTGGCCAGCCTGGTGACCCGCAGATCCAGAGGACCCAACAGCCGTCCCAGGTAGGTAGTGGTGGCCTCGCCTTCGATGTTGGGATCCAGGGCTAGCATGACCTCCTTGACCTGATTCGTGCCCAACCGCTTCAAAAGCTCGGGAATGCGCAGATCGCCCGGCCCGACGTTGGACATAGGATCGATGGCCCCGCCCAGCACATGATAGAGACCCCGGTATTCTCCGGTTCGTTCGATGCTCATGACGTCCTTGGGTTCCTCGACTACGCAGATGATGCTGCGGTCACGACGCGGATCCTGGCAGATGGGGCATGGGCTGGTCTCGCAGACATTGCCACATATCTCACAAAACCGAACCTTCTCTTTGGCTGCAACAATGGCATCGGCCAGGTCCTGAGCGCTGCGTCGATCAGCTCCCAGAATGTAGAAGGCAATGCGCTGCGCACCCTTTGGACCAATCCCCGGCAGCTGGGCAAAGGCATCAATCAGCTGTTGAATGGCTCCATCATAGGTTGCAGCCATCATTCACCTTCCTGTCGTTGCGCGTGCTCCTGTCGACGCCTTTGCACGTTGATCGGATTCTGCGGGTCATCAGCAGCAAAATCCTCCACCTTGGTCACATCAAACAATTTGGTCAGTTCATCCTGGTCCATGGCATTGTCTGCCCCAAGCCTGGCATCGTCCATGGAATAGACATCGTCCTCAGGATCCACGGAAGGCCCCGCAGCTTCTGAGACGACTCCAGCAGACGATGCCCCAGCCTGATCGGGCCCGCCGGAGGTCTGACTAGCGAAGCCTGCAGGCATCCTCCTGTCCTCAGACACAGAGGCCTTTGCCATTGACTCATCCGGCTTCCCGGCGGTACCCGAACCGTGACCGGTTGCCACCCCCGCGTCTTCGGGAACCGACCCGATCTCTGATCTCGGATCAGGGGTTGCAGCCGAGACGCTTCCCAGACCAGACGAATCAACCGACTTCGCAACTGCAAGCCCCTCATCCAAAGCTCCGCGGCTCTGACTGTCGGAATCTTGACTGCCGGAGAGCTCTGTGGATGCTACTGAGGTGGTTCCGGAATCAGGCAGAGCCCAGGGATCCGTGTCATCGCTCATATCCGGCAAAGCCACTTTTTTAGGCTCATGATCCTTCCGACCAGCGGGTCCGTCGCTGCCCTCACCGGACTGCCAGGCCTTTTGTGGCGCATGAGTTGATGGCATAGGGCGGGCCCACGGATCATCGTCCGGCAATACTGTAGAAGCGGTAGAGCCAAAGCCCGCAGCAGGCAGCGATTCCGGGGATGACCGGACAGGCCCGCCGACCGGGTGGTGAGCATCGTCGGAGCTTCCGTCGTCTGGAGCTTCTCCAGGGGTGGACCTTCCGCCCGATGCCGAAGTTCCAGTCTCACCATCATGACCAGCCGAGGCCGTCATCTCCCTAGGGGCATGCCCCTGCTCCGTGGCCGCATGAGGCATGACCGCCGCTCCAAGATTCATAGTGGCCAAGCCAGCACGTGCCAGAGCCACCTCCTTCTTGACCTCTGCCCGACGCTGGGGAGACATCCTGTTAACGGACTCCACCGTCTCACCGTTGGCAGCCGTCCCTGACGGGGCGATCATGGTGGCCTGTCCGAACTCCTGGCGAGCGCGGACCATGACAATACGAGGCACCTTGGTCTCCCCGTCAACCGACTGCGCAGCCACGGCCATGGCGAAAGCATGCTGACTGAGCGGACGATCGAAGGTCATGGACAGCCGTTGGCGACCGGAGGGATCCGCTTTCATAGCCACGGTAGGCACCCGGTCCCGCACCACATACTGGCGCACCTCATCCGGCAGGGCAGCCACCAAGGCATCCCAGCGCTTATCCAGTTCCGTGCCGGTCGGCACCTCGGTTTCCTGCCCTTGCGCAACATTCTGCCGTGCAGTCCCAGTTGGCTCCGCAGACCGGGCGGATTCGGAAGGACTGGATGGCGTGGCCTGCCCCCCTGGCTGTCGAGTCGGCGAGGAGGGGGCTTCCATGCGCTCGGGTTGGACAGGGCGGGAGCTGGAAGGAGCCGACTGCCCGTCGCTGGCTTGCAGGCCCTTAGCGGAGGGATCGGAACGAGAACCGGCTACGGGCTGCGGCCCTGCAAAGGAGGCGGGCGCTGCAGCAGACGACGAGCCTGCCCTGCCAGGCTGTTCGGGGCCATCAGCGCCATCGGCATGACTATACTGCGTCGTTCTGGACTGCCGGCCATTCTGCTGAGCCCTGTCGGCGCCAATGAACCCGCTGCGGGTTGGCGCAGAAGCCGACGCATCGACGGAAGCTGCCCCTGCGACCGGTGCCTGCTCCATAGGCTCGCAGCCGATTGCCAGCAGCCTGGCAGCCAGCAACTCCAAACGCATCCTAGGCGAGGTGGCTCCGTTCATTCCCGCCAGTGCATCGTTGATGATATCGGCCATTCTGGTCAGGACCTGTAGATCCAAAGCATCCGCCTGCCGATGCAGGTTGGTCACCTGGTCGTCGTCGGCATCCCCGCTGAGCACGCTTTCAGCCCGATCCCCCGCCAGCTTGAGAACCAGAAGGTCGCGAACATGGGCCAGCAGATCCTCGACAAAGCGCTGGGACTCGAACCCGCCGACGACCACCTTTTGAATGGCACCGTAGAGTCCGGCTCCATCGTGGGCAATCAGTGCGTCCACAGCTTCACTGATCAGCGCTGCTGGGGTAAACCCCAGCAGCGCTACCGCCGCATTATAAGTGATGGTGTGCTCGTCAGCGCCTACCATGAGCTGGTCCAAGACGGAAAGGGTGTCACGCACCGATCCGCCTCCGGCCCGCATGGCCAGCCTGAGCACACCGGACTCGGCCTTGATGCTCTCCTTTTCGCAAATGTCCTCAAGGTAGGGCCCCATGACTTCCTGAGGCACTAGGCGGAAGGGGTAGTGGTGGGTGCGGGAGCGGATAGTGCCGATCACTTTCTCCGGCTCTGTGGTAGCGAAGATGAACATGACGTGTTCCGGCGGCTCCTCGACGATCTTCAGCAGGGCATTGAATCCTTGCTGGGTGACCATATGAGCCTCGTCCAAAATGAAGATCTTGTAGCGGTCACGCACAGGGGCGAAGCCTGCCCGCTCCCTGAGCTCCCTGGCATCGTCAACGCCATTGTGGCTGGCTGCGTCAATCTCCACCACATCAATGGAACCGGGGCCTCCCGTGGCCAGATCCCTGCAGCTGTCGCATTCGCCGCAGGGATGGCTGGTCGGACCCTTGGCGCAGTTGACGCAACGAGCGAAAATCCTGGCACTGCTGGTCTTTCCGCATCCTCTGGGACCAGAGAAGAGATAGGCATGGGTCAGCCGGTTCTCATCCAGAGCTCGGGTAAGGGGCACCGTGACCTGCTTCTGACCGATGATGCCGTCAAAAGTGTCAGGCCGATACCGCCGATAGAGTGCTAGTGCCATGGTTCAAGGCTATCCATTTCTTTAGACACGTTCGCTTTCCTTCCCAAGGCTTCCCAACCCGCTTCCTTCGCTCATCCACAAGGTTCGGGGCCTGCCCGGGCAGACTGGACCAGGCGGGGCATCATAGGGATCCCGGTCTCTACCCCCACCGAGACCTTCACATCGCCTCCATCCACCTGACAGTCAGTCAGGACCCCACGATTGAGACGAGCGACCCGGGAAGCCAGAGCACAGGGCTGCGTCTGTCCTTCGTCCAGGGCGGAAGCTGCAGCCAGCGCCGAGACGTCGGCACCGGTACGCGCACGTGTCCGGCAGATCATGAGATTGCCCAGCAGTACCGCCAAACCCAGCCCTAGGCCGACCAGAACCATCAGCATGATGCCCAGAACCGTGCCGGAGCCCGGATCAGAACCCCCTACCCATGAACCGGTACGTTCGACGCGCGTCCTTCTGACATGTCCAGGCATGACTCATTCCTCCAATATGGCCACGGCATCGCCATGGACCTGTGCAGGCAGCACGCCCATTGGGCCGGAAACCACTGGACATGACACTCTAACTGCCGTCTGCCCAGCTGACGAGCTCAGCCGCACCTGGGCATGCGGCCCGGCCATCCGGCTCACCAGCTCTCGGGAATCGCCCTTGCCCTGGGTGACGATCAGGTCCCTGGCAGCTGCGTTGGCCGCATCCTGACAGACCATGCCGATCCTGATCGTCTGAGTCAGCGTCAGCAGTAAAAGAGCGAGGACCATAACAGCGGGAAGAACGATGGCGAACTCGGCCGTTACTGTGCCGTTATCGGATCGCCACCGTCGTCTCCGCTCGGCCCCTCTTTCAGCCGACGGCACTGAGCGCCTTCTTCACTAAGCCCATCAGCAAAGTGCGCGTAGAGGAGGATTTGACAATGGCCAGCAGCACTCCGGCCAGCGTGGCGGCAACCACCATGATCACAGCGTATTCAGCAGTGATGGCCCCCGATTCAGGCCTTGCCAGTACTACGCTCAGCCGTGCATGCAAGGCACGCACTCCAGAGTCCACAGCCCGGCTGATGCGAACGTACAAAGCCGCCATGAAACGATTGGAACGTTGCCGCATTCTTTGAAGCCACCGGAATCCGGCATCTGCGGCAGGCCATGTCGCAGTCGGCACCAATTGGCCTCCTGCCTGTCTGGTCTGCAGATGGAAGACTGTAGCAATCTCCTGTGTATGTGTCATCGTTCTCACCTTTGTCTTTCCTTGTTTCCCCACCCCAGCGGACGACTGTTCCTCAGGGAATCGGCATCCGGTACCTTTAACTGTGCTCGGTCCGGTCCATCTCTGCCGTCTTGTCAGATACATGTGGTCGAGCGGACCTGCATCGGCAACCTGTGGACAACTGAACCCACCAGAGCTCCACACCCTCAGGACATCCCACCCACAAAGGCCGCAATGCAGGGAATGACTCCGATCAGCACGAAAGCGGGCAGAATACACAGCCCGGTCGGCACCAGCAACCTGACAGTGACCGTCGCCGTAGCCCGTGCCAGTACGCTGCGAACATGGTGATCCAGCCGGCGCATAGTCGTGTCGATACGCGTCAGGGGCGATGATCCCAAACGCCAGGACGGCTCCAGACAGTCAGCCAGAATCCGCATGGACCGCCCGTAATCAGGATCGCCGATCGCTCCCGACCAGGACAGAGCCCATCCGTTGCCACGTCCGAGCAGGTGAGCCACGCGAACCATTCGAAGCCCATAAGGACCTGGCAGCAGCCCGCCAACCACACTCAGGGCCCTAGGCAGAGAGGCCCCCTGACGAACAGCGACCCTTAGCAAAGCCAATACCAGGCTCAAGGGCGGGGTGAAGACCTGCTCATCGGCTAATCGCTCACCCAAGCCGTCGAATTCCACGAGCAGGATGGCCAGCATGGTCGACACTGCGGCAATCAGCGGTTTCAGATCCATAGATCCTCCCTGCCCAGATCGTTCATCAGCAGGTGCATCCAAACCATGCCAAGAACATAGAAGGCCACTCCAAGGATCAGGCATATGGTTCCTGGACCTGGGCGACAGAGGAAGGCCATCGGTCGTGCACCCATGAATTCTCCCATGATGATTGTCAACACTGGCAAGATCGACAGGAGGCGGATCGTGGCTTTGGGCACAGCGAAGGCTTTTTCCCGGGCCTCATCCAGAGCCACCCGCCGCGTCTGCATGGCCTCCACGGCCCGCAGCCCATCCGAGGCCCGGCAGCCCAGGATGGCGCTGAGCCCATAGCAGGCCATCAAAGCCTGGGCCATAATCAGCAGAGTCGCTCCTCGTTCCTTGGGTAAGCATCGACTCTCCAGCATGGCCATGACACGTTCCCATGTGACCTCCCGAGTGGCGAACCGCCGCCCGGATGCCTCCTCGAAGGCCTCTACCAGTCCGCCCCCATTATCAACATAGGCAAGCAGGGAAGTGATCAGCCCCGCCAGGCCGAGCCGATCTGACCGTGCAGAGGATCTGACTGACATGACTTTCAGTCTTGTGGTCGCGACGCCGCTAGGCGGAAGCAGGGCCAGACCGGCAATAGTCGTCAACATCGCAGTCAGCCAGACCGCAGTCTCATCACCCATGATCCTCCTTTGCCATAGTTGCGCGCGCCGGGACGCTGGTCACAATGCCCCACCGCCTGGCGAACCCTGACCAAGCCGATCCATATGCAGCAGCCCCTCGGCCAGGCCAAGTGCAGACAGCCTCTCCAAGAAGCCGACCATCGGCAGCGGTTGTCAGTCGACCAATCTGGGCAATATGTCTATGACCTGCTGAACGTTCCAGATGGATAACAGCATCAAACGCCCCCTGTGCCAGAGCTGCCAGAGCCCTCGGCTGCAGCCCCGCCAGCAGCCCCAGAGTCGCTAGCCTGGAGGGAACGCGTTCCACATTGTCGGCATGCAAAGTCGCCATGCCTCCCCGATGACCAGAGTTGAAGGCCCGCAGCAAATCCGCTATCTCCTCTCCCCGGCACTCGCCCAAGATAATCCGATCTGGCCGCATGCGCAGTGTGGCCTTGACCAAATCGACCAGCCCAACGCCCCCTGCTCCTTCAACGTTCGACTCTCTGGCAGCCAGGGAAACCATATTCCTATGACCGGCAATACGACCTAGCTCGCGAACTTCCTCCACGACGATCAGCCGTTGCTCCTGCGGGCACATACTCAGCAGGGCCCGCAGCAGCGTGGTCTTGCCGGCACCCGTGCCTCCGGTCACCAGGATGCTGGCTCGGTTGATCACCAGCGCCCGAAGGATGAAGAGCCAGCTGGCGGGGCACAGCCCCGCAGCAGCTAGCTCATCCAGACCGGGCGGATGCCTGTTGGGCAATCTGATGGAGATAGCAGCGCCCTCGGGAACAAGCGGGGCCAGTACGGCGTGAATTCGGATCCCCTCTCTGCTGGAAGCGTCGGCCATGGGACGAGCATCGTCCAGGCGACGTCCCAACTGAGCGCATAACTGCACAGCAAAGTCCCTTACAGCCTGAGGGCCTGTGAACCCAGGCCGGAGCAGGACCTCCTCCATGCCTGCGCCTCGATCGATCCAGACATCGCCCTGCCCGGTCACGGCGATGTCAGTCACCGCAGGATCGCTCACCAGTCCATCCAAGTACCCGAAAGTAGGAGGCTGAGCGGAATCGCCATCACAGAATGGACCTTCAACGCGTCCCCCATTCCCTGTGATCATCTGACAGTCCTGGACCGAATCGATTCGTGAGGCGAGATCTGATCTCCTTCTCTTTCGCCGACAGTTATCATCCGCGCGATCCGCTCCACCAGGGGGTGAAGAGCACGGACGTATGCGCGCGGCACCCGCTCCAGACCACGCCCATCCAAGACGGATGCCGACAGGTTCGGCTGCGGCTTGAGAACCGCGTCCAGCGATCGACCCAGGAACTCCTCTGCCTCCTCCGGGTCGACGCCATGACTGACCCAGTGCTGGATGGGCATCATCCCAATCACAGCCATAGGGGGTCTGCAGGCGATCAATTGACTGTTCTGGTCTCGATCACCAGCACCTCTGCGGCTCTTCAGCGCATGGAGAAGTGCCTTCGCCCGTGCAAGCCCCAGCACGGTCATGTCCACCATCAACAGCGAAGGCATTCCTCTCAGCGAGCGCAGATTGCCGAGACCCCGGCCCCGACCGGCATCAATCAACAGCAAATCAGCAAATCCAGCCATTGCGCTGACTGCTGCATCCACGTCCCACCAGCCTTGTGGAGGGGCGCTCCAGGGATCGTTGCTGAGCACCGGGATGCCATCCCAGATCGGCAGTTCCTCATGGAGAGCTTGCGGATCCACTCGGCCCAAGGGAGCTCGAATTCGCCCCAGACGCATGCCAGGCGCCCCCTCAATACCGACAAGTACATCCATCCCTCCGCTATCCAGGTCCAGATCTGCCAAAGCGCATGACAGGCCCATGTCCTGAAGCTGTTTGGCCATCAGCGCGGTCATGGTTGTCAGCCCAAGCCCTCCCGAGGCCGAGAGAAAGACCAGTCCAGTCACGGCGGACTCATATTCGGATCCTGAACCGCTACGCCCAATGCCCGTATCTTGGCCTGCAATCCGTTGATCGGACAGGGAAGATCGCCCGAGCCGATCGGCACCCTCATCCTGCAAGCAACCAGGTTCCGACGATCCCGACTGATCGAACTGTCGGACCATACCCGTCGCCCTCCCCGCTCGATGCTCCGGGAGCGACCCGACTGAATTAAAGGAGTGCGGAGTCCATTCAGGCTTCCACCCTCTCATGCCAACTTTTATAATCTTCTGCGGTCTGCCTATGCTCATTCCGGTCATGGCTACCAGCACACCCGCCCCTTGGCGACAGCACCAGCCCCCGGCGCTGATGTGGTCGAATGACCTCATGTCTCCACATTGCTTCATCGCCTCTGTTCACGAATGAATAAATATCACAACACGCCTGAAACTCCAGTATTTTCAGCTCCATGCCCGAGCGAAGGCCACAGATAATCACATAGAAACAACAGATTCCTTCAAACCTGGCGTACTTGACCTGTCGAAATGCACGAAATCACACAAAAGATCAAACGGGCAGCCTTCTCCGCTCTAACGCGATGGGCATGCTTGCCATTGGTCTCAAAACCGGCATAATGACATATACAAGGAAGGTTCGAGAACACGGAAGCCCACAAAGTGTATGGCCACCAGGACCGATACGTTGAACGAGTGTATTAAGACTTGACCGTTGCAACGATGATGTTGTGCAGAGATTCCCACCGAATCGACCTTGCGGGAACGGCCTCCTGCGGGGGCCGTTCCTATTTATCCACAGGCTTTATCGATAATTGCAGAGGACTGCATCTGCGAATAAAGTGCTATGGTATGGTTCAGAAATTTGACGCACCCTCCAAGGCCTTGCTACGTAGCCAGATCGCGGAGCATATTGCTGAGACCGACGGCAAGGCACGGCATGTATCCAGGCACTCGGATCATCCGGTCCCGCCCTTGCCTGAGGATCGCTATTTCGACCGGGAGCTAAGCTGGCTCAAGTTCAACAAACGCGTGCTTGAGCTGGCAGAAGACGAGAGCGTGCCCCTGCTGGAGCGCGCCAACTTCGCCGCCATATTCGCCAGCAACCTTGATGAGTTCTTCATGGTCCGCGTGGCTGGTCTGAAGCGTCGCGTGGACACCGGCATTGCTGTGACTGCCGCCAGCGGAATGAGCCCCCGTCAGCAGCTGAGGGCCATCTCCGAGCAGGCGCACAAGCTTCAGAACGAGCACGCCCACTATGTCATCGACCACATCCTGCCGGATTTGGCCGCCGAAAGCATCATCCTGCTGAGCTGGACGCAACTGAGCAGCCAGGAGCAGGAACGGCTCACCAACTTCTTCCGCAACCAGGTCTTCCCAGTCCTGACCCCACTGGCCGTCGACCCTGCCCACCCCTTCCCCTACATCTCAGGAAACTCCCTGAACCTAGCGGTCCTAGTGGAGAACCCAAGCTCAGGCAAGACCCACTTCGCTCGCGTCAAGATTCCCGACAACCTCTCCCGCCTGGTTCCTGTGGACGATCTGACCGACGAGGAGGGCCGGGAGGAACGCTATGGGTTCATCACCATGGAGAACCTGATCATCGCCCACTTGGAATACCTTTTCCCGGGCATGATCATCAAAGAGGCCCGTTCCTTCCGCGTCACTCGCAATGAAGACATTGACGTAGAAGAGGATGACGCAGAGAACCTGCTCAACGCCATGGAGAAGGAGCTGATGCAGCGGCGGTTCGGACCGCCCATCCGCCTGGAGATCTCCGACTCCGCTTCTCCCTTCCTCTCGCAGCTGTTGGCCAGCAAGCTGCGAGTCAACCAGGAGGAGGTCTATCGACTGCCCGCTCCCTTGGACTGCACGGTCCTGTTCGAGCTGCAGTCCATCGATCGGGCCGACCTCAAGTTCCGGCCCTTCATCCCCACCACCAACCGGCAGATCGCCGAGGTGGAATCCAGTCAAGCCCAGGACATCTTCGCCGCCATCCGCGAGCATGACATCCTCCTTCACCACCCCTATGACTCCTTCTCCACCTCGGTTCAGGCCTTTCTGGAGCAGGCAGCGGCTGATCCGCGAGTGTTGGCCATCAAGCAGACTCTCTACCGGACTTCGGGCAACTCGCCCATCATCAACGCCCTGGTGGATGCCGCGCACGCCGGCAAGCAGGTACTGGCTCTAGTCGAGATCAAGGCCCGGTTTGACGAGGAGGCCAACATCGCCTGGGCTCGTCAGCTGGAACGGGCGGGCGTCCATGTGGTCTACGGAATCGTGGGACTAAAGACCCACTGCAAACTTTCCCTGGTGGTCCGTCAGGAGCAGGACGGCCTGCGTCGTTACTGCCATGTAGGCACCGGCAACTACAACCCCAAGACCGCCCGCCAGTACACCGACCTGGGCCTGCTCACCTGCGACCCGGTGGTGGGACAGGACCTGACCCGGCTCTTCAATCAGCTGTCAGGCTATGCACCCAAATCCTCCTTCCACCGCCTGCTGGTAGCCCCACGCACAGTTCGTTCCGGGCTGCTGCAGCGGATCGCCCGCGAAGAGGAGACCGCCCTCAACGGCAAGCCTGCCTGGATACGAATCAAGGTCAATTCCCTAGTGGATGAAAAGATCATCGACGCCCTTTACCGGGCCAGCCAGGCCGGGGTTCGCATCGACATCGTGGAACGCGGCATCTGCTCCCTGAAGCCGGGAGTGCCTGGACTGAGCGAGAATATCCGCGTCCATTCCATCCTGGGACGGTTCCTGGAGCATAGCCGCATCTTCGCCTTCGCCAACTCACAGGGCCCCCAGATCGGTGAGGGCCCCTTGGCTGGGCCGGAGGTCTGGATAGGTTCTGCCGACCTGATGCACCGCAACCTGGACCGCCGCGTGGAGGCGCTGGTCCGCATCACCGCGCCTGAGCAGGTGCAGGGGCTGATCGACTATGTGGATCTGCAGATGGCCGATACCACCAGTTCCTGGCACATGCGGCCCGACGGCACCTACGAGCGCCACAGCAGGGACGATCAGGGCCGGCCTCTGGTCGACTCGCAGGAGTATCTGATCGACCGTCACACCCGAACCCCTAGGGCCAGGCGATAATGATGCGCCTTCAAGCCGACGGGCTCGCCGCCGAGACGTATGATCAGGATGGCATTCGGCCATGAGCAGGACAGTCGAGGCAGCCGGAGCCATTCTCTACCGGTGGCGCACAAACTTCCAAGGATGGATGAAATTCAGTGACGACGGCCGAGCGGCCCCAGGAGCCAGCCCCCGATCCGATCTCGATGAGCTGGAGCTCTGTCTGGTTCATCGTCCTAAGTACGGCGACTGGAGCTGGCCAAAGGGCAAGCTGGAGAATCGCGAAACCCCCATACGGACGGCCGTGCGAGAGGTCGGCGAAGAGACGGGCTGTCTTGTCCGTCTAGGGCCATACTTGGGGGATGCCGAATACCCGCTGAACAACGAGGGTCGGAGCCGGGGCAGCAAAGGCGGCCGACTCAAGCATATTCGCTACTGGATGGCCACACCGACCGACGCGAAACACGCCGCCGGTCAGAGCGCACTGTTAGGACCCATCCACCGGCCTGATTCCAGGGAAGTCGACCAGATACGCTGGGTCGGAGCCTATGAAGCCCGCAGACTGTTGACCCACCCCAGCGACAGAACCATACTGGATGCCTTCGTGGATCGGGTTGAGCAGGGTGGCATCCGAGCTCGTCAGCTGATCATCGTTCGTCATGGCAAGGCAGTGGCCCGGAAGGAGTGGACGGGCAAGGATGCAAATCGTCCTCTTACCCCCAGGGGCGCCGGAACTTCTTATGCTCTAGCACGTGAGCTGGCCTGCTTCGCGCCTGACCACCTCCTGTCCTCCCCCTGGATCCGCTGCGTGCAGACATTGCGGCCTTACGCCGATGAGGTCGGTCTGCCAGTGCAGATGGCTGCCTGCCTGACGGAATCCTCCTATCACAGCCGTCCCAACCAGGCGCACAGCTGGCTGGACAGGCAGATGGCCGACCTGCTGACGAGCAACAGAACCACTATGATCTGCATGCATCGCCCGGTCCTAGGGGGGATCTTCGAGCAGCTGCGCGGGCTGTGCTCCAGCGGATCGCTATCCAAACGCCTGCCCGATGACTCTCCCTTCATGCCCACCGGCAACGCCGTTGTCCTCAGTTTGACTGGCGACCCCAATCATCCGACCATCATCGACATACAGAAGGTGACTCCCCTTGTCTATTGACAGCAATTCCAGAATTGGCTCATCCTCGATCCGCTCTTCCCGCACGGGATTCGTAGCTTCCGGCACTGGAACAACCCGACCCTCACGCCCGGGCCAGCTGGATCCAGCCATCGCCGACCAGCTTTCCGGAGGCATGGATCCACAGCAGATCAGCGAGATGAGCCATGTTTCGGCAGCTTCCCTGTTGGATCGGGTCCACCACAGCGCCGACCCCGCCATCGTAAAACGGGTTCTGACCCTGGTAGACCGCGAAGGCGTGGATGTAGTGGCCGAGCTCTGGAGCGACAGCGATCCTGACTCCCTGCCGGGCATCCTTTGGCGGCTCTACATGCTCCGCAGCTGGATGCGTAGGGACGCTGATGGAATCAGTCGTCTGTGGCGGCTGGGCGAGCCCACCGACACCGCTGCATCAGCCATCGCGGGCGTTGACCAGGCTCCGGAGGCCGACGACATCATCCGAACCGCTGACTCCATCCTCTCCGGAGCCTTCACCGGCGACTTCGCCATAGCCCTGGAACGGGCCGGAGCATTCTGCGACGTGATCGCCCGCGGCATCAGGACCACCATCCGGGATGCCCAGAGCAGACAGCTGGACCATCAGGAGGCCAAGGAGGTCGACGCAGCGCAGCGCACCGTCAACTCCCTCAACCAGACAGCCCGTGACTTCATGCGTGGCGCCTCACTCTGGCGGCGAGGACGGCTGGAGTAGAATTCGTCACCTTTCAAGCCGGAAGCGTAAGCACGTCGTGAGCCCGGATCAGACTCAGGCATGCCCTACAATGGGGACTGCGCCGGACCATGGTTAAGCCCCGGGCTCCGTTTGTTGCCGCTTCGAGCGGCGTTTGCGCCGACAGGCGCTTGCATGGTTCGGCGTTTTCATTTCCATTCCCAAATCGAAGACAGCATGGCTTGCCGATCGCTACCAGAAGCCGACCCGCTGAGCTACGCTGAGAGGTATGGAACTTCACGTACTGGAACACCCGCTGATCGAGCATAAGCTGACCGTACTGCGGGACAAGAACACTCCTTCCAACACCTTCCGCGAACTGATCAGCGAACTGGTCATGCTGGAGGCCTACGAGGCCACCCGCAATCTGGACATCGAAGACCACCCCATCGAAACCCCGGTCGCTCCCATGGTGGGCAAGAAGCTCTGCTCTCCACGACCCATGGTGGTTCCCATTCTGCGCGCAGGACTGGGCATGCTGGACGGCATGACCCGGCTGTTGCCCACGGCCGAGGTCGGATTCCTGGGGCTCAAGCGCGACGAAAACACCTTAGACATCATCACCTACGCCAACCGTCTGCCAGAGGACCTTTCCGGCCGTCAGTGCTTCCTGCTGGATCCCATGCTGGCCACCGGCGGCACCCTGATCGCCGCCACCAAATACCTGGCTGAGCGTGGAGCCAAGGACGTAACTTCCATCAACATTCTTGCCGCTCCTGAGGGCCTGAATCGCCTCAAGGAGGAGATGGATTCCTCCATCAACCTCAAGGTGGTGGTCTGCGCAGTCGATCAGAAACTGAACGAGCACGCCTACATCGTGCCCGGCCTGGGCGACGCCGGCGACCGCCTTTACGGCGTCATCGACTGACCCAGCAACCTGACGGGGCATGCGCCCCATCTCTGCCGAGGATCCGAATCATCCGCGATTCGGGTCCTTTTTCAATGGCCGTTATACACGTCCCACGGGTGCTGCGTGAGCACGACCATAGCCAAATTCAATAAGGCCCCTCTAGGCTGATTATCTATGCAGACCAATAATCAAGCGGGCCAGTCATCCAGAGACAGGGCAACCGCGCCATGGGCCCTGTACTAGCTCGTAATGTGATTGCCCTGTCTGCGCGCAAAGGTTCGCTGGCAAAACGTGGTCGCCGTCAGGAACGCTAGACTTTCCTCCCCCCCGTCAGCGGGAATAGGTTCGCTATGGAACCATCTCTACGCAAACTGTTGGCTCTGCGACGCCATAGAGCTTGGCGACCGATCATCATGCCTACGATCCTCCCGACCTCCATCCTCTCGATCCCCATCCTCTCGATCCCCATCCTCTTGCAGCCACCTCTCGCACAGGAGTGTCTAATCGCTCCTCGTCACCCTGGTTCTTCCCTGGTCTGACCCTGAAAACACCCTGAGTGGGCCTTCGCCTGGTGTTGCAATAAGAACAGCAGCATTCAAGGGTGAGAAAGGAGCGCACCATGGAGGGCAAGACCCTTTCCCTAGGTGGATCAATCACAGGAACCGGAGCCTCAGGACCGATGGGCGGGGGCGGCTCGCAAACCGCAGATCGAACCAAGACGCGCACTCCTGGCCTGGCCTCCCTGGTGCGATCCTTTCTGCATGAGCATCGGTCCTCCTACACGGTCATGGTCCTGGCGGTCATGGCCGCTTCGGCCCTTACCAGCGCCTGGATCCAGGTAGCCATTGCCGCTCGGAAGGGCGACGGGATGCCAGATACGCACGCAATGAATTCCTACGACCGCGCTATGACCCTGTCCTTACAAGACGGCGCTTCACAGATATCCATAACCTACGCCTGCATATGCGGGTTCGTTTCCATCTTCCTGGTCATCACTTCCGTGGGGTTCCTGATCGAGCGCCGCCGTCGCGAGTACGCCATGATGCGGCTTTCCGGCGCCTCTCCCAGGACGGTAAGATTCATCTCCCTGCTGGAATTCATGATTCCGGTAGGCTTGGCCGCCCTCCTGGGCAGTTCGGCGGGATGCCTGCTGGTGCCGGCATTCGCCAAGTCTCTGATCAACTCAGGCCTTGAAGCGCTGGAAATGACCGCGCATCCCCACCCCATGGGAATTATCTTCGCTTTCGTGGGGATACTCCTGGCAGGCCTCTTAGGAACCTGGTTCGCTGCCAGGAGAATTACCGCGATCTCTCCCATCGAGGCTTTGCAGGACTCGGAGAATCGAGCTGGAACCAAGTCAATCGGCCCTCTTCGCCTGATAATCGCCCTGGCTGCCCTGGCTGGAGGACTGGCCATGGTCTATCACCGCTTCAAGGGCATGGACATTGAAATCCAGATCCTGGCCTCAACCGGCTGTCTGCTCGTCATCATCGGCGCCCTGGCCCCAGTCCTGGTTCCGGCCTGCGCCAACCTGATCGGCATCCCCTTCCAATTGGCCTTCCGAGGTGCAGGTCTCCTGGCGCGGCAAAGGGCGCGGAAGGAAAACCGGAGCTCCACCGCCGTCGCGGTGCCGATCATACTGATGCTGGTCATCGTGACCGGAGTTGTAGCCCTGGGACGGTCCAGCTGGGCACAAGAAGCCATAAGCCGGTATAAGCCGGTCACTGCCGAAATCATGATCAATGCAAAGAGCAATGATCCAAGAGACCTGGAGCGCCAGCTTCGAGCCACTGCAGACATCGAATCCGCCGTCACCTATAGCGAGGGATCCTGGAAAACTGCAGACAAGGAAGATGCCGGCAGCAATGACGAACCTTCCGTCATGGCTATGCACGTCAACAAAGCAGGCAAGGACGTCAATACCATTAGTCCGATCTTCATCGAGGGCTCAGCTGCGGACCTGGGGTCGGGCAAGATCGCCGTCATAGCAAATGGCCGCACTCAGGAGAAAGACCCCATTGGCCGCAAGCTGACCCTGATCGACAGGTACGACAAAAGCCATACGCTGACCATCACCGCCGTAGTCGATATGACCCCGACAGGACAGATGGGCGAATACCTGATGACGGATGCCGACCTGTCGCAACTGGCGCCCGACAACAGTGGATCGACCACCCTAGCCAGGACCGCTCCAGGTGTTCGGACAGGCGATCTGATCAGTCAGCTCAATGCTTCATGGGATAAAAAGGGCATCAAGGCCTGCACCAAGAAGGAGTACATTCGTTCCGACATCCAAAGGTCAAAGGAGGTGCAGCGGGCCATGCCCCAGATGGTGAACGGGGCCATCGTCCTGACGGCCATATTTCTGATCCAGGCATGCGCCATCGCAGTCAATGAGCGCCGCCAGGAGAACCGAAGGATGCAGGCCGCCGGTGTTTCACGTGGAACATTGGTCTGCTCTTCGATTTGGGAGTCAGTGATCGATGCTCTTTCGGCCATCCTTCTTTCAGCCCTGGCCATGGCGGGAGTGCTGGCCGTCATATTCCATCAGCTGTCCGGCCAGATAGACATGAGCGTCGTGCCTCTCCCCTACGGCTACTTCCTGATCATGGCACTCTGGGCGATAGGCCTGGCCGCTGCGGCCTCAGGCCTGTATAGCTGGTTCAGCTCCCGGGCAGATACGACTCGAAGATGATCCCATCAAAGTCGGAGCTGGCAGCCTCTTGTGCGCGCTCGGAGCGGACGGTCCAGGCGATGGGCGTTCCACCCAGGAACCGGTACAGACGCATGGGCAGTGAGTGCCCGCTGTGCCACTCGCAGGCCACAAAGTCCGGTCGCCCCAGCCAATTGAAGAGAAGGGATCCAGCCATCCAGCGCAGAGCCGAGGAGCAGGTGCCCACCCGGCCGTGGTAGGGGGCGACAAGTTGCCCCCTGGTAATGCCGGGATGGTGAACCCGATACCAGACAAGGGCCAGGACGTTGAAGGATTCAATCACATAGGGGCCCTGATACCTGGACAGGAGAGCATCAGTTCGGCGCATAAGCTCGCCATCCAAGCCTTGGTCCATCTTGATCTCGACGATCAGCGGCACCCGGCCATCCACCAAAGCGAGCACCTCAGATAGAAGAGGCACATGCTGAATCTCAAGATCGCTGGGGCTTTCGTCCCCTCCTTCTCTTTCGGGACCACCGTCGTGGTCGGCAGAGCCCGAAATCTCTTCTCCGGGCTCAAGAGCCTGGGCTGGGCTTGGGCACAGAGGCACCCTCCGCAGCTGATCGTAAGTCAGATCAGCCACTGCTCGATTGACGCCAGCAACCCGCTGCAGGTCTCCATCGTGGATGACCACCACCTGGCCGTCCCGGCTGAGATGGACATCCAGCTCGATCCCGTAACCGGCCCTGCAGGCCGCCTCGAAAGCAGCCAGCGAATTCTCTGGCGCCACCACCCGATAAGGGTTGTCCGGAGCGGAGGCATGCCTGCCCAAGGGCCTTTCGGACGCAATCTTCAGACAGTCATGGATACGGTGCAGGTAGGCAGTCTGACCAGGGTTGGGATTGGTCGTCTCCATACCCGAGCCGGCATCGTGCAGACCCCTGTGGGCATAGGGGTGCGAGGACAGGCCGAGAGGCTTTCTTCGTCCCGCAACCGATGAAAGGCCAGGGGCCAGAGCCCAGCACCAGGCTCCCAAAACTCCGCATCCCAGCCCTAGTGCTACCTTGCCGGCCAATCGTGCTTTAGACCCCATCATCGCCTCCAGCCATCAGCTACTTCACTATCCACGCTAGCATCGAAGGAGGGCTGAACGAGCTTTTCTGGCTTGACTTCAAGCTGCTTCAAGGTCTTATCCTTGAACAAGCAGAACATAGAGGCATACCCTGCCCTGAGCCAGATCCGCCCAAGCAATCCTGCCAAGAAAGAAGCACAATACCATGCAGAATGATCCATCCACCACCGTCCCGTCCATCAAGCTCAACAACGGCGTGCTCATGCCCATGGAAGGCTTCGGCGTCTACCAGATCACCGACCAGGACGAGTGCCGTCGCTCGGTCCTGGATGCGCTTAAAACCGGGTACCGGGCCATCGATACAGCTCAAATCTATGGAAACGAGCAGGCTGTCGGAGATGCTCTGGCTCAGAGCAGCATCGACCGCGACCGGATCTTTCTGACTACCAAGGTCTGGATCACCAACTACGGATATGACAAGACCAAGGCCTCAATAGAGGAATCCATGAAGAAGCTGGGCACTGACCACCTGGACCTGGTCCTCCTCCATCAACCCTTCAATGACTACTACGCAGCCTGGCACGCACTTGAAGACCTCTATGAGCAAGGTGTCCTGCGAGCTATCGGCGTCTCGAACTTCTACGCCGACCGGTATGTGGACCTGGTCAAGTTCAACAGAATCGTCCCGGCCGTCAACCAGCTGGAGACTCACGTCTTCCACCAGCGCCCCCAGGAGCGCGCCTACATGGACAAGTACGGCACCAGGATCGAATCCTGGGGCCCCTTCGCCGAAGGCCGCCAGGGGATGTTCACCGATCCGACCCTGACCGAGATCGGGCAGGCGCATGGCCGGACTGCGGCCCAGGTGGCTCTGCGATTCCTGGCCCAGGACGGGGTTATCGTCATCCCCAAGACCACCCACCGAGAGCGCATGCGCGAGAACCTCGATATATGGGACTTCCAGCTCAGCGACCAGGAGATGGACCGTCTGCGGTCCATGGACACTGGAAAATCAGCCTTCATGAACCATGAGGATCCTGCCGTGGTCGAAGACTTCGCCGATTGATTTAGCGATTGACGGCCCCTGTGCAGATCGGGCTCCCAGCTTAGGCCTCGCCGTTGCGCCGCCGGCGCTTAAGGGCCCGATGCACCTGTGTGTCAAGGAGACTGATCCAAGGGGCACAGAGTCAATCGCAGAGAAGATCTGGCCGAGCGGACGGTCTTGCCCGGTGGCCAGGGACCAGTCACCATGGCGTAGGGTGCAGAATCCGCGTCGGCACGCAACTCGAAGAACTCACAGCAGGAGGCCTCAGGAAGAATCTGCAAGCACAGGGAGAGAATCTGCCCCACCTTAAAAGCGTGGACCCCGGAGCCTCGAACATGCGGCGCATGGCGACAGGAAACCAGGCCGTGGATGCTGCCGGACAGTTATCGCTTCGGATCATTTTGGCCATATGACGAACCCTGCCACATCAGTGCCGACGACCGGAGCTGACGGCTGCTGACCTTGATCAGCCCTGTTGACCTGCGATGGGATCACTGGAAGTGATGGGGATGAAACCGGTCCGTCGATTTGGCATCGGCGCCTTGGGGTTCTGGTCATGACGAAGAGGAGCAGCAGGAACAACATGAACCTCAGGCCGGGGCATGTCGACGGCTGGAGCGGGAGCGGCAGGTCGAGGCGCAGCGCTAAGGACTGGAGCAGGTGCAGCTGGCTGCGGCCCATCTTCGGCCGGGGCAGGTCGCTTCTGCCTGTTGCGTTTGAGCTCCGTATTGAAGATCTTCCCTTGTTCGACCGTCAGCTCGCCCTTCCTAACCAGGCCGTCAACGATCTCCTGGCCCTTCTCCACGCCTGTGGCCAGTGCCCCGATGCCAGCCAAAAACACCTTGTGCAATCCATCACCGATATGCAAATCCGACATGATATGCCTCCCAGCATTCATACGCCCTTGAAGTACCAGGCTTATTCGAACGGCTGCGCCCCTTTTCACCGCCAAGAAACGAGCAGCCATCTGCGATTACAGTCTAGCCGGATATTCCAAGCCGAACCGTGCAACACCATGGCGGGAAGGGCAGTCTGCGCCCTTCCCCGGCGCGCAGGCGACCGCCTCTGCCCTGACCCGAAAGCCGTGTGCGTCTCCTGCAGAGGCCAACGCCAGGAATCGCAGGCTCCTATCACCGTGGCCTTGATGCGGCAATACGGCTGGCCTGATCAGCCAGGGAGTCCAGACGCTCCAGTTCATTTTGACTCTTCTGGTCCACGGCTTCCTTCATCTGGACGAAGGTGCCCTGGCCGTACCGCCTTTCGGCCGCACTCTTGATAAGGAAGTCCGTGATGGCCGGATTCTTCGGCAGCAGCGACCCATGCATGTAGGTGCCGATGACCTTTTTCCATCGGGCCCCCTCGGTATGGTCCTTGCCATTGTTGCCGCGGCCATCTTCAGCCACCCTGCCCAGAGGTTGGGTACCCTCTCCCAGATAGGTCAGACCCGAGTGGTTCTCATAGCCGACCACCCTGCCGAAGTCCTCTGCCTGCTCCATCAAGTTGCCGATCATCCGCTCTGGTTGGGCGATGGTGTGCACGTCAAGGATGCCGATCCCCTCCAGGCGCTCATGGTCGGAGGTCTCGAAATAATGCCCGAAGAGCTGATAGAGCCCGCATATCATCAGCATAGGCACATCCTGGTCGGCCAGATCGTGCAGAAGTCCGCCCCGCTCGCGCAGGTCGTCGATGATCCGTTCCTGGCCATGGTCCTGGCCGCCGCCGCCAAGGACCATATCGATCCGCTCTGGCCATGCATCACCGGGATTGTAATAGCGGACCATGGGACGGAACCCATACAGCTCAGCCCTGCGGGTCACGCTGAGTATATTGCCCGAATCCCCATAGATGTTCATATCACGGTGGTAGAGGGAGAGGATCTGCAACGGCGGATGAACCCCTGTAGCCTTGGCCTTATCCTGCATCTGCGGCATTCCAGCGCTCCTTTTGGTTTGCTCGCTCATGCGCCCACCCCGGCATCGTCCACGCTCGTGACCCTGCCAAGGGCGGACCGGAGCCGGAGCATAGAGGTGTAGGTGCAGTAGATACGCTTGGGTCGGCCGGGATGCATCGCAAGGAAGGCTGCCAGAGCCCGATCCAGGTCGGTCTCGATCGCCTCCGTAGGCACCTGGTCATAGGCCAGACGCAAGGCCATGTCATAAGCCCGGGTGCCGGAGACCATGGCCACGCCGGTATCGCTGAGCGAGGTGAAGTCCACATCCCAGAGCCAGCTCATATCACGCCCGTCCGCATACTCGTCGCGGATGGCGATCATGGTATCCTGTCCGGCCGGATCGAAGGAGGACAGCGCCAGGCGGAAGCCCATGGGGTTCTTGACCAGGACCAGCTCAACCGGCGCGCCCTGGTAGGTGATGACCTCCCCACGGCCGAAGGCGGGCGTCACCTTGGACAGGGCATCCATGAGCGCTGCATCATCTGGCTCCTTCTCCTCCAGAACGACTCTCACCAGCGCCAGTGCAGCAGCCGCATTGTAGAGGTTGTAGACGCCTTCCAGACGTAGATCGGTCTCCAGGATTCGGCCGTCCAGACGGAAGGCAGCCCTGTGGTCCATGACCCGTTCCAGGGTCACTTCGGCTGGCAGCCAGTGACCGTGCCGGACTGGGCGGGGAGCACTGCTCGCACCGGCACCGTCAGCAGCCCGGTCTGAGGCATGCATGTCGTCATCGGTGGGGAAATAGGTCAACAGGTCATCTGACAGGCCGAAGTAGGCCACGCCGGTCTGGGCCGGCGTCAGGGCGGCCAGGCTGGCGATGCGCGGATCCTCCCGGTTGAGGACGACCGTGCCCGTGGTGGCCTGGGCCACCTGACCCAACAGCCGGGCTGTAGTGTCGATTTCCCCAAACCGGTCCAGCTGGTCGCGCATGACATTGAGCAGGAGTGCATAGCGTGGCTTGACCTGTCGCACGAAGTGGACCGCATAGGCCTCGTCCAGCTCCAGGACCGCAATATCGGCATGCAGACGGCCTGACAGCCCCAGTGCAGATACCAAGGCCGAGACCACGCCGCGGGTGAAGTTGGACCCCGTCGGATTGGTGAAGACCTTGAGACCCAAGGACTCCAGCATGGAGGCCACCATTCGGGTGGTGGTGGTCTTGCCATTGGTTCCCGAAACCAGAACCACCCCGCGAGGAAGGCCTGACAGGGTCCTAGCCAAGAAGTCCGGGTCGATCCGCTCCACCACCCTGCCGGGCAGGGCCGAACCGCCGTGATGGGACAGACGCGAACCGAGGCGTATCGCCTTGCCGACTAGAAGGGCCAGGAAGGCGCGCCAAGGCCGACGGGGATGACCAGGCTGATTGGCAGGCTGCTTCTTGGAAGCCGTGGAACGCATGATCAGACCCCTCCCTGCTGATAGTCCTGGGGCATGTCCTTGAACTTGGACTTCTCGCCCAGGAAGGCCAGCTTGAAGGTGTCGGTGGGACCATTGCGGTGCTTGGCCAGGATGATGTCGGCCTCGCCGGGACGGTCCTCCTTGTCGTAGAAGTCAGGTCGATGGACCAGAAAGACCACGTCGGCATCCTGCTCGATGGATCCAGACTCGCGCAGGTCGGAGAGCATGGGCTTCTTGTCGTTGCGCATCTCAGGACCGCGGTTGAGCTGGCTCAGCGCCACCACTGGAACCTCCAGCTCCTTGGCCAGCAGCTTCAGAGCGCGTGAGAAGTCGGAGACCTCCTGCTGGCGGGATTCGACCCGCTTGCCCGAAGTCATCAGCTGCAGGTAATCGATGACCACCAGCTTCAGATCGTTGGTCTGCTTGAGCCGACGGCACTTGGCGCGGATCTCCATCAGGCTCATATTGGGCGAATCGTCCAGGAAGAGCGGGGCGTCCTGCAGTCTGCTCCAAAAAGTGTTCAGGGTGTTCCAACGCTCAGGGGTGATGTCGTCCGCCCGGCGCAGGGCCACTAGGGGGATGTCGGTCTCCGCCGAGATGATGCGCTGGGCCAGCTCGGTCTTGCTCATCTCCAGGGAGAAGACCACTGTGGTCATGTTGTTGTGGAGGGCTGCGGCGCGGGCGAAGTCGATGCCCAGGGTGGACTTGCCCATGGCGGGGCGACCGGCCACCACGATCATCTGCCCGGGCTGCAGGCCCTGGGTCACGTCGTCGATGCTCTTGAAGCCGGTGGGCACGCCCCGCTCCATGTCGCCGTTCTGCAGCTTGTCCAGCTGGTCCAGGGTGTCATGGACGACCGGCCCGATGGCCTCGTAATCCTGACGGACCCTGCCCACGCTCATCTCGTAGACCTCGGCCTGGGCCAGATTGACGATGTCCTCGGCCTGAGAGCCCTCGGCCGAGTAGCCCAGCTGGGCGATCTTGGTGCCGGCCGCGATCACATTGCGCAGGATGGCCCGCTGGTGGACGATTTCGGCATAGTAGGTGGCGTTAGCGGCGGTCGGGACCGAGGCCACCAGGGAATGCAGATAGTCGGTGCCCCCCACCTTCTCCAGGTCGCCGGACTTGAGCAGCTCGTTGGCCACCAGGACGGCATCAACCGGCTGGGAGGCCGAGAAGAGAGTGACGATGGCCTCGTAGATGGTCTGGTGCTTGGGCTGGTAGAAATCGGATATCTCTATCATCTGGCTGACCTCGCCGATGGCGTCCTTGCTCATGAGCATGCCGCCCAGCACGGCCATCTCCGCATCGTCGTCATGCGGGGGCACCCGGTCGAAGAGCATGTCGCGGCCTGTCCGGGCATGATCGGTGGGACGCTGCTCGGGATGGGTGTAGTCGGTATAGTCGTCGGAAGCCATAGCCACGATTCTACGAAGAGAACCGTTCTTGACGGCCCCATGAGGAGGATTTCACCCAAGGCATTCACTAGGAGACCCAGGGCACTCTGGATATAGCTTCGAGTCGTTCCTGCATGTGTACAGAAAAATAAGTTATCCACATTCAAGGCGTGTCCTAGAGGACATGTGCGCAACTTATCCACCTCATGGGTATAACTCTGTGCAAAACTTGGGGACAGTCTTCCACATCATCAATCCAGCTTGCGCTCATGTCTGTTCGGTGATATTGCATCTACCGGCAAGGTGTCCACGGACTGGCTTCCCGGGGTTGTGTCTTCAGTCCAGAGCATTAGCATGGCGTCCATGCGCAGCCACAGGCACACCCCCGAAACCAAAAACGGATCAATCACGCCGGAAGAACGGCGGGCAACCTACCGGACCATCGCTGGCCTGGCTATACCCACCTTCGGCCAGCTGATCGCATCCCCGCTCTTCGTCATGATCGACACCGCCATCGTGGGCCACATCAGCGACTCGGCCCTGGCCGGGCTCTCCATCGGGTCCACCGTGGTGCTGACCACCGTAGGCCTGTGCATCTTTCTGGCCTACGGAACCACCTCCCAGGTGGCCCGGCTCATGGGCGCCGGACGCCGCAGGGAGGGAATGCAGGCGGGGGTGGACGGCATGTGGCTAGCCTTCGTCATCGGCCTTGTCGTCTGCGCCCTGATCCTGGCTCTGAGCCGGCCCATCTGCAGCCTGATGGGAGCCCGGGGGCCGGTCCTGCAGGCGGCGCAGACCTATCTGAATGCCCTGGTCTTCGGCCTGCCAGCCATGCTCCTGGTCTACGCCGCCAACGGCATCTTCCGGGGGCTGCAAAAGGTAAAGATCACCCTAGTGGCCGCCGTATCAGGCGCTATCCTCAACACCGCCCTGGAGGTCCTGCTGGTCTTCGGCCTGCACATGGACATTCTGGGCTCGGGCCTAGCCACCCTGATCGCTGAGTGGGCCATGGGACTCTTCCTGACCATACCAGCCCTGGTCTGGGCTCGTCGAGAAGGCGCCCAGCTGCGACCCCGACTCTCAGGCATGGCGGCCAGCATGGGCGATGGCTTCCCGCTCTTCCTGCGAACCCTGGCCCTACGGGTCTGCCTGTTCATGACCGTGGTGGCTGCGGCCCACCTGGGCGAGCAGGTGCTGGCCGCCTACCAGGGGGTCAACTCGGCTTGGAACTTCGGACTGAACATGCTGGATGCCGTGGGCATCGCCGGTCAGTCACTGGTAGCCACCGAGCTGGGCGCCGGACAGCGGCTGCGAGCACGGATCATGACCGACCTGTCAGCCAAGGCCGGCATGGCTATGGGCGTGCTGGTCGGGCTGGTCATGATCGCTCTGGGCCTCTTCGCCGCTCCCCTGTTCAGCCCCACGCCGGCCATCAGGTCGCTGATCACCGTGGGCATGATCGTCCAAGGTGTCTTCATGCCCGTCGCCGGATGGATGTGGGCACTGGACGGAATCCTGATCGGAGCCGGGGACTATCGATACCTGGCAGCTACCTGCTCCCTGACGGCTGTGATCTACGTAATCGGGCTGCTGGGCATGACAGCTCTGGCCGTGAACTGGACGCCCACCTGGCGGATAGCCATGCTCTGGGCCGTTCTCAATGTCCTCTTCATCGGCGTCAGAGCCATCTGCAATGGCTTGAGAACGCGCACCGATGTCTGGATGGGAACAATCGACCAGGCCGGCCAAGCCTGAAACAGTCACCTACGGCGAGCAAATGCGCAGAAGACGCAAGAACCCCACCGCTGAACCATGAAATTGGCCATGGCGGCGGGGTTGTGCAAAGCCAGCAAAGCAGGAATGGCCATGCCCAAGCGACGGCGGCAGACTGCTGCCTCAGATGGCGTCTACGCCGGTCTCTCCGGTGCGGACCCTGACCACCGAATCCAGGGTCTGCACCCAGACCTTGCCGTCGCCCACGGTGTTTGTGGCAGCGGCCTGGATGATGGCGTCTACCAGGTCATAGACCCGCTGGTCCTCGGTCAGCACCTCCACGCGCACCTTGGGGACCAGGTCCACCTTGACAGTGCTGCCCCGGTAGATTTCCTTATGGCCGCCCTGCCGACCATAGCCCCGAGCTGACGAGACGGTCATGCCGTGCACGCCCACCTCTGTCAGAGCCTGCTTGACCTGTTCCAGCCGTCCGGGCTGAATAATGGCGGTGATGAGTTTCATGCTGCCTTCCTTTCTGATCAGTCCAGACCAGACCCGAACTCATAGGCGCTCTCGCCTTGGTCGCTCTGGTCGACGCCGATGATCTCCTGGTCCTCGCTGACCCTCCAGCCAATGGTCTTCTCCAGCGCAAAAGCGATCACGCCAGTTACTGCAGCCGCGTAAATAATCGCAATCAGCGCTACCAGGAACTGAACCAGCAGCTGCCGGAAATCGCCACCGGCCAGAAAGCCCGTGCCGGTACCAAAGAAGCCTATCAGCAGAGTGCCCAAGAGACCACCCACACCGTGGATGCCTACCACATCCAAGGAGTCGTCATAGGCGAAACGGAACTTGAGTCCGCAGGCCAGGCAGCAGACAAAACCAGCTAACAGACCGATGACCAGGGCCCAGAGCGGGGAAACCACGTCGGCCGCTGGAGTGATGGCCACCAAACCGGCGACCATGCCGGATGCGGCACCCATGGCGGTGTAGTGCCCCGTGCGTATCCGTTCAGTAAAGAGCCAGCCCAGAGTGGCGGCACTGGCGGCCATGGTCGTGGAAACCCAGGCATATCCTGCCGTTCCGTTGGCAGCGAAGGCGGACCCGGCATTGAAGCCGAACCAGCCGAACCAGAGCAGGAAGGCGCCCAGCATGACCATGGGCACATTGTGGGGCCGCATGACCTGCTTGGGGAAGCCTACCCGCCTGCCAATGATGAGCACAATGATCAGAGCCGCCACGGCTGCATTGATGTGGATGACCGTGCCACCAGCGAAATCATGAGCGGGGGCTCCGATGGCGTTGGAAATGGGACCGTCTGCCGAGAGCAGGCCGTGATTCCATACCATGTGGGCCATGGGCCCGTAATCCAAGGTGACCCAGAGGGCAACGAATATCATCCAGGTGCTGATTCTGACTCGCTCTGCCAGGGCTCCCGAGATCAGAGCCACGCAGATCATGGCGAAGGCGGCCTGGAAGGCGATGTCCACCGTATGCGGGTAGGCAGCGTTTGCGGAATCAAGCGAGGTGAAGACCCCATCCTTGGCTATGACCGTGTCCTTGAGCAAAAAGCCGGTGATGGGATCGCCGAAGACGCCTCCGATATCCTTGCCTGCAAAGGAAATCGACCATCCCCAGAGGGCCCAGATAATCCCCGTCACGGCAATGGCCAGCGTGGACATCATCATCATGTTGAGTACAGCCTTAGCCCGGACCATACCCCCATAGAAGAAAGCCACCGCCGGAGTCATCAGAAAGACCATAGACGCCGCTACCAGCATCCAGGCAGCATTTCCAGAATCCATGCCTACACCTCTCTTTTCCCCATCCATGCGATCAGCCCCCCAACAAAGAGGACTTCCCTCTGGACAGCCTACGTCAGATTCTCTTCCACTTCCCGATTCATCAAACAGGAGCAGGATGTCGGTCAGGTCACCGCCGCATTACCTCCGAGTGACTATTGGATGACCACCTTATGACCAACTCGATCAGACTACTCGTCTCCCAGAATGCCGTCGACAAAGGACTCAGGGTCAAAGACCGCCAGATCGTCCGGCCCCTCGCCCAATCCGACGAGCTTGACAGGCACGCCCAGCTCTCGTTGGACAGAGACGACGATGCCGCCCTTGGCCGAGCCGTCCAATTTGGTCAGGACAATGCCCGTGACCCCGATTGCTTGGGCGAATACCCGGGCCTGGATCATCCCGTTTTGCCCCGTGGTGGCGTCCAGGACCAACAGAACCTCGTCCACGGGCAGGTTCTTCTCGATCACCCGTCGGATCTTGCCAAGCTGATCCATCAGATTGGCCTTGTTCTGCAAGCGCCCAGCCGTATCCACGATGAGAACATCAGCCTGATCATTTTTGGCTCGTTCCGCTGCTTCGAAAGCCACCGAGGCAGGGTCGGCGCCGTCACGATCGCTACGGACCACGGGCACGCCCACCTTGCCGCCCCAGGTCTCCAGCTGGTCAGCGGCGGCAGCACGGAAGGTGTCGGCAGCACCCATGACCACCGACTTGCCATCGGCCACGAAGAGCCTGGCCAGCTTGCCCGCCGTGGTGGTCTTGCCTGTGCCGTTGACGCCCACCATGATGATGACCGACGGTCTGTTGGCCTGAGGTCGGGCAGCGACCAGGGTTCGATCCATATTGGGGTCGACCAGATCGATCAGACGCTGACGAAGACCGCGGCGCACCGCTGCGGGATCCTTCTGCCCGGTAATCCGGGCATCGTCACGCAACTGTTTCACTAGCTGTTCGCTGGCCTCGGCACCCACATCCGCCATAAGCAGGGTGTCTTCCACATCCTCCCAGTCGGACTCACTCAGATGGTCCTTGGTCAGAATAGCAAAGAGGGCCTTGCCGAAGGGGTTGGGGCTCTTGGCCAGTCTGGCCTTGAGCCTAGTCATACGGGATGCGGATGCCTCCGGGCGGGCCGGCTCCTCCTGTGCTGACGGGCTGGCCTGGTTGGCCGTGGACGACTGACTGGACGCCTCTGAATCGATTGGGCCAGCTGAACCCGTAGAAGCGTCCGGATCGGCAGCAACACCTGATCCACGCGAGGCAGATCGGGCTGCCTGATCAGCCGACGAAGCTGCTGGGGAAGCCTCAGGTTGGTCTTCAGCATGACCCTTTGCGACACCCATCGTTGAGTCCGGGGACGAAGAAGAGCGGCCATCACCAGGCTCTTCCGCCCTGCCGGGGCGTGCGGAATCCCCCTGGGGCCGACGTCTACGGACCGCCGCCAGAATGCCGACCACTGCCAGCACTAGGACGATCAACACCGCGATAAGGATAAGGAGCTGCTGTGTTGTCATAGGCACCAGCCTAAATGCGAAAAGGGACACGGGCCTTCATCATGAACGGTCACTTTTCGCTCGGACGGCTCTTTTCCCTATGCGAAGCGCTCTCGACTGCTGGCATGATGTCGGAAGTGATGGGCTGAGGCTCCCGGCGCTGAGGGCGTGAGGGCTCAGGGCTGGATGATCGTACAGTGGAGCTCCTGGGAGCTGGGGGCCCAGAGGCCGCAGAAACCGACGGCGCGACATTCTTCTTTTGCCTCGGGCTGACCGGCGATGCGGAATCGGTGCTTGGCGGTCGGGGCGGATTTATCTCGTCCGTGGAGCTGGAGGCCATCAGGCCCCGAACCTCCATCACCGAGGAGGAGTTGACATAGACCGGATAGGGACGTGCGAAATCCTCATCGGTTGGTGCATCCTGGCCTGAGCCAGGTGCGAAAGACAGGCGTCCTCCTGCTATCCGCGGCAGCTGGTTCTCTTGCTCCCGCCGACGACGGGCGGCCCGACGCACACGCTCATCCATAGACTGAGAGAAGGCACGGTCCTGGGACTCGCCACGCGCCAGGCGCATGACAAATACGATGAATGCCACCACCACCAGCACCCATATCAGGACAATCAGCCAAACCATACTTGCCATTCTGTCAGAAGAACTACACAGACGCGCTAAGACACGAGGAATCTATCGGCCTCTTTCACACTGGCTCGTTCATCGGCCTGCTCGTTTGGTCAGGCAAATCAAACCAATACCTTTCTATGGCTGACCAGAGCTGCTGGGAAGCACATTCCCCAGTTGCTCACCACCCGAAAGAATGACCCGCCGACTGTCCAGGTGCGATTCGGCGCATCTCTGCCAATGCTGCCAGCAGAAACAAGGCAGCGGCGATACGACGAGCCAAACCTGCTGTTTTTGGAGGAATGTTTGCAGCACGCAGAGATTCCACCGGACTGATTCTGCTGATGGTCCGGATGGTCAGCAGCGTGCCGATCAAGGCCACCACTACTCCGCATGAGGTTCCTGCTGTCCAGGAAGCCAGCTGGTGGCTGGCGATAAAAGGCTGCCTGCCGATCAGGAACTGTGAGGTCTCCCAGGCGTAGAGGGGACGGGCCAGCAGCAAAGAAGCCGCCAGCGAGACTACACTGGCCGCGAGCGCCAAGATGAACACCCGCAGACAGGTCAGTGAGGTCAACTGCCAGGGCGTGGCACCTTGCAGGGCTAGGAGGGCGAGGTTGTGTCTGCGCTGGTTGATCACCGACGAAACGACTTGCAGAACGATCAATACTGCGGCAACGAGAAGTGCTGCGAAGGGGATCATCAAGTTTTGATAGGCAGTGCGACCTTGCTCGGTCATGCCGGGAAGATCGCCCAGGGCCTTGGCCGAAGAGAGCATCATGGCAAGCAGGCCGACCATGGTCTGCGAGGCGATCAGCACAAGCACTACGCCAGACCAGGCCAAGGGGGCATCCTTGAAATCTCGCAGAAGAAGCCGCATCAGATGCCCGCTTCCGGCACAGAAACCTTAGCTGCTGCGGCTATACGACCGTTACGATATATGAAAAGGTGCGTCCTTTCGCCCGGTAGAGCCGGTGCTGAAAGGACGCACCTTATGATCAGGATTCTTCAGACAATTGGATTCGAGGTGGTATCGGAATCAACCTCGGCACTGTTGCCATCCAGCAGCGTCGTCTTGCCTGTCACTTGAGACCCCGGTTCACCTGTCACCTTCACACTGAACTTCAGCGTAAGGGTGTTCCGAGGATACAAGGCCAACGGTTTGGAGGTCACACCAGTCCCATCACCATCCAAAGTGAACTGATCCGATATGTCCAAGGGCTTCGACGCATCAGTATCAGGCTTAGTGTAAACAGCACTTACCGAGCCCTGCAGCTTGGCATTGGGCCCCCACGTGTCCTTGATCGTCACCGTTGGATTTTCGAAGGACGTACGATCGTTATGAATAAGCACCTCATATTCAATCGTATCCCCTTTGTGCACCGCTTTCCCCTCGAATGGATAGGCGTTCCTTGACACCGTCATGTACTTGCCAACGTTCTGCACAAGGGGCACGAAGTAGGCAGGCCAGACGAATCTGGGTGTACCACCCATTGATGTGGTAGGAGTCTTCACATTGTATCGTTTACCATTACCGTCGTCCGTCAACGGCGATACGCAACTGAGCACATTGTTCGGATCCCTGTCATCTACGATTCCCGGCAGACAGATGTTTCCATCTTTTGCACTTCCATCATTGAACCCAGAGAGACCACCTGTAGCTGTCCCGCCCATGTTATCTCCCCAGGAATATATACTTCCGTCTTCAAGGTTCAACGAGGCGCTGTCCTTGTTGCCTCCTACGCTCACGGCTTTTCTGTGTTGAGGGTCCTCATCCGGGGTCCAGATCAAACCTGGTGAACTTTTCTCATTGAATGGCACGGCCCAGGTGATTTTGCTTCTAGAGGAAGACTCAACCCCACCTTCGTTACGACGGCCCCATCCCCAGACGGTACCATCGGACTTCACGAAATTACCGGCATAATATTCCATATTGAAGTCAACTACATTTTCTCCGGTGACCATATTTCCATCCATGTCGGGAGCATTCAACACCTTGGGCTCTACCCGCCAATGGTTGTTGTCCATATCGCCGTCTGCAGCTTCCACCATACCTTTGCGGTTTTCGGCACCGCCCCAAGTCCAGAGCTTTCCATTCTTCGTCAGCAGCGCGCCACAGGCATATCCGCCCATTCCCTTGACATAACCACCATTATTTTTGATGACATTGTCAAGATATGGAACCTCCACAGGGGCATAACAATAATACTGCTGCTCGCTCCCGCCTAAACTGACGCATGGCTTGGTCAAGTCGTTTGAAGAGGCCGCATCCAGCTGTGCCGTGGTCAAGGCTCCACCACCGGTGAAATTCCTGCCCCAGAAATACACTTTCTGCTGGTCCGTGACAGCGTAATAGCTCTCATAGCCCGGGAACAGGTCTACAATCTTCTCATTGTTGGGGAATACAACCTGAATCGGAGACAGGGCAACCCCATAGTTGTCGTCATTCAGATTTTTCGCATCATCATGATTCTCAACAGGCCAGCCCCTTTTACGTGTACGACTCCACTCATCTCTATTCGAGCCATTGTGCTTACCAACACCTCTCTCACCATACTCATGCTTCCCGACGGTCCAAACCGTTCCGTCGTCCTTCAGGTAAGCAAAACCGTATTCAGTACCTGCAACATCAATGACCTTGCTGGTATTATTCCCGCCAGGATAGGTTCCCACCGGTGCAGCTGGACCGTCAATAGGCTTCCACGTCGCCGGGGACTCGTTGGGATTTTTCTGATTAACATGATTAGGGATGCCTTCAGGGGCAGCCGTTTGATCTTTATAGACGCCATACACACCTCCGGTGTGGTAAGACGTTGTCTTCTCATAACCTGGCTGACTCGTTATGATCGCATTGGTCGGAAATGTCTGACCTTTCTGATCATTGTCGCCCCAACCGTACACATTTCCGTAACAATCTACTGCCATCAAGGCATAGGCGGAACCGGCGACACGTTTTACACACCCGATCCCGCGCACAATATCAGGCTTGTGATAGTTATTCAGCGGAGAATTATCTCCTGTACGAACCTGAGCACCGTATTTTTGCCATTTTCCATTGATGGTCCAGGAACCGTTCATGCCCGTGTCGGTCAACTTCTGTCCGCCCGAATAGTAACCCCACATCCAAACATTGCCGGCCTTGTCCAAAGCGACCGTATCATCTAGGGCGTAGGTTCCCTTGACACCTGCACTCGAGCCGAAACTTGATGAAGGAGTCGTCACAATGACGGGATTCTTGCTGACATATGCAGCATCTGCATGAGTGACACCTGCAAACGCAGCCATTGCCAGAGTCACAACAGTGACAGCCAACTTCACAACCCTTGACCAGAACCGATGAGACTCATGCACTCTAAATGTACTATTCATCTAGATCACATCCTTCGGACCATACATGGTTACAACTATTGCTCTTGCTCATCGTGTCTCACCTTTTACAATCAATGACAGACCGGTGGTCGTCCCGTTATAGGCGGATAGGTCATCCTTTGACAACGTGCTATCCACATAGACACGCAGCGTCAATTTGCGCTCCGGATCTCCGGGCTTCAGATCGAGAGGCATGCTCATCTTCAGGTAGCCAGGCTTAGCGGGTTCATTCTTGTTCGGATCGCCAAGTTGTATTTCACCGTCAGTACCCAGTTTGCCGTCCCAGACCTTGTTATCGCCATCCAGTACCTCAAAGCGAAGTTGCGTAAACAAATCCGGATAGTACCTAACGTTCAATGGACTGTTTTGTCCCACGGAGGTCGGTGCCATGTGTTCTTTCACCTTACGATCAGGGTCTGTGTCCACGAACTTGATGGACAGACGACCCATCTCCTGCTTCACCGAACTCACCCCTACGGTCCAGGTCTGAGGACCACTTGAAAAAGCATCCCTCAGATTAACGGCAATGGGCTTACCTGCCTCGCCGGTCGAAACCGGGTCCGTTCCATCCTTCTGAGCCGCAGTCACCGTAACTTTAAATTCCGTGTCATCGGAAGCCGCCTGTGCATCCCTGAGCCCCAAAGCACGAACCCCTGTACCTGCCAACACAATCAATATCACAGCGACCGCCAGCATCAACTTGGCAACCGTCGCGTGATTCTTGAATAACCTACGCATTCCGCCTTCTCCTGCCATCACAACATACATCCGATATAGAGCAACGAATATCCTCAACCAAGTATGTAAGACTTCTATTGGGGACCGGACCTGCATCAACTCGCATCAATTGCCACTGCATAATGAATCACCTATTCAACTACAGAAGACCTTCATCACTGAGGACAACCATGAGTGCGCTCACAAATCCACATCCCCACTCTCGGCTCCACCATCAAGTCTCATCTACTGGATAGAGCCATAATCAACACTGTCAATCGCAGATGGCAGGGATCCGGGACATTGCAAAACTCGCATATGTCCCGGTCCATACCTGTATATGCAACCAAACAACGGATGCATCAACCTGTTGCAAGCGATTTCATGAATGATCTGAAATCAGTCAGCCGCATTGCGCAGAGGACCAATCCTGATTACGCACCGCTTTCCCAGGTTACTTAGTTCATGCATGAACAGCGCTGCTGGCATCACGCTTGCTACGCATGGAAGCAAGGTAGATGCAGACACCAGCTGCAACCATGAGCCCACCAACAATGACAAGGAACATGATTCCAGCCGCACCAGTCAGAGGCAACTGTGTCAAGCTCTTTACGTTCATAAGCTGGTAGCTGCCCTTAGTCGAGCTGGTCATCTGGGCCAGACCGTAGGGATCTGCAGCAAAACCGTACTCCAGAGTCTTCAACTCCTGCTCACCTGAGGCATCTGGACCATAATTCGGGAGGATCTTGACTCCGAAGGACAGATCTTTCAGTGTCATGAAACCGTTAGGGGCTTCCGTCTCCTTGACCTGGTAATCATCTCCTGATGCCACGCCTTTGATCGCAAGGTTGCCTTGTGCGCCGGTCTCGACTGTGGTAACCGTCGAAGCAGGGGCGTCAGTAGCCATGGCCTTACGATACGAACCATCAGCAAGCTTTACGAACTTCAGATCGGCACCACCCTTGGAGATGGAGAACTTCGCACCTGCCAGCTTCTCGTTCGTTGCCTTGTTGATCTTGGTCAGATCGAAATTATAGGTATATACTTTGGCCTTGCCTTCAGGTGTCTTACCAGGACTTGCAGGTTCACCGGAGATGCTTGCATTCGGATCGTTTGAATATTCAAGAGATGCCGAATTGTGAACGTCGCCTGGAGTCGTATCAATCGCATTGGCGTTGAGGGTCGTATCATATTTGATCACAATCTGTGCACCTGCATAATGACCATCACCTTTAGTGATCAGATCACGGAAGAAGCTTGACAGGTCGAATACGATTTTCCCGCCATTGCTCATGTCGGAATCAGTCGTTAGGGCATAACCAGGAGTTCCTGCAGGAATGGTCGCAAGCACCTGATCGGTCCCCAACTTGTTCAGGGTCACCGTCACGTTCGCCTTGGCGGCATCAAAGGTCAGACCTTTCGTCAGAGTATCGTTCATCTTCAGGTCGTATGTGCCCGCATCATATCCCAGATAGGTCGGAACAGTTGCCTTGATGGTGAACCGAACAGTGTCACCCACATTGTAATCAGCTTTATCCGTGGTCTTCTGAGGGGTACCGGGGGCTTCACCCTTGGCATCGATATCCTCAGTCATACCCTTCACATCCACGCGCGTGCCGCCCTCTGTTTTCGCGGTGGTGCTTACGAACATCGGAAGCGTTACGCCGTTATCCGCAGTATGTGCTGTCTTGTCCACCAGCACATATTCGCCCTGGGGTATACCGGTGAACTCCACCGTATCCGTTCCCTCAGCGGCCGTCTTCGTGATTGCTGAATCCGAATCGAACAGATTGCGGAAATCCGCATCCTTCCATAGATTGTTCAGGAACAACCTGACCTTGCCATCATACTGAGGCTTGCCGGCATCGGTCGGAGTCGTCGCTCCATCGGAACCAACTCCCCAGTTCGTCGCCACATAGGCAATGGGGTCCGTGGTCACACCATCAGGTACTGGATCCGTTCCGAACATGGCGGACAGCGCTTTAGTGCTACTTGTTTTCACCTGAGCGGGGTTGGCCACGGTCGCCACAGATACGGACCCTTCCCCACCCTCTTGCGCGGGAGGCAGCACTTGCGTATAGTCGCCAACCTTTAACGCTGTAAACGTGCGCCCGGCAGCATTATGTATCTTCAAATCGGCAGTTTGCTCAGCCGCATTGGCAGCAACTGCACCGGTAGCCCCCATGGCGAAGGCAGCTACTAGCGCTGTCGCAGATGCGACCAGACTCCTGATACTACACCTTGTCATTCCCTGTTTCCTTTCCTTAAATCGGGTGAAGACGAAACCGAAAGGATCCCTCAGCACCCAAACCATCAACCACCGGTCCGGATCACACCCTGCCGGACCGGCAGAAATTCTTCATCACCTACGACTCGTATACCTGTTCGCTGCGTATCCGGCACTTACCAGGAACACGCCAAGAATCAAGGCCAATACCAGCCATAGGACATGACTCCCGCCAGTGAATGGCAGATGGGACACAGGATCCATGCCTTGTACGTTCACACGGGTTGTGGGTCGCTGTCCCGATTGCGGAGACTGCACACCATTGACAAGAGATGAACCAGAATGGGCATCGGACTTTACCGTAACGCGATATGAAACGGTCACCGTCTCTCCTGGGGCGACACCGCTTGAGTCCGACCAGGACAGAACACCTGAAGCCTCATCAAAGGTTGGCGCTGCAACCTTGTGATTGGTCACGCTCGATACGGCTGAAAGATCCATAGGCTTTCCGGCGCTACCCAGAACACCTGAAAGATCATCCTTCAGCGACGCATCGTATACGGTCACACCCGTCGAATTTCGATACGTCACCCGGTAGAACAGATCCTTGCCCTTCCTTACCGAAGACACACCTTCGGAAGAGGTTGCGGAACCAAAGGCACCCTTCCCCAAATCAACACTAGATACGTCATTCTTCACGCTGACGGAATCCGGTCCACGGTTATTCATGGCCTGATTGATCAACTTGTGATCGCCAGCAGGCGAATGATCTGCTGGGTAGGTCGTCACTTGAATACGGACGACAGCCTGTTGTCCCTTATCCAAGGTGCCCTTCCACACTACTTTCCCCGGCGAGGAAGCATCATTCCAGGTCACGACTCCAATAGGCGAATCACCCACTAATGAAGCGCTCTCGACAGAGGCGTCATCCGCTACATCATGCATGTCATCGGACACCGTCACATCGACAGGATCGGCAATTGCATCCGCCGGCAGCGGATTCGACACAGTCACCTCATATACATATCGTTGGCCAAATGCAACGGATGACCCCTCTGTCACTGGTGTCAAAGCACCGTCAGAGGACACGGCGAGAAGACGCTTGTTCACCTCTATGCGTCCCAGCCCGTTCGATGTCTTCGGCTCATCCTGCGAATAATCCGATACGAAGGTGTTCTCGATGGAACCCTGGTAATACGATGCGTCCTGGCTACGCAAAACCGTCACACTGTATGTCACGGTAACCTTGCCAGGCCCCTGAGCGGATTCACCCGGCACAGCGCCTTTCCAGGTCAGACGAGCGGCATCGACGTCAACCACAGGTGCACCCGGAGCAGCACCGGCCGGATCAGTAGAAACCTTCACATTGTCCACGGTCCCGCTCTGGGAATATGGCAAGACGCCTGAAAGATCATCAGCCAGCACAGTTTCCACAGCGCCACGGTTCGGGTTGACGGCCGTCAATGTGTATGTCAACCGCTGGCCTGGGAAGACGCGCGAACCCTCGGTATGATCAGCCGATTTTGACAACTTCAGGGGGATTGGGGTCCCGAAATGGTACACACCACCACGAGCGCTCACCAGTAGATTTCGGTAGCCAATACCATTCTCCGTGAAGGTGTTCGCCACCAAGGCGCCACCAAGCAGTCCAAGGGATCCGAACCCATCTTCACCGGCAGCATCCAGGGGCTGGAATGTCGCCCTCTGCGCTTCACTACCTTTAGCCGGAACCGCATACCCGGCCACACGCCCGGCACCAGCTCCGTCACGGTACCCGACGAAGACGGTATCACGACCATCCGGCGCATCACCGACAGCCACGGATGAGCCGAAATACTGTGCCCCTTCCTTGCCCTTCAGCGTTGAATTCACAGAACCATCAGCCACGTTGAATCTATACACGACACCGCGCTGTTCCGCCCACTGGGTCGATGAATCCCACGAGGGGTCACCTGCGAGCACCTGTCCGCCGTCGGAACTGAATGCCAACGAACGACCAAGACCCGCACGAGCGGTCGAGGCATTAGCCGCCGGATATGAGCCTTGGGCCTTATCCACATTCAAATCACGTACAAATCCGGAACCAGAGAACAACTGGACGCCACCAGTCAGACTGTCGACTCCTGCTACGGTACGTTCCTGGCCAGGAGCACCCAACGCCACCGAGCCGCCGTGCACGGCCACCGTCTGACCAGCCAGCGCCCCCTCCACTATCGAAGCATCGCCTTTCGGCGCCAGCAGAGGAGTTGGAACCGAAGCAGCATCGGACAAATCCACGACGAACCCCATACCAGCATCATCGACATCATCAACGGTTGAATTCGGTGCCCCGATTACCAGAGAGTTCCCGTCCAATGCCAAGGACTCACCGAAGTTGTCAACCTCATACCTGTCCGAATCCGCCGGAGCGCCTATCGTGCGGACCAAGGAGCCGGACAGGTCAAATACCAAAACCTCCTGCGACCACTTAGCCCCGACCACGACGTACTGATCGTTCAAGGCCACCTGGTATCCGAATCCCGATACAGCGGCGGGGGCGGCTATCCTCACTGAACCGGCAGGTGCGGATGCGCTGTCGGCATCACCACTCCAGGCACTCACACCGTTACTGTCAGAAGACAAGGTCTGCACCACCACGGCACCGTCACCGGAACCCCCTGGCACGCCCTGCGACTCTACGTAGGCAAGCCGTTTACCGAATGCAGCAGCGCCATACCCGACGCGGTCTCCCCCGGTGAACCGTGCATCCTGCACCAGACGAGGGAAATCGGATTTATCGTTACCCGGCAACCGTGACCCTGCAACCAGGCCCGAACGCACACCCACACCGGTCGATCTGGCAATGTCACGCCCATCATCCCCACGCCGAGCCGCAGCGGTCAAGGCGAATGCGGACAAGGCAAGACACACCACTACCAGTATGCCAACTATAGGAAAACTCTTCTGCAATCTTCTCACTGCAGCCCCGCTAACATGAATAATCCAGCGCTCGTGGACAACTCCCTTTTGGGAATCTTTCCGAGAACGACATCATCAACGTCTCTTCCGAATTCCATATTACGAAAGAAGACAAAAAGATGCAAGTTGATTGATATATGCATTGAATATGCAACCTGGGTTTTCCTGACTCAAGCTGTAGAGAGCAATTGACTCTGTGTAGCACCAAGTAATCTGTTTACGCCGACTTCCGCTCAATAACTGCCTTTTACTAAGTTATTGCCGTGCAATCAGCTCCGCTCGCAAATACCGGATGAATGAACTCTGTCGGTATTATGACGATGGAATTTTCAATCAGTCACTTTAATAAAAGGTCACAGTTTATTGATTATTAACCACTAATAGTCTATTAATTATTGATCACTGATTATTACTTCATTGAAGCAGGAGTAAAGGCGGCAGAAAGTCCTACTCTTTCATCGCTTGCCTGATCGTTCTTTTCCCCGTAGCCTTCAGACCCTTCAGGAACGGTTAGCCCAATTTTCTCACCATCGACCGCATCATCCCCATGCACGCCAACAACCACGACCTGATAATGCTGCCCCTCCTGCTCTGCAGAATGCGACGACCGCTGTCCTGGAGTTCGCTCACAACCAGGTCATGAGGTCATGAACCCCAGCACTCCACTCAAGGCATGGAGTCTCCCGTACTCCCATACCGACGGTTCCGCCATTATCCAGTCACGGTCATTCGCATGATTCACGCCTTCGCTGGATTCGACCATTCACTCATAAGCACTCCATGTACAGTCGGCACAAAAAGGGTACAATTACGCATCTTGCCTTTCCTGAATTCGCGCTTTTTACGGTTTTGCATCTTCCGCGCCAAGGAACCGTCAAGATTTTCGCTTGAGGGCTGTCCGCGTACCAGGCCTTCGCGGCCGGACAAGCCCCCCAGCTGGCTCCACGGGCACACCGGCCGCGTGCCGCACAATAAGACACGGGGATCTCGTCAGTCTGACCAGCAATAAGGCGAGCGCGGCGCACAAGACCGTCATTATCAGGATGAGCCTGCCGTCCTTCTTGGCATCCTTGGGAAACGGGATAGGATCCGGCATCGGTTCCCTATGCCCCGACACCAACAACCTATGCGTATTGATCCCATAGGGCGTGCAGGTCATCAGCGTGACCCTGTCCTGCCCGGCTTCTATGCGCAACTTGCTGGTATCGTTGGGCTCGATGACGATTATGCGGTCTACCTTGTACCCCATGGTCTTGCCCATGGACTTGATGTAGAACGTATCTCCCTTCTCCATCTCGTCCAAGCGGGTGAACATCGGGGCTCTGACAAGGCCGCGATGCCCTGTCACCACGGCATGTGTCGACGGACCGCCGACCGGAAGCGAGGACCCGTACAGGTGGCCGGCACCGGATGCCAGGACCTTCTGGGAGGTTCCATGGTAGATGGGCAAGTTGACCGATATCTTGGGTATGAGTATCGAACCCATGATTCCGTCGCCTTGATTCAGCTGGGACTGATAGACGGTATCCCTCTCTGAAGCCGTCTGGCCTTGGGTCGTCCCGCCACTGAAGGGGTCGATGATCTCTCCCAGCACCGGCTGTCCGGATGATGCAAGGTGCCTGTTATACTCCTCTGCAGCCTTCAGTGCCTCCTTGGCCTTGGGATATGGCCAGCCAGCGACGTCACTATCGGAACGCGATACAAGGGCTTCCTGCTTTTGACTGTAGGCAAATTGCAGAGCGAAGGGAGCTGCGATAGTGCAAAGGCCCGCCACAAGGATCAGGATGGCGAAGATCTTCAGCCAGCGCGCGGCCCTACCGCGGCGCGGCTCCTTCTGAAATACCAGGGCACGAAACCGGTCCGGCTCATCATGGGATTGACTGAAGGCCACGGAATCCGACCGCACCATGGACGTCGCCTCTTTTCATAATTCAAGGTCATCTGGTCAATGAATCCTGCAAGGACTGCGCTGCGCACCGAGCACCCTGACACTTCCGCACCACTCTTCGAGTTGGAAATACCCAATCCGCCTGGTCGCAATCCAGGCAAAGGCTGGAATCCACATGGGCCTTGCACCTTCTGAATTGCAAGTTTACCCTTATGCCGCTCAGCGGGATTGTTCATCAAACCAACGGATCCTCATCTGTCACCGCATGAAACGACCACGACAGCCTCACGAACACCGAATACGAGTCACGCGCTTGGAGGTCCACAAACTTCACACCCGGTAACCGCCGCTTCATAACCTTGTCGGTCCTGCCCATGCGAAACCGTACAAATTGACACCCTTGATCCATGTCATATCCATCAAGGCCACCAATCAAACACAAATCTGCCGTCACCATATGGCGGCACAAGGCACTATAGGCAATCTGGACGCATCAGGCAAGTGGAGCGATACCACGAACGAAGGAAACCCGAGCCCAACCAGTGGCGGCTGCGCACATCCAGGTCGCTCATCTCCTGGTCTGCCTGGCGCATGACTCGGAACCGACCGTCTCGCTGATTTCCTCATTCGAAAAGTCGGTGCTGTTCATCATCTTCTGCGCCTCGATCAGCCTGCGCCCATCCAACGACTCCTGGAAACCCTCACCTGTGGCCTTCCTCAGTTTGTTGCTCAGGTAGTCGGGATTGCACCCGAACCGATCAGCCATCGAGACCAGACTCACCGAGGCATAGGGCTGGCTGATGCACGAGATGATAGGCGCCAACTGCTCGGCCTGGATATTGTCAAAATCGATGACGCTCTTAGAAATCAGCGCCTTCAGCTCGATGACCAGGGCTGAAAGCACCAGCTCCATGGCACGGTTGCGGCCTGACAGAACGGCGTTCGGCCAACCCCTGCTCGGTGATGAGCGCTTCGACCAGATTCGTAGGCACGGCATGGCCCTCGAGGCCGAAGACAATGAGGTTGTATCAGCGTGGGGCGTTGCCCACGTTGGCGATAAGCTGGAAGATGACATTGAGCGACTCGGGGACCATGGTGAGCATGGAGGCGATGTCCGCATTTTCCTGAACGAGGTTGTTCACCAGGATATCGTCCTCATCGGTATAGAAGATCCTGCGCGGCACCGCCTTGCCGAGCATGACCAGGCTGCCCTGATGCAGCTCGACCAGCTCGTTGTCGATGTATTGCGTGCACCGTCCGGACTACATGTACTTCATCTCGATGGAGCTGTAGGTGTACTCGGGCACGCAGGAAAAACGGTTGCTTTTGGTGACGGCGATGCCGCCGTCCTTGAAGAAGATCCGCTCAGGCATCCACGGCACGGCATCCACGGAAAAACCCAGGTTCATGTGATTGAAGTTGCTGACGGTGCTGAGCCGGCGGCGTTCAACATTGTTGTGCTCATGCAGAATGCGATCAAGCCGCTGTGAAAACATGCCCCCGGAATCCGCCATACGGAATCAGTCGATTGGCCCAATATCCGACCTTATGTCTGAGCAGATAATACCGGATAAACAAGAACCTGCAATTCTCAGATGCCATCTTTCTTCTGCTCGTACTCCTGTAGCACTGAGACGAGAGCTCTCCTTATCTCGTCAGCAAGAGGAATATGGTTTCGGTCTATTCGTCGAACGTTCTGCTGGAGTATTCTCACCAGAAAATCAGGCCGAGTCCGCAGCCATCGCTCACGTAAATCAATCTCTCTTACCGCCAACCCCGAAATCAGAAAACCTCCTGGGACGGCAGTGACACGAACACCCTCATCAGACATAATCATTTCCAGCGGAAACCATATATGGAAACAAGACCTAGGGTTATGCAGCCCACGGCCAGGTATAGGATCCCGAGCCAGGCATGAGGCCAGGTGCCCGATCCGATCAGCATCATCGATAAGGCCTCTCTCATGTGATATAGGGGCGTATACGGTGCAATGGCCTGCATCCAGGACGGCAACATATTGACAGGCATCATGGCTCCGCCGATGAAGCCCAAGGGCAGAATAATGATGTTCGCAAGGATGGATACCCCTGCGATGGAGTAAATTAGCATGGCGATAATGACACCCAGGAAAAAGAACAAGAGGTAGCCAAGGATCAGGGGAAGCAGTCCTGACAAAAACGTCGGTTTCAGCGACATCCCCATGATCATCCCCAGAATGACAAGCACTACAGCCTGTGCCAGGAGGACGACAATGCCTACTACAGTCTGGGAAAGGATAATCACATTCGAGGATAGAGGAAAATTGCGAACCGTCTGAAGCATGCCATTCTCACGCCAGAGAGCAAGGTGCGAAGCGCCTGCAAAAATACCCACGTAGGCCGCGCCGAATGCAATGACGTTGGCGCTGATTTGACTGGCAATATCAACTCCAGGAACCAAGCTCTTAAAAGACAGGACCAGGGCCAATAACAAGGCTATCGGGAAGAGAAAGGTGAAAACCAGAGTGGACCAGTCACGAATATCGTAATGGAGCATCAACTTGAATAGAGTTTTGAAGCTGTTCATTTGACGTTCCCCTTTTCGAGAAGGCGCAGGTAGACATCCTCAAGACGCCCATCCTTGACTTGCGCCTGGCTGGTATTGATCCCGGAATCAACCAATTTCGCAAAGGTAACTCCAGTATTTTGAGTGCGCACTGTCAGACCGTCGGACGTGGCTTTCACGTAGTCAGCTCCCACGAGATGGGCTACTTGATCGGCCTGATCCAAGGCATTTGGAAGAAGAATGGTCGATTCCATCTCTGCTTGCGCAATAAGCTTGCTGGGACTGGCTGTTACGAGAATATGCTTATCCGCCAAGATCGAGACTACGCTGCACAACCGCTCCGCCTCATCCAGATGGTGGGTGGTATAAAGAACCGTGGCGGCCAATTGCTGACTCGACTTGAGCAGGCTCACAAGGTCATGGCGTGACTCAGGGTCGAGGGCGGCAGTGGGCTCATCCAGAAAGAGCAGGCGAGGATGATGGACGACAGCCGTGGCGATAGCCAGTCTCTGCTGTTCACCGCCGGACAATGATTCAACCTTGTTGGATGCCACATGTTCCAGTTTCAGCGCATCAATCAGATCGCCCACACGTGACCGGGGCACCTGGTAGATGTCCGCCACTGCAGTAAGGTGCTCAAGGAGCGTCGTTTTGGGGAAGAAGGACGACTGCTGGGGCTGGATGCCTATTTGGCGGAGCAAGGCCAGGTTTCGCGGATAGGGCGCCTTGCCCAGAACAGATACCGTTCCCTCAGTCGGTTTTTGCAGTCCCTGCAAAACGGTGAACAGCGTTGTCTTTCCTGCGCCATTTGGCCCGATGACCCCATGAAAGGCCCCTTCTTCAACCTCCAGTGAGAGATGGGAGAGAATCGTTTTATTCTTTATTCGAACAGTAAGATTCGATACGCTCGCTTCAATATTGCCCATTCCAGAGCCTTTCAGCGTCAATACTCATGGGGTAAAGCACAGACAGTGCCGTCTATTGTTGCCTGTCTCTTCATAACTATTTGCATTTGCTGGATCGGAGCAGATAGAAGACATGAATCCAAATGCCGACCCACTATATTCCAGGTAATTTTCGACTCCGACGGTCTTAGCCATGAGACCATCTGCTTCAACTGCATTAGACGATTAATTCATATTCTTTCCTCACACATGAGCCCAGAATTCAGGCATTTCTTTAATAAAGTACAAGCCGGATCGGACATAAAACTGCTACCGTCCTACAAATTATGGCATACAAGAACAGGAACTGACAAACACTGATTCCACTCAGAAGTTACCAACAGCCGGAACAGCTGTAGTCTCCATTTATCAAGCAAGGGGCAGCCAGGGGCATCTACTTGGTTTCAATTGGCACTTTGACAAGAGAAGCCATACCTGTATCAGCCAACAAAAGATATTGAGAAAGTGGGTGATTGCCCCCTAGCTCATGCTCACTAACCGAGAGATCGCTGGAACCTACTAATTCACCCCCTTTCGCATATTAGCTATCTCAAATCATGCCGGTCTTTTTCGTACGCAGTCAGTGTCTTATCACCATGAAGATAATCATTATCAGCCAAGCTGCTGGGTACGTGCATAAACCCCAGAACTGCGAACCGGTGACAAACGATATGACATGCGCACGAATTAACACCAATGCGAAAAACTGTCAGCAATGACTAGTGGCTTATCGAATGGTTTCCATGTCGAAGCTGTATATCTCATGGCGGTTCCTTTGCCGTCGTACATAATGCACGGAATGCGCACAAAAACAAAATATACACTAACCGGCATTCGCTCAAAATAAACTTAAAATAAGTTCGCATTCTGGATGCACATATACGTCTTAGCCAAAAAATCAATGCAGAGAGCCTAGCCAGGAAGCAATTACATGAAAGCTGCTTTTGCATCCAAGATTGCGTTTACCGATCTGTTCGTTCCGTAGGCAAATCAATCCAATACCGTTCTACTGGCTGACCAGATCTGCGAGGGAGCACATTCTCCAGTTGCCCGCCCCGCGAGAGGATGGTCTGGCGACTGGCCAGATTCGACGGGGAACAAGTAATCAGGACCCTGCTCATGCCCAGAGTGGCAGCCCGTCGAAGACATTCATCCAGCATCAGCCCGGCATAGCCCCGCCGGCGACAATCCGGACGAACTGAATAGCCGATGTTGCCGCCCATGCGCAGAAGCGCCTCCGTAAGTCGTAGCCTCAGCTGGATCATTCCCACCAGTTTGCCGCTGGGCGCAAGGGCGGCGAACTGCAGGGCGGGCACAAATCCCGACGGCAGATCATCGCCACGCGCCTGACGAGCCACCTCGGGCAGACCTGACCGACGAACTTCATCCAGGCTGTGGCAGTCCTCCAGGGGGCCGAGACCAGCCGCTTCATCCTGAGGCTGAGAACGGCAGGCCTGCAGATATTCCCAGATCATTTCGGCATCGACTGCCCCCGGCTGGTCCACCCTCACCAGACGGATTCCCATGATCCACCTCTTCTGTCGAGTGCTTGGCCACCCCTTTGTGCTTCAGCTTACAAGAGCAGCATTCAACGGAACTGGGGTTTCCAAAGTGAACAAGCGCCACAGGGACATCGCGCGCATGGGCGAATAGTCGGAACTCAATACAGCAAGAATCACAATGTTCAATAAGGTTCTTCCAAACTTAAGTTCTGGTCTTTAGTTCCCAGCTTCAGCTTCATCAGGTCAACGAAGGCGTCACTCCGAAATCTATCGTTCTTCTGCTTTTCTTCTCGCGATGCCCCGAATGGCTGGTCAGGACCGTCAGTCAGACATTCCGGCTTGGAACCATATGATGACAATTTGTGTACGGTCCCGCAGTCCAGTCTTGTCAAGTATGCGGCTTACGTAGCGCCGGACGGAGGTAGTTTCGAGAGTGAGGCGCTGGGCTATTTCCTGGTTAGAGAGCCCTTGAGCGATGAGCCCGGCTATCTCGTACTCCCTTGGGGTCAGCTTGTCCAGCTGCTGCTTGGCCTGCGGATCATTGACCTCATGCCGGGCATAGGCTCTGTCGCGGTTGATGAGCTCTGCTGTGACACGGGGGGTGAGCACCGCGTCCCCATCGGCCACTGCGTGAATGGCTCGGTGCAGGTCTCTCGTGGATACGTCCTTGAGAAGAAAACCATAAGCTCCTGCATGCAGTCCCGTGAAGGCATAATCGTCTTCGTCATAGGTGGTCAGGATCAGCGTGCGAATGTCGGGGAACTCCTTGGCGATGACCACGGTGGCGCTGATGCCGTCCATCACCGGCATGCGAACGTCCATCAGGATCACCCGAGGCAACTGCTGGGCGGCTGCTTGCATCTCTCGCAGCATGGTCACTGCCTCCTGACCGTTGGAGGCTTGTCTGACGACCTGTAGATCGTGGTCGGCCTCGATCATACGCACCAACCCCTTGCGGAGGAGCGCAAGGTCGTCGACCAGCATCAGGTCAATCATCGGCATTGCCCTCTTTCTCGCTGGTGCCAGGCAAGACGGCTTCTACAGCCCATCCCCCATTCTTGCCCGGTCCGCAACTCAGACTCCCTCCCATCAGTTGGCATTGCTTGCCAATCTGCTTGAGGCCCACTCCTTGATGATCATGAATAGCCGGTTGCTGATCGCCCAAGGCTGGCCCATGCCCATGCCCATGCCCATCGTCGTGGATGCTGATGCGGAGGGTTCCGTCCTGCTCATAATCACGAGAGATGACGATGGTGCTCGGGGCTGAGGCGTGCCGGAGCGTGTTGGTGATGGCCTCCCTGCTGATGATGAAGCAGAGGTTGTCCTGTCTGGGATCGTGCCGCTGATGCCCTGTTTCGGTAGACACGACAGCCAGACCAGCTGCGCGGGCATGGGCGATTACGGTGTCGAGTTCGTCGAGCGTGTGCAGCCTGGAACCAAACCTGCGCCCATCATCATCGGACTCTTGAGGGAGCGACTCATGTTCTTGGACAAGGGTATGGACGGCTTGTCGGGTGTCGGCCAATCCATCCCTGGCCACCTGATTGATGTCCTTAAGCACCTCTTGCAGCTCTTCGATCTCAACCGAGTCAGCAAATCCCTGGGTCAGGGCGATGATCGTGGTGAGGTCGTGGCCCACGCTGTCGTGCAACTCCCCTGCCACCTGGGCGCGCGATATAGCCTGATCCCTTTGCCTGGCAAGCATCTCAGAGCGGATGCGCTCCTGCTCCTCACGCTGCTGCGTCTCGCGCCGAATCCGGTAGGACCTCACAGCTATGGCAGCGGCCGCGACCGCCATGATGACAGCCATCCGGGCAGTCCATTCCAGAAAGAGCATGCGCCCGGCGTGCATGCTGACAGTGACCAGACTGACGGCCGCGACTGCCTCACCTACGCCTGCCGCAATCCTGGGTGCTGACGATAAACAGACGCAGAAATAGAGAGCGCCTACCAGGGGTATTAGGAAGCTATCGTCCGAGGTGGCAAATGACAGGCTGAGGTATAGCAGGGTCTCCATGGTCGTGATGAGCAGGGGAAATTGTCTGCTCCAGTACAGCAGGCAGGAACACAGGAGTCCGATCAGACCGATGGCCGTCTTCCAAACGCGCAAAGGAATGTTCTCGGCCCAGATTGGAGGGAACGTGGGGGCGCTGACATAGAGAAGCGTATAAATCAGGCTCAGCAGAGGCATGACGAATCTGGTCAAGCGTTGATTGCTCAGCAGCTCGAATAGGTTGGTTGCCATGCCCTTCATCGCGCCCCCTCACGCCGCATGCCCAGGATCCCCAGGTTCATTCGCCAGTGTACTGTGCTATCACACCGGCAGGGGAACGACCTGCTGATTTGCGCACCGTGACCCACGAAGCCAGTGATGCCGCCGAGGTCAGAAGCAGGTAGACCAGCGCCCAGTGAGCCCAAGGTATGCCGATGCTGGCAGCGCCAAAGACCTTGCGGAATCCGACAGCGTAGGCCATGACGGGCAGGATGCTGGAGGTGAAGGATATCAATACGGCGGTAGTCGCCATGATGAACCCCTCGAGAGCGGACATGATTTCAAGTTGGTTCGGATCCGCGCCAGCGATAGAGATGAGGGACAGATCCAGGCTTCGACCGTGGGCTGAGATCAGGTATCCGGCGCATACTCCAGCCAGCGTAACGACAAGTGCGGGGCCCAAGAGCGTAATGAACATGGAGAAATCAGAGCTGCTGACATCCAGGTTGGGAGGCAGCAGGCGACTGGAATCGGCGCTGGTCTGATAGAAGGAATCAGTCATCATCAGCAATGAAACCCCCACAATAAGAGGTATGACCGTGGAGCTGAGACTGCGCATGCGGGCACTGGCTTGCCGACAAGCAACCAGCCATGAAGGCTGGCGAAGAGCGATAAGCCTGGTCCAGCCGCTGGTGACCGTGCCCAGCAGAGAGGGACCCGCCAAGCAGATTGCGGCCAGCAGGAGCATGAAACCGAAAGTGCTGCCCATGGCGATAGGCAGGATGGGTGCCGCGGTGTGCAAACGGACCAGTTGCTCATCAGGAATGGTCCGCGCTTGCATAATCGGCATCAGCATGATTGCCAATGCTGCCAGCAGAAACAAGGCAGCGGCGATACGACGAGCCAAACCTGCTGTTTTTGGAGGAATGTTTGCAGCACGCAGAGATTCCACCGGACTGATTCTGCTGATGGTCCGGATGGTCAGCAGCGTGCCGATCAAGGCCACCACTACTCCGCATGAGGTTCCTGCTGTCCAGGAAGCCAGCTGGTGGCTGGCGATAAAAGGCTGCCTGCCGATCAGGAACTGTGAGGTCTCCCAGGCGTAGAGGGGACGGGCCAGCAGCAAAGAAGCCGCCAGCGAGACTACACTGGCCGCGAGCGCCAAGATGAACACCCGCAGACAGGTCAGTGAGGTCAACTGCCAGGGCGTGGCACCTTGCAGGGCTAGGAGGGCGAGGTTGTGTCTGCGCTGGTTGATCACCGACGAAACTACTTGCAGAACGATCAATACTGCGGCAACGAGAAGTGCTGCGAAGGGGATCATCAAGTTTTGGTAGGCAGTGCGACCTTGCTCGGTCATGCCGGGAAGATCGCCCAGGGCCTTGGCTGAAGAGAGCATCATGGCAAGCAGGCCGACCATGGTTTGCGAGGCGATCAGTACGAGCACTACGCCAGACCAGGCCAAGGGGGCATCCTTGAAATCTCGCAGAAGAAGTCGCATCAGATGCCCGCTTTCGGCACAGGAACCTTGTCGGCTGTGGCTATACGACCGTCGCACAGATGCACGAGAGTATTGCAGCGGGAGGCGACTTCAGGACTGTGGGTGACCATGATCACTGCGTGGCCCGGTCGATCGGCGAAGGCGGCGAACTCATTGACGACCGCATTGCCAGTCTCCTGGTCAAGGGCGCCAGTAGGCTCATCGGCGAAGATGATATCGGGATCTGAAAGCAGCACGCGGGCCAGAGCCACACGCTGCTGCTCGCCCCCTGACAGGAGGCTCACATTGGCCTTGAGCAGCCCCCTGATGCCCAATCTGTCCAGCAGCTTGGCCGCCCGATCCTCCGGCCAGCGGGTCTTGCGCAGAATAAAGGGCAGCTTGAGGTTGTCCTCCACACTCATCGAAGGCACCAGATTATAGGACTGGAAAACGAAGCCCAGGTGCACACGCCGGAATCGCGCTGACGCCGCAGGACCCATGGCAGAGATGCGCCGACCCAGGACTTCCACCTGGCCCGAGCTGACTGGTTCGAGACCTGCCAGACAGTAAAGCAGAGTTGACTTGCCGCTACCCGATGGCCCTACAATTCCGGTCATAGCTCTCCAAGATGCAGTGAATTCCACGTTGTCCAGGAGAGTGATGGTCTCCCCCTTCCTAGGCGAAACCTGCTTGCACAGGCCGGATGCATGGATGGGGAAGGGCTCGTCCAGGCCGGAAGGATTGGCCGTATGCTTCATAGCAGTATCCAGCGCTCACAAACGGGTGAATACCGGTATGAGCCTGTGACGCTCTGCACACGCGGCGATGCGTATTGAGCCGGATGTTTCATCGGAGCTCCCTCCCTCAGCGCACTTGCGAGGACAAAAGATCGCCTCGCAGAGATGATTCTTTCAATCCGAGTACGGGGAATCAACGTCGGCCGCCAGTTCGCCATCTGTAGATGACAAAACAACGACCAGCCAACGCCTAACGGGGAGGAATGCCTCTCAACAGCCTTGGCAGAAGCTCTGGCATACAGGTTCGTTTATTGTCCGGCAGGGATCCCGTCGCACAAGTTCAGTGCTTGACCACCACCCGCCCTCCACGCATCTCAACCTTCCTAAGCGGGCGGAAGGATAACATTTCATGCTGAGATTCTTCATCGATCTGTACAGGTTTTCAGTGAGGCTTCGCCTGAGAACCGGCTTGCCGCGAACTGGAAAAATCCAAAACAAACATGTAGTGTTGAGCTGTTGCCCCTCTGGCTCAATGGTTAGAGCAGCGTCCTTTTAAGTCGTGGGTTGTGGGTTCGAGTCCCACGGGGGGCACTTTTTCTGCTGGCTTGCATTTGGTGGCTCAGCGATAGGTAGGAACTATCAGCACAAGCATGGTTCAGAGCTGTTCTTGGGAGCAGACTCTATGAAATAAGAGAAGCTCTGTTCCGTGACCAGTAAGATAATCCCGAGCGTTATAAAGATCCTGGAATTTTGGCAACACAATGTTTGATAGATGCTGAGATTGTAGATAAAACATATACAGCGGCAAAATTCAATGAGCCAGCTCAAATTCTGCAGACTCATAATAACAATGCTCAGGGCACTCTTCAAGAAATTTTCGGCTTCCCTGTAGCAGGTAAGCAAGTATCACAGGCGCGGTATTCGTCTTTCTTTGGAGGCCAGTCCATTATCATAAGTGATGGGGCCGATAATCCATGAAAAATCTTTTATATTTCAAAAAATCACGTGGTAGGCTCATCTCTGCGCTCTTATTGTTATCTGCTGTCATTGTTCTAATAGTAAGGCGTTGACGGCGATCGCATTGTCGGGTCTAGTCGTGGACGTGTCAGTCGGCCCCGCCGGTGCAAGGAAGATTACGGCCATGAACGCGCTGCGCCGCGCATAGGAGACAGAGCACGGCAGAGGCTCAGTGGCCAGGCTCAACCCCTCAGCGGCCGCGACGCAGGTGCTCGCCAAACGGCAAACTCTCATTGAGCAACGCGCCGCCACGCTCCTGACAAGGCCATCGCAAATCGTGAGCCTTGAACTACCCAACTCGGTCCCAAACCCACCGAGACAAAACGGCAAGCAACATGGCTCAAAGCTGCACATACCATCGTCGCCTACCGCGATCGCTACCACATCATCGACAGCCAGCACCCCCTCGGACCAGAGTCAAAAGACTGGGCCATAAAGCAAAAGATCAATGCAGCGCGCATACGAACAGTGCTGGATACAACACGAAGCAATGTGCTGGTTACAAATTCCATTCCGCATGTTCGTAGGGATACCCAGACTATGACGCGCACAGGCAGAAACCTGTGATAGGAAGAAGGGTATTGACCAATATTCAAAACCCCAAAACACAGGTCAACGAGAACTGTTAGACCTGTTGCGAACACGCAGCTGTCTAAGTATGGTACCTAAGTTCCAGAATCGAGAAGATCAATGGCAACTTAGCAAGCAACTAAGAAAGAAGCAACGTGTTTCTCGACTTCGAACATTGGCTACTTTTATCCCACTTGCGGCTCTATCTTTAGCATCTGATATCGAAGTAAAATAACCGTATCATCGAGTTTTAAAATCTTGCATGCGAGAGAAGAGCAAATGTCTGGCAATAATACATCCAACGATGGTGAGTATCCCGCCCCGCACCTAGATATCCGACAGCTACGAAAGCTATGTTATAGCAAACGACTGAACTTCCTTCTTGGAGCAGGGGCGTCACAACCAGCCATACCAACCTTGACAGATGGGCAGGAGCCAAAAGAACTTATCGACCAAATACGCCAAGTCTCTTGTAATCTTGCCGCCGGGTCGGTCTCGGCTGGTGAGGAAATGGACACTCTAGGGGCATACGTCAGGTTCATATCAATGATCATTTCCATTCTCAGTATGTCCAATTCGAGGGCTGTGCCAAGATCCGCGAACATCTTTACTACGAACTACGACCTTTTCATTGAAGCTGCCATGGACCAAGTTATGCAGGAGAACTATGGTGTCATTTTCAACGATGGTGCGAACGGCTATTTTAGGCGGTATATCAACACTTTCAACTACGACCGATCCACGGCACTCAGGGGTCAGTTCGACAATTACAATCACGAAACCCCGACGATCAGACTCATCAAACCACATGGATCCATTAATTGGAGACAATCCAAAGCGGACAAAGATCAAGAGCTCATCGAGGTGCTCAGCCAGCCCGTAGAGAATCCTTTTCTTGTTCTGCCTGATGCAAATGAGTCGGAGCATACGATGGAGAGCCGCCACTTCTTCGAGATGCTTCGGTTGTTCAACATCGAATTGGATAAACCGCAGTCGATACTGTTCGTCATAGGCTTCTCCTTCCAAGACAAGCACATCAAGGGCATGGTACAGAGGGCTTTGCAAAATCCTGGACTTCAGGTGTGCATCTTCGCCTACTCTGATGAGACATCTAAACCGGACACTGGCAATGCGAGAAAAGACATCCTAAACAATCTCGGAACGATATCGAATTCGAACCTGTTGATTCTCTCACCTAAAGACGTGGCCAATTGTGTGATCAATCTTGGAAAGCATGACCCGCCTCACGCAGACTCCAAGGCTACAGAAAACAAGTCGGATGGCATACGACTAAACCTAAAGACCGTGACAAGACTGCTCATGCCCAACAATGCCGACAGCTTTCCCATACTGGCACAAGCAGACAGTGGGATAGGGAGCAAATAGATATGAGTGAGGCGAACTATGCCATTGGTGTTGTCATATCTGTTGACGGAGACCAGACACTGATAGGCACGTATGATCTCATCAATGACGATGAGATCATCCACAACGGTCAAATCCTCTACGGACCGCGACTCGGAGCGTACGTCACGGTCAGGCAGAACGACGTCAAACTCATTGCGAAGATCACCTCGGAAAAGGTCATTGATCAGCAGAACACCATCAGAAGCAACGAATTCGACAATAGATACAGCAAGAACTCCATCAATCGTCTCATCAGCGTCAAAATGCTTGGAGCGATCGAGGATAATCAATTCATCGTCACCAGCTCATACGCCCCGATGGTAGGCAACGAAGCCTACATCACCACCCAGGCGGAGCTGTCCGCGATCTATGCCATCGGACGAAATACAGACAGCATCGCCATCGGCACAGCCTTGCTCGAACGCTCCAAAGTGCTTATCCCCATCAATGCGTTCTTCGCCGGACACATCGGCATATTCGGCAACACCGGCAGCGGCAAATCAAATACTCTGCACGCGCTCTATTATAAGCTGCTGCACAGCAAATATCGCGAAGGCATTCTGAAAAAGAGCAGGTTCACCGTCATCGATTTCAACGGCGAATACCGGAGCGAAGGCATCTTCGGATTCCCTAAGAATCATATAGAACGCTACGACGTGGACACGCGATCACAAGAAGGAATGGCCAAGAAGGTCGAAGTCTCCGAGGATTACATCATCAACCCAGATGTACTTATCATGCTGTTCGAAGCGAAACCAGGAGTGCAAGCGCCTTTTATTAGACGATCTCTGAACGTGTTCGAAGAAGTGAAGGAACCAGAGCCCTTCATGAAACTTTGTATGGGACTGCTGCAAAAGATAATCTTAACGGGCAACGCCCCCAATGATGATGCACTAGGTGATTGGGTGGAAGTCACAGAAAACTATTGCGGTGCCGGCTGCCTTTCCCAGCTCAGAGAATTGAGACACTACACTAACGGCAGCTCAACAATACAAGATTCCTCTGGCCGCAGTATATGGTTCAACTCCCAAGATCAGACAATCAGCGACGAAGGCAAGAAGCTGCTGGGCTGGGAGGGGATAAGCTCTGCTATTCAAAACACATATAAAAGCTTGAGCATTCTTGATAAATTGCACATGTTCTTCCGCTACCAGAGAGTGTATTCCACTGCTTGGAATGGCACCGATCCACAATATTTGGGTCCCATGTTTTCACGGATCAAGACCAGACTTGAATCATTGAATAAAGTAGTTGACATTGTTCCAGCCGCTCAGATGGGGAATGCATACCAAAGTGGGAAGTCTTTGACGATCTATTCCTTTGTCCATGCAAATCAAGAGATCAAGCGCATCCTCCCCATGCTGATCGCGAACATGATTTATGACGAACAAAAAAAGGAACAGTCAGACACCGAGTCGATCACCAAAACATCGCATCTCATTATCGATGAGGCGCACAACATACTTAGTGACATCCAACGTGATGATGGCGACAACTGGCAGAACCACCGATTGGATTCCTTCGAGGAAATCATCAAAGAAGGCCGAAAATTCGGCTTCTACCTCACTATCGCATCACAACGTCCAGCTGACATATCATCAACCATTCTTTCCCAAATACATAACTACATCATCCATCGACTGGTCAATGACAGAGATTTAAGGTCGCTGGAAAACACTATGCCGACGCTCGATCACTCCTCCCTCATGACCATTCCCTCATTGGGCAAAGGCCAAGCCGTGCTGACCGGAACAGCATTCCCAGTACCGCGCTTCACCCAAGTTGACAGGATTATCAAAGTAGCCCCGGCAAGCGATGACGCCGAGCTCACACGGTTGTGGCGGTCACATGAGAACGATGCCAAACCGGATTCAGTTGCTTCGACGATCACGGTTTCAGGCAGTGATGGTGCTGATCACGTACCGGATGACTCTGACACCAGATTTTAAGAACATGATAAGTCAAAACAAAACGATGAATGGGTACGGTAAGGACAGAGCATTAGCTCTCTTTCAGTCAGAACTCGGCATCATTTTCTCTAAGCGGTCGTCGTCCACTAGTGAGAGAGACAAGGAAAAGTACTGATGAATGAATGCAAGACTGTCTCAACTTGCCTAATCGATTCCCAAAGTCAATATGCCGTAACTGAGTATTAAATTTCTTCCTCAGTCGATCGTCCGGCGAAAACGTTGATTGGGACAAAAATACCGTTATCCCAATCGACGTGATTCCATAGTTTCTTCGTGTTACTCAATCAATAACCGCTATTTTCAAACTGTCCTGGCCGACTGTATCGCGTAAAGTCCTATGAAGCATTGAATTCTATACACATAAGTTAAGACCCTTTGATGCCTAACATATTTTCAAGTGCGTGTGACTGAACATAGAATGTTAGTGATCCGTCCGTTAAAAAGAGTCTTGAACACAAACATTTTCAACAGGCACTGGATGACCCCCGCGGTGCAAGTGAATACGGACGCATAACGGCGGGTCAGGTATTCGACGAGATTGTCGAGGCCGAGGAGAGCCCGGATTTCATCATGAAGATGTCTACCCTTATCGGTGTCAAGCATCCTCACACGGACCCGAGTGGGCATGGGTACAGCAACCAGAGCAGACGCAGCAAACCACCGACCCACTAGTTCGAGCTTAAAAGAGTCAGGAGAGTGCAGGATACGCTCCAGGAGGATGGCAGGCAGATCGACTGGGATGAATCACGAGCAGATTTCCTGAATCGTGGAAAGGCGCAACAAAATCATCTCGGACGATGTGTAAATCCTGTCTGAATCCGATGCACCCCGTCAAATAGGGATCTCAACTTTTTCTCTTCAACACTATCTGAAGAACACGGAATCATATCGAAACAATGTTCTGAATTGCGGTAGCCGCATGTCGCCACGGCATGAGTATGGGGGTCTCGTCTTTTACATCGATATGCAATGCGACTATTCCTTTTTCACCATCAACCAGCCAGGCCGGGTGCCCCGCAAATGCTGTCAGGGCGAACTACCCTATTACTCGAAATCATTCGCTTGATACGTGAAGCGGCCAAGAACGATGTGAGATGGATACTCATCAGTACCTCGATGATGATCACCCACGACATGACCGATCTTCTATTCGACACCACGGATATAGAAACGAGTATGGGCCAGTAGGGATTGAACCAGTGCCTGTGGTTCATCTGCCAGATGCAAAGGGGGAAGTGAACAACGACAATGAAATCGACTTCATCCTCAACAGGAAACAGTATGCCGGCACAAGACGCCGACTACAACGACTCGGCAAAGTGGAGGCATGCAAGGCCATCGACGCAATGGAACACAACCAGACCTTCATCACTTCGCCAGCTGCGCAACTCATGATTAATAGGCATGGAGCCAATCTACTGAAATGCAAATAACCAAGAGTGACTCTCAAACCTAGTGTGATCGACAGGCCAATAGGGCTCATAAGGCACTGAGTGCAGTAAAAGTACCCAGAGATCGATGAAGCCTCTTTCCAAAGCAGAAAATCTTAGAAAGTCCGGGAAGAGCACGGATAAAATCAACCTGAGCCGCCTAGAACGACACCACGGCCGATAGAATATATTGAAAAACATGAGCTCTGAACATGAGGATGGGCAGGATTCCATCCTTCCTCGGTAGAAGGGGCATAAAACAGATTCAGCTCACATAACTGTTTGTGCTAGCAATAGCGCGAATGAGAACAATAGCCCTATCCGATTGGAGATCATTGTGGCCGAACAAAACCTGCTGAATGAGAAGCAGCTGGCTGTTTTGCGGTGGGTCGGTGAAGGGCGACCGAAAGGAGTGTATGAGCATGGGTTCGATCATCGGGTGACGGCGCGCGCATTGGATCGACGTGGGTTGCTATCCGTACAGGGGCATGGTAGATCCTGGCGTGCAAGCCTTACTGATGAAGGACGTTACTACTTGGAACATGGCTCATATCCAACATCCGAAGATTCCGACACTACTGAAACGAAACTGGCTACATCCCTCCCTGCCTACGAGCCACCATACAAGCCTGTTGATGATCTTCTTGATCGTCTTGAGTCTGCGGGCGGCGTACTTCGTTTCGACGCACCAAGTGATGCGGAGCGAATCGGTTATGTTCGTACCGTCAGACAGCTGCGTTTTTCAGGATGTTTGAGCCCTCAACACCTATTCAAAGTGACCGGGACTAAGCGGGGACCGTTGACCATTAAACTCATACGATCTTCAACGCAGGCAGAGATACCGCCCCAGATTCCCGTGCCGGTTGAAGCTGATCGCAATCGACCCGAAATACAAGCGCTCATTGAGCACGCTTCACATCTCATGGTTAATGAGACAACCCGTCCGCGAGCATTGGCACTCGTACAAGGCATTAGTGAAGAATGCGTTCGGCGTGGATGGACGCTGAGTGTGGACAAGAAACCGAGCTTTCTTATCACGGTTGGCCAAGATCACTATCGCTGCAAACTCAGTGAAGAGAGGGTAAAACGCGATGTCTACACGGACGAGGATATGGCTGAATGCAGGTATGAATGGCAACGAGTCAGCCCGACGCGGAAGGAAGTCTGGTCAGGCCGCCTCAAATTGGAGCTCAATCCTGGCTATGATTCCCGATCGTGGGCAGATCGCCAGCGATGGACTCTCGTCTCCAAACTTCCCGAGTTCTTCGACATCATCGAAGAATGGAGCCACGCCGCACAAGATAGACGAAAGAAACTTGAAGCCTATCATGCCAAGCAGGTCAAGGAATGGGAGGAAGCCATTCCCAAGGCCCGCGAGGCCTATTTACTCAAGCTCAATGCTGATCGTGCGAGGCAGCAAGCTGAACAATGGGAGAACGCGGCACGGCTGCGCTCCTATAGTCAAGCGATTCGGCGTCATGCGGAGGAATTCGACGAGCAAGCACAAGAACACGCGCTAGAGTGGGCGACCTGGATCAATGAACATGCAGATCATATCGATCCCCTCAATGACAAATCCCAACTGACCATGAGTGGGTGCATCAAGTTAGGAGCAAAAGAACTGGATGCGTACATGCCTCATGGATGGAGTGTTGAGAACCCTCCCGAACCAAGCACCTGGCTACCGTGATTTGCGAGCTTGCATAATCGGAACGCCGAACCGACGCTGAATATCATCAGCCTGTGTCGTGAGTTTCGCGGTACGTAGAACACGGATCGCGTGAGTCACTAGCTCATCCAGTCGCACTACCTCTTGTCGTAACGCTTTGAGCTCGTCCTGACGCGCGACAGCCTCGGCGCCACACCATTGACGCAACAAGTCACGGCACCGTTTACCATCCGGCTCTTCGAAGTCGCTGGATGCAACTTCTTCCGGTGTAACAAAAATATTTTCGTCTTTATTAAAGTAACTCTTATACCATCGCCCATGCGTTGATTCCAATTGAACTTCTGATTCCTGCTTTTCGACCTCATGCAGCATCTTGTCAGAGAAGAGAGTGCAGGCAGTTCTCACGATAAGCTCAGTGGTCGCCCAGGGCACAATCCACCCATCTTCGTCATCAAACGATTCGGGAGCATCTCTCAGCAAAGACTCATCAAGTTGCAAATATCCAGCGAGACCAGCAACATCCTTTACAGCAGTCACTCCGGTATAGCGATACGCGGGAATAGCCAACTCTTCGTTAATTAGCGTTCTAAAGACTTCATCGATCGCAAACTCTATTGGCCCGCCTTCCAAACCAGGATGAGTATCGACTCTATCCCAGCGAGCCTCTCGAGCCTCGAACTCCACAGCATCTTTCCAGATCACCTTCAAACGAGTAGGTGGAATCCACTCCTGTCTACCCTCAAATTGTTCATCGATAAACCGGACAAGCGTCCGCGGTGGTTTCTGCGTCCCAATCTTGAGAACTTCGACCTCAACCAAGGAGTCAATGTTATGCGCCCGATAACCCCAACGCTCACCAATCTTCATAGACAGCATTATCCCAGACGAGGGATGATGACGTGCTGTATCTAAAGGAATTCTGGCCGCACCTTCCCAGCTCCACTCAGTTTTCTGCGCTCGCCTCCACCGGCAGGTCCTTAGCGATCCTGGACGTATAGGTTCCATTCTTCCAATCAGCGAGGTTGCCGACCACGTAGACACGGCGCTTGGCTCGAGACACAGCGACGTTGAGCAGGTTGGGTGAACCATTAACCCATAAACGAGAGCCTTCTCCACGCCTGCCGGCTCTACTGCCAAGGACGATGAAGACCACATCGGCTTCCCGCCCCTGGGAGGTGTGTACGGTTCCAGCCTGGCTTGATGCCAGCCGATCTGCCTCGCGTCTGTTGCAACCAGTGCATTGCTGCAATGCATCCGCAAAGGTGTCACGCACCCCGTTAGCCACAGCCCTGAACGGAGCGATGACCAGAATATTGGTGGGGTCGATCCCACCCTGGAAGAGCCCGCACAGACGCTTTTGAAGTTCGCGGCCTTCCTGCGGCCTCCATTGCGTTCTCCCGGTTTCGCCGGAATTCGGCGGCACATCGTACCAGCAGGAGGCCGGCAGCTCATCGCCCGCATGAGGCCCGGAAGGATAGGCACATGGCTGATGCTCCGGCCCTACGCGAACCATCCTGCCGGAGTAGGCCATATCGTTGCATATGGAGAACATAGGCTCATCACAGCGCCGGTGTACCACCAGAGGCATCCCCAGCCAGTGGTCATTCGTCTCGTCCAACAGGCCGCAAGGAGTCTGATAATCGACCAAGGCCTGCATGTTTTCGGATTCCAGTCCCAGACGCTGGAGGTGATGGGTGCTCGCCAGAAGTTCACGCATCGGCTTGGGCATGGTATCCACGGGCTGAAGCTGCATAGGATCTCCAACTGCAACCGCATGTTTCACGCGCTGCAGCAGACCGGCAGCAGCCTGGGGCAGGGCCTGTCCGGCCTCATCCACAATCGCCCAGCCGAGCGCCTCCTTGCCTATCCCCGAAAACATTCTGGATATTGATGCAAAGGACGAGGAAACGACCGGGATCACCAGGAAGAAAGTCTGCCAAGCCACCAGCCTCTCGTCATCCGTAAAACCATTCGACTGCATCACAGCGCAAGCCAAGGAAAGATTGCACATGAACTGGTGGGCAGCACCCGTGACGGCCTGCTGATGAAGAGCCAGCGCCTTGATGTAGACCTCCGTCCGCGCCTTGCTCCATTCCGGGTCCATCCACGCAACATGGTCATCGCCAATGTCGGGCCTAGGCCACTGAATCTGCTTGGCCTCAGCAATTTGCCTTTCTACCGTAGTTAGCTGATCGAACAGGTCTGTAGCTTGTTTTTCGCAATTCTCTAAATCTTGTCTCGCATCATCAAGGCTATCCTGCAAAAAAGATAACTCCTGACTGGCAGCATCAACTTCGGCGTCGCAATAACCCCTTTTCTTCCACGCCTTTTCCAGAGTAGTGCGTTTCTTGCGCTCATCCTGTTGTTGTTCTTTCGTTTTTTGGAAAAAATGTTTCAAAGGATGTTCCCGACAAGATGATAGATGATCCTCATAGGCAGTTTCGGCTTGCTCCTGGGCAGCGCATGCAACATCGGCAGCTTGCTTGGCTTTTGACAGCCGCTCTTTTACGGCTGTGATCTGTCTCTCGTACTGCATCTGCTCGACTTTCAAGTCGTGCCACATTATCTTTAATTCATCAAGCTTGGCCGAAAGAGCGGATCGTTGATCACACAGGTCTGAATAAGAACGAACGAGGTTATACTCATACACTTTTTGAGCACGAATGCGCTCTTCTTTCTTCAGAGCATCATTGAATCCTCTTTTGGCTTCTTCCCATCCGTCAATTACACTTGTTCTAGTAGATAAATTCTTCAAAAAATTATATACAAACTCATCCTTGAAAGAGCCCAAGAACCGCTTTTTATTGCGCCTATTACCCAAAACTGCAGATATCAGAGCCCAGGATGAATGGGTATTGGAGGGTTTACTCCCATTATGCTTATCCTGACTGTTGAAGATTAATGTAGCAATGTCCCGGAAGTCGAACCCACGAGGTGCCTGTTTCCACATGCTCTCGATATAGGATTCCCACTCACTGTCTATAGCATCGGCTCTAGGCAGATCTTGGCTGACGTTCTCAACAGCCTTGTTGTTGCTCGAAGCCACAACAATCTCAAAACCAGTCACCGACGGATCAAGCGTCCAATATTCATAACTCTTGCGCCGATCGAAAATATTCGTGGCATAACGTTGCTGTTTGAAAATATCGTCAGGCTGCTGTAATTTCGCCAATCGTTTAGCTCGTGCCACGATAATTTCGGCTACTACATCCTTCAAAAGGGTAGTCTTACCAGTACCGGGGGGCCCATTGACACCCAATAGCGGTGAGCCACAGATTCCTTCTGCAACTGCACGTATTTGATTAATGGCAAACTGCTGCCCAACGGACTGGAACTGATTGGAAGCACTAGGCCATCTTCCAATCGGCATGTTGGAAGGTTTCACAGCACCATCAACGAGAAGACCCTTTGAATCCTCAGCCAAATTGAATCGTCGAGGATGGCTCATCGACAGATAACTCCTGACCGGACGAGAAAAATTGTTTGGTCCGTCGTTGTGGAGCTTTTCCAAATCGTCTAAGAAGAAGGAGTCGATTAACCCGCCATTGAGATATTCCGAATTAGCTTCTAAATGACAATTGACATAATTGTGCATCAGAGGCGATCCGTCTTGCGGGGAGAAAAGAGGAGAACAACTTATACTATGGTCGTCAAGCCTCATCAAGTTTGTCGTCCTACGAATAAGCTCTCTTATGTCATCTTTGGTAACTGGGCGTTTCTCGTGCTTTATCCGCCCCTGTACATCTTTGAGTTCCTTGCACACCGAAGTGTTGAAATACGATTCGATTTCGTTCTCTGCCCCATTGAGTTCGGTAATATCAGGCCACCCAGTCGGACAATCGGGCCAACCTCGATGATTGAACAAGCAAGAAACCGCTTTAGCATATTGAGAGATAGCCAGCGATCCTAAGACCAATCTGCCGTCATCCCCTATGCAAAACTCCATAAGAGAAGCCATGACACCAAGACCGCCTCCGCGCTTGTACTGGCGATGAGCAAGTTCCAGCATTGTCTCGTTTTGAGCTATCTCTTCTACAGATGACAGATTTCGGACAAGCGTAGCTGCAGTCATCAACGCATTCGTGACCACATCCTGGCGGAGTCCGACAGCTATCCGGAAACGTTCATGATGAAGCCACGGGCAATCTATATACGTCTCTAATGTTTTCCGGTTTCGTTTCAGCTTCACCGCCCGCAGGACAGGGGAAGAGACAAACCGGGGGTCATAGTCCTTACAGTAAACAGCGCAGACTACGCCGCGCCGCCGGACTTTTATTGCCAGCTCTCTCACTACCCTCAGAAGACACAAAACCATGGAATCCGTCAGCTTGGTACCTACCGGCAGAGGTTCGTGCTGATCCACTATTCCACGCCATAGCTGATTTGTTTCTTCAAGAAGACCAGTTATGGCCTGTTCGTCGAGTCCCGATTTGAACGCCTGGGACCGTAACCAGCTCTCAGTATCTCCTGCGAATGAGAAGGGTTTGGTCAGCCGGGCGTTCATGTCTGTCTGCAGCCGGTATATTTTCCTGCTCTGCAGGTCGTTATAGAGGTTTGTATATGAACGATGCTCATTGTTAACCGGCCCGATGAGAAGATCAGCATGAATGCCATCCCATGGAAGTCGCTCCTGCTCAGAAACGCTTACCCTTTGGCCGACGTTGCGGGAGGAGGATAAAGCAATGAGCTGGTTATCCCTCCAATTTTGTGGTGAGAACAGTTCAACCGCGCACCAATATGACAAAACATCTATTGCATGCTGTTGCTCATCGTTCCCCATATTTGCCAGTATGCGGATAAGCGGGGACAGGTGCAGGAACAGGTTCGAGCCTCAACTGAGACCATAGGAGGCAATCCCGATGCGGCATTGTCCAGTCCAATCGCCGCATCAGGAAGAAACGATCATGCCCGCAGCCGTCTGACTGCCCAGTTGAACAGCTTGCGCAGTTCTGAAGCGACTAGGACCAGGGAGGCCAGGGCGATGCACTCCAGCCAGGCCTGGGGTTGGAGGGGGACAGTGCCAAAAGCCTCGCCCAGGAAGGGCACGTAGATCACCAGGAGCTGGAGCAGGATGGAAATCCCTATGGCGCCCCAGAGCCAGGGATTGCTGAAGAGCCCCTGGAAGGCCGACTTGCGGGAGGAGCGAGAGGCTAGCGCATTGAAGAGCTGGGCGAAGACCAGGATGGTGAAGCCCATGGTCCGCGCCTCCCTGATCTGCGCCTCGTGACCGATCGCCTGGACGGACCTGTCGGTGAAGAGGCCGCCGCTCAGATGCATGTCCATGCCGATCAGGGTGACCAAGGCCATGACCAGGCCTATGTAGATGATGTCAACCCACATATCCCGGTCGATCACCCGGTCGTTGACGGATCGGGGCGGGCGGTCCATCAGATCGTCGGTCTGCGGGTCCACGCCCATGGCCAGCGCGGGGGCCGCATCGGTCAGGAGGTTGATCCATAGCAGCTGGGTGGCCAGCAGCGGCACGGTCACGCCCGCCATGCCGGGCTGCGATATGCCCAGAAGACCAGCGAAGACCACGCCGCCGAAGACCGTGAAGACCTCGCCCATGTTGGAGCTGAGCAGGTAGCGCAGAAACTTGCGGATGTTGTCGAAGATGCCCCGGCCCTCTCGCACAGCCTGGACGATGGTGGCGAAATTGTCGTCCGCCAGGATCATCTTGGCCGATTCCTTGGTGACCTCGGTCCCGGTGATGCCCATGGCCACGCCGATGTCCGCGGTCTTGACAGCGGGAGCGTCATTGACGCCGTCGCCGGTCATGGCTACGACCTTGCCCTGATCCTGGAGCGATTCGACGATCTTCAGCTTGTGCTCGGGGGCCACGCGGGCGTAGACGGAGACCTTGGAGGTGGTCTCCCGAAGCTGATCCGAGTCCATGGCATCCAACTGCTCGCCGGTGCAGGCGGGCTGGCCGGGCTTGATGATGCCCAGGTCACCCGCGATTCTGGCCGCAGTGAGCGGATGGTCGCCGGTGATCATGATCGTTCTGATGCCGGCCTTGTGAGCCTGATCCACCGCATGACGGACCTCGGTGCGGGGCGGATCAATGATGCCGACCATACCCGTCCAGATCAGATTGCTCTCCAGATGGGCGCTTTCCTGGATCACCTTGTCGGCAGACAGGCGGACAGCCGGAGCATGCTGAGACATTCGAGGCAACTGGTCCGTCTGGTCTGTCCCAACCGTCCTTGACAGCTCCTCCCCCTCACCAGCTTCGGTCAGCGATGACAGCTCCTGGTCGGATACAGGCCGGAAGGCCTGCCCCAGAGTTCTGTAAGCGTCCGCTGAGAGACTGCTGACCTGGGCAAGTATCCTCTCCCGATCTGCGCTGGCCATAGGCCTGACCTGGCCGCTCTCGAGAATCCGGTCGCATCGGCCAAGCAGCACGTCGGGAGCGCCCTTGCAGAAGAGTCGCGACCGCACTTCGTCGCCATCATTCGGGGCAGCCAGAACCGACATGAGCTTGCGCTCCGATGTGAAGGGAATCTCGGCCAGACGACGATAGCCATCAGCCTTGGCATCGGCTCCGACTTTGCGAGCGGCGACAATCAACGAGACCTCCGTGGGATCGCCGACAATCTGCCAGTGACCCTGCCCCGATCCAGACTGGGTCTGGGAATCCGGTTTGGCCTGGTCCGCCTGCCAGTGAAGGTCTCCGTCGTTGGCGATGGTCCCGACCATCAGGGTCTCTTCAACCGCCTCAGCCAGAGATGAATCGATGGTGTCCGTCAGCTGGTCGTCAGACTCTCCGGCCTTGACCGGCTGCATGGCTCCCTCTGGGGCGTACCCGGTGCCAGTGAGTCGGACCTGTCCCGAGGGGACAACCACCCGCTCAACGGTCATCTCATTGCGGGTCAGCGTCCCCGTCTTATCAGAGCAGATGACCGATGCCGAACCCAGCGTCTCAACCGAGCTGAGCTTCTTGACGATGGCATGGTGCTTGGCCATGCGCTGCACGCCCAAGGCGAGAACCACGGTCAGGATGGCCGTCAACCCCTCTGGCACTGCAGCTACGGCCAGGGATACGGCCATGAGTAGAGAGTCAATCAGATCCTGAGTTGTCTGGAAGCCTTCCATCAGAGCCAGCGCCGCCAGAACCAGGACCGCAATCAGACAGACGGCCAGGCCGAGAAGCTTGGAGACCCTGGCCATCTCCTTCTGTAGAGGCGTAGGCTCCTCCTGGGTATCAGCCAGCATGCCGGCGATTTTCCCGACCTGGGTATCCATGCCGATGGAGGTGACGATCATGCGTCCGGTGCCCTGGGTGACTGCGGTACCGTTGAAGACCATGTTGGTCCTGTCGCCCAGAGCCTTGGGCTGGTCAAGCCGACCGGGCCGCTTGCCTACCGGCAGAGACTCACCGGTCAGCGACGCCTCGGCCACTCGCAGGCCCGCAGCCTGGAACAGTCTTCCGTCAGCACCGACCGAATCACCCTCAGCCAGGACCACTACATCGCCGGGGACGATCCTGCTGGTCTCCAGGCTGACCACCTGGCCATCGCGCAGAACCGAGGCACGAGGTGCAGTCATGCTCGCCAATGCGTCGACCGCTCGCTCAGCCTTGGCCTCCTGGGCATATCCCAGAGCAGCGTTAAGGATGAGGATGATCATGATGACGATGGCATCGAAGGGCAGGGGTTCGCCGCCTCCGGCTGCCGGGTGCGAGCGCTCCACCACCCAGGCCACCAGCGAAATGGCCGTGGCTGCCAGGAGCAGATAGACCAAAGGATCCTTGAACTGTTGGAGGAACTTCCTCCACGCGGGAACGGGAGGCGCCCCAGCAAGCTCGTTGGGGCCGAATAGTCCCAGTCGACGAGCTGCTTCGGCCTCGGCCAGACCCCGGTCAGGATCCACGTTCAAGGCAAGGGCAACCTGATCGACATCTACTGTAGAAGGGTCCTTGAGAACGGAATCATTCACTCCGCGCTTCTGCCCAGAGTCCTGCCCTGCAGCCGGAATCACGCCGGTATCTATTGATTGTTCATGCTTGGAGTCGCTGGTCAACCCAGTCATGCCACTCTCCTGCTTATGCCACGGAGTAGTCAACGCTTCGGGGGCCTATTGAAAGAAATCAGAGGCGGCCAGGCCAAAACGCTGCGTGGATGTTTACCAAGTTGGATTCATAATATACATAAACATGGCCGAAGTCGTCAAGGCCTTTGTTCCAGGGCGAACCAGCAAGATTTTTTCATAGCGATGGGCATGAGCTGCTGTAGCGACTCCCGATATTTGTCGACACTATTTACTGTTGGCAGCTCAATTCGAGGAATCTCCCCTCCCACAGTCGATAGACGCGGCGTTCCATCCTCAGGTTGGGCTACTCTTCCTTGAACCTACCAACCTACGCGCATTCAGCCTCTCAACCTGATCCTTGACCAAATCTTCGGCAAGCAAAGCCTGACAAGCAAGGTCACGGAGCAATACTAAAGAATGACAAACTTTAGTAATCCATTACTAGAATGATTACTAAAAAATTGATGTTTTTATAATTATCAGCCCACGATTGACACTATTTCCTGATCTTTAGCACTATGTAATTCTTGACCAGACACCAAGCTTGCCGTGAACGGCATCAACTCTGCTGAATTCACTGCACTGGCAAAGATACAGTGACTACTGCGCCATCGCCATCGGTAGCATTTCCAAGGGTCAGATGACCTCCTGCACTCTCCACAGTTGACCGGGCCGCAGCCAGGCCGATGCCATGGTGACCGCCGGAGCCGTGCCGACTGCTATCGGCCTGATAGAGCCATTCCGTGGCATGAACCAGAGCTCGGCTGCTGAATCCTGGACCCTGGTCACGCACGGTCACAACCAAGGCACGGCCGCCCTCATGGCTATCCTCCAGCTTCCATGTCAGCGTCACCAAGCCTTGGTCCGGAGAATAGTCAGCTGCGTTGGCAACGATGTTCATAATCGCCCTGGCAAGGTCAGCGGCATTACCGGAAATCTGACCAGCATGGGACCCCAGGCGGTCATCCCTCTCGAGCCGCAGACCCCGGGCATTCAGGTAGCCTTGGGCCTGGTTGTCGACCATATTCCTCAAGGCAACCGTTGTGACCTCGGATCGTCCAGAAGCGGTGCCCACAGAACCTTGACTGATTGCCTGGGCGTAGTCGGCCATTTCAGCGATGGCATCCTCGATGGAGTCCAAGTAGGACTGCTGCTCCTGGCTGAGTTCGGTCTCACCCAGCAGATCTGCATTGCCTCGCATGATGGTCAGCGGCGTCTTCAGGTCGTGGGCCAGGGCCGCCACCTGCCGACGCTGGGACTCCTGGGCCGTCCAAGTCTTCTCCAGAGATTCCTTCAACGTAGCACGCATCCTGTCGAAGGACCCTAGCACTCGGTTGATCTCCATCACGTTGCTGCGGGGCAGGGAGGCATCCAGGTCCTGCCGCCCTATATCCTCAGCCACCTGGTTGAAGACCTTGAGCTTGGACGATATGACACGGGCCGCCCGCAGCCCGACCAACAAGAGGGTGAGCAGCAAAGCCATCCCGTAAGACGCGAGCAGAAGGTTCTGGGGATTGGGATAGCGGTCCCGGTCCTGCCTGGATGCCCACTGCGGCTGAACCCGATAGGCCAGGACACATGGCCGCCCATCAGCTGTGACATAGACGGCGTAGGTCGCATCCGGCTTCGCGCGAGTGGCCAGGGGCCGCCCCGTCTTCTTTCCTCGCTCTTCCGATGGCTTAGCTGCCCTATGTTCCCAGTGGTCGGCAGCCAGCTGGTCGGCCTCGCCAGCCATGCCGCCTTTCATATCTCCCCCCGTAGGATGCCCCTGGTGGTCATAGGTTCGATACCAGTAGGCTGCGGGAATCAAGGATTCGTCAATAGCGGCCGAACGGCCGATGGATTGCCCCACCTTCTCCAGATGCTGCTCGCCATAGTTGGCCCAGAAGATGTCACCCCTGGCCCCCAGGTTTATCCAGACCATATAAATGCCGGCGAACAACAGAGCCAGAATCAGCAGAACATAGAGAAAATATCTGATGATCAGCAGAACGATGGGCATTCCCTTGCGGCTTGGCCGGCCCTTGCCGTTGACGCTCGGTTCCATCGGTGATTCGGGCACGCCGTCGGTCAGGCCACCCATTGGTAACCCACCGACCAGATGGTCCTGATGGGGTCCACCCCCAGGGCCTTAAGCTTGCGCCGAGCATTGCTCAGATGCACTCTGACAGCAGCCGTGGCATCGCTGTCCGTATCATCGGCGGCCGGATCATCCTCTGCAGCCAGGCAGGCCTCCCATATCTGCATGGGCGCGTAGGCCCTCCCTGGATGCTCTGCCAGCAGGGCGCATATGCGGTATTCTGCATCCGTCAGATTGGCGTTGCGCCCGTCCACTCTGATCTGCCGCGCCTGAAGGTCCATGTCCAAAGGGCCGAAATGCAGGAGGGGACGCCCGCGACGACTGCCCTGAGACAGCCGCGCCCTGACCTTGGCTCGAAGTTCGGCAATGCCGAAAGGCTTGCGTATGTAGTCGTCGGCGCCCAAGCCATAGGCCAGGACTGCGCTGTCCTCGTCAGTCTTGGCCGTCAGGAAGATGATCGGGCAGGATACCCGTTCCCTGATGGAAGTCAAAAGGGCAAAGCCGTCCAAGTGTGGCATCATGACATCGCAGAGGATCAGGTCGACCGAGGACAGGTCCATGCTTACGACCTTCCGCGACTCGTTGACCACGGTCACGGCATAGCCGTCCTTGGACAGGGCAGCCATCAGCAGGGTGGTGATCCTTGGATCGTCGTCCACCACCAGGATGGAAGCCCGATGCCGATTGTCCCCGGGGGAACCTTCGGCGTGCATGTCAGCCACGATTGGCTCCTTTTCTGCGCTTGCCGACCCGACTCAGCCGCGTTTGAGAATGAAGGCCTTGTGGGCCAGGTGTCTTGCAAGCCTGATTCCTAAGACAGGTTTCTCACGGACCTGATGCCCTGCGGCCCAGTCTAATCGCTGACCTTGCGCCGATCCTCGAACCTGCCGATCCAGAGCAGGAGGGCCAAGCCCAAGGTCAGGGTGAGGACCAGACAGGGGACCAGATTGTCCAGAGCCGTCACACCGATTGAAGCACGCAGACCTTCCCCTCCCGGCATGGTCAAGGCCAGGGCCTGTTCGATTCCCAAGGAACCGAACCTGGTAGGCCAGGTGAAGGGTATCCACTGGCTGATCCCAGGAGCGCTCTCGACACCGGATAAAGTACGGCCGTACAGGCCATTGAAAAGGCCGCCAAGGGAACTGATGGATATCCCAGTGCCGAGGACCCCAATGGCAATGGTCGTGTTTCTGCCGAAGCGCAGGGCCAGGGCGATGGAGAAAAGGTAGAGGCAGAGGGAACCGCCGGCCATCCCCACGGTGGCAAGCGCGACGGCCGTGATTGGTGCGCCCGATCCGCCGGTCAGAGCCATGGGTAGGCAGTATGCCAAAGCCGCTAAGGCTAGAGCCAGCAGACCCAGAAGCCAGAGCACCAAGATCTTGGCTGCCAGACCCAGACGGCGGCTGGGAATCCCCAGAAGGTTGGCCATGTCGCCAGCCTCTCGCTCGGTTTCGATGTTTATGGCAACGACGATGGCGGCCATCAGGGGCATGAAGGCGCCCAGGACCTGAAAGAAGGCATCGGTCTCCAGCCCAGGATCATAGGGAGCTGCAGCGAAGTAGGCGCCACAGACGAGGCCGGCCGCCAGTCCGCAGACGACATGGATGGCGATAAGCACAGATCCATGCAATCGCACGATTTCCGAGGCCACAACCCGGCCGACTGTCATTCCAGTCATATCAGTTGGTCTCCTTCCGCGAGAACCAGATTCCCGTCAGGACGGACAGGAGCAGGAACCAGACCAGACAGACCACCAAGGCCGCCAGGCTCTGCCCGCCAAAGACAGACAGCGCAGCCTTGATCGGACTGTTGTCTTCAGTTTCCAAGGGCACGCCATCAGGCATGACCTTCATGAATGGCACCGGCAGGTTGATCATGGCGGCGGGCGGCAGGAAGGGCCAGAGCCGTTGGCTTCCCCAGAAGGTGATCGAGACCAGCAGGTCCGCCATGTAAGGCAGGCCGAACCCGATCAGAACGCCAAACCGGGCGGTAAGGGCCAGTCCCGTCGGTACCATCCAGGAGCAGGCCAGAACCAGCATCAGGGCACTGACTACGAAGTCGACTACAGACGGTCCCCCGACCCCGGAAACGGCGACTATCAGTGCCGAAAGACCCAGAGCCAGCAGGGTTGCGATGCCGACCAGAAGCAGACAGTAGACAATCTTGGCCCACCAGATCAGAGCGGGCGCAGCAGGCAGAGCCAGAGTGGTCCTCCACCGCTGTTTGCCGTCGATGTTGGCCACGGCAACGCTTATCAGGGCAGTCATGGCAGGAAGGAGCAGAACATACCAGTAGTTGACCCAGGAGGGCATCCAGACATGCAGCCCGAACGCGAAGCAAGCCACGATGACAATGAGCACTAGAGGGAAAGCCAAGACCATCCGCCTGGGTGCAGCCGATCGGCCCTTCATGATCTCCGCTGTCAGAATCCTGCCGAAGGAGATGCCGTTGCCCCTGGTTCCGACTCCTTCGGCCGTATCCTGCTGGATGAGTTCGTTGGCATTCCCGCTGCTCATCGTGACCTCCTGAGCACGTCCATGAATAGTCCCTCCAAGTCCTCCCCGGCGTGCAATTCATTCTCATAAGCCAGGCGACCGTCCGCGATGATGCCGATATGGTCCGCCAGAATTGACACCTCGGAGAGGATATGGCTGGAGACGATCACGCTCATCCCCTGCTGCGGGAAGCTGCGGATCATTCCCCTCAGCTCCTCGATGCCCAGCGGATCCAGCCCGTTGGTGGGCTCGTCCAGGATCAGCAGACGAGGTTTGGTCAGAATGGCGTTCGCTATCCCTAGGCGCTGCTTCATGCCCATGGAAAACTGTCCAGCCTTCTTGGAACCCGTATCGCTCAGCCCGGCAATGGAAAGCGCCTGGTCAATCCGCTCATCGGGGAGGCCAAACAGGGTTGTGCGCACCTTGAGGTTCTGGCGAGCCGTCAGATTGGGGTAGACGGGCGGCTGCTCGATCAGGGCGCCGATGTCGTAGAGGTCCCGACGCGACCAAGGGTGTCCATCCAGAATCATGGATCCGCCAGTGGGGTGCAGCATGCCTGTGACCATCTTCAGGGTAGTGGATTTGCCAGCCCCATTTGGGCCCAAGAGCCCGTAGACTCCACCCTCGGGGACATGCAGGGACACCTGGTCGACGGCCCGCTGTCCGTGGCCGAAGACCTTGGTCAGCCCCTCGGTCCGCAATATGTAACGCATGGTCGGCTCCTATTCATTTCCGTGTGTGAGGAGCCAGACTAAAGACCGAAAATAAAGAAAGATAAAGGAAATAGAGAGGACTTCACATCACTATCCGGTTAAAAGTTCACTACCATTCTTGTCGGCACTATCCAGTTGCTAAGCTCGGCTGTTCTCAGTCCAGTTCGATCAACATATACTGGGACTATTAATAGAAGCGGGTGGGCCAGCAGCATGGTTTGCCTGCTTGATATCGCTTACCCAGGAGCACCAGGAGCGTAAGAAATGCCGGATACCAAGGAGACCCAACGAGCAGAACTGCACAAGACCATCTGGAAAATGGCCAATGAGTTACGAGGCTCCGTAGACGGCTGGGATTTCAAGTCCTATGTCCTTGGACTACTCTTTTATCGATTCATATCCGAAAATCTGACGGATTATCTTAATGTTGCGGAGCGCGCAGCGGGCAATAACGATTTTAACTATGCACAGCTGTCCGATGAGCAGGCAGAACTTGGCCGAAACGATACGGTGGCTGAAAAGGGGTTCTACATTCTCCCCTCGGATCTGTTCGTCAACATACAAGCCAATGCCGCTCGAGATAAAAATCTGAATGAAACTCTCGAAAGAGCGTTCAAACGCATCGAGGGCTCTGCCTTGGGAACGCCCAGTGAAGATAATTTCAAAGGCCTATTTGACGACCTGGATGTTAATAGCAGTAAACTGGGGCCAACTGTGGGTGATCGCAATAAAAAACTCGCCAAATTACTGAATGCCATCGGCAATATGCAATTGGGGATAGACGACAACACCCAGATAGATACCTTCGGTGATGCTTATGAGTTCCTGATGACCATGTATGCCTCGCAAGCTGGCAAATCTGGTGGGGAGTTCTTTACGCCCCAAGAGGTCTCAGAACTGTTGGCCAGGATTACGGTAGTAGGCAAAACTCGGGTCAACAAAGTATATGACCCCGCTTGTGGTTCCGGATCACTCTTGCTGCAGTTCAATAAAGTACTAGGAAAAGACAATGTGCTGCAGGGATTCTTCGGCCAAGAGATCAACCTCACTACATATAATCTAGCTAGGATTAATATGTTCCTACACAACGTGAACTACATGAAGTTCAACATAGCTCACGGTGATACTCTCACGGCCCCGGCGCATTGGGACTACGAACCATTCGAAGCTATAGTGTCTAACCCGCCTTATTCCATTCACTGGGAAGGCAAAAACGACCCGCTCCTTATTAACGATTCACGCTTCTCACCAGCAGGTGTGCTTGCGCCTGCTTCCAGGGCAGATTTAGCTTTCACGATGCATATCCTTTCCTGGTTGGCCGAAAACGGCACGGCAGCTATCGTCGAATTTCCAGGCGTACTATATCGTGGTGGATCTGAACGAAAGATCAGAAAATACTTAATTGACAACAATTATGTTGATGCGGTAATCCAATTACCCCCCGATCTCTTTTTTGGAACAACTATTGCCACATGCATTATTGTGCTCAAGAAATCAAAAAAGTCTAATGATGTTCTATTTATTGACGCATCCGACCAATTTGTTCATTCAGGAAATAAAAATAGGCTTAGTTCCAACAACCGTCAACATATTTTAAAATGGTATACCCAACGTAAGGGCATTAAACATCGAGCCAAATTAGTTCCAAACTCTCAGATCGGAGAAGATGGCTACAATATTTCGATTTCCACATATATCCAACAGGAAAGGACAGACGAAGACATCGATATCCGAGCGTTAAATCAGCAAATTACCGACATAGTCGAGCAAGAACAAGATCTTCGACGACAAATCGGCAACCTAATTACACAATTGGCGGATCTCTGATAAAGCAATATTGTAACCGAGAATACAGGACGAAATAAAAATGCGACTATCAGATATTCTTAACATGGACCACGATACCAAGGACCACGAGGTAGAAGGATTTTTGGGTAACACGCATATTAAATCCGGCAAATCCCGTAAAATCCATGTTGGGCATATTGCTCGCAATTATTATTGCCCAAATTGCAAAGCCAATAGAACATTCATGTCTGTGGATGAGTTGACATGCGTTGTTGAAAGTGACCATTTGATCAGCATAGACGCCATTTTAAGCTGTCCGACCTGTTCTGAAAATCATCCTACTAACGTCGAAGCATGGTTCTTAATTGGTTGCCGTGATACCTTTTTTTCGCAATCACCTGTCGTTTATACTATTCAGTGCAATGAGAAGTTATCCAGGGGAATCAGTTATCCCAAGAATCGCGAAACTAGTTTTGACGAATTGTTAGAAAAAGCTGATAGAGCGTACAGTAATCAACTAGGCGCAGGCGCTGTCATATATTTAAGGAAGATATTTGAACAGGTAACCTTGCAGACCGCCTGCGCAATTAATGTTCCAACAAGGACCAAGAATGACAAGCGTAGGACCTTCCGCGAAATTTTAAAAGACGTTAATGACAAACACCAAATAATTCCGCCAGAATTCTCCAGTAATGGCTATAGATTATTTGGCGATATTAGTAACGTTATCCACGGCGACTTTAATGAAGCAGAAGCGCTCGACAAGTACAAGAGCTTCAAACGCCTTATCTGCGGAATTCTAGACAATATTAATAATAATAAGGAGCTGCTCCAGGCGGTGAGCGCGCTAGGCTGGGACGATAATGAGGACATTGATTCAACAAAAAATAGTTGTCAAAAAAGTGATTAATAAACAAGCGAGGCATATAGCGGACATGCGGAACTCAAGAGCGGTCAAATTCTTGCCGTTAAGTAAAATTGCTAAACTATACAATGGCAAATCTGCAAAAGACCTTCCAGAAGGTAACATTCCTGTCTATGGGAGTGGAGGGATTATCCGTTATGTCAACCAGGCAGCACATGACGGACCTTCCATACTCATTCCACGTAAAGGGTCATTATCAAATATTTTTTACGTTAATGGGCCTTTCTGGAACGTCGATACAATTTTTTATGCCGTCACTAAAGACTGCATGAATCCAAAGTACCTGTACCATGTCTTGCTCGCAAAGCATCTTGATAAGTTGAATCAATCAGGTGGGGTTCCGAGTTTAACTCAGGCTGTTTTAAACGAAATTAATATACCTGTTCCAAGTCTATCTGAGCAAAACAAAATCGCACGGACACTTGACTCACTCGAAAGATTAGAAAGCAATCTAACTACTAAACTAAGAGCAGAATTAAATGCAAGGCAGCGCCAATACACCTACTACCGCAATCATCTCATCACCGCAAACGAGAACGGCAAGCAAATCCATTTGGGTGATATAGCGGCTATTAGTACAGGTTTTCATGACACGAAAGACGCAATAACCGAGGGCAAATACCCCTTTTACGCTCGAGGTCGTGAACCTTTACGCTTAAACACGTATGATTTTGATGAAACTGCTATAATTACTGCTGGCGATGGAGTTGGCGTCGGTAAGGTTTTCCATTTTGCCACTGGACGATATGCCCTTCACCAAAGAGCGTACAGGATAGTCCCGGATAAAAACATAGATCCGCGCTATGTTTACTATAGTTTACTAACCTCTTTCCCGGCATACCTTAATCGTGTATCCGTACATTCATCAGTAACCTCGCTTCGCCGGTCTATGCTTTTGAACTTTCCTATATGCATCCCGCCAATCCAAGTTCAACATCGAATATCATCTATATTGGATGATTATACAGCTCTTCAAAATAAAGCGCTCTCCGGTCTTCAAGTCGAGATTAAGGCCCGACGCAAACAATACGAGTTCTATCGTGAACAACTTTTGACTTTCAAGGAGTTACACGCATGAACAGTAAAGCAACATTCACATTTAAGCCAGCCGCATTACCCCCAGAAAGTACGGTCATCGCCCAATATGATGCGCCCACTTCGCTTCAGACTGAGTATCAGTCTGAAGCTGATCTTGAATGCGAATTTATCAAACTTTTAGAATCACAAGCATACGAATATGTAGCCATACATACCGAGCAAGATCTCATCGAAAACCTCAGATCCAAACTCGAAGAACTAAACAACATAGCCTTCACTGACCGGGAGTGGGATAGATTTTTCTCTACCAGTATAGCTAGCAACAACGACGGTATCGCCGAGAAGACCTTCCGTATTCAAAAGGACCATATTCAGATACTTCGCAGAGACGACGGAAGCACCAAAAACATTAAACTGATAGATAAGGAAAACATCCATAACAATGCACTTCAGGTCATCAACCAGTATTATATGCCCCGTAGCCAAGTCTCAGAACACACCACACACCGTTTCAACCGGTATGATGTAACTATTCTAGTAAATGGTCTGCCATTGGTCCATGTGGAGCTCAAGCGTAGAGGCGTGAATCTCCGTAAAGCTTTTAACCAAATCGACAGATATCAACAGGAAACATTCTGGGCTAGTTCTGGTCTTTTTGAGTACGTACAGCTATTCGTGATCAGCAATGGCACTTTTACAAAGTACTACTCTAACTCTACTCGCCAACTGCATATCGCCCAAATTCAGAATCAGAGAGAGAAGCTTCGACGCCAGAGCTTGCACGGCTACGAATTCACCAATTGGTGGGCAGATGCTACCAATAAACGGATTTTAGACCTTCACTCATTTACCCGGACCTTCTTTGCCAAACACACTATCTTGAATATTCTGACACGATATTGCGTTCTTACAGTAGATGGGACATTGATGGTGATGCGTCCCTATCAAATTGTAGCTACAGAACGAATCTTGCAACGCATAGTAGTCTCGACTAACGCTCATAAATTGGGAACGATCAAAGCAGGCGGATACATATGGCACGCTACAGGCTCAGGCAAAACTCTGACAAGTTTCAAAACCGCACAGTTAGCCACACAAATAGAAGGCGTCGAAAAGGTACTATTTGTGGTTGACCGCAAGGACCTTGACTATCAGACCATGCGGGAATACGACAGTTTCGAGAAGGGCGCAGCGAATTCAAACACTTCTACCAAAATCTTAAAGCGCCAGCTGAAGGATCCCTCAGTTCAAATCATTATCACAACTATTCAAAAACTATCTAACTTTATTGAGAATAATTCTCATCAGCAGGTTTATCAACGACATGTAGTTATTATTTTCGACGAATGCCACCGATCGCAGTTCGGCTACATGCATAAACGCATTACCAGCTCCTTCAAGAAGTACAATATCTTCGGCTTCACTGGCACTCCAATATTCGCAGCGAATTCACGATCCGGAAACAACTCACAGTTGAAAACTACCGAACAAGTCTTCGGCGATAGATTGCATACTTATACAATCGTTGACGCTATCCGAGATAAGAATGTCCTGCCCTTCCGGATCGATTATCTAAACAGTGTAGAGGTCGGTCATGTAACCGACGATAAGGTCTCAGGAATCGATACCGAACGAGCCTTGCTGGATAATCGCCGTATCTATCAGATAGTCAAGTACACGCTTGAACACTTCGCGCAAAAAACACGCCGACAAGACAGCTATCAACATACGACGGTAACCAATGTTACCGAAGTAGTGAAATCCCCTCGCGGAACTGATGAAATCAAGAGGCCACGGCGAGTGAAAGGATTCAATGCTCTCTTTGCCACAGCGTCCATAGAAGCCGCCAAGCGTTACTACATCGAATTCCAGCACCAACAAGCTGATCTGGCGCCTGACCAGCGACTCAAGATCGGAATGATTTATTCATATTCCCCCAATATTGCTCAATCCGACGGGTTATTAGATGATGAAGATTTCACCACGGATTACTTGGACAACGAAGATAGAGACTTTTTGGAAGATGTGATCGCTGATTACAACGACATGTTCCATACGAGCTACGACACCAGTGCCGATAAGTTCCAAAACTACTATAAAGACCTATCCATGCGGCTGAAAAACCGCGAGATTGACATGGTCATTGTAGTGAACATGTTTTTGACAGGCTTCGATGCCACTACGCTTAACACTCTCTTTGTCGACAAAGATCTGAGAATGCACGGGCTAATTCAAGCCTTCTCGCGCACAAACAGAATACTGAACTCCATAAAAACCTACGGCAACATCGTTTCTTTCAGAAATCTGGAACAGCAGACCAACGAAGCTCTGGAATTATATGGCAATAAAGATGTTCAGGGCACCGTAGTCCTAAAACCATATCGTTACTACTATGACCAGTATCAGGCCAAAGTCAAGCAACTGCGCGAATCGTATCCAATCGGCAGACAAATAACTGGCGAAAAAGCACAGCGACACTTCATTATGCTGTTTGGCAATATTCTGCGTCTAAAGAATATACTAGACAGCTTCGATGAATTCAGTGGACATGAAATCCTATCGGCAATACAATACCAGGACTACCAGAGCATGTATTTGGACATGTATGCCGATTATCGAAACAGCAAGAGGGCTGATAAAGAAAGCATCAACGATGATTTGAACTTTGAAATCGAACTGGTCAAGCAAGTTGAAATCAATGTCGATTACATCCTCATGCTGGTCGACAAGTACCACAAGGCGCACGGCAACGGCGCAGATGAAGAACTACGCACCACTATAACCAAAGCGGTGAACGCCAGCCCCACCTTGCGCGACAAGCGTGATCTGATCGAGCGGTTTGTGGACACCGTCTCCATAACCGGAACTGTGGAGGAGCAATGGCAGCGGTTTATTTCTAAGCAGCAGCAAAAGGAGCTCACCAGCATTATCAACGAAGAGCATCTGAAACCCGAATCCACAGAGCGGTTCATGCGTCAAGCCTTCGAAAACGGGGACCTACAGACAGGCGGAACCGCCATCACTCAGATTATGCCGCCCATCTCCAGGTTCACACCAACCGGGGGATACCAGGAGCAGAAACAGCGAGTGATAGATAAGCTCGTATCCTTCTTTGATCGCTTTGTGGACCTAGGACAAAATTAAGGTTCAGTCTTTCTGAGAAACCTTGATATATGACGGTGCTCGGCAGGCGGTGTATCTTCCCGCAGAGCACCGTTTCTATTGATTTTCCACTCGAAATCTCCGTAGGATCCGTCGGCATTTCTCTGAGTCGCACTGAAGCGATTGGAGATCATCCACGGAGCAACGAAGAGCTCTGAGTTCATTAGCATACCAATGCTCTCGATCACAAATATATTCAGCCCGGTATTCGTCTATCGTCTTTGCAGATGTTTCATTTAACACATGCAACCAAGGAAATCAACTCTTTTCTTCCCGTCGTGCCGATGCTACATCTGGTACCTGGCTCTGGTACACCATGCCAATTCGACAGCACGATCAAAGGAACCACATGCACATTCGACCACTCCTTTCCCTCGCTCGATTCAAGCGCACTATCGCAGTAATCCTGGTACTGGCAAGCGCCCTGTTCTTCCTAGGCGGCTGCGGATCGGGCTCGCAGGCAGACCAGTCCAACCAGTCGAAGGCCTCGGAAGGGCAAGGCACCTTCCCCGTCAAGATCGATCATGTTTACGGCACCACCTCGATCCCTTCCAAGCCCAAGCGCATCGCCACCGTCGGATGGGCCACTCCCGACAACCTCATCGCCTTGGGGGTCGTGCCGGTCAGCATCCAGAAGAACTCCTTCGGCAAGACCGTGAATGGAGGGTATCTGCCCTGGACCAAGGATGCCCTGGATGCCATGCATGTGGACAAGGCGGACATGCCCAAGCTGCATGACGAATCAGACGGCATCGATGTCGAGGCCATCGCTGCATCCAAGCCCGATCTGATCATCGGCCTGCTCTCCGGCATGACCAAGAAGCAGTACGACACCTTGAGCAGGATCGCGCCCACCGTCGCCTATCAGAAGGTTGCCTGGGGCGACCCCTGGCGCAAGGTCATCACCGCCACGGCTCAGGCCATCGGAGAACCCGAAAAGGGCAAGCATCTGATAGCCGACCTGGAGGAGCGCATCGCAACGGCCGCAGAGGCCCACTCAGCCATCAAGGGGAAGACCGGGGCGGTCATGTACTTCGATGCTTCCAAGCTCTCCAAGTTCAGCGTTTACACCACCTCGGACGCCCGTCCGCAATTCCTGAACGACCTGGGCCTGGAGACTCCGGAGTCGATCAAGGAGGACTCCAAGAGCACCAAGGACTTCTACAAGGAGATCTCCTCCGAGCACGCCGACAGGTACAAGGATGTCGACATCATCGTCACCTATGGCACCCCGGACCTGCTTGAAGCGATGCGCAAGGACCCCCTCCTCTCCAAGATTCCCGCAGTCGAGCGCGGATCCGTCGTGGTCATCGACAATGACAGCGAGATGGCCAATGCCCTTGACCCCTCGGCCCTGTCCATCCAGAAGACGACCGACACCTACGCCGGGCTTCTGGGCGAGGCCGCCGCCAAGGTCTGATCAGGCCGCAGACGAGGTGATGAAAGAGGGAGAGGCGGCGATATATGCGATCGGGAGTGACTCTGCGCTCAGGCACCCGGCGGGCAGCCATGCATCGCAAGGGAAACGGACCCATGGTCTTGTCCATACTGATTCTGGCGGCCTGTCTGGTCATGGCCTGCGCCCTGTCCCTGGTTTTCGGCTCCCGTTCCGTCAGCCCTTCCGACATCCTCCACGCCCTGTCCGCCTCCTCGGATGACATCGCGGTCTCGGCCATCCGCCTGAGAATCCCCCGCACCGTTCTTGGCCTCCTGGTCGGTGCCGGGCTCGGGGTAGCCGGGACCCTGATGCAGGGCATATCACGCAATCCACTGGCAGATCCGTCGATTCTGGGCTTCAATACGGGGGCGGCCCTGGCGATCGTCTGCTCCATAGCCTTCTTCTCCCTATCGACGCCGGCCCAGTACGTCTGGGTCGGACTGCTGGGCAGTGCGACGACCGCACTGGTCGTCTGGACCATAGGCTCCCTGGGGCCATCCGGTCCATCTCCGCTACGGCTGACCCTGGCCGGTGTCGTGATCAGTTCGGTACTGGGGTCTCTTACCTCCGCCATCCTTCTGCCCCGCGTCAATGTCATCAGCTCTTATCGCTTCTGGCAGGTGGGCGGAATCTCCGGCGCCCGGTTCGACCTCATGATGCCGGTCCTGCCTCTTCTTGCTCTTGGACTGATACTCGCCTTCTGCCTGACGCCCGGAATCAACGCCTTGACCCTGGGTGATCAGATGGCCGAAGGACTGGGTATGCACGTCGGACGTGTCCGCAGCCTGGCCTGGCTTGCGGCGATACTCCTCTGCGCCTCCTGTACGGCACTGGCAGGTCCGATTGGCTTCGTCGGATTGGTGGTCCCCCATGTGGCACGACTGCTCATAGGACCCGACTACAGGCGAATCATGGCCCTGAGCATCCTCATCGGCCCCCTCCTGGTGGTTGGTGCCGACGTGGTGGGCAGGATAATCACCCGTCCATCCGATGTGGAGGTCGGCATCGTCACGGCACTGATTGGGGCTCCCGTATTCGTGATTCTGGCCGGGCGCAGAAGAACCGCGGAGGTATAGGCATGGATGCTTGCCTCCTTCAGAAATCGCATAGACCCGATGCGATGACCGACCTGCAACGGATACGACAGACCCATACCGTTCGTTCACTGGCAGTCACCATCCTGCTTGTGGTACTCCTGGTTGCTCTCGCGCTGTCCGACCTGGTTCTGGGACACCGCACATACTCCATGAGCGACCTGATTGGAGCACTTCTGGGGCAGGGAGACGAAGGGACCAGATTCGTGATTCTCCAACTCCGCATGCCCAGGGCACTGATCGGCTGCGCCGCCGGCATCGCATTCGGCATGGCCGGAATTGGTTTCCAACACCTCCTGCGCAACATGATGGCCAGCCCGGATATCATCGGCATCACGGCAGGAGCCAACACGGCCGCCATCTTCGGCATTGTCGTATTGGGCCTGTCGGGCATGCCCTTGGCCTGCCTGGCGGTCATGGGCGGTCTCCTGACAGCCCTCCTGGTCATGGCCCTGGCCTGGCGCGGATCGTTCGACCCGACCCGGCTGATACTGATCGGCATCGGAGTGGCCGCAGGGTTCAATGCTCTGGGTTCCTGGCTGATGGTTCGCAGCAACCAATGGGACATCCAGGCAGCAACCCGGTGGCTGACGGGCAGCCTGGCCGATGCCCAGTGGTCCGATCTACCCATACTGGCAACAACAACCCTGGTCGGCGCCATGCTCCTGCTGGCACTCGACAGGAATGTCAGCACACTGCAGCTGGGACCGGAGATGGCCGCCGGACTGGGAGTCATGGTAAGCCGTGTCCAGTTCGAGGTGATTATCGTGAGTGTGCTGCTCCTGGCTGTCGCAACGGCAACCACCGGTCCCATCTCCTTTGTTTCGTTCCTCTCCGGCCCCATCGCCGCAGTCCTGGTTGGTCGGGGAACATCGGCCCTTATCCAGTCGGGCCTGGTGGGAGGTTGCCTGGTTCTGGGGTCGGACATCGTCGCCCAACATCTGCCCACAACCCAGGTGCCGGTCGGCATCATCACCAGCATTGTGGGCGGACCCGTCCTCATCCTGATCATGGTCCTCATAACCCGCAGACAGGAGCTCTGACCATCATGACATCATCTCCGGCATACGACGCTTGGAGCAGCGCGCATAAGCTGGCTGCCTCGCACCTTCGCCTCACCTATGGCGGGCGTACAGTCATCGAGGACCTGAGTCTGGATATACCCCCACACACGATGGGGTCCATCATTGGACCCAACGGATGCGGAAAATCAACCTTCCTCAAGGCCATGGCCAGGATACTGAAACCAGCCTCGGGGACCGTCACGCTGGACGGAGAGCCCATCACCAGCATGCCCACCCGCAAGGTTGCAACGATTCTGGGGTTACTGCCGCAGAACCCGTCAGCACCCGCAGGCATCACCATCGCCGACCTGGTCGCTCGTGGCCGATACCCCCACCACCACTTCGTCGAGCGGTGGACGACCAAGGACGAAAAGGCAGTGGAACGGGCCCTCGCCCTGACCGGACTGACCGATATGGCGGGGTGCCCGATCGACCGCCTATCCGGAGGCCAACGCCAGCGCGCCTGGATTGCCTTGACCCTCGCCCAGCAGACCGACATACTCCTTCTTGACGAACCGACCACGTATCTCGACATCGCCTACCAGCTTGAGGTACTTGACCTGCTGAGCACCCTGAACAGGCAGGAGGGCGTCACGGTGGTCATGGTTCTCCACGACCTGAACATGGCCGCCAGATATTCGGATTGGATCCTGGCCATCAAGGATGGCAGGAGGATCGCTTTGGGCGCTCCCGATAAGGTCATAAATGAGAGCCTGGTCAGCGAGGTATTCGGCATCGCATCCACCGTGGTGACCGATGGGTCCACCGGCACCCCATTGATGACCCCGGCACCCAGCCATAGTCTTGAAGCCCACTCTGGCGGGGCTGGCAATGTACACGTACACTGGGATGACCCGACAGCGCGACAGCAACCAATCCAATGATGTAAAACCCTCGATGTAAACCCCTCGTCCTCTTCTCCGCATCGCTAACACCAACGTCTCCGACCAGAAAGCCTCAAAACCACCGATTCACGAACCATGACAACCTGAGTGGAGCCCCATCCTCAGGCAACTTGACGTTCCGATCAACCCATAAACCTCAACCGAAAGATAGCCAGCCATGGAACACCAAGCCAACAACCAGCCTGTCCCTTTGATTCCCTTCCGCGTCTCCGTAGCCAGAGCGGAAACGCTCTCGCCCCACTTCAAGCGGATCGTCTTCCAGGGACCGGATCTGAAGATTTTTGCAGACGCTGGGTACGATGAGCGAATCAAAATCCTCTTGCCGCTCCCCGACGGATCCGTGCCGCCCCCTTCATTCTTCGAGGCGACCCCTGAAGATCCGCTTGCCTGGTACCAACAGTGGAAGACCATGCCCGCAGGGAGCCGCAACCCGCTGCGCACCTATACGGTTCGCAAGGTCAGGCCCGAGAGCGAGCAAATAGATGTGGACTTCGTCATCCACGACCATGCCGGACCGGCTGGAGCCTTTGCAGAGGCAGCAAGACCAGGCGATCAGGCCATCATCATCGGCCCCAATGCACAGGCCGGAGGACCCGTCGCGGGGATGGACTTTCACCCAGGCCAATCCAGACATCTTCTCCTGGTGGGCGATGAGACTGCGGTACCAGCCATCGGCGCCATAATGGACAGCCTGATCCGCGACCACTGGCAGGGAGAGGGGGTGGCATTGATCGAAGTCCCGACCGAAGAGGACCGTCTTCCGCTGCCCGAGCATGAAGGAATCCGCATAATTTGGACGACCTGCGACGAATCCGGGCATGGGCACGCCCTCACTGAAGCCATGCGCAACCTACTGGACGACCTGCCAATCCATCCGCCTACGGCCGCAACCGCTGAATCTTCCAAGGAATTCACAGAGGTCGATATCGACAAAGAGCTGCTCTGGGAGACTGCCGATGCCGCCCAAGCCGATGCCTCCATTTATGCCGACGACCTGTACGCCTGGATCGCCGGAGAGGCAGCCACCGTCCGCGAACTAAGGCGCATGCTGGTCAGAGACCAGGGAATGGATCGGCGCAGCGTCTCATTCATGGGATATTGGCGCCAGGGCCGCAGCGAGATGTCCTGACCGCCCGACCCCGTGAGCGGGCGACCACCCTCGTCTTTTCCTGACCTGCAAGTAAAGGGCGATCACAGAAGCCCTTCTGACTGCGTGAGTAACAGGTCATGGGCTGCCGAATCGAATCCGCCACGGCATCTTGCAGGATTGATGGATAGGAACCACAGCCTTGCTTGCTGTGCGGCAGATTGGATGGAACCCCGTCCGGTTCTGATGAGTCAGTTCCCGTCAGATGAACCGCAGTACTCCCGGAAGAAATTGCCGATCACCTGGTGACCATACTGGCTGCCGATGCTCTCAGGGTGGAACTGAACGCCCTCCATAAGCAACCGGCCCCGCCTAAGGCCCATCACATAGCCATCCAGAAGCGAGCGCGCGCTGATCTCCAGATCGGCGATCTGGCTGACCGAGGCCTCGTCGGCAACCAGGGAATGGTACCTGGTCACATCGAAGGTATCGGGCAAGCACCTGAAGCAGCCCTTCCCGTCGTTGCTTATCCCGCTCACCTTGCCGTGCTGACGACTGGAGGCCCTGACCACCCGTGCTCCGGCGTGTACCGCGATGGCCTGCATGCCCAAACAGATGCCGAAGACCGGCTTCCGTCCTGCCACCTGGTCAAGAAGCTCCAGGTAGCCGCAGTCCTCCGGGCGCCCCGGCCCGGGGCCCAGAATGACCGCATCGAAGGCAAGCGGATTTACTTCTGCAAGGTGGTTCACCCGGACGATGGTCGTATTGGCGCCCAACAGGTCCACGTAGTTCTTGACCACGTAGACGAAACTGTCGAAGGCATCAACCAGCAAGACTTTCATGGGCCAGCTCCTTTCCGGTGATGGCCAGGTAGGCCGAACTCATCTTCTTCATGGTCTCCTGCCACTCGCTCTCAGGCTGGGAATCCTCGACGATCCCCGCCGAGGCACGCAGGTGATAGCTGCCGGAATGGTAGGAGGCTGTGCGTATGCACAGTGCGGTCAGGACCAGACCGTCGAATCCGAGGAAGCCCACCGCCCCGGCATACACCCCGCGCGGGCTGACCTCGGTCTCCTCAATGATCTCCACGGCACGTACCTTGGGTGTTCCTGTCATGGTGCCGGCAGGGAAAGCGGCCGAGAAGACGTCATACTTGTCCAGACCAGGCCGGATCCGGCCGACCACATCCGAGACCATGTGAATGACGTGGGAGTAGACCTCGGTAGTCATCAATCGGTCCACCTTCAAGGATTCAGGCGTGCAGCACCTGGCTACGTCGTTGCGGCCCAGGTCCACAAGCATCAGGTGCTCGGCCCGCTCCTTGGAATCGCTGGTCAGCTGCCTGATGGCCGCCTGGCGAGCCTCTTCTTCTCCGGGGTTGCCGACCGTTCCGGCGATGGGCCGCAGGGTTATGTCACCAGCAGGGGTCAGCCCGATGAAGAGCTCGGGACTTGCTCCGATGACGTGCACGCCCTGAGGGGTCACGAAGTAGTACATATAGGGAGACGGGTCCTGCAGACGCAGCCGCTGGTAGACTTGGAAGGGCGGAATGCGGGAATCCACCTGGATCTCATGCCCGAGCTGGAGCTGATAGACATCGCCCAGGGCTATGTGCTCCTTGCCCTCGGCAAACCACTGATAGAAACGGTCCCGATCGATCGTGTCATGGGCCTCGTATGGATAGTCCGGCCCGATGCCACCCTGTATGCCGGTCTGGACCGCATCAGTGTTTGGAGATTGCCCCGGCGATGCGTCGAATTGAAGCAGCCCCAGCACATCTTCTAACGGCGCGGATTCATGCCCGGTCTCGCCGCTCTCGATTGGCACATTCGGAACCTGCGCACCAGACGGTGCAGAAGATCCGCGCTCTCGCAGATTTTCCTCACCCTCGGGACTGTCACATCCTGCAGGATCCTTATCGACATGGATCAGGGTGGCGCTGCAACCACCGGTTTTCAGATCCAGAGTGATGATTCCCCGATACAGCGTCAACGAGATGACAGGCAAGGCTGCATCCCTTGGTATGCGCTCCTCCAGATCCTCGATCATGAAGATGGTGTCATACCCGAAGTAGCCGAACCAGCCCATCCCGAAGGGGCCTTCGTGGTCGCCGCTGATGGCGAAGGAGGATTCCAGCCTCCTCAGCGCTGCAAAGACTTCCTGGATGCCGGGGACCGGAAGATGAACCACCCCCTGCTCAATCCGTCCGAAAGTCTCCAGCAGGCCCGTCAGCTGAGCATCGCCCAAAGGGTCGATGGTCATGACGTGGTCCGTCACGCTCACGGCCAGCATCGGTTCGAATCCGATTGCCGAGCGGTTACGATCCGGATCTGGGCCGCTCAGGGACTCCAGGATGAAGAGCTGATCCTCCCGATATCGGGTGCGCAGCCGCCTGTAGATGGCCAGTGCGTCAAGGTCGCTGGAGAACCGGCGGGATTCCAAAATTACGTTGATAGTCATTAGGGCACTTCCTAGGTCAAATACTGCGGTTGGGAAGCGGCAGCGATACCTCGCCTGATGCCGTTTCAGCGCGTCATGGATATGGATTTCCCATGGCAGGATGTCCGCAGATAGTAAAAGAGCAACCTCATGCACTGAGGCGAATACAGAAATCAGAAGAAAAACCGGCTACAACATCAACGCCATCGGGCATCGACATAGAAGAAGACACCCTTGGGCAACCAAGGCTGCAATGGTGTCGTTTTCTCCATGGCCACGATGCTAGAGCACCCGAATACATACGACCAGCCACCATCCAGAATTCGGACATTTTTAGACCAAAGACTGTTTATCCACCACCAGCGTTGTGAAAAATATGTCCAGCAGAATTCCGTCCACACCCTTATGGACAAGAACCGGGCCTAGGGGCAAATTCCCAGACCCGGTTCTCTCAATTAGCAGCTCGGAAGATCAGTCCTCGTCCTCAGCCACGCGGGAGTGGCTGTAGATCATCTTCATGGAGCAGATGAAGAGCACCAAGCCCAGCAGGATGATCACGCCGCCGATCATGAAGACATTGGCGTAGGTCGAAGCCAGGCCCTGCGCCGTGCCGGCCAGGCTGCCCGAACCCATGGATCCGTTGGCCATGAGCTGGCCGAAGAGGGCGACGCCGATGGAGCCGGTGATGGCCTGGAGCAGATCGTTGAAGCCGAGCACACGGCCGGACTCCTCAGGTGCCACGGTCAGGGTCGCAGTGTCAACGATGGGCTGGTAGAAGAAGGAGGTGCCGAAGTAGTAGATGCAGGGCGCCACAGCCAGGGCCCAGATCTTGCCGGCGGGGATCAGGAAGGCGATGGCGATCAGGCCGCCGCCCATGCAGGCCAGAGCCAGGATGACCGAAGCCTTGCGCCCGATCTTCTGAATGATCGGCCCGGCAGCGAATCCCATGATGCCGGCCAGGATGATGGACCAGACCAGCAGGTTGGAGACCTTGGAGGAGTCGATGCCGTACACGTTCAGACCAATGGCGTTGACGCCCGCGTTCAGGGTGTAGCTGAAGAAGTAGCCAACGAAGATGACGGTCATGGTCATGGCGAAGGCCGGGTTGGTCAGCATCTTCGGAGTGATGAAGGGATTGCTGGCCTTGTTGACATAGACCAGGAAGGCCACCAGGGTCACAATGCAGGCAATGCCCCAGCCCCAGTTGATGTCAGTGAAGAACATGGTCACCGAAGCAGCGAACAGTCCGATCAGCGTGAAGCCGATTCCGTCGATCTTGGCGCCAGCTGCATGCTGGTCGGGCAGGTTCTTGGCCAGAACGGGGATGAAGAGGACAGCCACAATGCCTACGCCGAAGAGCCAGCGCCAGTCAAGCAGGGTCATGTAGCCAGCCAGGAAGACTCCCAGGGCAGCGGCGAAGCGGAAAACCGCGACGAAGACGCCGTACCAGAGCACGCGCTTCTTCTTCTCCACATACTTGGAGACCAGAACCAGGAAGATGGATCCGGAAACCTGCCAGCCGGCCGATTGCACCACGCGGGCGGCGATGACGATCCAGATGCTGAAAGTACCGAAGCACCCCAGAATCGACCCCAGCACGAAGACGATCGTGCCCAGGATCATCATTTTCTTCAGGGAGACGAAATCACCCAGGGAGCCGTAGATGACGCAGACGATTCCCAGGATGATGCCGGGCAGCGAGGTGATCAGCGGAGCCAGATTGGCCTGGTTCAGCTGCTTGCCGATATTCACGTAGATCATGCCGAAGGCCTGCTGCTGAAGCACGCCCAGGGTGAAGATAATCAGAACCACCGGGATGGCTACGCGGGCCATCTTGTTCATTTTCGCGAACTCCGCAGTCCCCTCCTCGGGAACGGGTATGCCGTTCCTCTGCTCCTCGGAGACAGTTGACTCACTCATTTTTTCTTTAATTTCCTTTCGGTTCTTCGCAATGGGGAAGCTACTGACGGCGGACCTTGCCGACCTTGTCAACGAAGCAGGAACGGAACCTGTCCACGTCCACGTCCACGCAGACGCTGGCATTGGCCTTGCCGCCAAGGATGCCGTCGTAATCGACCACCGTGGCGCCCAGGGTGAGCGGGCTGGAGATCTCGACATCCACAAAGGCCTCGCGCATGGTGAACAGGTCTGGCTGAATCAGCACCATGGCGGCGGAGGGGTCGTACATCTTGATCCCCTCCTCAATGTGCCCACCGTCATAGGACCGGAAGAGGGAGGCGACCATGCCGCCCACTTCACCGGCTGCGTCCAGATCGTCCAGGTCTCCGGCGACCAGATGGGCCTTGCGACCGATGTCCAGGCCGACCATGGTCACAGGCAGCCCGCTGCGGAAGACCACCCTGGCGGCCTCTGGGTCGACGGAGATGTTGAACTCCCCATAGACCCCGATGTTGCCGCGTCCGGTGGAGCCTCCCATCATGACGATCCGGTCGATGTGGTCCTTGACCTCCGGGAAGGTGGCCAGCAACAGGGCGATGTTGGTCAGAGGGCCCAGGGTCAGGATGGTGACTGGCTCATCGCTCTCCAGCAGCACCCGCCGCTCCTCCAGGACCGCGTTGTTCTCGGTCAGCAGGCTGGTGTCCGGCTCAGGAAAGACGAATGACCCCATCCCCGACTTGCCGTGGGCTTCGGTGGCGAACCTGTTGTCGCGCATGAGCGGGGCCGCCGCGCCACGGGCCACGGGAATGCGCCTGCCCAGGAAAGTCAGCAGCTTCAGCGCATTGTTGGTGGTGTGGCCGATGCCCACATTGCCGGACACCGACGCTATCAGCCTGATGTCAAAGCCGGGTTCGTCGACCAGCATCGTAATGGCCGCAGCATCATCGATGCCGGGGTCCGTGTCGATGATCAGTGGTCTGGTCATTGCTTCACTCCTTTTGCTCTTGTCGTATCCAAACTCAAATTCCTGCCCCCGCTTTGAGCCCGGCGGGCTGCATCGACAAAGGCGGCGACGGTGAAGACCGGGCCATCCAAGCCCACCTGCCGGGCCACCCGGGTGATGGGCGGAGGCGTCACATAGGCCTGCTTGAGCACATCCTCCTGGGCGAAGACCTCCTCGCGGCTGCCATCCAGCTGGACCCGGCCATGCTGCATGAGCACAACCCTGGGGAAGTTGCGGGTGACAAACTTCATATCGTGGGAAATGGTGATGCAGAGTCTGCCTTGGTCTTGCAGACGGGCGATGATGGCAGCCAGCCGATCATTGCCGGCCCGGTCCTGTCCGCACGTGGGTTCGTCGAAGACCACAGCACCCGTGTCCATCATGAGGACGGAGCCGATGGCGCAGAACTTCTTTTCGGTGGGGCTCAGATCGAACGGATGATCATCCAGCCGGCCCGCCAGGCCCACTAACTGCGCCACCTGCTCCATGCGGCGCTCTATCAGATCCTGATCGACCCCAAGCTGCCGGGGACCGAACTCGAATTCCTTGCGGATGCTGTCCAGAAAGAGCTGATCGTCGGGATTCTGAAAGACGTACCCCACCTTGCGGGCCCACTGGGCCGTGTTCGCCGTAGCCAGATCGACGCCGTCAATCAAGATGCGACCACTGGTTGGTCTAAGGATGCCGTTCAGATGCTTGGCCAGGGTGGTCTTGCCAGCGCCGTTCTGACCGATCAGCGCCACAGGCTGATCACCTTCGAAGGTCAGATTCACTCCGTCCAGGGCACGATGGCCATGCGGGTAGACGTATTCCAGATGCTCCAGGTCGATCTTCATCGCAGCGCCTTCCGAATCATGCGTACCGCCTGGTCCTCGCGTACGGGCAGATCCGGCAGGTCGAATCCAGCGTCCTGCAAACCCCTGCCGAGTTTGACGTAATCCGGTATGTCAATCCCCCGCTTCACCGTCTCGGGATCGGTGAAGACCTCCTCGGGGGTGCCCATGGCACGAACCCGGCCTGCCCCCAGGACCATGACCTGGTCGGCGCATCGAGCGACCCGCTCCATATCGTGATCGACCATGACTACGGTGATCCCCTCATGGTTGAGCCGCTTGACAATGTCGAAGATCTCCTCGCTGCCTAGTGGATCCAGCTGGGCTGTGCATTCGTCCAGAACCAGAATGTCCGGTTCCATGATCAAGGTCGAGCCCAGGGCCACTCGCTGCACCTGTCCGCCGGAAAGCTCCAGAGGGTTCTTGCCGAGCAGATCCTCGATATGCATAAGGGCGGCCACCCGAGCCACCTTGGCATGCATGGTTTCACGTGGAACTCCATAGTTGCCCAGCCCAAAGGCCAGTTCCTCGGCTACGGTCCCGGCCGTATAGGAGAGCTGATTGAAGGGGTTCTGAAAGACCAGTCCCACATGTCTGGACAGATCGGCAATGTTCGAAGCGGCTACGTCGATGTCCTCGATCCGGATGCTTCCCTTGGATTTGCCTACGAAATAGTGCGGAATCAGACCGACCAAGGCGTTGCACAGGGTCGACTTGCCCGATCCGTTGGCTCCGACGATGCAGAAGAAGCTGCCCTGCTCCACGCTGAAGCTCACCCGCTTCAACGTGCTTCGATCGGCATCACGGTATCTGAAGGAGAAGTCATCCACTCGTATGACCTCAGTCATGCCCGACCTCCCCATTGAATGGCCAAGGTGATCAGGCCGGCACGCGCGAGGCAGCCGAGCACCAGAGCCAGCACCAGGAAAACGATGAACAGGATGGTCATCACCGTGTCGCTGCGCCGCCAGACCACCTCCAGGTAGCTGGTCTGCCGCACCCCTCGGATGCCGAATCCCCGGGTCTCCAGGGTCATCCCGCGCTCCTGCGAATCCGTCAGGGAGGAAAGAACCACCGGCCCAAGCAGGGGCAGGAAGGCCCGTGCCCGGGGAATCAAGCCGCCGCCGGTCTCCAGACCACGTGCATGCTGAGACTGCTCGATGACCGCAATCCTGCGCTGCATCTGGGGGACCACATTCAGACTGGCCAGGATCAGGTAGCCGATCTTCGATGGCACGCCTATCTGCGTCAAAGCCGCAACCAGGCGACCCATGTAGGTAGTTTTATTGGTCAGGTAGAAAGACCCCAGGAAGACCAAAAGGGTTACTACGATTTTGGCCGCATAGAGGCTGCCTTCAAGGCCCAGCTCGGCAAATCCCAAGTCAAGAATGGCCTTGGTGTTCCTCGGGCTATAGCACCCCTGAATAAACAGCAGCATGAGCGTGACGGGAATGCCGAACCCGAGCATGACGCCAGAGAAAGGCCGGAGCACCCGGGCCAGGGCCGCTGCTACGAAGAGGATGACGATGATTCCCAGACCCAGGGTAAAGTCCGGCCAAGCCAAAGTCGCAAGGCCTAAGGAACACACCCCAGCAATCTTGGCCATGGGATGCATGCGAGCCAGCGGAGAATCAGGAATCCCGTTCGATGCACGACCAGGCATCAGCGTTCAGACCTTTGGGTACGTTCACGGTCCGAGTCCGCTGGATCGCCTGTCGATGAGCCACAATCAGATTCTGCCGCACCGTCGACCTTCCTCGGCCGGGCTGGACGCTCCTGACTGGACGCTCCAGCCGCTTCGCGCTCGTTGTCGTCTTCGTCCTCATCCAGGTCATCCAAATCGTCCAGATCCGCCTGGTCATCGCTGCCATCCAGGGCGTACTGGCTCAGGAAGCGCTTGGGGATTCGACGCACGATCACATAAGCGATCAGAACGGTAATGCCCTTGTCGATCAAATTCTCCAGCATGGAGGAGGAGAGCACCGAGATGACGATGTTCTTCACCGCCACCACCAGTGCAGCTGTGAGAACCGAAGTGCCGTTGACTCCAGTGGCGCCCCCGTAGACGAGCACGGTGATCAGGGAGGCGGTGACCGTGTTGACCAGTGCGCAGGCCAGCCAGACCAGGACGACTCCCCATATCCGTTTGAACAGCCCCGCCTTGACCATGTATCCGATGACCAGGCCGCACAAAACGCTGGAGAGCGCATAGGGCAGATAGACCGGATTGGCCACCAAAGCGAGGAAGATATTGGTCAGCAGCCCGCACAGGGCAGCCACCCAAGGGCCGGACAGACAGGCGATGACCGTGGTGCCAATCATATCCAGGAAGAGCGGCAGTTTGAGGGTGGAGCTCAGGGTTCCGCCGATGAGGTTGATGCCCACCGCGATGGGTATCAGCACCAAGGATTTTGTCGAGAACTGAGCTGTGATTCCTCTCCACAACGATCGCGCGCTCATAATCCGTACCGCCTTTGGTCCTTGAATGTCGATTTCTGCAGATGGCCGTCGCTCACAGCCAGATCCGCATCACCGCTTTGAGAAACCACTTTCGTAAACAACTTTCATTGACAGAGACTATCAACAGCTGTCTGGGGTGTCAAATGCGAAACCTCTGACGACGATCTCTCAGGTAAGCTTGATTCGCCAGATCCAACAGGCCAACGAAGCCATTCGCCGGAGCGTCAGAGATGAGGAGGACAGGAACCCTATGAACATCAAGGACATTGCCCAGCTTGCCGGCGTATCCACCTCGACGGTCTCCAAGATCGTGAATCACAGGGACGCAGGCATCACAGCCGCCACGCGCGACCGGGTCCTTGAATTGGTCAGGAAGTACCACTACACGCCTTACGGATCCTCCAAGCCCAACACCACCACCTGGAGAATCGGGGTCCTGCTGAGCTCATCCATCTCCATGGACTCCACCTTGGACGGAATCATCCAGCAGGCACAGAAATCCGGTTACGGGACCCTGGTCTTCAACAGCTACGGCGATCACGACCAGGAGGAGCGCAACATTCTTGCCGCCCTGGAGCATAGGGTGGATGGCTTGGTCTGGGAGCCGATCGACCGCGCAAGCCTGTCCTTGAAAAGCCGGATCGAGGCAGGAGGGATTCCCGAGCTCACCATTGGCCCCCTAGGAGACGACAAGACCGCGCTCATGCCCTACGAAGAGGCTGCATACAGTCTTACGGAAGAGCTGATCAAGCGCCGCCACACCAGCATCGCTTGCCTGCTCTCGCCGGGCAGACGGACCCAGAGCTTCCTGCACGGCTATCGACGCTGCTTGTTCGACCACAACCTCCAACACCACGCTGACATGGTCCTGGGAACCATCGACGAGGATCTGACCCGGGTATTGGAGAACCGGCATGTCACCGGAGTCGTGGCATCCCACTACCACCACGCCCTGGAATTCCTCCAGTTTGCCGAATCCATGCACTACCGCCTCCCCCAGGATCTCTCCCTGGTCTCGCTGATGAACGACACCAACGTGCACCTGCGCTACCCGGGCAGTCCGGAGATATCGTCCTACATCATGCGCAACGCCGACTTCGGCGCCTACCTGTGCCGACGGATCATCCACGCCATCGAACATGACTCCCATCAAAGCGAGGCATTCGACCATGTCTTCGCGCTGGAAGGCGAGCAGACCGTCGGCCGGCCCCCGGACCAGCAATGCAAGAAGATCGTAGTGGTCGGCAGCATCAACGTAGACACCTACCTGACCGCCTCCAGCCTGCCCAAGGCGGGCATGACCACCACGACCAGAAACTTCGCCTCCACGCCGGGGGGCAAGGCCACCAACCAGGCGGTGGGCGTGGCCAGGCTGCAGCATCAGGTCTCCCTGATCGGCAATGTCGGCAGCGATCCGGCTGCGGACTACATATACAAAACCATGAGGCAGGCCCGTGTGGATGCCACCGGCGTGCGCAGAGTCACCGGGGCGGACACCGGCAAAGCCTACATTTTCGTCGACAGCAAGGGCGAGTCGATGATCTCCCTGGTCGCCGGCGCCAACGAATCCCTGACGCCGGACGACATCACCGCGCGCGATCAGATTTTCCGAAACACCGGCTACTGCCTGATCCAGACGGAGATTCCCATGGACACTGTCGCCGAAGCCTGCCGGACAGCCAAACGTCACCATGCCGCCACTATCCTCAAGCCGTCATCCTGCAACCATCTGCCTGAGGACCTTCTGAATTCGATCGACATTCTGATTCCAAATTTCAACGAGCTGAACACTCTGATACCCGGACCGGAATCGGTAGTGGATAAGGCACAACGGTTCATTGACGGCGGGGTCGGCAAGGTCATCATCACCCTGGGAGAGCGCGGCTGCACCCTGGTCACTGCCAGCGGGCACAAGGACTTCCCCGCCCATGAGGCACGAGCGGTCGACGACACCGGCGCCAGCGATGCCTTCATCAGCGCTCTGGCTTCCTATCTGTGCAACGGATGCTCCCTGGACAAAGCCGCTCGGATCGCCAATCTGGCCGCCGGTTTCAGCGTCGCCCATGAAGGCGTCATCCCCTCCCTGATCAGCCGTCGCCAACTGGAGGGCCTGATCGACTGAGCACTCCGGGTGCGAGCAGGGTCATGTCTATCCGTCCTAATGGGCTTCGCTCTTCAACATAAAGCACATGTGCGCGTCAAGAGGGTACGGTCTGGTCGTAAGTGTATGCGGCGACGACTTTGAAGAAACCATCGCAGAAACATATCAGCTCAATGCTGATGGCTGGATTTTCTTCGCTGACGCCATTACCTTGCGATGTGTCTGCCACCTTAAACAGGATTACCCCGTCATATTGGCAGGTGACTATTTGGGCGATGGCGAATTGGACGCGGTCATGATGCCCAATGTTGATGCATCGTGTTACGCCGCGAATTGGCTTATCGAGCATTCCGATGGTCGCATAGGAATGACCGGCGCTTCTTTCGAAATCTACGAGAAGGATGCCATAGATCTTGATCCGACACCCCAGTGGCTTCGTCATATACAGGACAGAGACACAGACATGAGACTGCATGGGTATCCATTAGCCCTACAAGATCACGCCTTACAGCCTGATCGATTATTCGTCCCGTTCGTGAACTGATTGAAATAGAAGGCGAAAAAGCCGCAGAGATGCCGCTGCAAACAGTAAATATGCCTCAAGCATCATATGCGCCAACGATGCACTGGCTCTGGGCGCCTTGTCTACCTTGTCCAAGCATCACATTTCCGTACCGGAACAAATGCAAGCAATCGGCTTTGAGCGTCACACCACTATCCGATAACGGATAGACGAGCATTTCAACTCCTCCCATTGTCTCAGAGTCACACCCATCAGAGCTCTAGACAACACAAATAACCTAAATGCCTCATGCCCGAAGAGACGCCGTCATAAGGATATTCCAAGGTTTGTTTGGCTATTCTTTGACGGCTCCTGCGGCGAGGCCGGACTGCCAGTATTTCTGCAGGAGGAGGAAGGCGATGACCAGGGGGATGATGGTGATCAGGCTTCCGGTGATGACCAGGTTCTGGA
>NZ_QGLL01000010.1 GCF_003202695.1 Bifidobacterium asteroides
CAAACACCGTCCCGCCAACCATCCGATGCTGAAACAAGGAAATCCACACCGCATACAACACCGGCACCACAAACACCACCACAAACACCAACGCAAACGGCCCCATAAACAACCAACCACGCCAACGGGCAGCCGTCCGCGAATGCTGCGGCACCGATGCCGTGTGACCGCCTGAGCTCACAACTCTCCTACCCATATCTTGACCCTTTTCAACAAACTCAAAATAACAGCGCGGCTATCCGCCTCTCGACAGGAACGTTTACATATAGGCAAGCGTTCCTGCCGAGGACAGTATGGGTTTCCTGTGCGCTAGCAGCTATTTGATAACAGCTATTTAACTGTGAAGCCCTGCTGACTTGCATATTTCTTCAAGCTATTCTGCCAATCGGTAATTGCTTGCTTAAAAGTGGATTGGCCATAGTAAGCCTTGGACGCATAATCGCCATAGATGCTGCTTGCATAAACATTAAACAGAATATTTTTGAAATGAGGATCGACATCTTTTGCGGCCTGCGACAGTACTTCGTTGAACTTTTGCCCGCCAAAATACTCAACAGCCTTGCCATCGCCCCCCTTGACAGACGTTGAATCCAAGAACTGCTTATCTGCCAAAGTCTTGGTATCGGCAGGGAATGCCCCAGCCCCAACGCGCAATTTGATAGATCCGCGGTCATGGGAGGCATATTGCACGAATTTGTATGCGGCATCAGCCTTAGAAGTCTTGTCGATCACAGCCAATACTGACCCTCCGTTTTCGGAGTTATGCTTATCGCCTTCATGCAGAACAGGCATGGGAGCAACTCGCCATTTACCAGCGGCCTGCGGAGCTGACGAAAGCAGATTCGGCGGCATCCAAGCCCCAATCAAAAGCGCGGCGGTAGAACCATCTCCTAAGCTTCTATTCCACTCATCCGACCACACGGACAGCTTTTTATTGACCAGATTCTCATCTGACATGCGTTGCCAAAATTCCAAAAACCGCTGAGTTCCTTTGTCACTCGAAAGGTTGATCGTTATATTTTGCCCATCGCTTGAGTAATCATATGGATGACCGCCAAAGGCCCATATCATGGCTTTGAAGAATCCAGCATCGCCGGAATCAGCCTCGATGTATGATCCGACTGCCTTTACTTTCTTGGCCGCCTCGTAATATTCGTCCCAGGTCTTCGGAGGTTCGGTCACGCCGGCCTTGTCAAAAACTTCCTTGTTGTAGAACATAGCCATGGGACCGGAATCCATTGGCAGCCCATAAATACCACCATTGATAGCAGATGAGGCCCAAGTTCCCTTTGTATAATCGTTCTTGAAATTACTGGGAACGTACTTGCTAATATCCTTAACAATATGCCTGATCTGAAACTCTGGAAGGTCTTCGTAGCTGAATTGGGCGATATCTGGCAAACCCGAACCTGCCTCTGAGGCATTGTTCAATGCTTTGTACTGATCATTGCCAACCCCGACATTGACTAATTTGACTTTGATATTAGGATACTTGGCTTCAAACGGCTTTATTACAGTTTGATATGTCTTTTCCCAAGCCCAGACTGTAATTTCCGTAGACCCTGCGGCATCTGATTGCCCCCCGGATTGAGAACTGCCGCATGCAGCCAAGCCCAACACTGACAATACGACTGTTCCGCTCGTCAGAATCTTTTTTACCGATATCATTGTTCCTCCCGCTATCCAGCGGCAATCGCATGACGCTTTTATGAATGAATCATCTTTGACTTCACGAAGCAACTTCAACATCAATGTTGATTTGACATTAAACCATACTCTAACACCTGCGCGTTAATACGCAACTACATGATCGCCAAACCGAACCTGACTGGACGCGGAAAATACCATTTAGGCCTCTGCAAAGGAGAAGACAATATTAAGCAGAGATATGGTGCTGTGCTCAATCAGCTCACCATCGAAAACAATTAACGATCATGACTATTATCGCCACCCAACTCCCTGTCAATCGCAAGAGCCTGTCCGCTTGTACGCAGTTGGGGGAGACTTCTGAAAATTTCAGACCTCATCACCTGGTTAGCCTCCATCACCTTGTGCCTTTGAACACCCTCCTCATATGCCCGGACGCCCAACCGTCTAGAGTAGACATCAGGAAGCGTTACAGCTTTAAGGCACCAAGGGAGCGGCCATTATGAAACCTATGTCTGGCTATGCCAAAGATCTGCAGCACTCGGGCATGATCGCCCGCGACTTGGACGAGACCATCGACTTTTACACCGACAAACTCGGATTCGAGCTGGTCGGCATATACCCCAACGGCGAGAACCGCTGTGCCTTCCTGCGCCTAGGTCATTTGACCATCGAAACCTGGGAGGGTGAGCCTGCGCCCATGCGCACCGGAGCGATCAACCACTGGGCGCTGGATGCACCAGACATCGATGCGGCTTACGAGCATGCCCTGGAGATGGGATTGAACATCAGAGAGGACTCCGTCCAATCCATTCCCACCTTCTGGCAGCGCGGAATCCGCTACTTCAACGTCATTGGCCCCAACCAGGAGACCATCGAATTCTGCCAGATTCTCTGAATGCCACCCGCATAAGCTGCAAAAGCCACACCCAGACGCGCGAATCGTGCAGGCAGTATGTGCATGGCACCTTGCCGGATGCTGCGCTCTGGCAGGACTGCCCCATACGGGCAATCCCATGTGAGTAATAAGACACATTTATCTGTGACCGGCAAGGAACTGAACCCACCTGAATTTCCTTAGAAAATAGCCGTTTTAGGCACAAAACCCCTTGCTATTCGACTTGTGTCTTTCCGCTAAAATGAGCATTGCGTCCAACGCAGGATGCCAGATAATGAAAGAAGTTTCTCATGACGAACATTGAGAATGTCACGGTGGCCGGCGGCGGGGTGCTGGGCAGCCAGATCGCCTTCCAATCAGCATTCAAGGGCAAGAAAGTCACAGTCTACGACATCAACGATGAGGCCATTGCAGCAGCTGAGCAGCGGATCAAGAACCGTCGCGGCCTCTACAAGCGGGACATCAACGCCACCGACGAGCAGTTCGATGCAGGGCTGAATAATCTGAGCTACAGCGCAGACCTGGCTGAAGCCGTCAAGAACGCCGATCTGGTCATCGAAGCCGTCCCCGAGAAACCCTCCATCAAGCACAACTTCTATCAGAGCCTGGCCAAGGTAGCCCCCGAGAAGACCATCTTCGCCAGCAACTCCTCCACCTACGTCCCCAGCACCTATGCTGCCGACACCGGTCGTCCGGCTAAGTTCCTCTGCCTTCACTTCGCCAATCACGTATGGCGCATGAACACCGCCGAGATCATGGGCTCCGACCAGACCGACCCCGACATCTTCAACGAAATCGTGGACTATGCCAAGGAAATCGGCATGGTCCCCATCCCTCTCCATAAGGAGCAGCCCGGATACATTCTCAACAGCCTGCTGGTCCCCTTCCTGGAGGATGCCGGCTACCTCTGGGGCAATGACATAGCAGACCCTGAAACCATCGACAAGACCTGGATGATCGGCACTGGCTCGCCCGTTGGCCCCTTCGGCGCCTATGATGCGGTCGGCCTGCGGACCATCTACAACATCATCGAGGAGCAGAAAGGCGACGACCCTGGCTTCAAGCCCTTCCTGGAGAAGGTCCGGAAGATGCTCGACGAGGGGAAGACGGGTAGTGACGCGGGCCATGGATTCTATGATTATCCGAACCCGCGCTACAAGGATGAGGACTTCCTCAAGGCCTGATCGTCTGTCTGCCGCATCTGTGAGCCAGGCCCTTCCAAGACCTGACTCTATTATAGAAGAGCGTATCCAAGGATGGATACCACAAATGAAAGAGGTTTCTATGACGAACATTCATAATGTCACGGTTGCTGGCGGCGGTGTGCTTGGCAGCCAGATCGCCTATCAATCTGCCTTCAAAGGCAAGAAGGTGACGATCTACGACATCAACGACCAGGCTGTAGCGGCGGCAGAGGAGCGCGTCAAGAACCTGCGCGATTCCTACAAGCATGACATTAACGCCACCGACGAGCAGTTCGATGCAGGCCTGAACAACATGTCGTACAGCTCGGACATGGCTGAGGCTGTCAAGAACGCCGATCTGGTCATCGAAGCCGTCCCCGAAAAGCCCTCCATCAAGCACGACTTCTACCAGAGCCTGGCCAAACTGGCACCCGAGGATACTATCTTCACCAGCAACTCGTCCACCTACGTACCCAGCACCTTCGCACCCGACACGGGCAGGCCGGACAAGTTCCTGAACATGCACTTCGCCAACCAGGTCTGGCTGAACAACACCGCAGAGATCATGGGCTCCGAGCAGACTGACCCCAGGGTCTTCAACGAAATCGTGGACTATGCCAAGGAAATCGGCATGGTTCCCATCGTCCTGAAGAAGGAGCAGCCCGGATACGTCCTGAACACCCTTCTCATTCCCCTGCTCAACGCCGCCGCCCACCTCTGGGGCCACGACATTGCAGACCCAGAGACCGTGGACAAGACCTGGATGATCGGCACGGGCGCCCCCATGGGACCCTTTGCCATCTTTGACGTGGTGGGGCTGCGGACAGCTTTCAACATCACCAAGGAGCAGCAGGGCGACAACCCAGACTTCAAGCCCTTCATGGAGAAGATCCAGAAGATGATGGACGAGGGCAAGACCGGCAAGGATTCGGGACAAGGATTCTACACCTATCCTAACCCCGCCTTTGCTGATCCTGACTTCCTGAAAGCTTGACAGGACCGCTCTTTCACCGAGCAGAGCCCACCCGTTCCAAGGGATCACGTCGTGACGTGCCTCCCCCAACGGGCGGGCCCGTTTTTCATCCGGCACGCTCAAACGAAGCCGCCCTCACGATGCACATTGACTTGGGCACCCGACACCGGCCGACCCGGTACATTCCTAAACATGCATTACGCCGACTGAATCTAGCGGAGGAAAACCGCTGAAATCACGAGAAACGATCGGACGGATCCGGGCCTCTACAACCGAACCGTTCCATTTGCCCGGCAGATTGACATAGTCCCCATCCAGCTGCAAAGGAAGCAGCCTGACTTAAGTATTTAACACGATCCTGATGCTGCTCGTGAGCGCGCCCAAGCGCTCGTTCGGACCGCCTACAGCATCCACTGCCAACGCTGGAACGACAATCCTCAAGCCCAGCCTCTTCCCGAACGAGCTTAGAGAAGAGACCGATCAGAGCGTCTGCCATCCACCTGATCCTGACTACCGGAACCTCGGATTCCTCGAGGACTGGAGCGAAGCCTGCTAAGTGGGCTGTGAGTCTGGAGCATGGCCCTTTCGCAGTCCACAACAGAGGGCGTGGTAAGCTTTGTATTTATGACATTTTTGTGAAAACCGCTAAAGGAAGAGGCAGATAGGGAAATCACAAAGGCGGAAAAGAGGAACAACGGCCTAGTGGCCGGAGAAGGAACAATGGCAGAGGACGATAAAATTTCGGCTGCAAAAAAGAGCGGCCAGCGCGAGCAGAAACAGCGTGATCGACAGACAGCCAAGCAACTGAAGAAGCAGCAGGCGGCAGCAAAACGCAAGGCCCGCAAGCAGAATCCCAGGCCGCATCGCGGCTGGAGCGAGCGTCTGCATCTGACCGATATCAACGTAGTGGACAGATCCACACTCAAACGGGCCATCGCCGGCACCGTGGTCGGTAACTTCATGGAATGGTATGACGTGGGGGTCTACGGCTACCTGGCAGTGACCATTGGCCGCGTCTTCCTGTCCGACGCATCCGATGCCGTACAGCGGCTCTTCTCTCTGGGCGTCTTCGCCGTCACTTTCGTCGCCCGACCCCTGGGCGGCGTGGTTCTGGGCCAGCTGGGCGACAAGATCGGTCGCCAGCGCATCCTAGCCTTCACCCTGCTGAGCATGTCCGCAGCCACCCTGCTGATCGGCCTCCTGCCCAGCTATGCTGTTGTCGGCCCTCTAGCGCCCATTCTGCTCATCGTGCTCAAGCTGATCCAAGGCTTCTCCACAGGCGGCGAATATGCGGGGGCCTCGACCATGGTCACCGAATACTCACCGGATCGACATCGCGGCTTCTTCGCCTCCCTGTTGGATGTGGGATCCTATCTGGGCTACGCCTTCGGGGCGGCGTTGGTTTCCCTGCTGGAGTTCTCCATCTCCCCGCAGGCCATGCTGTCATGGGGCTGGCGCATCCCCTTCATCATCGCACTGCCACTGGCCGCCATCGCGGTCTACTTCCGGGCCAAGGTCCAGGACACCCCCGCCTTCCGTCAGGCACAGGACGCCAGCGACGAGAAAACCAAGAGCCAGCACAAGAGCCTGCTGGACCTGATCCGGGGCTATTGGCGGGAACTGCTCATGGCCTTCATCCTGGTGGCTGCAGCAAACACCCTCAGCTACACGCTGACCGCCTACATGCCCACCTACCTGTCGGGCACCCTGCACTACAACACGGCCCAGGCCAACCTGCTTTCCCTGCCGGTCCTGCTCATGGTGGCCTGCTGCATCCCCATCACCGGAGCACTGTCCGACCGCTTCGGGCGCAAGAAAGTCCTATTCATGGGGGCGCTCACCGGACTGTGCCTGTCCCTGCCGGCCTTCCGCCTGCTGGAGCGTGAGACCACTGGCGCCGTCTTCGGCGGACTGGTTCTGCTGGCCATCCCGGTCATCTTCTTCGTAGCCAACCTGGCCTCCACCCTGCCTGCCCTCTTCCCCACTGCCTCTCGTTACGGCGGCATGGGACTGTCATACAACCTGGCTGTGGCCGTCTTCGGCGGCACTGCGCCTGTCATTATGGAGGGTCTGGTAACTGCGACCGGCAAGTCTCTGGCACCTGCCTACTGGATTATGTTCACCTCGACCTGCGGACTGATCACTGTGCTCTTCCTGGCGGAGACCGCCCGGCGCCCCATGCCCGGCACCCTGCCCACCGTGCTCAATCGTCAGGAGGCGCGCGACCTGGTGGCCACACAGGACCGCAACCCCGATCTGGATGTGAAGACCATCATCAAGGACGCCGAAGAGAGCGGCGTGCGCAAGACACCGAAAAAGCTGGCTACTGAGGCGCGCAAGCTTCTGGGCCTTTCCCGCACAGGCGCTAAGAAGAAGAAATAGTGAGCGCTATCAGGCCGGGTGGATCGGATGGCTGACTAGGTCGCGCTCGATCCAAGCCATGACCAGCCTGGCCAGGACATCAACCTCTGCATCGGTCAGAGACCGGCCGCGCGGAATGTGATGCCAGCGCTCAATGCACCCCCGGCAGCAGGTTGCTGTGGCATGCTGGGCCGTGAAGACCGGATGCCCACGGTAGGGGGTCTGTTTGCCATCCTTGAGCGGATGAGCAGGCCCCACACGCTTGGCCAGCATCTCATGGGCATGGCGGTCGATGGTATCCCTGCCCTTGGCGCGAGCATAGGCGCGATCCTTGGCCGATAGAGAGAATCCAGCCCGAAAGCGTGAATGTCCTAATCTGGCAAGAGTGTCCTGAATCCAGGCTTCATCCGCACTGTTTATCGCTGAACCGCTACCGCTCATTCCCTGGTTGCCTCCGTGTTCGGATTCCCTCTGGGATCCTCGTTCAGCCTAACCAAAGAGTCTGTACCCGATCAAGGTTTCCCATGCGGAATAATTCACCGAACATGGCACCAACAGGGACCAGTGTCGGGGGTAATGTGAAGACAGTACCTATATTCATCAACTATCAGACCCGCCATGATCTGTCATGCCCGGGTCACGAACAAGGGGGCTTCATGGCCAAAAGCAAGATGACTGTAGCCGAGATGATCGGGCTCTTCCTCACCCCTGACGCGCCTGTGCAGGTGACCGCCTTTGACGGGTCGGTCTTCGGGCAGGAGCAAGCGCCGCTGCATCTGGAAGTCAAGAATTCCCGTGCCATGTACTACATCACAGAGAACCCTAACGACCTGGGCTTGGCCCGCGCCTACCTGCAGGGCGATCTGGACTCTCCAGAGCTGCTGCCGGGCAACCCCTACCAGGTTCTCAAGGAGCTGATGGGTCTCAAGCACTTCGTCAAGCATCCCAGCAGGATGGAGCTGGCCCGTGCAGCTGCGGCCGTCTTCTCTCATGGTGTACGCGTGCCCGAGCCGCCGGCCATCGAGGGGCCCTCCCTGGCCAAGCGACTGACCGAAGGCATCCGCCCCCACACCCGCCGGGGGGACGCAGCCACAGTCAGCTACCATTACGACCAGTCCAACGACTTCTACCGGCTCTTCCTGGGCTCCTCCATGACTTACACCTGCGCCGTCTTCGAGAAGGCGGACAACAGCCTTGAGGACGCTCAGTGGCACAAGCTCAACATGGTCTTGGACAAGATGCGCCTGAACAAGGGCGACCGTCTGCTGGACGTGGGCTGTGGCTGGGGCTCCATGGAGATCGCGGCGGCCCGCCGCGGCATTCACGTCATCGGTGTAACTCTGGCCGAGGAGCAGGTCGAATGGGCCCAGAACTGGATCCGCCAGGAGGGTCTGCAGGATCTGGCCGAGGTCAGGCTGATGGACTACCGCGACGTTCCTGAGTCCGGATTCGACGGAATTTGCTCCATCGGCATGATGGAGCATGTGGGCTACAAGCAGTACCCCTCCTACTTCAAGGAGATGATGGACAAGCTGCGCCCCGGCGGCATCCTGCTCAACCACCAGATCACCCGCACCAACTCCCACGACCACAAGAGGGCCGGTGGCTTCATTGACCGCTACATCTTCCCCGACGGCGAGCTGGCCAGCCCGGCCGAGATCGAACTGGCCATTCAGGACACCGGCTTCGAGGTCATCACCCAGGAGAACCTGCGTCAGCACTATGCGCTGACCCTCAAGCACTGGACCGAGAACCTCCAGGAGCATTGGGACCAGGCCAAGCCCATGGTGGGCGCGCCGAAGGCACGGCTCTGGGGCCTGTACATGGCCGGCGCACGGCTCAACTTCGAGCTCGACAACATTCAGATACACCAGTTCCAGTGCATCAAGCCCGATCCCGAGACCGGCACGGACACCTACCCGCTGCGGCCTTGGTGGGATCGCTAGTTGGCCTGAGGCGACCGATAGCTACGCGGCCGATAAAGCCATAAAGCTCTGAAAAGGGGTGGGGAGTCGAAACCTCGCCCCTTCTGTTTCCGCCACCCGTAAAGCCTGCTACTCGTACGTACAGCACGCCATCGCAGAGTTTAGCGGCCTGTTGGCGCTCTAAGGCATCGAATGCCGAACGTTGGGCATAGCAGCCTTTCGGTTTGGATTTCAGGAAGACCTGTCCGCCGAAGCCTCCAGCCGAGCAAGGTCCAGGGCCTTGTTGAAGGCGTCCGAGGTCCAGCTGGCCCCAGCCACCTTTTCCACCTTGAGGTCCTTGAGCGGGCGCCCTTGGACTACGCCAGGCACAGCCTGGGCGAAGCGTTCCATATGGCCCCGCGAGATGGGCGAGTCGGAATGCCCCTGGACCTGTACCCGGCTCACCTTGCCTCCCGACAGGTCAAGATCCACATCGATGCTGTCAGCCCCGTCACGCCCGTACTTGCCCGTCAGAGCGTAGGTGCCGTCGTGATAGTTGCCCGTATCAGCCGGAGCAGTCGGCAGTCCATCACGGGAGACGGCCATGGGATTGCCCTCGCCCGCAGCGCCGGCTCCCGACTCTGGAGCAGAGCTGGACTCGGCGCCTGATCCGGCGAACTCGTCGTCCATGGGCTTGGCCTGCTGGCTTCCGCAACCTCCTAGGAGGGAGCCGACCGCCACCAGCGTCGCTAATGTTGCCGAAGCCGTAACCAGTCCGCGAGACTTGCTTGTGGCCATCTCAGCGTCCTCCTTCTGATTCAGCGGCTGATCCCGGCAGAGACCCGCCTGTCTTGGCTATTTTAGTGGGATCATGGAAGCCCACCGGAATATTCTGGTCCCCGGAATCGCCAGGAGCTCCGCTGAAGGCCGGCCGACCTCCGGCTGCGAGGTAGGCGCGCTTGGCCTCCTCATCATTCCATTGCTCGCCAGCCAGCACACCGTGGTTGAGCATGATCTCCCGCTGAGCGCATGAGGCCACTAAGGCATCATGGGTGACCACGATCAGGGAGGTTCCCTGGTCATGCAATTGCCGAAAGAGGTCCAGCACAATCCGCTCATTGGCCTCGTCCAGGTTGCCAGTGGGCTCGTCAGCCAGAATCAGCTTGGGTTCGTTGATCAGCGCCCGGGCCACGCAGACCCGCTGCTGCTCGCCGCCCGAAAGCTGGCTGGGCAGGTGCCGGGCCCGATCCGCCAGACCTACCCGATCCAGGGCCTTCATGGCCTGGTCCTCATCCACCACCGAATGGTAGTACTGGGCCACCATGACATTCTCCAATGCGGTCAGATGCGGGACCAGGTAGAACTTCTGGAAGACCAGGCCGATCACGTTCTTGCGCACATCGGCCAGCTGGGACTGGCTCAAGTCCTCCAGCGGTCGCCCCTGCAGACGGACCGAGCCACGGCTGGGCGTGTCCATGCAGCCCAGAATGTTCATCAGCGTGGTCTTGCCTGAGCCGGAGGACCCCACCACGGCCAGCCATTGACCTTGCGGGACGCTCAGGTTCAGGTCGTCCAGGGCATGCAGATCACCGTAGATCTTGGAAACATGGTCCAGATCCAGCAGCATGCCGCCGCCCGACTGGCCCTCGCTCGCCTTTGCCTGCGTCATTGTCATTCCTCCCTCAGAACCAGGGCCGGGTCGATACGCGAAGCCCGGAGGACCGGCCGAATGGATGCGATCATGGATATGGCCACGCTCAGCAGGACCGTGCCCAGGGCCAGCCACCAGTTGAATCCCAGCGGCCGCTGGAAGACGGACAGACAGAGCAGCCGGGCAAAGCCATAGCCCAGGGCTGTGCCGATCAGTCCTCCTGCCAATCCATAGCAGGCCGACTCCGCCAGAAACTCCATGGCTATTCCCCGCGAGGAGGCGCCAAGGGCCTTGCGCAGGCCGATCTCGCTGCGCCGCTGGGAGACGATGGAGGCCATGGTGGTCCCAACGCCCACAAAGGTCAGGACCAGCACCACCACCGAGACCAGCCAGAAAAGCGACTGGAGCATGGCTATGGTATGGCTGTCGCCCGCTGTGATTCTGGTGACCGGTCTGGCTTTGACCCCCATGGAGGTCATGTCGTTGATGTCGTTGGCGATGGTCTTTAGGCCAGACGTCATGGTGTTGACCGAATATTCGATAACATCGGTACCCCTCTTATCCCCGGTCAGGAGCTCCAGATCAGACAGGTCGGCGTAGATGATCCGATCCTCGGAGCCGCCGGTATCGACAATGCCCCCCACTCGAAAGTCACGGCCCTGGCCTCCGGCCTTGCCTGTGATGGTGACCTGTCCGGCGGGGTAGCCGATGGTCATCTGCTGGCCGGTGGTCAGCCCTAGCGAATCAGCCAGGTCCCGCCCCACCATGACCGAACCGGGCCGGGGCCAGGAACCCTCCACGCTCCAGTGACGGTTGAGCTGACGCACCTGGTCGGGATGGATGCCGGCCATCACGCGGGCGCCGGCATTGACCTGCACCGTCTCATATCGATAGGTAGCGTACCGGGCTGGGGCCTTGGCGGTCACCATATGGGTAGTATGGTCCACCATGCCTTGCTCGATGCCGGACCCGGACCGATTGCCCCCCTGAATGGGCGAGACGACCAGGTTGGCTCCGTAGGAGCGCATCTCCTGATTGATCTGCCTAGGGGCCTCGATGCAGACCGCCGCCAGGCAGAAGAGGGTGGCCGCACCGACCAAGGAGGCCACTACGGCCATCAGGGCCCGTCCCCGGCGACGAAAGACAGCCCCGAAGAGCATAGTCAGGAACATGCGGGTATTGGTCATATGGCTCTTATGGCGATCAGCGGCCATGAAGCACCTCCGCCGGCCGAAGCCGCAGAATCGATCTGATGGACGAGATGGATGCCAGCAGCACGGTCAGGGCCAGCAGCACGAAGACCAGCACAAAGACCATGGGCCTCATGGTAATGCCCGAGCCGAAGACCACCCTGCCTACGATCTGAGCCACTCCAGAGCCCAGCAGAGCGCCGACCAGAGCCCCGGCCAGGGCGATCAGGGCCGTCTCGGCCAGCACCAGTCTGGACACAGCCCCGTCGGTGGCGCCCAAGGCCTTGAGCAGGGCGAACTCCGAGGAGCGCTCGCTTATGGAGGAGGCCATCAGGTTGGCCACGGCTATGGCTGCCGCCAGCAGGCTGAGCACAGTCATCAGGATCATGACCGCCTGGGTCTTCTGCAGAACGTCGCCCTGCAGGGCTGCCACCTGTCTGACCTGCTTGGCCATGGATCCGGGGATGGCCTCTTCGATCTGGTAGGCGATGGATGAGGGGTAAGCCGTGCAATACCAGGTTTCCCATTCGTCCTGGGAGAGGGCAGCAGGGTTTCGTGCGGCCTTGCGGGCCAGGTCGTTCTCGGGCGTAGTCAGAGCCTTGACCTCCACCTGGTCGATCTGATCGGTCAGACCAGACATCTCCTGCAATGGCTTGGTGGGCAGGTAGAGGGAGGCGGCATCAGCATCACCGGAGTCGAAGATACCCACAATGGTGACGGTCCGCTGTTGATCACCCAGGTCGACCTTGACCTGGTCGCCAACCTGACGGCCGCCCAGCCGTGCAGCCAGTTCTTTGCCCATCATGGCTTCGGTCCCGCCGCCGGGCCCAGCCTCGTCCTTGGGCCAACGGCCTTGAACCTTCCACCAGGGCCGAAGACCTTTCAGACCTGCGGTGCTGCTCTCGCCGCTGTCCACCTTGACGGTCCGACCGAACCAGGTGCCCACCAAGGGGGCGCCTACCTGGTCCACGGTGCCGCGAAGGTCCAGTCGCGGAGCGAAGTCGGTGATGTTGTAGGCCCAGAAGATGGTCTTGATCTTGGGCACCTGGGACTCCTTGAGGAAAGCGGTGGGCGTGGACTCGTCGGCCGAGGAGCCGCCCCCCTGGTCGCCGTAGAGGTCGGAGACCACGGCATCCGCCTTGGCCTGGACCGTGATGTTGGATCCATAAGTGGACAGCTCCGCGTTGAGCTTGTCGCCTACGTCGAAGACCACCCCCAGCATGGCCGTAGCCACGCAGGCCGACAGGCAGACTGTGACGGCGATGAGCATTCTTCGCCCGAACTGGCGGCTGAATGACCGCAGCATCATTCGCATGAAGAACATACCAACCGCTCCCTCCCTCTCTTAGCTCTTGAAGTGCAATGACAGAGCATCCAGATCGGCGGTGCTGATCAGTATGGCGCCCCGGCCGGTCTTGTAGGGCAGAGGGACGGGATTGCAGCCGCCCTTGAACCCGATGGTGGCCAGGTTGATGGCTACGTCGCACTTCTTGCAGATGATCTTGCCGTCTTTTTCGTAGTAGCCCGCATCCCCGCAGTTCTCGCAGGCATCCAGACCGACACCATAGGCCGCGCCATTCTTGCGGATGATGATAAAGCGCATCTCGGTGCCGTCCTTGGCCCGGTAGCTGAATCGATGCAGGTGTCCATCCTCCACCTGGGAGAAACGTATGGTAGCCGTATCGGCAGTCAGGGAGTACCGCTCCGGAGGCGAGAGCACGGGCACCTGGTGAGCCTTGGCCGTTCCCACGGTCAGAGCCAGGGTGACGCCGATCATGGCCACCAGACTCCAGGCCGCCGACGCCAAGGCCCTTCGGCGGAAGGCCCGGTGGCTGCGGTCGTCGGCTGTGGAGGCTCCGGTCACCGGCATGTGCCAGCCTGCAGCCAGGCAGGCCAGGACTGGAATGATGAAGACCAGAACCTGGGCAAGAACCAGGATCAGGTCGGCGTTGTATCCCAGGGCCATGACTCGGAAAGCCCAGCCGTGCAGAAGAACCAGGCCGGTGGTCTGCATCAGGGCCACCAGGGCTACGCCGTGCCGGACCAGCAGCAGGACCACCATGAGCAGGGCGGCCAGGAGGAAGGCTATCCGGGGGCAGGAGTTACGCATGGTCCTCAGAATGGCAGCCACCGTCACAGCGGCAGCCAGACCGAGCAAGAAGCCCAGGGCGCGCAGGAGCATGGCCGAGGTCAGCACAGGCTCCCCCGGCTCTACAAAGGCCGTAAGCTGCAGAATGACATCGGGCAGGGCTCGGAAGGTCGTCAGGGCTATAGCCAGGGCCGCCAAGCCGTTAGCCAGATCCATGGCCCAGGGGCGGCGATGCCTGTCCGCAACCAGCCGGTCGGCGGCCAGCACCACCGCAATGGCCGCCAGATCAGCCAGAACACAAGCTATCAGGGTCGGGTAGTTGACCATGGTCCGGCGGTTAATAATCACGGTGGCGCGCAGGAGGGCAAAGACCAGCGCCCCCAGCACGCCGACCCCTAGGCCAATCAGTCGCCAGGAGGAGGAACGGGGCCGATCGCGGCCCTCGCCCACCCCTAGAAGCACGCTGAAAACCATGACCAGGAGGGCCGGAGCCAGCGTCCCCGGCAACACCGTGACAAATTGCTCAAGCATGGTGCATAGCAGCTTACCACTGGTGGGGCGTGTAGTCCCAGTCCCAGCTGACCACGATAGGCTCGGTCCAGAAGTGACCCTTCACGCCGGTCTCCGGGTCGACGTGCAGCATCCAACCCTTCTTCTCCGGGGAATCAATAGAATAGGTCAGCTTGTAGGATCCGGCCTTCTCCATCTTGATGTTGGCCCCGTAATGCGGGCCATCCGAGGCGTTCATCTGCATGAAGGTGCCGGACTGCTTGTCGTTGGGGTCATCCTTGTTCTGGATGGTGTAGTTGACGGTCAGATCCGGAATGAACTCGCCCTTGGCATAGCCTAGGTTGTTGTTGGGCAGGGCGTGAATATCAGCCTCCAGATGCAGGCTGGCATCGGCCGCCTTCAGACCCATGGATGCGGGCTCCATGTCGATGGGCTGGAAGAAGACTGTGCCGATGTTCAGAGGACCCTTCTGCTGATCGTCCGGCGGGATGGGAATCTCCTCGAATCCAGCCCCCTTGCCATCAGACTGGGAGCTGCTGGAAGCCTCAGGCGCGGGGGCCTCACGGGTGCCTGACCCGCTGGAGCCGCACCCCGCCAAGGCCAGAGTGCCTGAGAGCACCAGCGCGACCAGGGCGGTCAATTGTCTCTTCTTCATGATTGTCCTTCGCTTTTTGGTGTTTGCATAGATGCCGTGACCTCGGAGGGCACAGCCCCTTCGACGGCCTGATCGGCCTCCGTCTGATGGACGGCTGCCGACGGGGGCCCGCCGGAGTCCTGATTCGACTGCGATTGCTCCTGCTTGCGCAGGCGGCGGGTCGACACAATTGCCAGCACGACCACGACCAGGGCTGCCAGGATTTGAGCGCCGATGGTCTGCGTGTAGGGATACAGCCCGATCCAATCGCTGGTGGGCACCCCGGGCAGGTAGGTGGCCGGCACCAGGTCACCCTCGATCAGGGCATGGACGCCGCCCCCGGCGAAGATGACCACCATGACCGCCATGAGCAGACTGGTGATGATAAAGAAAGGCCGGATGGGGATTTTGACCGACGTGAAACGGATGAGCACGAAGACGATGACCAGCACTACAGCGGCAGCCGCAAAACCGGTCCAGATCTCCCGTCTGCCGCCCGGAGCCATGGCGAAGATGGCCTGGTAGAACATGACCGTCTCAGCCCCCTCCCGGAAGACCGCCAGGAAGGAGAGCAGGGCCAGGGAGATAACGCTGCCCTTCGAGATGGCAGCCACTGTCCGGCTTCGGATGTAGTGGTTCCAGGATTCCACAGAGGACTTGGACAGCATCCAATTGCTGGTATAGAGCAGCATGAGCATGGCTACCAGGGCCACCACGCCCTCCAGGATCTCCTGCTGGGGACCATTCCCGTTGAAGAGCAGAGTGAAAAGCAGGGCCACCAGCCCGCTGGCCACGAGGCCCGCTGCAATGCCCCAGTAGATGTGCCGAACTTTGTCTTTATGGCCGGACTTGACCAGGTAGGCAATGATGGCCGCCACCACCAGGATGGCCTCCAGCCCCTCCCTCAGCAGAACCACAAAGGCCTGGCCGAAGGCGGAGGTCAGGAAGGTCGTCCACCCGTTGACATGGTCCGCGGCGCCTCCGTCCAGAGTGGCCGCGTCTTCGATCAGCATGCTCTTGAGGTCGTTCACCAGGGTCTTGGCCGGCTTGCCCGCCACCATGGCCATCCGGGTCTCCTTGAACTGATATTCCACCTGAGAGACCCTGTTGCCGCTGATGGCGTTCATGACGTTCTTTTCGAAGCCCAGCTTTTCGTAATACTGGTAATAGGCCTTGTTGACCAGATCGGATCCCGCCTGGCCCTGTCCCTTGGAAGCCTGGGCGAGCGCCTGATCGAGAATCGGCGTCATCTCATGGACCACCTGGGTCCAGGTCCGGTCGCCCTTGCCATTGTTCCGATGCTTCTTGGCTGCATCCAGCCGTTGACGATCCGCCTTGATCTGCTCCTGCTGAGCCTTGGCGTAGGTCCGGGGATTGGCCAGTCCTGCGGTGGCATCCAGCTGGGTGGACGCAACAGCCAGATCGGCCTTGAGCTTTTCACTGCCCTGAATAAGAGCCTGCCCGGCATCCGGGGCATAGGCCTGATTCTGCAGGGCCTGGAACTGGCCGTCCAGAGCGTTACGCCTGTCCTGGCCTAAGGTCGACTCCACGACCGAGACGAATCCTGAGCCCACGTAACCTACGTTGTAGGCTCCCATGAATTGCGAGGCGGCTCCGGCGCGATCCCCACGAGCATAGTCCTCACACCCTCGGTCCAGCTGGCGAGACACGGAGCTGGCCACCTGAGCCCAACTGTCGTAATCCGTGGCTCCGCTCGCCGCCATGGCCGACTGCGGGGTCTGCAGAACCAGGAACACCAGGGCCAGGAGCAGGCATGAGAACAGGGAGCCAGCGACCTTGGCAGCCCGTGTCCTGCCGACCTGTGCAACCATAGGCGATGATCTCCTTCGTCAGTGCCTCGTCATCGAACCTAAGAGCAACGAAGGTCGATTTGACAGCTACCGAAAAACAATCTAGCCCAAGCACAATATGAAAACCAGACTTGTTTATTGCCTCAGCAGGCCATATAATTCGCTCTCGCCCAAGCCAGAATCAGTCGGCCAGCGTCGTCTCGCCCCGATGCTTCCGCAGGCAAATGCCACCGAAGACCAACAGCCAGAACAATCCCAGTATGGCCGGATACCGGGTATCGGAAGCCAGGAAGAGGGATAGGTAGATCAGGATGAAGAAGACGATGGCAACCGTTCCTGTCACCCGATAGGCCGGCATGATAAACCCGTCAGGCATGAAGTCCGGGCTGGTCCGGTAGCGGCGGTGAGCAAGCAGGGTCAGGATGTAGATGAAGATAATGACCGCGCTGGAGCAGGAGGTGAACAGGACGAAGGTGTCTTCGAAGCCAGGCAGCAGATGCAGCAGGGGGGACAGGAGGATCAGCGCTCCGGACAGGACGATGGCCCTGGCGGGCACTTTGCCGCGGCGCGAAATCGTATGCAGGCTGCGCATTACTGGAGAGCGGCCGGCGCCGGCCAGCTGGAAGAGGTTGCGGCCAGCGGAATAGAGCAGGGAGTTCAGCGAGGAGCTGGCTGCGGTGATGACCACGAAGAAGACCAGAGCAGCCGCCCAGTCGACGCCGGCGTAGCGGAAGACCATGACGAATGGCGAGGTGAAGCTGCCGTCGGCGTTGGGGCGGAAGGAGCGCCAGGGCACGATCAGCATGATGGCGATCAAGGCGCCCACATAGAAGATCAACACCCTCAGGATGATCTGGTTGATGGCCTTGGGCAGGACCTTGCGGGGATTCTGGGTCTCGGAGACGGTCACTCCCACGAATTCGATCATCTCGTAGGCGAAGAAGACCATCTGGAAGCTCATGAAGAAGGCCATCCACCCGTTGGGCGCCAGGCTCAGACCGGTGGTGATGTTGTCCAGGCCCGCATGGCCGGCCGGGCTGATCCGATCCTGTCCCGGCATGTGAACCGCCGGATAGTGGAATCCGGTGATGACCATGACCACGGCCGTGGCAATCATGGCCAGGATCAGGGTGATCTTGATCATGGAGAACCAGAACTCGGTCTCCCCGAAGACCCGCACGGCAATCAGGTTGACACACACCATGGCTGCCAGGAAGCACAGCTCGATCAGCCCCCGCCAGGCGCTCAGATCAATGCCGAAGGTGCCGAAGAAAGTGACGAAGTAGGTGCCCACGGCAGTCAGCTCGGACATGCCGATCAGGATGAGCACGATCCAGTAGGACCAGCCTGCGAAGGATCCCCAACCCTGGCCCAGGTAGCGACTGATGAAGGCGATGAAGGTGTGCTGGACAGGGCTGCGATACATGAGCTCGCCGATGGCCCGCATGAGCAGGTACATGATCAGTCCCACCCCGATGTAGACCAGAATGATGGAGGGTCCGGTCAGCGCTATGGACTTGCCCGACCCCAGGAAGAGCCCGGTGCCGATGGTGCCGCCGATGGCGATGAACTGCACATGACGGTTGCTCAGACCGCGTTCCATGCCGTCGCCTGCCGAGGTGCCGTCACCTTGATTCTGCTGTGCCGAAGGGCCATTGGCCTTACGATTCATCTGACTGCACCTCCTTGTCTTCACAACCCATCTATTATCGCCAGCCAGAAAGAGACGCCCATCGAGGCCGGTAGGACAGCAATATCACAGAGGTGCCGATAACCGGGAACAGACGGCAGGCACCGACGCCCATGGTAGGACCAGACAGTCACCATTCTGTGAATTGACTGTCTCATATGGCGGACGCCTCTATTCCACAATGCAAAGGCATAGTCATTCAGCTCGGACGACTCCGATAGGGTTGGCCCTGTCAGCCGGCCATATTCAGCTGACAACTACCACCATCTAAGGAATGACATCCCCATGGATCAACCCAAGGAGTCGCAGAGCAAGGACCTGCGCAAAACCCTGAAGAACAGGCACATCCAGCTCATCTCGCTGGGCGGCGCCATCGGAACGGGACTCTTCTACGGGTCCGGGGAATCCATCTCATTGGCAGGGCCGGCCATCATCATCGCCTATCTGATAGGCGGTTTGGCCATCTTCATGATCGTCAGAGCCATGAGCGAAATGAGCGTGGAAGACCCCAAGTCCGGCGCTTTCAGCTACTACGCCACCCGCTACTGGTCCAAGCGGGCGGGCTTTGTGTCGGGATGGAACTACTGGATGAACTATGTGCTGGTGTCCATGGTCGAGCTCTCCGTGGTAGGCACCTTCGTCAACTTCTGGTTCCCGGCAATACCCGCATGGGTATCCGCAGCCTTCTTCCTGGTGGTCATCACGGCCGCCAACCTGATGGGAGTCAGCAAGTTCGGCGAGTTCGAGTTTTGGTTCGCCATCATCAAGATAGCGGCCATCATTGCGATGATCATAGGCGGCCTGGCCGTCGTGGTCATGGCCCTGCCCACGGCCAACGGCCTGCGGGCCTCCTTCGCCAATTGGTTCACCGTAGGCGGCGGATTCATGCCCAACGGACTCATGCGTCACGGGTCCAACGGCCAGTGGACCGGTCTGCTCATGTCGCTGGCGGTGGTCATGTTCAGCTTCGGCGGCACCGAGCTCATCGGCATCACCGCCGGAGAGGCCTCCGATCCGCGCCGGACCATCCCCAAGGCCACTAACGCCATCATCTGGAGGATTCTGGTCTTCTACATCCTGACGCTTGGGGTGATCATGGCCGTGGTTCCCTGGAATGCCATCGGCAAGCCCAACGCCCAAGGCATGGTCATCAGCCCCTTCGTCCAGATCTTCGACTCAGTCGGAGTCCACGCAGCCGCAGGCATCCTCAACTTCGTCTGTCTGACAGCGGTCATGAGCGTTTACAACTCGGCCCTCTACTCCAACTCCCGCATGCTCTTCTCCCTGGCTCGGCAGGGCAATGCTCCCAAGTATCTGGGACGGCTGTCCAAGGGAGGCGTGCCCTACGCAGGAGTGCTGACCTCGGCCTGCATCATCGCCCTGGCCGTGGTCGTGGTCTTTCGCTGGCCACAGTTCGCCTTCAACTACCTGATGAGCATCGCCACGATCTCGGCCATCATCAACTGGTCCATGATCATGGTGACCGAGATGCTCTTCCGGCGTGCTGTCGCCCGTGGCGAGGGCCCCGGCGACCTGGCGGGCAAGACCGGCGAAAGCGCTCTGAACGCCCTGCACTTCAAGCTGCCCTTTGCTCGGGTGACTCCCTGGGCGGTCCTAGCCTTCCTGGCCATGATCGTAGTGCTCATGTGCTTCTCGTCCAGCTACCGAGTGGCCGTTATCGCCGGGCCCATCTGGCTGATCGTCCTCCTGGTGGCCTACCAGCTGACCCAGCGACAAGCACGGCAGTGATATAAGCAGACCTCACCAATCGTCATCGAAGACAGGGAAGCCGTTTGAGTCTTGTCTGAGAACCGCTCTATGCTTACCCGTAATTGCAAAGCCACTGAAGAGGTCGCCGAACCTATCAGTAACTGGGAACAGACAGTGCGGTGTCGTGCATGCCCAGCGAAAGGAGGTCCGGCCGAAACGGTTCGGATCCGCCCATCCGCTCCGTTGGGCCCGGGTCGAACAGGTCCGGGACTGTCGCAACCCGAGGTTGCGGAGCGCTATGTACAGTGTCACGGACGGGCAAGCCACCTACCTGGCTTCCGTGTGAACGGAGCCGGTCGAAACCGTCGTCATAGAGCTCTCAGGTCAGTTCGAGGAAAAGAGCAGTTATGGCGACCAGGCAGAGCGGAAAGGACACTCCTTCCGCATCCACCGACCGGGTCCAACGCAACCTCAAGACCCGGCACGTCTCCATGATCGCCCTAGGCGGCTGCATCGGCACCGGACTATTCATGACCTCCGGCTCCACTATTGCCAAGGCAGGGCCAGGAGGCGCCCTGGTGGCCTACGCGGCCATGGGCGTCATGGTCTATTTTCTGATGACCAGCCTGGGCGAGCTGGCCACACACCTGCCTGTGTCGGGATCCTTCTCCGCATACAGCGCCCGCTACGTGGATCCGGCCCTGGGCTTTGCCATGGGCTGGAACTACTGGCTGAACTGGGCCATTACCGTGGCTGTGGACATCTCCACCGCCGCCCTGTTGATCCAGTACTGGCTGCCCAACATCCCAGGATGGATCTGGAGCCTGCTGGTCCTAGTAGTCATCTTCCTAATCAACGCCCTGACCGTGTCGGCCTTTGGCGAGGCCGAGTTCTGGCTCGCGCTGATCAAGGTGGTGACGGTGATCGTCTTCCTGGTCATCGGTCTGGCCATGATCTGCGGAATCATGTTTCGTCCAGCTGTGGGCCTGAGCAATTTCACCTACAAGGACGCTCCCTTCGTGGGAGGGTTCGCCGCCATTCTCAACGTCTTCCTGATCGCCGGCTTCTCCTTCCAAGGCACCGAGCTGATCGGGGTCACGGCCGGCGAATCCGAAAACCCCGGCAAAGCGGTCCCCAAGGCCATCAACGATGTCTTCTGGCGGATCCTGCTCTTCTATGTGCTCTCCATCTTCGTCATCGCCGCCCTGATCCCCTACACCAGCCCCAATCTGCTGAGCTCCTCAGAAGGGGATATTGCCATGTCGCCATTCACCCTGGTCTTCCAGCGGGCCGGCCTGGCCTCGGCAGCCAGCGTCATGAACACCATTATTCTGACCTCGGTCCTCTCGTCCGCCAACTCAGGGGTCTACGCCTCCACTCGAATGCTCTACGCCCTTGCCAAGGACCACTACGCCCCCGCCTTCTTCGGACATACCACCCGTCATGGCATACCCATGGCCTCGCTGGTCGCCACCCTGGTGGTCTCCCTGGCGACCTTCGCCTCCAGCATCTTCGGCCAGAGGATCTACATGTGGCTGGTGGCCGCTTCGGGACTGACCGGATTCATCGTCTGGATCGGCATCGCCCTGAGCCATTACCGCTTCCGCCGCGCATGGGTGGCCCAGGGCCATCGTGTTGAGGAGCTGCGATACCACGCCAAGCTCTTCCCCCTGGGGCCTATTCTGGCTCTGATCCTATGCGTCATTGTCATCGGCGGGCAGAACATCGAGGCCTTCGTCAACTGGAACTGGCAGGAAATCGGCATCACCTACATCAGCGTGCCCCTGGTGCTTACGCTCTACCTGGGCTACAAGATCCGATACCATACTCGGATCGTGCCCTTGAAGAAGATGGATCTGAGCGGGGATCCGGAATCGCTATGAAAGATTTGCCAGCTACCATGACACATGGTGACCATGGAAGCCGAAAGGCCGCATCAATGGCATAGACTCCCTAAGCGTTCAAGGACCGGCTCAAGGACCCGGCCATATTGAATCTTTCCGGCATCCAGTCGGCATATCAGAAATCGCAATTTCAGCACGACCCCGGACTCCCCGGTGCGTCGCCCAGCCAAAAGGAGGAGGATCATGACGCAGAACACCAGCAATGCAGCGTCGAACATCAATCAATCCGACCGGGCCGGGCAAGAGCATCATGGCTACGGCAGCGTCAAGCGCAACCTCAAGACCCGCCACATCTCCATGATCGCCCTAGGTGGCTGCATCGGCACCGGACTGTTCATGACCTCCGGCTCCACCATCTCAGCTGCGGGCCCCGGTGGAGGACTTCTGGCCTACATAGCCATGGGCGTCATGGTCTACTTCCTGATGACCAGCCTGGGCGAGCTGGCCACACACCTTCCGGTGTCGGGATCCTTCGCCGCCTACAGCGCCCGCTACGTGGATCCGGCCCTGGGCTTTGCCATGGGCTGGGACTACTGGCTGAACTGGACCATCTCGGGTGCCGTGGACATCTCCACCGCCGCCCTGCTGATCCAGTACTGGCTGCCCAACACCCCAGGATGGATCTGGAGCCTGCTGGTTCTGGTCATCGTCTTCCTGATCAACGCCCTGACGGTCTCCGCCTTCGGAGAGACCGAGTTCTGGCTCTCCCTGATCAAGGTGGCTACCATCATCGTCTTTTTGGTCATCGGCATGGCCATGATCTGCGGAATCATGTTCCAGCCAGCGGTCGGCCTGAAGAACTTCACCTACAAGGATGCTCCATTCGTGGGAGGATTCCCAGCCATCATGAGCGTCTTCCTGATCGCCGGCTATTCCTTCCAAGGCACCGAGGTAGTGGGCGTGACCGCCGGAGAATCCGAAAACCCCGGCAAGGCGGTCCCCAAGGCCATCAACGATGTCTTCTGGCGGATCCTGCTCTTCTATGTGCTCTCCATCTTCGTCATCGCCGCCCTGATCCCCTACACCAGCCCCAACCTTTTGGGAGCCTCTGACGGGGACATCGCCATGTCGCCTTTCACCCTGGTCTTCCAGCGGGCCGGCCTGGCCTCGGCAGCCAGCGTCATGAACGCGGTGGTGCTGACATCCATCCTCTCGGCCGTCAACACCGGGGCCTATGCATCCAGCCGCATGCTCTACGGACTGGCCAAGGACCACTATGCTCCGGCCATCTTCGCCAAGACCACCAAGAGGGGCATCCCCCTGGCGGCCCTGGTAGCCACGGTCTGCATGTCCCTGGCCACCTTCGCCTCCAGCATCTTCGGGCAGTCCTTCTACATGTGGCTGGTGACTGCCACTGGACTGACCGGGTTCATCGCCTGGATCGGCATCGCCCTGAGCCACTTCCGCTTCCGGAGGGCCTTCAAGCTCCAAGGGCACGACCTGAGCGAGCTCAAGTATCACTCCAAGCTCTACCCTCTGGGCCCGGTCCTGGCCATGGTGCTCTGCGTCATCGTCATTGCCGGACAGGACATCCCCTCCCTGCTCAGCCTGAACTGGTCGCACATGGCCATGACCTACTTCAGCGTGGTTCTGGTCCTGGTCCTCTATTTGGGCTTCAAGTTCGTCAACCACACCAAGATCGTGCGTCTCAAGGACATGGACGTGTCCGGCGCCGAATCCGCCCGCTGAAGCAGCGGGCACAAAGGACACCTTTGAAGGGCCGCGTTCGGCATAAATAAGCAATGCTCCCGCCCAGATGGAATCGACCATCTGGGCGGGAGCACCGCCATGCCGGGGACACAGATCCCGTGTTCCAGCTGCTTCAGCTACTTCATCCGGGTCTGCCTTTCACTGGAACATGCAAGGCGATCCATCCGTGGGGCACGGGGATTGATATACCGAGCGAGCAGTTCACCGCTGCCTTTTCCTCCGAATCCACAGGAGCGCCAAGGCTCCCATCAACAGCAAAGCGGCAGCAGACAGCGCAAGTACAAGGACGGCGACACCTGTGGAGGTCAATGTTCCGGTTTTCCCTTCAGCCTGCTTCTGAATATCAGCTACCTGACGAAGCAAGCCTTCGAGTTCACTGATAGCTGCATCAACCTGCGCCTGCGTAGCAGCCGGGTCAGTCATCACCTTCCGTGCCCCTGCCACAGCCCGTGCAAGACGCTCAGACAGTTCAGGAGAGCCTGCTACAGGCTGCAACTTTCCTGCCTGGTCGAGGACCGCCTTAAGACGACTCTTATCGACCTTCGCGGAACCATGGCCATCTGGATTCAAAGCCTGCAAAGATGCCTGCGCCTGCACCAAATCGAGCACTGCTCGATCCACCTGATCCTGAGTCGCGTTTTCATCGGCCAAAACACCTTTAGCTCGGCCTAGCGCTTTGGAAAATGCCTGCCATGACTGAGTGGTATAAGCCTTCTCCTGCAAAGTATCAGCCCTATTGACGGCTTCTTGCAGCGTTCGTTTATTGGTGGCAGGTCTCACCGAGGCTTTGCTCTTCAACCCTTTGATGGCTTGTTGCAAAGATGCCGTGGCAGCATCGACCGCAGCCTGTTCTGCTTCCGGATCAAGCTGAATACCCCGTGCCTTGTCAAGAGCAGTGCGAAGTGCAGCTGCCGTGTCCTCCGTATAATCACTCTGTTTGATTGAGCCTGCCTGATTGATCACCTCAGTCAGATGCTCTTTATCTGCGCGTTTCTTCAAAGCCTGCTGTGCAGCCGCAAGCTTATTGAACGCATCATCGACATCTTTCTGCGTCGCCTTTGCCTCATCCAGCACTGTTCGAGCGCCTTTCAAAGCTGAACTGAAGTCACCCCAGGTCCCTGGCGTGTAGTCTTCCTCGTGGAGGGCGGATGCTTCCTTGACTAGATTTGTAAGATTGGTCTTGTCGACTTTCTCTGCCTGGTCCGGAGCATGCACCTGCCATTCCGCTACGGCAACGCCAAAGGTTCCTGTGCCTTGATGAGGGTCCAGGACCAGGCGCAATTTATCAGTGTATACAGGGGTGAATTCGGCAGTGCTCCAACCGCCATGATCCGTGGCATGATGCCCCGGGTCATTGCGCACTGTGGCATAACGGGCATTCTCCACATCCCGGAATTTCCCATTCTCATCCAGATATTGGATCTTCCAATTCCTGGGAATTTCCAATCCGCCTTTACTGTCATTGACAGTACGGAAATTAGCCCAGAACTGCACTCTGCTGGAGTCGATGGTGATTTTATGCGGCCATTCGTATTCAGCATACATTCCATCAACCGCCGCTCCCCAGGATCCCCATACTTTGGCATTGACATCAGCATCATCCTCTGATGGCCAAGTGTCATCAATGAGTATGCCATCATTGAGCTTGCCTTGTGCAGGTGACCAGGATGCTTCAGCGCTGACCGATGAGGTCGCGGACTTTTCAACCCATCCCACTTCTTTTTGGTACCGATCTACAACATGAACAGTCAACTTGGCGCGCGTTCCTGCGGCGACATCAGGCACTGCTCCTTCAACCGAATAGTCGCCAGGACGCTGCAAATCAATGGCCGCCACCTGTTGGGCATCCCAAGTCACCGGCAGTCCGCTTTTGTGAACGCCGTTGTTGTAGATGCCTGTAACTGTGGAAGGCAGACGCAGAAGGGTCCTATCGCTCCCTGTATACACCGTCTGCTCACTTGACTCGATACCGTTGATAAAGGGACTGTGCAGGTCAGATCGGACCCATACCGTCGCTGTCGATTTCTGAGAGGCGCCGATCACGGTGCCAGTCAGCTTGAACTCTCCTTCTGCAGACACCATATCTTTCGTTACCTCAGGCCAAAGCACGGTCAGATTCCTTCGCCAGCCTCCGCCATAAGCCACTTCTACATTTGTCGGCAACTGCGGCACGTGGCCAATTTCAGTAGGCAAATCCAGGTCCGGCACAGTCAGCGGATCCTCCGCATAGGTTTCGAACTCACTGACTCCGACAATGGCGCCCTTGGGGAATACAGCTCGAATCCCATCGGTATCGACCTGATCAAAAAGCACGGTATTGGGCCCATCCTTATCGACACCGTAAACCGAGCCAGGCCGCAACTGTACATCCTTCCAGTTCCCGGAGGCCGCGTCATGGTATTGCAGCTTCCACGAACGAACCATGGGCACACCGCCATTGTCGGTCCAGAAATACAGCGAAGCCTTGCTAAGGGGGACGTGCCCGGGCCACTGCAACTGCAGCCACGGCTCCTCTCCAGTATGAGGATCCCCCCAATTGTTCCAGCTGAGATTAGGCGTGCCGCCATCGTTGGACGTATTGCCATCATTGACTACCTTGACATTCCCGCTCGGAAGGTAGCTATTGGTGTAGCTGGCTGTAGCCTTGGCCTGAGGAGCCGTATTGAATAGACCGTCTGATGGGATTCCATGGACCCGTACATCCGCATGGCCATTCTTCTGCCCATCCGATGCAGTCAGTCGTAAGACATAATCCCCTTCCAAATTGAACTTGACCGTTGTGGACGGCGAGGAAGGATCGGCGAATGTCGCCTTTCCCGGGCCGGAAACCTGGGCCCAATTCGTCGTAAGCCGACCGAAAGGCATACCATCATCCTTGACGACTCCGGATAGCTGTGCACCCTGCGAGCCGATTTTTGACACATAGGCCTGCACAGAAGGCGGCTGGTTCTCTGTTGTAGGTGCGGTGATGCCAGTATGGTAGGCCTCAATCTCTTTCAAACCAGTACGCGCACCAGGTGCATGCGTGAATGTGACCCTCAGCTTTCTGGCTTGTATTGCGGGGAATCTGATCAGGTTGTAATTGGCCTCGGGCACATTGGGTGATCGATATTGTTGCTCGACCTGCTTCCACTGACCCGTTGCGTCCTGATACTCCAACCGGTACAGAGTGGGTTCCGCATATCCCTGAACGGTAAAGTTCGCCGCTGTCTTATAAAAATAGAGACGGATCTCATCAATAGTCAGCTGCTTTGCCAGACTCACTTCTAGAGAATCGACCGAGTTCGGCGAACCAGCAGTCCCCCAGAAGGGTTCATTGATGGTGCTACCATCCACGGCGGCACTCGCTGGCTGATTCGGAGCCTCAAAGCTGGCTTTGACCTGGGCCCCACGAGCCAGATCGGTACGGTCAATTGCTCTGGGATCAATGTTGCGGCCCGCCTTGGCGAAGATGTCAGTCACACGCGAATCAGCGGAATAGGTGACATTTTTGGCCTCTGCCAACGATTCGCGATCGAAAACGACCAGGGTTGCGGATGAATCTGCCTGATCACCCAACCGGGCCTTTCCTGTATGCGCATCATAAAGAACATGCGTCAATTTGTCCGAAGTCATGACTCTCCGCCCTGAAAGATAGAGGGAGAATCCTGCCGGCCCGTGATAATGACTGCCGTCCCGATCCCAAACGATTGTCATATCCTGCCCGTGGTAGCTCAGATTGTTGATCGTGAAATAGTTCCAACCTGGTATGGCTATAGGGTTCAGCTCGATTGTGGAATCCTGCCTAGGCACCAGACCTGCAACATCCTCGATCAAAGTCCAGTTCGTGGTTCCAAGCTGGGTGTGATGAATCCACGACCTATAGTCGATTCGCCCGCCATGTTCAGCGGTCGCCGTGTTCCAGAATTCATTTTGATCAGGATACCGGTTATCGCCGCCTTGATAGTGTGCGAAAGCATTCCAATACAGCAGTTTTTTGAACATTTCCTTGCTGATGTACCCCTTGTCGGAAGCATGATACCGACGAATGCCTTGCGCATAAATACGGAACAGGGGCACAGAATTGATCACGGAGAAATTGTTGGAGTAAGTTTTCCCCGGGTTGGCTTCAGCTCTGGCCTTGACGTCCTCTTGATTAGCGGTATAGAAGGGGAAGACAGGGAACTCATCGGCATCGGCGAACAGCCTCAGGGCACGTTCATAATCATCCTTGTAGTCGGCCTCCCCCTGAGCCGGCATCAGCCCAGCTGCGTATGGATAATAGTTGTTGTTCTCTTTCCACTTGGCGAATTGACCGTTGTGTTCCCCGATGAACTTGTGCTGAATGAGTTTGGTATCTGGATTCCAAAGCTGTTCAAGGATCTGCGAGCGGATCTCATCCGCGGTACGCGACATCGCCTCCGCGCCTTCACTGTTGCCCGCTGTGGCAAACGCCTCCGAAGCAGCCTTGGCGTTCGCCCAGACCCAAGCGCTTTCAGCCCTATCCATGGGTTCGCGTTCGTGCTCAAAGAAAGAGACAGCATCAGAATCATTGCCGGTCATGGAAGCCCAGTCCCAGTCGATAAGCTTGTTGCCGTTGCGATTGAAGGATGAATTCTTAGCCCCTATTAGAGCATTGACATCATTGCGCCCATAGGTCCCTATCGCTGAGGCAATATCGGCAGGGCCTCCATGCACCTTGAAGGATTCCCAGGCTGCATCGGTTATATATTGCGTGTAGCTGTTATTCCAGCTCGTTCCACCCGGGTTATCGACATATTGCCGGCTTTTGGATGTCTCGCCAGCCGCTACCCACGAGCCGTAAGCATATGTGGGATCACGAAGATACTTCAAATCATTGATGAACATGCACGTGGTCAGCACAATGGAATTGTTGTATCCGAGCACTCCTTCAATAGCTGCAGGGAACTGGTAGGTATTGCCCGGCATATTAGCATCAATGAAATTGAAACGGCTAAGCCACCACCGGTAGAAGACCGTCTTATCGATATTTGGTTCAGGCGTCTCAATATAGGGGATATTATCGGCCCACCATTTGTTATACGCGGTGACGTGAGCCTTATAGGCTTCTTCAGGCGATTCAGAACGGATGCGGCCATACTCTTGCTTGGAGGAAGGAAGCTCATCGGCAAGCAGCCCAAGCTGGAGTTTCCCGGTCTGCTCGCTGTTGGAGGAAAGGTGCAGATCAGCAGCAAGATGGCCATTCTCAGGACGCATGCCACTGCCCGAAAAGCGTGGATAGACAGTGGTCAAATCGCGGTTTGTCTTAACCACTCCAGTCAGCTCATCCCCATCTTCAACACTGGCAAGCGGCGATGTGGCGCGCAAAGTCACATCGTTCGCTCCGCCCTTGTTGATAATTCGGTATTGAGCGACAAGCACGTTTTCATTAGTGATGTACTTGACCAATTCCACGGATAGGGACGGATCATCCGTCTCAAAGCTGCCTCGCCAATAACTAGGGGTCTGCTTCCGCTTATCAGCAACCTCATGAACAGCCAGCTTTTGTTGTCCTTTATAAAAATCAACGGTAAAAGCGCCCTTGCTGCTGATCGTGTCCTTGTAGGCTATCTCGCCTCCAAACCCGAATACCGATGGTTCATGAGTACGCATATAAGCAGCTCGGCCGCGAGAAAATAGATACTGATTGGTATCTGCACCCTCGTAGGCATAGGTTCCGGCATCGTTGGTCCCCTTGCCGGTCGGCTGGTCGCCTTTTCTGGTGAGAATCCGATCAATCCAAAAATCATGATTAGTGTCTGTCCCCGCCCCCTGGGAAAGATCCTTGTCAAAGACCTTCGCAAGATAGCCAGCAGAGGGATCATAGGCCTGTCCGCTGGCTGGAATCGGATTATCCACACCTTCGAAATGGGGGTACCCGATCTCTGCATTCGCGCTGGAATACTCACTAGCAGACGCAGGCAGCACTCCGCCAGTGGCAAGCGTCGCCACTGCGGCAAAGGCGACCACCAGGGAGGCCAAGCCTTGAGATAATTTATACATACCATGTTCCTTTCGGGCGCATTTGCCGTCAAGCCATGTAGCAATCCACATCACTGTGAAAGAGCACAGCCCGTTGCCCAGCAATTTACCAAGCACAAAACAGCAAATGGCATTGATCTTGAAGCATCGAATTCAGTGTAAATCAGAGAATGCGCTTTCGCAAATCTAATATAGGATTTATTAACTTTGTTTTCGCGTTTTCGCTTTTTTATTTTCCTCGTATTACTTCCCTGTCGCCACACATGGACCGTCAAACATGCTGGCACTCATTGCTCCGCCTGATAACTGGCATCACCGACAGTGGCAGGCCCCAAGCGCTGAAACAATCAGGCCTTATTCGACCTCTCAAATGGTGGAGAGGGATAACCGAATCCCTGCGACAGCCTCGTTTGCAACTTTCCGCACAAACAATACGAGGCCGGGTTATCCCCTAACAATAGGCGCGCAGCGCTGCCGCACCCATGCTGACACCACGAGCATCCTGTACGGACCTGCCATTACACAAGCCGCTGGCTACATATTTCAAGATTCATATAAGGTCAATCGAGACACAAGGACGAGCCATTACACCATCCGAAGGTATCTATAGGCCGTGGACTCCGAGATGGACAGCAGCCTGGCAACCTTCGCCACCGAACCCTTGATGTTGAAACAACCCTGGTCATTCAACCGCCGTATCGCATCAAGTCGCTGTTCAGGACTCAATTGATCAATCCTCGCCCCTGCCTCGACGCAGGTTTGATCGATTACCTGTTCTATGACATCGTCCGCTGAAGCTACCAGGTTCTCTTCCTGCTGCTCGGTGTCATTATGGTCAGACACTGGGAAGTACATATCCTTCAACTGTTCGACCATATGCTCGATAGCCAGCAATGGCGTTTGATCGCTGTTAATACACAGTGCTCCGACAATCTTTCCTCGATGTCTTATCAGGTACGTGGAGGAGACAAGCAGGTTCTTGTTGGTGGAAGACCTTCCCCGGTATCCAACCACGTAATCACTGCCATCAGGTGTCCCATCGCGCACGAGATGAAGCAAAAAATCGGTCGCCGGAGAACCGACTTCCCGAGAAGACACCTGACCATTAGCTATAGCAATGATCGAGTTCTTCGTATTGGCAACATCATGCAACACCACTTCGGTTCTCGGCCCTAAAACCTCACCAAGGAAATTGACCAAAGGAATATACTGCTTCAGATATTGAGCATCATCTGCCGAATCAGACTCCTGATCGACTGTCCTGGCATTATGCACCATACGCGTTCACCCCATCGCATCTGTATACAACCGTATTTCACGCATGTCTGCCCAGGTCAGAGGGTGGCCTCCCAAAACGCTGGCACACTCCGACCTGTTACGGCAGTAGTTCTAAAGTAGACTCTCTCCTTTGGCGATATAGGCGGACATCTCATCCCGGGGCACCATAGACCCGCCAGTGCACCACGCTATATGCGTCGCCCTGGCCATAGAAGCATCATCCAACCCGATCTTTCTGATGTACTCCCCGCCGCTCAGGACTCGCCATGGTCCCACAAATCCGGCAGCAGCCGAAGGCTCGATATTTATGCCTGATGCATCATGAAGACTGGCCTCAATACGGAAGAGCTCATCATCATCTATGGTGAGGAAACCGTCCACTAGACCTTGCATGGCCTTGCCCACGAATCGAGACGGGCGTCCACAGGCCAGACCATCAGCTGCAGTCACATTATCGATTCCAAAGTCCTGAACGCTTACCTTATCGTGCAGACCAGTGTATGTGCCCAAGAACATGGATGGGCAATGGGTCGGCTCAGCAAAGATGCAGTGCACAGCATCACCGAAGACCGTCTTGAGCCCAAAAGCCACACCGCCAGGAGAGCCACCAACCCCACAGGGCAGGTAGACAAAGAGAGGATTATCCTGGTCCACTCGAACATCATAGGTGCGCAACTGGCCCGCCAGACGCCTTCCGGCTACGGCATAGCCCAGAAAGAGGGTGGTGGAATTTTCGTCATCGATGAAGTAAGCCATGGGATCGGACTGGGCCTCTTTCCTGCCAGATGCAACTGCGACCGAATAGTCCGATTGATACTCATAGACATGAACGCCATTGGCGCGAAGCTTGTCCTTTTTCCATTGTCGTGCATCCGCCGACATATGCACACTGGCATCAAAGCCCAGAGCTGCACTCATGATGCCGATGGACAGCCCCAAGTTGCCGGTCGAACCGACTGCGATCTTATACTGGCTGAAGAATTTCTTCATAGCGGGCGTCGCCAGCTTGCGATAATCATCATCGACAGTCAACAGTCCGGCATCAATGGCCAGGTCCTCAGCATGCTTAAGCACCTCGTAGATGCCGCCTCGCGCCTTAATGGATCCGCTGATAGGCAATTCACTGTCCAACTTAGCCCACAACTGTCCCGGCAACTGTTGACCATATCGATTGCCCAGCGCTGCAGCCAAGCCCGGAACCGCGACAAGCGGCGATTCTATGATCCCCATGGAACTCGCTGTGGCCGGGAACAGCGCCATAATTAGCGGTGCAAACCTCTTCAATCGATCTGCAGCGTCGTCAACATCCGTGACCGTCAGGCCCACGCGCTCAATTCCATCCTTTGCAGGCAAAACCTGATCATTGAACCAGGTCGTTTCTTGCTCCTGCATCAGTTCCTTCAAGAGCGGCAGGTCACTGGTCCATTGCGCAGCCGTTTTTCCGTGTATCAATTCATTCATGATTCGACTCCTTTTTATTCTCGCCAAGCCGTTGTCGTTTCTCGGCCAATCAAGTTAAACGACCAGACTCAGCAGCAAAGTAACTCCTAGAGCTATAACGGATGTGATCGATGTGCCGACTGTCAGTGTCTTGTAAGCCTGTGGAACACTTATATGCAAATATTCCTTGACCATCCAGAACAGAGAATCGGTCACATGCGTCAGCCCAATGGCGCCGGCTCCAATAGCCAGAGCCAGAATCGCAGGCGAAAGGCCGGGATTGGCCGCCAGCATGGGCAGCACGATGCCAGCAGCGCTGATCATGGCCACGGTGGCAGAACCGACAGCAAAATGCAGTATCAAAGCTATGAGCCAGGCCAGAATGATAGGACTGACCGGCAAATGGGAGAAGGCCTTGGCCAGACCAGGCGCAACTCCCGAAGCCGTCAGCACCGCATTGAAAGCTCCTCCGGCACCGATGATCAGCAGAATTCCACCGATCGGGCCAAAGGAACCGTCAGTTATTTCTTGCAACTGCTTCAACCCGAACCCCTTGTTTAGCCCGAGGGACCAATAAGCAAACAGGAGAGCAATGGTCAAGGCCGAGATCGGATTTCCGATGACATTGATCCACTTCATCGCCAGAATGTCACTCGGCAGCATCCGTGCGGATATGGTTCTGGTCACCATGATCAACAGAGGCAGAAGAATAGTAAGCAAGGTGATGCCAAAACCAGGAAGCTTCTTCTCGCTCTCTTCATCAAAAGAACCCATACCGCCTTCTTCGTCCTTTATCAGAGCAGGGTCATGTGCCGGTATGGCAAAATGCGCAAACAAGACTCCGCCGACTAGAACGGAAGGGACCGCAACGCACAAACCCAGTAAAATCACTGTCCCAATATCGGCATGCAAGGTCCCTGCGATTGCCGTAGCAGCCGGATGAGGCGGAAGAATGCAGTGCACCACCATCAAAGAAGTAGCCAAGGGAATGCCGATTTTGAGCCGTGATATGCCCGCCTCTTTAGCTACCACAAAGACCAAGGGCACCAGAAGAACAAAACCGACCTCAACAAAAACCGGTATCCCGCAAATTAAGCCAAGCAAGGCCATGATGATTGTTGCGTGCTGTTTGCCGAACACACGCAGCATGGTCTGGGCCAACCGTTGGGCCCCGCCCGAGACCTCCAGCAATTTGCCCAGAACAGCCCCGAATCCAATGATCAGTGTAAGAAATCCGAGGGTATCCCCAACACCCTTTTCTATAGTATCGATGATTTTATCCAGAGGCACCCGGGTAACAAACGCCACAAAGAAGGCCGCAATCAACAGAGCGAGCGATGGATGCATCCGGACCTTGACGATCAGCAGCACAATTAGAGCTATGGCAATCAATAAGACCACCAAAAGCGGACCAGTATCCATGACAACTCCTTTGTTTTCAGAACACTAAGTAAAGAAAATTTTACCGTTGTAACTATTTATTGTCAAACATAGCAGCAAATCGCTCTTGAAATATATCGGCATCAGGTCAAAAAAATCGCCGCCACATGGACGGCGATTCGCAAGAGGCCATAGGCCTCCTAGAGGTCACTGCACCTGGGAGCGGGCGATCTTGCCAGTGAAGGACTGGGCCTCATCGGCATCCTTGACGTCCTTGTTCCAGGAGAACATGGCGCGCAGCTTGGGGCCGACCTCCTCGATCTTCTCGTGGGAGTACTTCTCCTGGAGTTCCTTGAACTTAGGGGCGCCGGCATCCTGGTCGTCGATGAACTCCTTGGCGAAGGAGCCGTCCTGAATGCGCTGCAGCTGGTGGCGCATCCTGTCCTTGGTGGACTCGTCAACCACGGTGGAGGTGAAATCACCGTACTGAGCGGTGTCGGAGCAGGACCAGCGAGCCTTGTTCAGGCCGCCTTCGTTCATCAGATCAACCAGCATCTTGAGTTCGTGGCAGACCTCGAAGTAGGCGATCTCCGGCTGGTAGCCAGCCTCCGTCAGCACCTCGAAGCCGGCCTCGACCAGATGGTTGACGCCGCCCATAAGCACATCCTGCTCACCAAAGAGGTCGGTCTCGGTCTCTTCCTTGAAGGTGGTCTTGATGGCGCCGGCGCGCAGAGCGCCCAGAGCCTTGGCGTAGGCCAGGGTGATGTCCCAGGCATCGCCGCGCGGATCCTGCTCCACGGCCACCACCACGGGCACGCCACGGCCAGCGACATACTCACGACGGACGATATGGCCCGGGCCCTTGGGGGCCACCATGAAGACAGGATGGTCGGCGCTGGGCTTGATGTAGCCGTAATGGATGTTGAACCCGTGGGCGAAGGCGACCGCCGCACCCTCCTTGATGTTGGGCTCGATGTCGTCCCGCCAGATGTTGCGCTGGTACTGGTCGGGGGCCAGAATCATGACGATGTCGGCCTCTTTGGTGGCTTCGGGCACGGTCTTGACCTCCAGGCCCTGCTCCTTGGCGAAGGGCACCGACTTGGAATTGGCACGCAGGCCAACCACCACATCCACACCGGAATCACGCAGGTTCAGCGCATGAGCATGTCCCTGGGAACCGTAGCCGATGATGGCCACTTTCTTGCCTTGCAGAACCGAGAGGTCCCCATCCTTCTCATACCAGATCTGTGCTGCCATTATCTACACTCCTTTATGTGCGGTCCAACCGGACCGGCTCTTCCAGGCCGGGGAACGCAAAATACTGTGAATTCCTGTCGTTGTTCCAGGCGGACGATGCTCTTTCGACCGAGGCGACGGATTTTGTCCTTGACCCCGATCCGTACCCTTTGGGTACGGTATGCCTCCAACCATACTCGTGATATGGCCAGATGGACTGTCCGCAATTCGTTGTTCGGACACCAGCGCGATTGGAGGAACCGGCCGGCGGGATGCATCCAGGGCTTACTTGGCGAAGTCCACATCCTTGGTTTCGTGGCAGGTCAGCACTGCCACCAGGCAGCAGACCGCCATAACGGCCAGGTAGAGCCCGACCGAGCGCACTCCCCAGTGGGAGGAGAGCCAGGTGGCGATGGTGGGCACGAAGGCCGCGCCCACGATGGCCGCCAAGTTGTAGCCGATGCCGGAGCCCGAATAGCGCACGTTGGCGTCGAAGAGCTCCGGCAGGAAGGCGCCTATGGGCCCGAAGGCGATGCCCATCAGGGCGAACCCGACGCAGAGGAAGACCATGACCTGGAAGGTGTTGTGATGGGCCATGAGCAGGTAGGGGAAGACCAGGCTGAAGACCACCAGCATGACGGAGCTGCCGATCAGCACCCGACGACGGCCGATGCGGTCCGCATAGACGCAGGCCAGCACGATGAAGAGGGCGAAGACCAGGATGGAGACCATGAGCATAAGCAGATACTCCTGGTTGCTGAAGCCCAGTCCGCCGCCGCCCTGGGACTTGGGCTTGGTGCCGTAGGCCAGGGACCAGGTGGCCAGGGTATAGAAGAGGGTGTAGGTGACTGCGACCAGGAAGGTGGCCTGGAGCACCTGTCGCCAGCTCTTGCGGAAGACCTCCAGCAGAGGGGTCTTGACAACCTTCTGCTGATCCAGGGCCATCTGGAAGATGGGGGTCTCCTGCATGGAGACGCGCACAGCCAGCCCTACGACCACCAGGATGGCGGAGAGCAGGAAGGGCACACGCCAGCCCCAGCTCAGCATCTGCTCGGGGGTGCAGAACATCTCCAGCAGGAAGTAGGTTCCATTGGCCAGGAAGAAGCCAATGGGAGCGCCCAGCTCAGGGAATGAGCCGTAGAGCGCCCTCTTGCCTTCCGGAGCGTTCTCAGTGGCCACCAGAGCCGCACCGGACCACTCGCCGCCCAGGCCTATTCCCTGGATGAATCGGCACAGGCAGAGGACCACCACGGCCCAGAGCCCCCAGGAGGCATAGGTGGGCAGGACGCCGATCAGGACTGTGGAGCAACCCATGGTCAGCAGGGAGACCACCAGCGTGGTCTTGCGTCCCTGGCGGTCCCCGAAGTGTCCGAAGATCAAGGATCCCAGTGGCCGCGCGATGAAAGCGATGGCGAATGTCAGCAGGGAGGCCAGCAAGGCCACGGTCGGATCGGTCTTGGGGAAGAAGAGCTTGGGGAAATAGTTGGCCGAAGCCGTCCCGTAAGCGTAGAAATCGTAGAACTCGATGGCCGTGCCGACCATGGAGGCCCCGATGACTGTGCGAACCGAGCTGCGGGTCACACGGGTGCGGCCGGACACGGAGGTTGCCGGGGCCGGGGAAGCAACACTGACGTCGTTTGCCGTCATCACTTCATCTCATCTCCTTATAGAAAAACCCCGCTGTCAGCAGGGTCTGATGCGATGAAGCCTATGCTCGTCCAGCCCCGCCTTCCGACGGGGTCGAACAATGAAGATTGCCGAGTCAGTCCGCCGGTGAGGACGGGCTAATAATTCGTGCGGACACGGTGCCGAATCGGCGGGTGTCTGTCAAGCTGGTCATCACGGCGAACCTCCCTTCATCATCCTCGAATCGGATGCGTTCTCTGTGCATCCGCATTGATGCCGACCATAGGCCTGACCTCAGTCGGTCCAGCGAGACTGGTCCACTATGTGGACGGGTGGATGTTGGAGTCAATGAAGAACCGTCCCGGAAATTCGTCGGAGATCACGGCCTGACGGTCGGCATACATCAGCGCACAGGAGAAGGAAAATCCTGCGGCCAGCGAATCCGGCGGCACCAGAAAGAGGGCTGTGGCCAGACCATCAGCCAGGCCCGTGGGGTGTCCGTTATCGTTTTCGCCGGCCACCACCCAGGAGGCCAGCACACGGTCAACCGGACGACCATCGATGGCATCCAGAATGTGGTGAAGCGCCGTCAGCCCTGCCGCGGCCGCATCCTCGGAGCGATCGGTCCAATGGCGGCGACTGGGTGCCGAGGCGCACAAGGAGCCACGGGACAGCTCGATCCGACCCACGCCTGCAGACAGATCGCTGGGATCCTCCATGGCGATGGAGACCAGGCGAGAGGTACGCATACGCATGTCGCCACCGGCATCGATCAGATACTCCTCGACCCGAGGTTCAAGCAGATCGGCAATCAGATCCACCAGATAGCCCTTGCCGACTGCCCCGAAATCAAGGCTGACCGGACCGGCAGTCATAAGGACAGTACCCTGACGCCTGAGGTCATTGCCCCAGGTCGGCCGCCCATGGATACGTCCCAAATGACCGGCGGCATGGGCCTGCAGCCGGAAGGTGGGCTGCCTGCCGTAGCCTAGACGGGTCAGATCCTCGCCCACCATGGGGTCCAAGGCCCCGTCGGTGGCGGAATACAGCCTGTCATATAAGTCAAAAAGCCCCTGGCAGTAGTCAGGAAAGACGAACCTGCCCCCGTGAGAAGCCTGGGCCATTTGCGCAGGTATGGCATCCTGCCTGAACCGCGACAGGGCACGCTCGTAATCCTCGATCAGATCGGCAATGGCCCCGTGCAGCCGTTCTCCCAAAGGCCGATCCGTGGAGATGATAATTCCCGTGCCGACCGCCCCAGGGAAGGCGGTCAGGCAGGGCAGAGCCATGGAACTCCCTCAGCCGATCAGCGAGTGGATCTGTACGATCTGATCGCGGCCCGGACCAGAACCAACGGCAGAAATACGACAGCCGGACAGATCTTCCAGGCGGTGGATGTAGTCCTTGGCCTTGGTCGGGAACTCCCCGAAGCTCTTGGCGCCGGAGATATCCTCGCGCCAGCCCGGCAGCTCCTCGTATACCGGCTGAGCTGATTGGAACTCGGCCTGGTCCACGGGCATCTGATCCACCCTGACGCGGGAGCCGTCGGACCGGGTGATGTCGTAGCCCACGCAGACCGGGATGGTCTCCAGACCGGAGAGAACATCCAACTTGGTCAGCACGATGTCGGTCAAGCCGTTGACCTGCACTGCATAGCGGCTGACCAGCGCATCGAACCAGCCGCAGCGGCGGGAGCGACCAGTGGTCACCCCATACTCGTGGCCCTGACGGCGCAGCCATTCGCCCTGCTCATTGTCCAGCTCCGTGGGGAAGGGCCCCTCTCCCACGCGGGTCACATAGGCCTTGGCCACGCCAACCACCCGGTCGATCTTGGTCGGGCCCACGCCAGTGCCGGTGCAGGCGCCCCCGGCCGTGCAGTTGGATGAGGTGACAAAGGGGTAGGTGCCGTGATCCACGTCCAGCATGGTGGCCTGCCCCCCCTCGAAGAGGACGTTCTTGCCTTGTTCCAGAGCCTGGTTGAGCATTAATGAGGTATTGGCCACGTAGGGCTTGAGCCGCTCGGCGTATCCCGCCAGCTCTTCAACGGTGGCTTCCACCTCAATGGCCCGGCGGTTGTAGAGCTTGACCAGCATCTGGTTCTTCTGATGCAGACTGGCCTCCACCTTGTCGCGCAGATGGTCGACATTGAACAGATCATGCACACGAATGCCCACACGGTTGATCTTGTCGGCATAGGCCGGGCCGATTCCGCGGCCTGTCGTGCCGATCCTATGCTTGCCCAGGAAGCGCTCGGTCACCTTATCCAGCGTCCGATGGTAGGGGGCGATGACGTGCGCGGACTCGCTGATCCTCAACCGGCTGCAATCAACGCCGCGGGACTGGAGTCCATCGATCTCTTCGAAGAGGGCGGCTGGATCCACCACGACGCCGTTGCCGATGACCGGGGTGATGGCCGGGTGAATGATCCCCGAAGGCAGGAGGTGGAGGGCGTACTCCTGGTCACCCACGACCACGGTATGGCCGGCATTGTTGCCCCCGTTGAACCTGGCGACGTAGTCCATGTGCTCGCCGATCAGATCCGTTGCCTTGCCCTTGCCCTCGTCGCCCCACTGGGCCCCCACGATCACGATTCCAGGCATACGATGCTCCTTATCCACTGGTCGCCATCCAAGGAAACGACGGCAGACCATCCATAGATGAGCCTAACCCTACGCATGGAGCGGAAGACGAACCGATCCAGGCATCATAAGAGCCGAACAGACTCAGCTGCCGATCGTGGCTTCCCTGCCCGCATGACCCTCCTCGGACGGAAAGTTGTCAATCATCTCATGGCACGTCCCGCGCTGCCCAGCTGCTGGCAGGCTTCGACTACACGCGCCGCCATCGCGTCCTCGGCCTGGCGTCCCCAGGAACGAGGGTCGTACTCGCTCTTGTCCCCAACCTCCCCGTCCACCTTGAGGACCTTGTCGTAATTGACGAACATGTGCCCGGCCACGGCTCTGGTGAAGGCGTACTGGGTGTCGGTGTCCACATTCATCTTGACCACGCCATGAGCGACGGCCGAGGCGATCTCTTCCGGCTGCGAGCCAGAGCCCCCGTGGAAGACCAAAAGAAAGGGCTTGTCGGCAGGGGCGCCCGGGGCGGGGATGCCGCTGACCCGTCCATCGGATATGGCTCTGGCTGTTCTGTCCTGGATCTGCCCCAGCAGGTCAGGCCTCAGTTTGACCACGCCGGGCTTATAGGACCCATGCACGTTGCCAAAGGTAAAGGCCACCATGTAGCGGCCGCGCTCGCCCAGCCCCAGTGCATCAACCACCTTGGGCCCGTCATCGGGCGAGGAATAGAGCCGCTGATCGATAGCAGCCGAGTGGCCGTCCTCCTCGCCGCCGACTGTGCCCACTTCGATCTCCAGAATGGTGTGGGCAGCGCGGGACAGCTCCAGCAGCTCAGCAGCCGCAGCCAGATTCTTCCGCAGGGGCAGGCCGGAACCGTCCCACATATGTGACTGGAAGAGCGGATCCTGACCGTGGGCCACCTGGTCCTTCTCGTAGACCAGCAGGGGCCGCACCCACTCGTCCAGGTATTGCGGGGCGCAGTGGTCCGTATGCAGGGCCACAGTGATGCTTGGATATCGGGCGATCACCTCGTGGGCGAATCCAGCAAAGGCAATGGAGCCAACCACTCGGTCAGCCAGGCGCTGTCCGGACAGGTAGGCAGCACCTCCCACGGAGACCTGAATGATCCCGTCAGACTGTGCTTCGTCCAGCCCCTGCAGGGCCGCATTCAGGGTCTGAGTACTGGTCACATTGATGGCGGGATAGGCGTAGGACCCCCGTCTGGCCGCGTCAAGCATCGCCGTATACCGTTCCGGAGTCGCTAAAGTCATACCCTCATTATCGTCGGCTGCAAGGAAAAGCGGCCGACAATCCGCAGCCGCAGACATCACCGATGGATTCGCAGGTCTCTGCTCTGATGGCGAACACCCCACGACGCACTTTGACAAGACCTCAAGTCGCATGTATTTTAGCTCCGTACAGTTTGATAAAACGTTACATCAAACAGGTTGTTTGTTTCACGGCAGTAACGAATCAGCCCAGGGAAGGCACGACATAGGTAACAGAGGGTTGGGGCAGCCCATTCTTCTGGGAAGGAGACCAACGTGTCAGCAAGCAAGGGAACCGTCCGCAAGATCATCCTGGATCTGGACACTGGCATCGATGACACACTGGCTCTGTCCTACGTTCTGGGCTCCCCGGATGCCGAACTGATCGGAATCACCGGCACCTACGGCAATGTAGTGCTCGACCGGGGCGTCGACAACGATCTGCGGCTGCTGGCCATGTACGGCAGGGAGGACATCCCGGTCTTCAAGGGGATCGATCACCCCAGCACAGCCGACTCCTTCAGCGTTCCGCCGGACTCCGAGATCTTCCACGGGGCCAACGGCACCGGAAATGTCGAGATCCCCGCGCAGACCGACCGGCAGGCCAGCCAGCAGAGCTCAGTGGACTTCATCATCGACGCGGTTCGCCGTTACCCGAAGGGCGAGCTGGTCGTGGTGCCTACCGGCGCTCTGACCACCATTGCTGCAGCCCTGGAGCAGGCCCCCGACATCGTCGACCGCATCAGCATTGTCATGATGGGCGGCACTTTGACCCAGCCGGGCAATGTGGGTCCCTTCGCGGAAGCCAACATCAACCAGGATCCCGAAGCCGCCAACCGGGTCTTCGCCACTGCCGCAGACATCACCATGGTTGGCCTGGACGTGACCACCCAGGCTCTAATGAGCCGCAAGGACACTGAGGCCCTGCGCGCCACAGGCACCAGCGCCGGGCGCTTCCTGGCAGACATGACCGACTACTACATCGACATCAGCGAAAAGGAGAGCGGGGTCTACCTGGGCGGCTGCAACCTGCACGACCCTCTGGCCGCTGCCGTAGCCATCGACCCCAGCCTGGTCACCACCTTCGCCACCAATCTGATGGTCGAGACCGAGGGGCCGCAGCGGGCCCGTACCATCGGCAACCCCAGCAGACTTCTGGACCCGGTCAAGAACACCAAGGTGGCCCTGTCGGTCGACACCGAGCGGTTCACCCGGCGCTTCATGGACAGGCTTCTGACCCTGGTGAGCAAGACCGAGAGCGAACGATAGGAGGACGGCAGTCATGAGCGAATCCATCACCACCGGGGCTACCGAAGCGGCCATGGACGAGAACCGCCGCAGCACCAAGCGGGCCCTGCCGGCGCTGCTGGCCATCTTCCTGCTGGGCACCCTGATGATCCAAGCCTTCAACCTGGTCTTCCAGAATGTGGGCGACTCCCTAGGGATGTCCGCCAACGCCTCGCTGATCAGCACCCTGCCCGGGATCGTCCTGGGCGTGGTCTGCATGCTCTACGGAACCCTCTGCGACTACATCTCCCCCAGGAAGATGACTCTGTTCGGAGTGGGTGCCTTGATCATCGGCAGCCTCTTGGGCTTCTTCGGCTCATCGAACTTCTGGGCCGTCGTCCTGGCCCGCATGATCCAGACCGCAGGCGGTCAGGTGGCCGGATCAGTCTTTCTGGTCATGGCCATGAAGTACCTGAGCGACAAGGAGCGCGCCTTCTACCTAGGCATCTTCAACGCCGTCTACTACGCATCCTCCGCCGTGGGCATCTTCGCTGGCGGACTGATCACCTCCATCGATTGGCGCTACCTTTTCCTGGTGCCGCTGGTCTCCATTCTTTTGATCCCCCCGGTGCTGAAGTACACGCCGGACACCGGCATCAAGGGCGAGCGCATCGATGTCTTCGGCATCGCCCTGTTCGCGCTGATAGCCGGATTCGTGGCCGTCTACTTCTCCTTCCCGGCCACCTGGATGCTGGGGGTGCTGGCCGTCCTGATCCTGATCTTCGCCGGTTACGTCTGGAAGGGCGCCAACCCCTTCCTGAGCCGCGGATTCGTGACCAACGGCGCCTACATGGCTGTCCTCCTGGCCCTCTTCGTCTTCTACTTCTTCAACTTCGCCTGCGTGCCCATCTACAACGTGATTGGCGACCGCATCTACGGGATCTCCCTGAGCCAGGTCTCCCTCTGCCTGACCATCGTCTACATCGTGGCCACTCTGGTCGGCTGCCTGTCCGGCGCCATCATGAACGCCATGGGACGCCTGCCCATGCTGATCCTGTCAGCCCTGCTCATGATCGTCGGAGCGGCCGGTTCGGCCCTGATGCTCACCTCGGGCTTCTGGGTCCTGACCGCCTTGGCCTCGGTCTTCATCGCCGGCATCACCATGTCCTACACGCCCCTCTACGACTCCTTCTCGGCCACCCTGCCAGTGGACCAGAACGGACGCGGCATCGGCATCGGGGATCTGATGATGAACACCTCAGCCTCCATCGGGATGGCTGTATACAGCGGACTCATGGCCAATCCACAATTCGGGTCGCATGCTTTGGCAGGCGTCAAGACCGGCATCCAGGCCCAGGCGGCCAACATGTTCTGGGTCATGGCGCTGGCCGCCCTGCTGGCCCTGATCATCGTGGCCGTTTTCCACAAGGCCATGTCAGCCAAGGCTCCCCAGGAGCAAGGCTGATGTGACTGACACATACTTGGTCGGATGACCGCATGGCCTGGTCCGCTCTTCCCGGCTTTGGGGATGAGTCAGACCCAGGCCTGGCATCCGGCCGCTCGAACCGGGGAGGAAGCGGAGTTCGGACAGCTTTCGGCAATGTGTAGTCCCCCTCTTCCCTCAGCCGCCGAAAGCGAGAAGACCGCTCCCTCCCCCCGGTGGAGAACCCCCGTCATAGCCATAACTGGCGGGGGTTCTTCCATACCTTCAGCCCCAGCCTTCATGCTTTGCCTATGGTTCAGACCATGGATCGGAGCACAGCCTATGGAGATGTTCGAGTAGAGGGACCAGGGAATACAGCTGCACGGAATTTTCGCTCCCATCTTCAAGATCCGTCGGCCCTGGATCTTGAATCCAAGACAGGGAGCAGTTCAAGGGAGCTGAACCCGGTTTGGCCAAGCATCGAACGACTGATGGACTTGCAAGCGCCTGACTGCCCTGTCATGGCATTGACGAACGCAAATCCAGCCGCTGGCGGCAAGGGGTTTCACAAGAAATATTCGCAGACCAGTATGCACTCCAGAACAAAGAGAACCCGACGGTGCGTGAACACCGCCGGGCGAGAGAGAAGAAAGGGAAATCAGTTGTCGGACGGGGGTCAGCCGCCCGTTCGGTTTTTGTGCCGACACTTATAGTAAAGAACGCCTACCTTATGAGGACGATAGTGTTATCTGAAAATTCTCTGTGAATTCAGCAGGATCGGACGGCGGGCACAGGGCCGATTAGACTGGATTGCGGATGGTCTTCCGCCTGCCGAGAGACCTGCCGCCAACGACTCTGAAGGAGATACCTAGGCATGCTGCTCAGCGATCATGACATCCTGGATGCCCACCAGGCAGGACACCTGAATTTGGACCCGTGGACGCCGGCCATGGTCCAGCCCTCGAGCGTGGACGTACGACTGGACCGCTACTTCCGAGTCTTCAACAACCATCAGTACACCTATGTGGATCCCGCAGAGGACCAGGGTGCATTGACCGAGCAGTTCGAAGTGCCCAAAGACGAGCCTTGGATTCTGCACCCCGGCGAGTTCGTCCTGGGATCCACCTGGGAGTACGTCAAGCTGGACTCGACGCTGGCCGCGCGGCTGGAAGGCAAGAGCTCTCTAGGCCGTCTGGGCATTCTGACCCACTCCACCGCCGGATTCGTCGATCCCGGCTTTGAAGGTCACATCACTCTGGAGCTGTCCAACGTAAGCACGCTGCCGGTCAAGCTCTGGCCAGGCATGAAGATCGGCCAGATGTGCTTCTTCCAGCTCTCCTCACCCGCCCAGTACCCCTATGGTTCCAAGCACAACGGATCCCACTACCAGGGCCAGCGCGGACCGACCCCGTCCCGCTCCTACGTCAACTTCTACAAGGCCGACGTCTCGGACTGACTGCCCACAGCCATATCCACCGTCTCCTTGACTTCGAGCACACTTCAAGAGGTATAGCTGAATCTGCCGGAATGACCCGGACAAGATGACGGCAAGGAGATCAACCCATGGCAATCAAACAGACGGCGGGCCACGATCAGCTCGGCCGGTTCGCACCACAATTCGCCCATCTCAATGATGATGTGCTCTTCGGCCAGGTCTGGTCACGCGAGGATGAGCTTTCGGCCCGGGACCGCAGCATGATCACCTGCGCGGGCCTAATGAGCATGGGGCTCTTTCCCCAGTTGAAGAGCCATATGGTCATGGCCAAGAGCAATGGCGTCACTCGCGCTCAAATGGTGGCGCTGATCACCCATCTAGCCTTCTATGCGGGATGGCCCAAGGCATGGTCGGCTTTCGCCCTGGCCAAGGAAGTCTACGGCGAGGGCGACCGTGACGACAAGAGCCAGGACAAGGCTGCGACCGCAGCTGAATCCAGGACCGAGCCGGATTCAGGACCCTATCCCTTGGGAGATTCAGCTGACGGACCCAATTTCAGCGGCCATGTCTGGCTGCACCGCCTAACTGATCCGGACGCGGAATGCTCAGCCGGCAATGTGACCTTCGCACCTGGGTGCGTCAACCGCTGGCATACCCACCCGCATGGCCAGCTTCTGATCGTCACCGCCGGGCAGGGGTGGGAGCAGGAGGAGGGCCATCAGCCCCGCAGGCTGAAGCCCGGCGACGTGATCTTCTGCCCGGCAGGCGTCAGGCATTGGCATGGGGCCTCGGGCCGGTCATCCATGGCCCACATCGCCATCACTCCGGTCTCGAAGGGACAGCCCCCTGCCGAATGGATGGAGTTCCCAGACCCTGACCAGGTAGCCGCTCTGGGGTGACCCGCGCGCCGATCCACGCAGCCTGATCTGCACAAGTACAGTGAGTCTTCGCCCTGCAGATATCGAGTCCGACGCATGCCTGACCGGTTCCCGCCTGCCTTTACACTAAAGACATGGCTAACAAGAAAGGCCCGACCAAGGGTTCGGGCGGCAAACACCGCAATAAACTGCGCGGGCGGGGGCCTACCCCCAAGGCCGAAGATCGTGTCTACCACAAGGCCTACAAGGCCCGGCAGGCGGCCCAGCGCAGGCAGGCAGCCGATCCGCGTCTGGCTGCCCGTCGCCGGGCTGACCGGTTCGCTTCCGATTCCGACGATCTGGTCATCGGCCGCAACGCCGTCCTGGAAGCCCTGCGCGTAGGAGTACCGGCCAGTCAGCTCTATCTGGCCGCCCGAATGGACCATGATGACAGAACCAGGGAGATCGTGCGGCTGGCCGGACAGGAGGGACTCAACCTGCTGGAAGCTGACCGTCTGGAGATGAACCGCATCGCCCGATCCAGCAGCCACCAGGGCGTGGTCCTCAAGGTCCAGCCCTACCAGTATGCCTCCCTGCAGAGCCTGGTCGACAGGGCCGAGAAGCGCGCGGCTGCACTGGAAGGGGCCGACCAGGCGTCTAGGTTTGCCGCACGTCCGCTTTTCATCGCCCTGGATGGGGTCACTGATCCGCAGAATCTCGGGGCCGTGATTCGTTCCGCTGCGGCCTTTGGGGCATCAGGGGTGGTTCTGCCCGAGCGTCGCAGCGCCTCGGTCACAGCTGCGGCCTGGAAGGTGTCCGCCGGAGCCGCCGCCCATCTGCCTGTGGCCCGCGTGGTCAATCTGACCAAGGCCATTCAAGGGCTCAAGGAGCGCGGCTACTACGCAGTTGGCCTGGACGGCGCAGGCAGCACCATAGTAGGCGAGACCGGCTTCGAGGCCGATCCTCTGGTGGTGGTCCTGGGCTCCGAGGGCAAGGGGCTGAGCCGCCTGGTCCGCGAGAACTGTGATGCCCTGGCCTCCATCCCCATTTCCAGCTCGGTGGAATCCTTGAACGCCTCGGTGGCAGCCGGTATCAGCCTCTACGCCGTAGCGATGGCACGCCGCCGTTCCATCAGCAAAACCAAATAGCCTTGGCAGGTATCGGCAATCTGGACGCGATCAGACCACGCAGCAACAGCCAGCATGCAACAGAACCTTGCCGCACACAAACCCAAGAGTCAGCTGGAGGCCCAGACCGCGTCATCCTGATCGTCCTGGTCGGCAGCCGCATCCAGGCTGCCGGGGGCGTAGACCGATCTCAGCGAGTTTCGGCCGCCATTCGTATCCTCAAAGGATGATTGCGACGGCACTCCCCCGCGCGCTCGATCACGATCCGTCTGGGCGTCTGCTCCGGCCTGGCCTCCAGCCTTGGTCTGGATGTTCATGTCACTGTTGTTCGCGTCTTGGCCGCCCACCTCGCGGCCACCTGCGTCCTTGCCGGTCCTATCATGCGAGGCTTGCCCATCCTGACCAGCCTGAGCATGAGTGCCCTGCCAATTCATCTCGTCATCCACCACACCGGCATCGGCCTCTTCATTGATGGTCCTCATGTCTTCGGAGTCCAACCGGTACTCGGGCAGGGATTCGCTGATATAGCTCTGCACGGCCTCGGCCATGGGCACGTCGTGACCGGCCTTCTCGGCCATCAGCCAGCGGTGGGTCAGCACTTCATGGAAGAACTGGGCCGGTTCGATCTGCGAGCGGTATTCCGGCGGGATCATGCGCACGGTGGGCTCGAAGACCTCGCGCATCCAATCGGTGGCCACAATCTCCAGGTCCTCGCCCTGTCGCCAGGTGGATGCCCGGTAGGCATCCAGATCGTTGAGCAGCCGCCGGGCCTGGTTCTCCTGCACATCCAGACCGGTCAGCCTCAGCAGCTTGCGGGAGGCATAACCGGCATCGACCACCCTTGGGCGCACCAGCACCCGGTTGCCATCCTCCTCGGTCTTCATCTCCAGCTCGTCTACGTCGAAGCCCAGATCGTTGAGCCGGTTGACGCGGCGCTCGATCTTCCACATCTCATCCGGATCGAAGCTGTCCACGTCTGTCAGCGCGCTCCACAGTGAGTGATAGCGGTCCACTAGCCGGTTGCCTACGCCGACCTCGTCCACCTCGCCAGCCAGCAGGTTGCCGGAACCCAGATCCATAAGCTCGCCGATGATGTTGGTCCTGGCCAGGTCGATGTCATACTCGCGCTGCCCGTCGGTCAGGCTGGGATGCAGATCGCCAGTCTCGGCATCGACCAGACAGGCCGAAAAGGCATCGGCGTCACGCAGGAAGAGCACGTTGGACAGGGAGACATCTCCCCAGTAGAAACCTGCCAGATGCAGCCTCACCAAGAGGACCGCCAGGGCATCGATCAGGCGCTCGGCCGTGTCCGGACGCAGATTACGGGCGAATAAGGCGCGATAGGGCAGCGAGAACTTGAGATGCTGAGTAACCAGCATGGCCTCCAGAGGCTCGCCCTCGCGAGTATGCCGACCGGTGACTACAGCGATGGGGTTGACCGTAGGAAGTTCCAATTTCTGCAACTTACGCAGGAGCTCATACTCACGCTCGGCCACCCGCTGGGTGATTTCCTTCATGGCGTAGACATCGTCGCCCACGTGTACAAAGCGGACCACGTGCCGGGAGATGCCTCTGGGCAGGTTGGCCAGCAGATCCCGAGGCCAGGTGGCCAAAGGCCGCTCCCAAGGCAGTGTGAACATCCTGGGATTGGAGCTGGTGGCCGTGATGTGCAAGGCAGCTGGCTCCTGCTCGTAAGAGGGATCGGCCGTGGTTTTTATCGAGGTGGCTTTCAGGGCACGGGGATCCAGAGAGGAGGCCGTTGCCCGGTTGATATTCACGCTAGTCATGCTTCTCCGTCCCATTGCCGCCCATCCTATACGGGAGGAGCCCCGCACGGATGCGCCGCGCGGGGCTCCTGGTCACCCGGTCAACAAGGAAAGGAAATGATATCGACAATCAATACGGGCTCTGCGGGTCGGCGGAAAACCGTTGCCGAATCGCAGAGTCGCAGGAGGGCTCAGTTCAGCCGCAGCTCGGTGGCCGGGGAGAACAGGTGCATCTTGGCAGGATCGATGTGGATCTTGACCACGTCGCCCACCTTGGGCAGGTCGCGCGGATTGACGCGAATGGTGGTCAGCTTGTTCTGGTCGGACATGACGATGGACTGCTCAGCCGCACTGTTGTCGGTCAGAATGTTGCCGTAGATGTAGCCGTCGGAACCCAGGTCCTCCACGTTGGCCACCTTCAGAGAGAAGGCTTCGGGCTCAGCGGCACCAGCCAAAGAAGCATCCTCGGGACGGAAGCCCACGACGATCTTGCCTTGATCGTCGGGGGTCAGCTTGCCGACGGCCTCGCGCGGCAGGCTGATGGTGTCCTCACCGATCTTGGCCTGTCCGTTGACCACGGGATGGATGTTGATGTTCATAGAGGGCGACCCGATGAAGCCGGCCACGAAAACGTTCTCGGGCCGATCATAGAGCTCGGTAGGCGCGCCAACCTGCTGCAGGACGCCCAGCTTGATGACGGCGATCCTGTCGCCCATGGTCAGAGCCTCGGTCTGATCGTGGGTCACGTACAGGGTGGTGACGTTGAGCTGACGCTGCAGGGCGGCGATCTGGGTACGGGTCTGGACACGCAGCTTGGCGTCCAGGTTGGACAGAGGCTCATCCATCAGGAAGACCTTGGGCTGCCGCACAATGGCGCGGCCCATAGCTACACGCTGACGCTGACCACCGGACAGAGCCTTGGGCTTGCGGTCCAGGTACTCGGTCAGATCCAGCACCTCTGCAGCCTTCTCCACCCGCTGGCGGATCTCATCCTTGGGTGTGCCGGCGATCTTCAGGGCGAAGCCCATGTTGTCGGCTACGGTCATATGAGGGTAAAGGGCGTAGTTCTGGAAGACCATGGCGATGTCGCGATCCTTGGGCTGCATGGTCGTCACGTCCTTGTCGCCAATCATGATGCGGCCCTTGTTGACCTCCTCCAGGCCGGCCAGCATGCGCAGGGTGGTGGACTTTCCGCAGCCGGAAGGCCCTACCAGAACCAGAAATTCACCGTCTTTGATGTCCAGACTGAGGTCACTGACCGAGGGCTCATCGTTGCCCGGGTAGATACGAGTGACGTGGTCGAATACCACTTCTGCCATTGTTCATCCTTTCATCGGCAGGTACGTGCCGAACGATCCGTAGTGAAGGGGTTGATGTTCACTGTGGTTTCCGTCCTGGGGTCAACACCGACATCGGCATGGCCATGTGACGGTTTTCTATTGTGCGGTTAAGAGAAACTCTCCCTTGAGCCAGTGCCTACTATACACCGATATACACCGATGCCTGAATTAGCCGTGCGTGCCGTTGACTATGATCGGGCTTGCCGGGATTGGCAGAAATCCCATGATTTCGCAGTTTCAGCGAACACACGAGAGCCTTGCTGACTCAATCCTTGGGCTTGGCTGAATCTTCGGAACCGCGCTCGAAGACCGTTCTGGCCACATTGATCGCATTAATGACCCTCGGAAAACCCACGTAGGGAGCGCATTGAAGTATGGCTTCGACCACGGCCGCCTTGCTCAGCCCTACATTCAGGGCTCCCTGTATGTGAACAGCCAACTGCGGAGCCGTATCCCCCTGCGTAACCAGACTGCCTATCGTAACCAGCTCACGCTGCTGAAGATCGAGTCCTTTCCGGGTGTATATGTCGCCGAAGGCGAATTCTACTATCCAGCGGCCAAGATCCGGGGCTATGTCCTGCAGGGAGTCAATGACTGCCTGACCTCCCTTGCCGTCGATGGCGGCCAAGGCCTCAGATCCCTTTTCAAAACGCGAAGCTTCCATAAAGTCTATTCTTTCTATTGTTTTGCATATTTTCCCGCAGATAATATTGCATCGATGCCTGTTTACGCATTATACCATCGGCGGCCAAGCCTCCTCCGGCAATTGGAAATGCGACGAAACCGCAGAAGGCGACAATCAGGTCCTTTTCAACAAGGCGGGGCACAATGGAGATATGAGCGATCTTGAGGGATTGGATCTGAAGCCTGGACGGCTGGTCGGGGGCTACACCCTGATCGAGCCTCTGGGCGGCGGCGCCATGGGTTCCGTCTGGCGCGCACGTGATGACGGGGGCCAGGACTACGCCATGAAGATCCTGCGGGAATCCCTGGCAGAGGACGACCAGGACTCACCCGACAGCCCAGAAGAGCGTAACCGCGCCTCGGCCCGCGAGCGCCTGCGACGCGAGGCTCTGGCCCTGCAACGGATCCGCCATCCAGGCGTCTGCCGGATCGTGGATATGGAGCTTGATGATGCCTTGGCCTTCATCGTGACCGAACTGATCGAAGGGCGCAATCTGCGCGACGACGTGGCTGTCAATGGCCCTTACCGGGGCGACGACCTGGAACGGCTGACGCGGAAGCTGACCGATGCCGTCGCAGCCGTGCACCAAGCGGGTATCGTCCACCGGGACATCAAGCCCACCAACGTCATGATTTCGGTCTCTGGACCGGTGCTGGTGGACTTCGGCATCGCCATGGGCCAGGGGCAAAGCCACGTGACCCGGACAGGACTGGTCATGGGGACCCCTGGCTTCATCGCCCCTGAGATCATCGACGGAGCTGAGGCTGATCAGGGAACCGACTGGTGGAGCACAGCAGCCGTTTTGGCATACGCAGCTACCGGACGAGCTGTCTTCGGCACCAAACCCATGATGGCGGTGCTGGAGCGCGAAGCCTCGGGCAATGCCGACCTATCCGGGCTGCCCATAGGCACCATGAAAGCCCTGCGATCGGCCCTCTCCCCTAACCGGATGGCGCGCTGCACACCCCAGGAGCTCTTGGAGGCCATCAGCCGGGATGCCATGGACCCGCAAGCCTGGCAGCTTGAGCAGGACGACCAGGATGTGAGCGGGCAGCAGACCGACGGGAAGCCAAACAAGGATCGTCAGGAGACGATGCGCCCTTTTGGCGACGACTCTTCGGAGGCTGAAAGACGGGCCGACGCCCCCACTATGCTCGTCGAGCCGGCAACCATAACCATGCCGTCGAGCGCGCAGGCTGATCCAGAAAGTCCGCGAACGGCCTGGTCACGGCTCCTGACAGACGGCAAAGCCGATGAACGAACGACCCTCCTGCCTGACTTGGAGCAGCCCACCAGCCTTTTGAATCCTCTTCCGGCGGCCGAGGAGCAGACGCAGACTTGGCAGGACCATCAGCCCCTAGCCGACCGTCAAGATCTTCAAGCCACCAGCCTCCAGGACCCGTTGCCGCCGGCCCGGCCCCTGTCCGACGGGTACCACAGCGGCATGAATGCCCACTGGCTGGGGGACCAGCCCGCCGCCCAGATTCGACGCCTGCGCTACCTCAATGCCGGAACCCCCTGCCTGGTCATGCTGGGAATGCTCCCTGCCCTGCTGACAGCACTGGCCCCGGTCTCGGCTCTGGCGACCGCCGGAATCCTCCTCTGGGCCCTCAGCACCGCAGGATGGAGCATTAAAGCTCAGATCGAACGCGAACTGCGCCGTGACGGCCCTCGGCGAGGCACTGACCGTCTGCTGAACGCAGCTGCCCTTCCCTGGCACCTGCTCAGGGGACTGGCAGCCGCTCTGCTGCGTCTGCCGGGCATAATCCTCATACAGGTTCTGGTCGCCCTGCCGCTGACCTGGGCGGGCATCCTCACCACTGTTCGTGCAGGCCTGACCCTGGGCGGGCATCTGCTGACCTTACCCCTGCCAGCGGCTAGACCTCTATCCGCGGGCGGACTGGCCATGGCTCTGGCGACACTGGTCGGCTGGCTGCTGACGACGCTGCCGACGAAGAATCGCTCAGACCATAAAGTCGGCAGCGGCAACATGGCCCTGCGTCTGGCGGCGGGCCGCATCCCCCTGGGACGCCAGGATCCCGAAGCGCCAGGCAATCCTCGCCGCGGGTGGATTCTGCTCCTGCTCTGGCTGCTGATTGTGGCCGTCCTGGTAGCCGGGCTGATCGTCCAGCCTTCCATGGACTGGTCCCCCATTCGCCTCCTGCGCGTCTAAGGCCATGCTCCACCCCTGGCGGCTACACTATGCTCAGTATGCCAAGGAAAGGATCCAGGTCATGTCCAAAGGCAAGCAGAACCGTCAGGCCGCGCTCAAGGCCCAGGAAGAGGCCCGACGGCTCCAAGAGGCCAAGGAACGACGCCAGCAGACCATGATCGGCGTCATCGTCACCGTGGTGATCATTGCCATGATCGCCCTAGGCGGATTCGTTTACTGGCGCAGCCATCGCCCGGTCAAGACCCAGGACCTGGAGCAGGCCCGTCAGGCTGTCGCACGGGTCAAGGAGAAGCCCTCGGCCGCCAACGACCAGGGCGGCTTCCTGATCAGCTCACAAGGGCTCAATAAGCCGGTGGCCAAGGCTCCAACCGTGGAGATCTACATGGACTTCATGTGCCCAGGCTGCGGCGCCCTGCACCGCGGGCTGGACTCCACCCTGACCGGTCTGGTGGATGCCGGACAGATCAACCTGGTCATCTACCCCATGAGCTTCATGGACCGGCTCTCCACCGACAGCTACTCGACCAGGACAGGCACGGCCACCATCTACGTGGCTCAGCACGATCCCGACCATCTGCTGCCCTTCATCGCCAATCTCTACGCCAAGGACTTTCAGCCGGACGAGTCCGACTACCATCCCATCAGCAACGACAAGATTCGCCAGCAGGCCATCAAGGCCGGGGTCGATCCCCAAGTGGCCGACCAGGCAGTCAAGGGGCACTACCGGGCCTGGATCAAGGCCATGGATACCTATACCCCCCTGCGCAAGGAGCTCTGGAATCCAACCGGGGCCAACAAGGGGCAGATGAGCACGCCCACGGTGCGTATCAACGGCAATTACTGGGATCTGAGTGACCTGTCCCAAGCTGGCATGGACTACCGCTCAGGCCTGCTCAAGGCTCTGGGTCTGGACCAGGCCAAGGTGGGCGTCAAGGGAGCGATGCCTGCCATCGGCGCCTCCGGTCATCCGCGCTCGCTGGATTGAACCAGGCAGGTATAAAGAAATTTCGCGCCTAGCGTCCTCTTGGGCACACGGTGATGGTACGATATCATTCCGTACCGCGGCCCGGAATGCTGTTATGGACCACCGGGACCGCCTCCTTAGCTCAGTTGGCCAGAGCAGCCGCCTTGTAAGCGGCAGGTCGTCAGTTCGACTCTGACAGGAGGCTCTACGCTAGAAATGAACCAGCAAACCCATCTATTCAGCTTTGTCTCCAGGCGGGCTATAATAATGGATATTACCTGGATAATTACCTGGATAATTGCAAATACTTCCCTCGAGTAAGTCATTTCGGAGGCTTGTTCTCCGAAGTACGAACGGAGCCTTTTCCCCAACCAACTCCGTTCGTATCCGAGGACGGGATTATTCCCCTTCATTCCCGTCCTCTTGACGTTGACCTGTCGGCACAAGGCCCGGGTCTCAAAGAGCCGACCGGCCATTGATGGTCGGTCGGCTCTTTTATTGCGGCCCATCGGCAACAAATGTGGATATTTGCCCGACCTTGTTGATTGTGCGGCCTCGCTCCATGCCCGCGCCGCTAAAATTGCCTGGTACAGACAAGGCAGGAACGGGGAGGCGAGCGCATGGCCAGACGCTGGACACCGCGGCGTTTCGTCGTGCTCAGAAGAATCCGCGTGGTCTCCTGTGCCCTCCTGGTTGTTCTGGCCATGGTCCTGACCTTCGGCATCACCGCGCGCAAGAGCGTGGCGCTGAGCGTCAACGGGAAGACCAAAATGGTGACCACCTACGCCTACAGCGTGGACGGTCTGCTGCGCCAGCAGGGAGTCAAGGTCAAAACCCACGACCTGGTCGATTCCACCTCCGGAGGCCAGCTGCGCAACCATGCTGCGGTCACTGTGCGCTCCGCCTATCAGACCACCATCGTGATCCAGGGCCAGCGGGTGCCCTTCTGGACCACGGCCGCCAGCATGGACCAGCTGCTGGGATTCTTCGAGGAGAACCGCAAACAGGCCATGAAGGTCACCGTGGATGTGGGCAACGTCTATAACCAGCTGACCGGCGGTCTGGTCATCAACCAGGCGGGGCCGGTCACGGTCGTAGCCGACGGGAAGACCTCGGTGGCCCCTGATGGCAAGCTCCCAGCCGCCTCCATTTTGGATTCCAAGGGCATCGTGCTGGGCAAGGAGGACCGGGTCAGCGTGGAGCATGACCAGGGCGCCACTGTGCTGCGGGTCCAACGGGTCACCCACGGCAACACCCAAAGGACGATCCCCATATCCTTCTCCACGAGGACCGTGGTCGACCCGAGCCTGGCGCCCGGTCAGACCCAGGTGCGGCAGGCGGGCGTAGCCGGTCAACGCCTGCAGACCATCCAGGTCACCTACGTGGATGGACAGGCTGAATCAGAGCAGGTGGTCAAAGAGGAGACCGTAGCCATGCCAGTGGATCAGGTAGTGGCCGTCGGTCCCGACAAGCCAAAGGAGGGACAGAACAGCGGACAGCAGTCCCAGGACACAGAGAAGAACTCCCAGCAGGCGCAGGAGACCCCCTCTCAGAGCCCTTCGTCCAGCCAGGATTCGCAGTCGCCATCGACACCAGCCCCTACGCCAGCACAGACCGCTCAGCCGAAGCCGCCAAGCACACCAGCTCCAACTAAGCCCGATAACAATCCAGCTCCGTCGCCAGCGCCAAGTCCATCTCCTGGCGGTCTTTGGCATGCGGAACCTGGTGTAGCCCAGGCCTACGCCGGGGGCGCCGCCGCCCAGCGCGGATGGACAGGTTCGCAATTCGATGATCTAGTGGCACTCTGGACCAAGGAGTCAAACTGGCTCTGGCATGCCCAGAACCCCAATTCGCCCGCCTACGGCATTCCCCAGGCTAACCCTGGCTCCAGGATGGCGCTATTCGGAGCCAACTGGCGTGACGATGCTGCTGTCCAGATTGATTGGGGACTCGACTACATCAGCAAATCATATGGGGATCCCAGCACGGCCTGGCGCCTCTGGAACGGACGTCATCCACACTGGTACTGACTCCTTACCACATCCACGAGCAACGAACCAACATGAACACTAAAATCGAAAGCGACAGTCTTCTAGGTGCCGCTGACATCCGACGCATCGCCGACCAGATCGACATCCACCCCACCAAACGACTGGGGCAGAACTTCGTCATCGATCCAGGAACCGTCCGCAGGATCGTGCGTTTGGCCGGGGTGGCATCCGGCCAGCCTGTTCTGGAGGTGGGTCCTGGTCTTGGATCCCTGACCCTCGGTCTGCTGGAGGCGGGCTGCCTGGTGACCGCCGACGAGATCGATCCCGTCCTGGCCCGGCAGCTGCCGCAGACCGTCCGCGAGCGCATGCCGGAGAGCCTGGACCGACTGACTGTAATCAACCGGGATGCCCTGACCCTGACCCCTCAGCTGGCAGGCGCCGCAGGCACGACCGCCGACCTGACTATGGTGGCCAACCTGCCCTACAACGTAGCCACTCCAATCATTCTGACCCTTCTGGCCCGGTTCGCCAATCTGAGCCGGTTCCTGGTCATGGTCCAGAAGGAGGTGGCGGATCGGCTGACGGCCACCCCGGGATCCAAGGTCTACGGCGCCCCCAGCCTGAAGCTGGCCTGGTACGGCCATGCCTCCCAGGCGGGTAGAATCGGGCGCCATGTCTTCTGGCCAGCCCCCAATGTGGACTCAGCCCTAGTCTCCTTCACCCGGGACAAGGATGGGCGCGAGCACAGCGACGAGGGGACGAGGGCCCGGGTCTTCTCCCTGATCGATGCAGCCTTCGGACAGCGCCGCAAGACCCTGCACGCTGCTCTGAAGGGGCTGGTGACCGCCGAAGCCTTCCAGGCTGCAGGCATTGACCCCGCACGCCGGGGGGAAACCATGACCATCGAGGAGTTCGTAGCCCTGGAGCAAGCCCGCCGCGAGGTAACCGCGTGAACCCTGCAGCCGAAAGGGACGGCATTGTCCTCTCCTGTCCCGCCAAGATCAATCTGAAGCTTCGTGTGGGACCAAGCCGAACCGACCTCGGAGGACGACACCGTCTTGACACCATTTACAGCGCCGTGGGGATCTGGGACCAGGTGGAACTGCGCCGGAGAGAGCCTGGCAGCGGCTTCCACCTGAGCTTGGAGGGCGATCACTTGGGCGACCTGGACCGCCGTGATGCTGATCCACGCGCCAACCTGGCCGTCAGGGCCCTCCTGGCCATGGCCCAGGCCACTGGGCATCAGCCTGATGTGGCCATTCACATCGTCAAACGGATACCTGTAGGCGCCGGGCTGGCTGGAGGATCCACGGATGCAGCCGGAACCATGCTGGGCCTGAACCAGCTCTGGAATCTAGGGATGGCTGCCGCCGAGCTGGATCGAATCGCTGCCGGTCTGGGCGCAGACCTGCCCTTCTGCCTGCATGGAGGGCTCAGCGAGGGCACAGGCTTCGGCCAGATTCTGGAGCCCCTGGATCTGGATGGTTCAAAGGCCCAGCAGCTGTCACGGGCTGGGCTGACCGGGCATCTCCTGATCGGGGCCTACGAGGATCAGCTAAGCACAGCCCAGGTCTACAAGGCCTACGACCTGATCGGACCCGGCCCCCACGACCTGAACGACCTGCAGGAGACCGCCTGCACACTGCACCCGCGCTCGCGCCAGGCCTTGGACCTTGCCCGGCGGGCAGGCACCGGACCGGCCTTCGTCTCTGGATCGGGCCCCTCAGTGGTGGTCATGGCCCCTCGCCCCGAGCAGGCAATCGCACTGATAAGGCTCTGGCGGGAGCAGAATGCCGTGGACAGAATAATCGAGGCTGACTCTCCTGTCCTGCCTGGAATGGTCCCCCTGCGAGTCACCCATGAACAGTAGAGTAGGCAACATGACGAATCCCGAACCACTCGACGAACGCGAGGCCCGCAGGCAGTTCGTACGACGGCGGCAGAAGATGGTCTTCACCATAGTCGTCAGTGCTCTGGTGGCCATCCTGGTCATATGCAGTCTGATCATCTTCGGGTCCATCGGGCATACCGCCAAACACGCCACCATCGCCAAGCCCAACTATGGGGTTGCCGTGCCCTGCCCGCCTGACAAGTCCAAGCTGGTCAACCACCCCGACATCCGTGTACGGGTGCTCAACGGAACCAACAAGTCCGGTCTGGCCACTGCCCTGGCATCGGCCCTGCGCAACCGGGGATTCAACATGCAGGATGTGGCGGACTATCCAGGCAAGACCGAAACAGCCCGCACCCAGATACGCTTCGGGGCTTCGGCCATCGACCGCGGCTACACGGTGGGATCCCAATTCAACGATGCCATCCTGATCATGGACGACCGCAGCGACGATCTGATCGATGTGGTCATCGGGGCCACCTTTACCGACCTCAACGATGAGGACAGCACCTCTGTAGTAGGCCGCAAAATCGAAGCCATCAAGGGCTGCCGGGCCGACCCCTCCTCCATCAAGAACCTGCCCAAGGCCCCCAAGGCCTGATGCTGCCGATCCTGCATATTGCCGGATCTTCCAACCAAGGGCACCCAGAAAAGGTTTGCCCCTGGATCAGGCTTGGTCGGCGCCTTCTCTTTGCCACCAATCCTGCAGCTCCTGCTCGGCTGTCTGCTGATCGACCGGGCCCTGATCCAGACGGTAGTCCAGCATGTGCCGATAGGCGCGCCCCACCTGCGGTCCAGGCTTAAGGTCCAGAATCTGCATGATCTGTCGTCCATCCAAGTCGGGCCGAATGGCATCCAGATCCTCCTGCCGACGCAATTGAGCCACCCTGTCCTCCAGCTCGTCCATGGCGGACGAGAAGATCTGAGCCTTGCGTTTGTTGCGAGTGGTCGCGTCAGCCCTGGTCAGGCGATTGAGCCGCTCATAAAGCGGACCGGTCTCCCGGGCGTAACGGCGTACAGCCGCATCGGTCCACCGCTCGTCCACGTAGCCATGGAAACGCAGGTGCATGGAGATCAGGTCGCAGACATCGGCGATCAGGCGATGGTCGAAGTGCAGAGCCTTGAGGCGCTTGCGGGCCAGCCGGGCTCCGACTGCATCATGATGATGGAAGCTGACCTTGCCACCGGGCTCAAAGCGTCTGGTGGCGGGCTTGCCGATATCATGCAGCAAGGCGGCCAGGCGCAGGGTCAGATCCGGGGCAGGCACAGGTCCGTCAGGTCCCGTCTCCAGAGCAGTGGCCCGATCCACTACCATCAGAGTGTGCTCGAAGACGTCCTTGTGCCGGTGATGCTCGTCTATCTCCAGCTGAAGGGCGGGGACCTCGGGCAGAACGATGTCGGCTAGACCAGACTGCGTCAGAGCCTCGATGCCCTGGACGGGGTGATCGGCCAGCATGAGCTTGGTCAGCTCATCGCGAATCCGCTCGGCCGAGACGATGCTGATGCGTTCGGCCATGCGGGTGATGGCCTCTGCGGTCTCCGGGGCAATGGTGAATCCCAGCTGAGCCACGAACCGCACGGCCCGCATCATCCGCAGGGGGTCGTCGTCGAAGGACTGGCGGGGATCTACCGGGGTCCGTAGCACCTGCTTGGCCAGGTCGTTGACCCCGCGGTAGGGGTCTACAAAGACCAGATCAGGCACTCTCAGAGCCATGGCGTTGACGGTGAAGTCGCGCCGTGAAAGGTCGCCCTCAAGACTGTCCCCATAATCCACATCGGGCTTGCGAGAATCAGGATCGTAGGTGTCTCGCCGGTAGGTGGTCACCTCCACCTTGACCTCGGTTCCGTCAGGACGCCGCCGAAGTGCGCCCAGAGTGCCGAATTTGCGCCCCATGTCCCAGAACCCCGACCCCCAGTGACGCAGGATGGGCTCGAACTGCTCGGGCCGGGCCGAGGTGCAGAAGTCCAGGTCGTGGGAGGGCCGGTGCAGGAGCAGATCACGTACAGGACCTCCTACCAACGCCAGTTCATATCCCTGCTCGGCGAAGAGGCGCCCGAGCTCAATGGCCTCCGGCCAGACTTGGAAATCCACGCTTACCCTTTCCTATGGAGTTGATGCGCCTACTAGCATACCGTTACCCCACCTGCACATTACCTTACGTAAAGTTGGAGTATGATTACGCCCGCGGACATGGCGCGCATGCTTGCACATAGTGCCGACTCTGCGGGCACTCATGCCCGCGGCCAGCAGAGACGAGGCCATCTTGTGGAGACCGTAAGCGAACGTCTGGATCCGCAGGTCCGCGAGCGCATACAGGCCGAGGATGACGCCCCTACGCCTGCCCTCATGCCCCGGCACAAGCACGCTTCCGGTCCTTCCACCTTTGCCTCCCTGGATGCCCAGGAGCTGCCCGTGGTGCGTGAGTATTCAGCGGGCGGATTGATCTTTGACCGGCACGACCGAGTAGCCATCATCGCCCGGCACTCCCGCTCGGGACACCTGGAATGGTGCCTGCCCAAGGGGCATATCGAGAAGGGGGAAACACCCGAGCAGACGGCCGTACGCGAAGTCCACGAGGAGACGGGGATACTGGGTAGGGTGACCGATTCCATCGCCACCATCGACTACTGGTTTACCGGGACCAATCAGCGGGTCCACAAGCTTGTTCATCATTTCGTCCTGCGAATGATAGGCGGATCCCTGAGTGTGGAAGGCGATCCCGACCATGAGGCCGAGGATGCCATCTGGGTGGACTTCTCCGACCTGACCTCAGTGCTCAGTTACCCCAATGAGCGTAAGATAGCCTGGCTCTACGCAAGGAAGTACAAAAAACAGCCATGATCCAGACCCCTCTGCGCCCGAGCGGGCGCATCAGCCAGCACACTCATGCCTTCGGACGATGGTCCCGGTGGACTCGAGTCCTACCGGCAATCGTCCTCCTGCTGGCCCTGGTGATGGCTCTCTGGCACCCGACACCAGCCCTGGCTGTCGCTAATCGCCAAAACTCGGCTGAGGTGGCCCTGCGCTGGTCGACGCCAGTGGTGAGCAACAAGTCCGGCTACTCACTGCGCGCCACGGTGACCAACACCGCGAACCGGCCCATGGAAAATGCCCGTCTGACCGTGTCCACCAGCGCCCTTTACTCCTTCAGCTCCCGGGCCGATATGCAGGCCTGGTCCGAAGCCCACGCCCGCATCCCGACCCCGGACGTGCTGGGTACGCAGACAGTACCGACGATCCCGGCTGGGCAGAGCATCGAGGTTTCTGTCAACGTGCCCGCTGATCAAGACGCGCTCAAGAAGATGACCAGCTGGGGGCCCAAGCCCGTCCGGCTGTCCCTGAGCGACGATCAGGACCGAGTCCTGGGCGACGTCTTCACCTTTTTGACCCGAACCTGGGATGGCCTGCCCACCGCAGGCACCCCCGCCCTGTCCCTGACCATGGTCATGCCCCTGACCTCCTCGGACTGGAACATTGACGATAAGGCCATGACGGCGCTGATGACCCAGTCCGGCTCCGAATCCGAGCCAGGTTCGGGAAACGATAAAAACCAGGGCGTGACACTGACACGCCAGGGAATCCGACGTCAGGAGGATCAGAGCCAGCTGTTGACCAAGCACGGGTCCCTGCAGGCCCTGGGCGATCCGGTCTACCTGTCCACCTTTGCCAACCGTCCGCGGATTCAGGGGCTGATCCAGCCAGCCAACTTCGACATCACCGGGTACACCTCCCAGAATCAGGATCGCTATCCCAAGGCTGGGGTCACGCCAGAGTCCTGGAGCGCCCAGACCGCAGCCAAACTCTATCCTGACGCCACGCCTGGCGCATACGCTTGGCAGGGTATACAGGAGTGGACCATGGAGTCCATCACTACAGCCCGCCGTGCTGGCTACCAGACGATCATCGCCCCCCAGGGCTTCGAGGCCGGCGCCGGCACCTCCGCTCACACCGGCAAGTACACCATCGAGACCAAAGCGGGAAAAGTAACCGTCCTGTCGGCCCAACGCGAGCTCAGCAATCTGGCCAGAGGCCACCCCAGCTCCACACGTGCCACCGGAGAGCAGACCCCAGCGGGGCAGACGGCCCGCTTCATCGCTCAGAGCGCCTTCTATCAGATGGAACAGCCCTACGCCGAACGCTCCCTCCTAGTCTGCTTCGACGCTGACCAGGACACCCAGCAGGCGGATCGGATCATGACCGAGCTGGAGCGCGCCCCATGGATCAGCCTGGAGTCCATGAACAACCTGATGCAGGCGCCCGACTTCACTGGCGGGTCGTCAGGGCTGCTCAAAGCCCTGGAACTCGGCAGTGACAGCGACAACGCCAGACATGGCGATGGCTCGACAGGCACCTTGGACTCCCTGATCGCCAGCCGGGGCGACATCGACCGGTTCGCCACCTCCATCCTTGCTGACGGAAGGCAGGAGTCCCAACCCACCGCCAGTGCCACAGCAGGCAAGACCGACAGCCAGGCCCTGGCCCGCCAGGATGCTGACGCCACCGCCCGCCAGCCCAAGGATCCGCATCAGTGGCTGAACCAGCTGACCGCCGCCCACGACGACCTGGCTCTGAAGTCACTGGGCGGAACCGCAGCAGCAGCCGGTTTGGCAGATCAGGCCGAGGCCATATCCCACCGACTCCTGGACGGGGTCAGCATCACGCCCAGCGAGTCTCTGAACGTCGTCAGTGAGACGGCATCCATGCCCGTGACCGTCAGCAACAGCCACCCCTACCCTGTTCACGCCCGCATCAGCGCCCGAACCGACTCCATGGAGATCGTCACCTCGCGTATGGCGGAGGCGGTCATTCCCGCCCGGTCAGAAGCCCAGGTGACTTTCAAGGTCAGGGTGGCAGCAGCCGGCAGAGCCAATGTGGATATCGGCCTGCTGGACAGCCAGGGCCGACCCTTCGGCCAGGTGCGCCGGGCTCAGATCACCAGCAATCTAAGGCTGAGCGACATGAGCGGTCTGATTATCATTGTCATCGCCGTGCTCCTAGGACTCCTGGGGCTCTGGCGGCAGTTCCACCGTACGAAGGACCCGGACGAATGAGCTCCGTAGGGCGCAATTCCGCCATCATGGCCACGGGCACTGCGGCTTCCCGCGTGACCGGGCAGATTCGCACCATCCTGCTGGCAGCCGCCATAGGCACCACCGGAATCGCGGCCGACGCCTACCAGACCGGCGCCATGATTCCTCAGGTCATGTTCACTCTGATCTCAGGAGGCATCTTCAACGCCGTACTGGTCCCGCAGATCGTGCGCACCCTCAAGGAACGGGACGCAGCGGACCGGCTGAACAAGCTGATCACGGTCGCCATGGTCCTCATGGCCCTGCTGACCCTGCTGCTGATGCTGGGTACACCGGTGCTGACGACCATCTATCTGAACTCCAAGTGGAATCCGGCGCAGCGAGCCCTGGCCAACTCCTTCACCCTCTGGTGCATGCCCCAGGTTTTCTTCTATGGGCTCTACACGGTCCTAGGACAGATCCTGGCCGCCAAGGGCCGGTTCACTGCATACGCCTGGAGCTCGGTGGGCGCCAACGTCATCAGCTGCCTGGGCTTCCTGGTCTTCATCCTCCTGTTCGGCAACGCCCGCAATCAGCCGGTCGGCTTCTGGGACAATGGCAAGGTGGCCCTGACCGCTGGGGCCTGGACCCTGGGAGTGGCCTTCCAAGCACTGGTCCTCTTCATCCCCCTGATTATGAGCGGTTTCCGCTACCGCCCACGCTGGGGCCTGCGTGGAATCGGCCTGCGATCCATGGGCTCAGTGGCGGCATGGAGCATGTGCGTGGTGATCATCAACCAGCTGGCCAACGTGGTCAATGCCCGCATCAACAACGGCGCGCCTCTGGAGGGCAACCCCTTCGACATCGCCGGCAACGGCTCCTATCAGAACGCCTACACGATCTTCATCCTTCCCTATTCACTGGTAGCCGTATCGGTCAGCACGGCCCTCTTCCCCAAGCTGTCAAAGGCGGTTTCGGACGGCCGAATCGGGGATGCCCGCAATGATCTGAGTCAGGCCCTGCGCAACGTTGGACTGGTGATGTTCTTCTTCGCCGCAGTCCTCCTGGCAATTCCAGTGCCCATCACCCGAGCCCTGCTGCCCTCTGTGGGCGTCCATGAGGCCGTCCTGATCTCAGGGCCGCTGATAACCCTGTCCCTAGGGCTGGTCCCCTCGAGCGCCTTCCTGCTCATCCAGCGCACCTTCTACGCCTTCGAGGATGGTCGCCATCCGTTCATTTTCGCAGCCGTCTCCAATACCATCCAAGTAGCGCTGGTTCTGGTGTCCATACGTCTGTTTTCTCCCCGCTACTGGGCGGCTCTGGTGGGGCTGAGCCTGTCCCTGAGCAGCATTCTCAGCTTCCCCATCCTGGCACACATGCTGCGCAGCCCCTTGCAGGGGAATCTGGACGAACGCCGGATCCTGACCACCTATGCCAAGGCTTTCCTTGCTGCAGGGCTGGCCCTGGCAGCTGTCCTGACGGTCAAGACCCCGGTGACCCACCTGGTCGGCGCCTGGGTCCAAGATCGACAAGGCCATATGAGCTGGGTGCAGGCGCTCTTCATCTGCATAGTCATCACCCTGCTGGCAGCGATCATCTATGCCGTGACCCTGACAGCCCTGCGCACGCAGGAATTCACCCAGCTCTTGGTCGATCTGGCTCGTCGTCTAGGCAGGACTGCCCGGCACCCCGTTCGCAGCCTGGATGCCCTACAGGGACGGCCCTCCCGAGTGGCCGACCGCTCGGTCAGAGTGGTGCATTCCTCCTTCCCCGAGTCTACCCTGCCTGGCATGGACGCGGCGCTGGAGAACTTCGAGGAAGCCAGCGAGCCCGGCACTGATGAAGAATCCGCGATAGCCGGGCCTCCGCCGCCGCCCCAGACTCTGCAACCCGTTAGGATTGGCCCTAGAAACAGCAAGGTCCACCACGGGGTCGCCGACTACCGGCGGCGCCCCACTTCTGATGAGAGCTCGACAACCATGAACGCGCATATCGGAGACACCATCCTCGGCAGATACACCCTGGTCACCCTGCTCCGCCGCGCGAATGGTCTAAGCGCCTGGCGAGCCAAGGACAGGGTTCTGGATAGGGACTGCCAACTCTTCATCGCCAGGGATTCAACCTGCATGGACCGGATCAACGTCAACGCCTCCAGCCTGGCGCTGAGCAAGGACCGTCGCTTTACCCCGGTCTACCAGCTGCACACTCGTGACAAGGTCTCCCTGATTGTCACCGCCCCCGATGCCGGCATGTCCCTGAGGGATTACATGCACGGACCCGCTGGGGAGACACTCAGCAATCGGGCCATCGGCACCATCATGGGAGAGGTCTCCGAGGCCATGCGCACCATGCACGCCGCCGGCATGGTAGATTATGCGGTCTCCACGAGCACCATCAGACTGGCACCAGCCTCGATCACTCTGGCAGATGCCCCTATCTCGCCCATGCTGAAGCACCCGTCCGCTTCAACTGAGGAGGGCCTGACGGATGAGAAGTATGCCATACGCGAGCTGGCCGGCGTGCTCTATGCCATGCTGACCGGCCGGTCGGATCAGGACGGACGGCAGCCCAGTCTGCAGGAGCTGCCCGAGCACACCGCAGAAGAGTTCAGAATCATCTGCACGCGTGGGTTGGGCTTGACTAACGAACAGGGAGCTGCGCCGATTCCGCTGGTCACCCTGGCGGAGCTTTCGGCCCTGCTCAGCCCCTGGATCCCGCCCGAGGAGCTGACTGACAGCGATCTGATCTGGCCCGAGCTGGACGGCCGTGCCTCCATCGAGGCCGTGGCTCTGCGCCCCGTGGACCCCAAAAACGTACTCCCGCTTCCTAAAGGGCTGACCTCCTCGGCCCTGCCGGCCGCTCAGACCGTATCTCACTATGAGCCGCACTGGAAGACCAACCAACTGCTCTTCCCTGGCCGTAGCGAAATCGAAATGCTCAATCCAGAAGATACGGATACCGACCTCTTCTCGCTCTTTGACGAGCGTCAGCGGTTGCGCTCGCTGAACAGCTCCGCCCGCAAGACCGCATCCATGAATGTGAGCGCTCTCAGGGCGACTTCGGTCAGACCCGCAGCCATGAATGAGGATGAATCCAAGGCCGTGACTGGACGGATGCCAGTCGTTAAAGACGAACGACATGGACCGTCCGAGGCTCTCAGCGGCAACGGCGTGACTGCCAACAATCCTGTGGCACGAGGATTCTCCCAATGGGACTTCCACAAATCCAGCAGTGGGGAGGATGATGCGGCAGGCAGCCGCCAGGTCAAGGCAGCACCCAACCGGACCGCATCACAGGACGACAGGGGTACACATGCGCTCCGAACAGGAACTGCGGCCCCCGAACCTCCTGTCGCAGGAGAACCTGGATCCCGGAATGAACATTTCGGTTCCGCCGCTGTTTCTGACAGGACCAAGACCTTCAGCCAAGCCGCCCGAACCTCCAAGAACCCTGATTCTGACGAGGAGCAACAGGCTACGCTCATGGAGCCGCAGCCTCCCAGTTTCACGCCTGGAATCCACGCCATGCCTGAGCCAGCGACCTATTCAGCACTTCCAGACGATGAGCAGGATAAGGACCTGGATAACGAGGCTGACATGGCCGACACCCGTCTATTCGGCCGCTTCACGACTCGCACAGTGGTCATTGCAATAGCAGCCATAATCGTTGTGGTGGCCCTGGTCTGGGCCCTCTCGACCATTACCGGGTCCCGACCTAATGTCAGCAAAAATGAAGGCGGCTGGCCGGTCATGTCCAACGTTCCCTTCCCCGGCAAGACCAATGAGGGCGAGGAAGCAACTCCCTCCAGCAACGGCAATGGCGGTGACCAGACCCAGGCTGGAGCCGATACTCAGACTGACAAGGTCAGCCATGCCGACAAGGAGGTCAGGAAGGTTCCCGATCCGCCCAAACCCAAGAACACCACGGCCTATCAGTCGAATCGTCAGCGCTTCCTCAACAAGCCTGCCGGCCTGCAGGGCTATGGATGGTATATGCACCTGACCAAGCCGGAAGAGGTCTCCCGCCTGATCATCGTGGCACCTCAGAGCGGTGGCCATGCCCAGATCTATGCGAATTCCACAGCGGCTCAGCCCAATCAGGGACAGCCATTGGCCGACTTTAGCTTCGATCCTTCAGGCACCACTCAAGTCACCCTGCGCGAGCCGGTGACCACTCAGGACCTGGTCGTCTGGGTACCCATGGATGGCATGCCAGGAGACACTCTGCGCTTCACTTCCGTCCAGGCCTTCTAAGCTTGTCTGCGGGTCGATGCCCGAATAGCGAGCACTCCACGGGATCGACCTGCAGACCACCTGTTGACCGCCGCTGCTTGCAAACTCCATGGACCACCAGCCAGGCATGGCTGCCCACCCATTGATATGCCAATATCATGGGTGTACCGAAATGGTAATGTGTTGGATTTTTCCTCCAACATGACGCCTGCAGGTAATACAGTTTCCTTAGACAATGGCGGCAGGAAGGCGGAAGTCAGTTATGGCGGATGATCCCAATATCGCATCCAAGGTCATCAAGAACGATCCCTGGTACAGCTCCTATGCGGCACGGGCCGAGCAGATGCGCGCCTCCGAAATTCGTGCTCTCTTCGCTGTAGCCAATCGGCCTGAGGTAGTGTCCCTGGCTGGCGGCATGCCCTACCTGGGCCGGATGCCCTTTGATAAGCTGGCCGACCAGCTTGGCGACATGCTGCGGAGCAAGGGCCAGGTGGCCTGGCAGTATGGGTCAGCGCAGGGCGATCCCCATCTGCGCGAAGATGTGCTGCCCATTATGGAGCTGGAAGGCATCAAGGACGTCCAGCCGGATGATGTGGTCATAGTCAACGGTTCCCAGTCGGGACTGGACCTGATCACCAGAATCATGTGCGACCCTGGCGATGTGGTGCTGGCTGAGGCACCCAACTATGTCGGTGCCCTGGGCGTCTTCCAGTCCTTCCAGGTCGATGTGGTCAATGTGGCCATGGACGGCGACGGACTGATCCCCGAGGCTCTGGAAGAGACGATTTTGGAGCAGCGTCGTCAGGGCAAGGCGGTCAAGTTCCTCTACACTGTGCCCAACTTCCACAATCCTGCCGGCGCTACCATGAGCGTCGAGCGGCGGCCGCAAGTCATTGAAATCGCCAGAAAATACCACGTGCTTATCGTCGAAGACAATCCTTACGGACTGCTGGCATTCGACGGCCAGACCTATCCGGCCCTGCGCTCTTACGACTCGGAGGGCATTGTCTACCTGAGCAGCTTCTCCAAGATCATCGCCCCGGGCATGCGCGTAGCCTGGATGGTGGCGCCTCCTGGCATCCGACAGAAGCTGGTTCTGGCCAATGAATCAGCCATTCTCTGCCCCTCCAATATGAGCCAGATGACCATCACCACCTACCTGGACAACTTCGACTGGAAATCCCAGATCAACGATTATCGCGGGATGTACAAGGAACGCTGCGATGCCATGGACGAGGCTTTGAAGAAGTATCTGCCCTACTGTTCATGGCTGAAGCCCAAGGGCGGCTTCTACATCTGGCTGCAGATACCCCAGGGGCTCAATGCCAAGGACATGCTACCCAGGGCGATCACTGCCAAGGTGGCTTATGTTTCAGGTACAGCCTTTTACGATAACGGCGAAGGGGCAGACCATATGCGCCTGTCCTTCTGCTATCCCACCCCCGATCGGATCCACGAAGGAATACGCAGACTGTCCACGGTCATCGAGAATGAACTCGCCACCGTCCGGCTGTTCGAGCCTGACAGCGGCAAGGAAAGGGGCTGAATCATGGCGGCCAAGCACAGCAAGACACCTCGGCAGCAGACCGGCGGCAAAACCTCGACAGCCGATAAGGCCAAGACAGTCGCGAGCGCAGCGACGACCACAGCAGCAAACACGGCCACTACCAAGGCTGCGGCCGCTGGCGAAGTGGCCAAGATAGCCAAGCGGACCTCGCACCGCTCCATCCGCAAGGCCACGCCGGTCACCATGGACGATGTCCGCTCCCTGGCGAGCGAGGCGACCAAGCGCGCTGATAAGTCGCTCCTGGTTATCTGCGGCGGCCTCAGTCATGAGCGTGACATCTCCATCAGCTCGGGACATCGAGTCCAAGGATTCCTGGAAGAGGCCGGATGGACGGTACACGTACACGACATGGATGGTTCGCTCCTGCCATACCTGACCGATGAATCGACCCGCCCTGATCTGGTCTGGCCGCTGCTGCACGGCGCCAACGGCGAAGACGGCTCTATCCGTGATGTCTTGGAGATGGCAGGCCTGCCTTACATCGGATCCCGCGCCAAGGCCTCCCGGACGGCCTGGAGCAAGCCCATAGCCAAGAACGTTGCCCGTATGGCCGGATTGCAGACGCCACATTCCGTAACCCTGCCTGAATCCATGTTCCGCGAGCTGGGAGTCGAACCCGTTATTGATATGCTTCTTGGCTCGCTTGGCCTCCCGCTCTTCATCAAGCCCACCATGGGCGGCTCAGCCATGGGTTGCACCATGGTGACTGAGCAGAGCCAGCTTCCCCAGGCTTTGATCAACTGCTTCGCCTACGGTGATGTGGCCCTGATCGAACAGGCTGTCACAGGCACCGAGGTCTCCGTATCAATCCTTGAATTTGACGGACACCCATTGGTTCTACCCCCGCTCGAGATCTGGACACCCTCAGGCACCTACGACTTCGAGGCTCGCTCCACGCCTGGCCCAACAGAGTTTTATGTTCCAGCCCGGTTAGATGCCAAGACCACAGAGACTGTGAGTGATGCCGCGCTGACCGCTCACCGTGCTCTAGGACTCCGCGATATCTCACGCACCGATTTCATCGTCGATGCGCAAGGTCAGCCGCAATTTCTGGAGTCTAACGTGGCGCCAGGCATGACGGACACTTCGCTTTTGCCGCAATCAGCCTTGGCAGCCGACTACAACCTGCCAGAGCTATACACTGCATTAGTTCAATCAGTTTTGAATCAAAAACGAACTGACTGAGATCTCAAAGCCTGCTCTGTTCTGCCTATCATTTGGCCATCATGAGCAAAGTCCATGTGATGCGAGGTGTGCAATTTATGCAATATGCACCACATGGACCCGCAAGGCACAAGGTGCGATGCACACGCGCAGAGACGAGAGTGCACAGGACAAGTACCAAAGCAAACAAGACGAACTACCAGACAGAGCAGCACACTTACTGTAAGGGCATGAACTACCACGGACTGGACATTACCCATGACGGACAGTGAATCCCGCCCGCTAAAGGCGTGATCCCAGCCACGATGTGAATCGTATGACCATGGAGACAGCCTTTATAAGATTGCAATCACTGAAGATTCAGCATTAATTAACACAAGAGATTTTGTCAAGACAGGCCCGACTGCATATTACAGATAGGCATCGTTGCTTGCATATCAGCGAAATAGGGTCACCCGTATTACTGCATCGAGAACGTTGAGCAAGATATGAATCGGAACCCGAAAATTGCCACTCTACCGTCAACATTGCTGTCCCGGAGCATTCGCCGCGGTTTGTTCGTACTCAACGCTGCGTGCACGATGTTTCTATAGGCTTTCATTGATCAAGCCATATTGCTGGTGACTGGCTGCTACCTTCCCTTGCGCCAAAACCCATTGAAAAAATTCGTTGATTCCATGCAAAACGGAAACACGCAGATCCCATCACATCTGTCCTTGTTTAAAGACCAGACAATCGCAAGGCCAAACAAAGGACCGAAACCGAACTGTCTCCATGATCATCATGATCGGCATGAGCAAGCTGACCACGGCCTTGCCAAATATGTTTTACTCGTCTCTGCTGCTTTCCCTGCTCTTGTCCTGCACATGCGAAGAATTCGTATCATATTCCTCCTGAGTTGAGGAAGCATGCCGTTCGGCTGTTCTAGCAGTCATATCTTCATCAGCCTCAGAATTTTTATTTATTCTCGAAGATTCAGCATTCAACTCGTCATCATTGTTATCAGAGCTTGGAGGGTTCCAAAAACGCCAGCTATGCCAGCTGTCATCCTTACTCTTATCGTCTGTTTGATGACTTGGATGCTCCCGCATCAACCGTTCAACGCGGAGCATAAACCAGATCAGCACCAGAATCGTCCCAAGATTGGTTACGATGGCAATTATGACGGTTTTCTCCATGGTTCAAGAATAGCTGATCTTGTCAGCACCGAGCCTACGTTGAGACAACCTGCATCCTTTTCGCCCACCGCGTGTGGCCCGGTCATCCTGCACGGATACAGTAGCGATATGAAGCAAACTGTTCATGATGCTATTGTCATAGGGTCCGGACCTGCAGGTTACACAGCCGCTATTTATCTTGGCAGAGCCGGCTATGCCCCGCTCGTTATTGCTGGAGCCCTATCGCCCGGCGGTCAGCTTATGAACACGACAGAAGTAGAGAACTTTCCCGGATTTCCCGAAGCTGTACTTGGCCCCGATCTGATGGATCAGATGCGCGATCAGGCCGAGCATTTTGGTGCTCGAATCGAATACGATGATGTCGTTTCTGGTGACTTGAGCGGAGACATCAAACGGATCATCACCGATGGCGGCGAAGAGTATCAAGCTCGAGTAGTCGTTATCACCACAGGTTCTCAATATCGTAAATTAGAGATTTCCGGCGAGCGCGAATTTTCAGGGCGAGGAGTATCCTACTGCGCCACATGCGACGGCTTCTTCTTCAAGGACAAGCCGATCGTGGTCGTCGGTGGTGGCGACTCGGCCATGGGTGACGCAGACTTTCTGACGCGTTTCGGCTCTTCCGTAACCCTGATTCACCGTCGCCAAGGCTTCCGCGCTTCAAAAATCATGGTGGATCGTGCCAAGGCCAATACCAAGATCAATTTCCTCCTTGATTCGGTTGTCACCCGGATTAACGGCGATGATAGTGGGGTGACCTCTTTGGATATACGCAATACAGCCACCGGCCAGGAATCCTCTATTCCAGCGAATGGAGTTTTCGTCGCTATTGGATTCACTCCTCAGACTGCTTTCCTTAATGGTCAAGTTGATCTTGACCAGGACGGCTATATCTTGGTCAAGGGTGGATCAACAAAAACTTCCACACCTGGAGTATTTGCCGCAGGTGATGTGACCGACAAAATCTATCGTCAGGCCATCTCGGCTGCTGGCATGGGTTGTCGTGCTGCCTTAGACGCTCAGGAATATCTTACGAGTTTGGGTAACTGATAAGTCCTTATACGCCTCGAGGACAACAACATATGTGCCTGGCAGTTGACGATTGCCAGGCACATCGTTTATTAATTAGATAGACATCGCTGTTGAGACGAACTGCATATCTGATCTTTGTGCATAACCATTCAACTATTGGCGCTATGCAGCTGAGATACCGATCCAACCAGATATAAATACCCAACAAAATAACTCAGCTTATTAGTCAGCAGTGATTTGCAATCCAGCAGACTGGCAATAGCTAGGCATGTTTCGCCACAGCTTTCAGCCCTAACTGCAAACATGTCTGGTCAGCGAAAGGAATATAGTCACTACTACTGCCCAATTGCACTTGTTGCAAGGCAAATACAGCGATTGCTCCTTAGCTCATACCAAACTCGATTAGGCTCTGAAGCAATCGCCAATATCAACTGCAGGATTTGGATAAGCAAACCCTGCAGCTGCATTTTTCAGAATGGTATCAAACCCAGCCGTTATCGTCCGAACGGCTGTTGTTGCTTGCGGGTTGATTCTTCTCCAGAAGAATCGCAACAATTCGGTCCATGTCTTCCGGCGAAGAAAATACGATTTCTATCTTCCCATGCTTTTTAGTGCCCTTTATAGCCACTTTCGTCTCAAAGTGACTTTCCAGATCCTGGCGCACTGGACTATTGGCCCAGACGTTTACCCTCGGCTTTTTTGCTTTCTGCTTCGCTTGCCCGGTCTGCAACGCTACGAGTTCCTCGGTAGATCTTACCGACAAACCCTCAGCAATGATCTTATCTGCTACAGCAGTCATGGACTTTTCATCCGGCAAAGTCAGCAAAGCCCGGGCATGCCCAGCTGACAACACACCTGAGCTTACTTTTTTCTGCACACTCAGGGGCAGCTTCAGCAGCCGGAGCGTATTCGTGATTTGAGGTCTTGACTTAGAGATTGACTTAGACAAACCGTCCTGAGTCAACCCGAACTCATCGATCATCTGCTGATAAGCCGCTGCTTCTTCCAACGGATTAAGGGCCACTCTATGAAGATTTTCAAGCAAGGCATCACGCAACATGGTGTCATCGCTCGTTGTTTTCACAATTGCTGGTATGGTATCGAGGCCAGCCAATCGAGTCGCACGCCAACGACGCTCACCCATTATGATCTCATAATGGGTTGGCCACCGAAGATTTGCCTTGCTCTCATTTAAAAGCGCGCTCGATCGTTCCTCGCCAGCCGCAATGTCAGCAACTCTGGACTTAGCTCCCGCGCCGACGAGGGAGGTTGTTTTACCTCCGATGAATTGTGAACTGTCTGCAGGTGTGGATTTGCGCACCACTATAGGCTGCAAGACCCCAACTTCCTTAATTGAGCGCGAGAGCTCCAGCAGTTCGTCTTCGTCGAATATTTGCCGCGGTTGTTGGGCGTTGGGCCTAATATCATCAACACGCACTTCAGCCAGGTACCCACCTTGGACAGGCTTCAATTGCTCTCGGCTATGGTCATCCGCCTTATTAGGTGTGTTATTATCGCGTGCCGTTGCAGTATGGTTAACGCTTTGTTGAGCTTCCAGTACTTGTGGATCGACAGCCTCGCTCGATTCCATTATCGGGGATGTTTCACGTGAAACATCTGTCGTCGCAGAAGCAAAGAATAAATCACTGGGGTGTTCCAAATTACCGATAGGCGGGACAGACCGGCGCTTAACAGTCCCTTTCGCTGTTGATGTTTCACGTGAAACATCCTCGTTCAGCGATTGGGAGATACTGACGCGCGTTTGCTTTATGTTATGAGAATGCTTACGGACGCTGTTAGAAGAATTTCCCGAAGCCGCTTTGTGAGAGCTTGAATGACTTGAATGCACAGTACTGCGTTCTGGTTTTGCGCGGCCTTTTAGTGTAGTGTTCTTCGCTGAGTGCTGCATCCCATGCGATTCCGTATCCGGTTCTTTAAGCTCAGGATGCTGGCTAGCAGGATACGGTGCTTTATTATTTTGCCGCTGACTCATGCCAGCATTGATTTCATCCACTTCACCTGGCAGAGCGGGAAATAGAGCTCCTAAGCCCTTGCCTAACCGTGAACGGCTTGTCATGTCCTCACTCCCCCTGTCTTCTGTTGGCGATATGTTCCAGCACTTGCTCGGACCTCTGAGCGATTTCTAATGCCGCCTCTTCGTAGGCGATAGCTCCTGCTCCTTTAGGGTCATAGGTGACAACACTTTGGCGAAAGCTGGGAGCTTCAGAAATCTTGACTGAACGCGGGATTGTCGTATTAAGCACGATCTCCGGATAATGTTCCTTGACTTGATCAAACACTTCTTTGCTGAGCAATGTGCGTCTGTCGTACATGGTCAACAACATGGTCGAGATCACGAGATATGGATTATAGCTTTGCTGAACAAGTCCTATTGTATGTAGCAGTTGTTGCAAACCTTCAAGGGCATAGTATTCAGCTTGAACTGGTATCAATACCTCATTAACCGAACACATGGCATTCAGGACTAACAATCCGAGACTTGGCGGGCAATCGACCAGAACATAGTCATAATGCTGATGGCAGGCTTTGAGATAGTCGGCGACGGCTTTTTTCATTAACTGATTACGGTTGGGCATATCCGCAACTTCCAGCTCCGCACCACTCAAATCTATAGAAGAAGGGACAACTTCAAGGTTGGGAAATTCCGAGGAGACGACTTTAACATCGTTAATTCCGAGACGACCCTCAAGCACATCGTATGTAGATGGCATTCCAGACTCATGAGCCACACCCAATGCAGTAGAAGCGTTGCCCTGTGGATCTATATCGATGACCAACACACGTTCGCCGAATTCAGCAAATGCGCATGCTAAATTGACGGTAGTCGTTGTTTTCCCTACACCACCTTTTTGATTTGCGATAGCAATGTACCGCGTCTTTGAAGGGTGAGGGAATTCAGTTTGACGCAAGACCTGGTAGCGTGCAGAAAGATCTGCCATCTCCGCGCCGGACACCGAACCTGTCCCGTCAGCGAATATCCGATTCAGAATATCCGTTGCCGTCTCTAAACCTGATGTGTCCGACATATTTTGCTCACCAGCATCAGGAGTATTTCTCGAAACGGGTTTCACCTTCTTCGATGTGGTCACGAACCTTCCTCCTTTTGATAACCACTTAATTTTCCCGTCCTCGTTGGACATGTCAGAACAACCATAAGTTATGCACCTGCATTGTTCATAACTGTGGATAAATGTGGATAGCTTCCTTGTTGGTTCTACAAGCTACACATACTTAAGAATATTAAATCTGCCTTGTAATTATTGATAATTCTGACTCTTTCCATACTGGAAAATAGTCTGTGAAGCGTGATGTGGACAACTCCTCCGGTGCCCTTAAATTGTGCATAACTTACTATCAGACAAGACAGGTTTTCTATTATCCAAGTAACACGCAAAATTTATGAGTATAACTAAGGATCTCATTCATCTATTATTGAGTCGTTATAAACACGGCCGCAACGCTGCAATCAGTAATTTTGTACTACTCCCTTACACAACTGCCCAGCAGAATAGTGTTTCACGTGAAACATTCACATTAACATAAAAAGTAACCTGCCTGGCTGAAAGGCAACTTTGATAGTGCGTGGTTAAAGTATGTTAGTTATGATTTCAAAGCGTTTTCTATCGTAGCTGACGACTATAGCCTACATAGGCTTCGAAACGTTCTATCGAACAACTGATAATCCGTACCGATTATTGCGTTCTAGCTATCTAGTTTAGAATGCAGTATTACTGTATTTTGCTTGTTGTTAGAAAGACCAGAACTACCACCGGCTACATAAAAACGCATTTTTTCATTCTCGGGTTATCTTTTTAAGTCTGTTGCACTTGTCTGTCTTCCTGGTATTGCAGTAACTCAGACCTGAATTGCTGTGTATAACATTGATTGTTTCACGTGAAACATTCAGAACCTTTTGCATGGAAATCATTCAGCCAAGAAAAGGTGAGCGAATAAGTTACATGAGGTAGTATCCTAGAACATTCCGATCTTCATCAATGTCCTCTTTTAATATAAAGACATGATGGGCAGATGAAACAATTACACCTACAGCTTTCTATAATCAATCAAGCAAAGATAATCAAATGACATATATTTATTTAGAGGGAAGGCACGCACACCGATTGACAATGTTTCACGTGAAACAATTCTTAATACTAGAAATGAAAATCATAAGTCGCTAACCAGCCGCCGGTTTATTACCACTCTACCAATGAACAACAAGTTAATCCATATCAAGCACTGACTCAGAGACGCTACTTTGCATCACATGATCGTTCACTCTTACGATTCCACAAAAGGCCACACATGAAATTATGAATTATACTTTTCAATAATGAACTTTGTGAGGACAAACCTACTAGAAAGATCAGTAACAATGGGATGACGAGACCTCCCTATCATTACAAGTACTATGAGCAGTGCAATATCGCAGCATAAGCTATTTGATAAGCACAACCAGTCAAGTGTAAATACAAAAGGTGAGCACTATAAAACAGATGAATTACCAATTGCAAATATCAAATGGCAGCATCGCCGGAGACTGCGGCTGCAAGTTATTAATCTGGCTTTACAATTGGATCGAAATACTCGATTCTCTGATAATCATTATCAGGATAAGACCAACAATATTTGGCAGATAAGACAAATAAAAGTACAATTCCCGTCAGATAACGTATAAAGATATAGGGATTTATAAAAACGAAAGGAGAAGGTTATTTCAAATAATGTAAATGGTGATAGACATCTGCTAGTTACCTTTTCTACAGAGTCGTAAAAGAGAAAATTGATAGCTCTGAAATGGCTGAAAAGACCATCGCAGATGAACAACATGAGGCGTAAAAGTGCAAGCCACACCTCTTCAACCAGGAAGTCGTCAATACATGACAGTAGTGACCTCTTAAGGTTCTGTCTATACAAAACCGAATAGATCAAACCTGTCGTGTCCGTCAATGAATAAAATCTCATCTTTATCATTGATAAACTATTCTCTAATCTTGCCGATTCATATCTCGTCGGCACCACAAACTTCGAACAGCCTATCCATCAAATCATGGCATATTAACTAGATGCTTTAACGCTTGTCGACAAGAACCACGTGAGTATCCTCAAGGCCAGCTGCAACAGGGGCCTGACACACTCGTGGATTCTCTCCATGACATTTCTTGATCTCTTTGGCAGCCTTATCAATCTCAGCCTGCGCCGAACGACCCTTCAGCGCAATAAGCTGGCCCCCAGATCTCAAAAGGGGCAGGGTCCATCCAGCAAGCTTGGTCATAGGTGCTACGGCGCGACATGTCACTACATCAAAAACCACTGGAACGGAAGGATTGGCGTCACCATTTGCCGATCTTACTCCACCTACCGCTGTTGAGGAATCCTGCCCATCAGTTTCCTGGTAGCTGTTCTTATTACTGGCTGTAGCCAAGGTTGAAAAACCTCGGTCAGTGGCTGAAACCAGACATTCCTCGCTCCGGCGACGACTATGACGCCTACTGTGTGAACCTCTTTTGCTGCGCCTGGTTGATGCATGAGAGGATCGGGGGGTCAGATCTTCTGCACGTCTACGAAGCACTGACACATTAGCAAGGTGCAACTCATCAACAACTTCCTGCAGCCAGTGGATTCGCCGCTCCATTGGCTCAACAAGGAAAACCTTGCACTGCGGAAGACACGCTGCCAGTACAATACCAGGAAAGCCCCCGCCGGAACCTATATCCGCCACCGTTGCTGTCTGGCCTTCAGTAGTCAAGCGTTCTCGCACGAAAGGCACAATGGCAGCCGAATTAAGTATATGCCGCTCCCAAATAATGTCTTCATCGCGAGGACCAATGATGCCTTTCTCCACACCCTCACGTAAAAGCTTGTCGTGAAAATGCTGCATGGGTACCAAAGCATCGCCGAGCACCTGCCTCAAGAGAGGACTATCGTTCAGCTCATCGTCCACAACAGCCATGTAAGCTCCTCACATTCACATTCGACGTGCAGTCATTCACAAGCACTTGCCACGGCAGCGTCATACTGTCTCATATACAGCGGAATTGCACCCTGCCATAATCGAAAAACGCTGGATTCCAAAGACTGTCATCAACAATAGTTTTCAGTTACAAGAGAACGACGAAGGTCATACATCAGTATCCTAACGGAAACAGCACAGGAGACAGTCGCTAATAGAGGATCATCAACCAAGGGTATTCCTAAGAAGTAAACAACATGATAAACGTAAGCATCATCATGAAGCAGGCAACATTACGCACCTGGCAGGTGGCATGACCCTGGCCGATAGCCCAACATACTTAGACAGCATGGCTGCACCGAAAAGGACCTATCCAAAAAAGTGCTACGCCATAAATGCTTCATCGAAGTATAGCCCGTATAGCTTTACAGTCACTCCCTATCGGCATCCTCAGGATCGTCGTCAGTCGCGTAATCAGCCGAATCATCGACCTGACCAGTTTCATCCCCGTCAAGCGAAGCATCATACCCGACTGGCACATCCTCAACATCGTCAGACAGATCCTCGTCTTCGCCCTTAGCCTTCAGGTAGACAGTGACGTAACGGTGGGGCTCCTCCCCATGAGATCGTGACTTCAGCCCCTCCTCGCGGACCATGTCATGGACAATCTTGCGCTCGAAGGAGTTCATAGGCTTCATGTTGACAGGATCACCGGTTTCACGAACCTCATCGATCACGTCCAGAGCCTGTTCGCGAAGATGTTCACGCTTGCGCCTCAGGAAGCCGTCCACATCCACAATCAGATGGGATCGCTCTCCTATCTTCTGCTGCACGGCCAAGCGCGTCAGTTGTTGAAGAGCGTCAACTACCTCGCCATCCTTGCCAATCAGATGCTTAATGTCCGTATCGTCATCAGCCACAATCTGCACGGTCGGACGGTGGTTGCGTACCCCCATCTCGATATCGCCCTCGTAATCGACAATGTCCAGCAACCCCTCCAGATAGTCGGCGGCGACATCCGCCTCCTCATTGAGTTGCTCGATGGTCTTTCCCTGGTCCAGAGACTGAGACATCTATGCTCTCCTTACACGCGTTCACATCCGATTCATAACCTCAGGTCCACTGGACAACCTGGTCACCAATCGAGTGTCCAGTATTGAGGATACACGGACGTGGTGATTGCAGACTACTCCAGTATCCGCCCGACCGAAAGCTTGGTCACCACGCCGGCCACCACTGCCTGTAGCCGCATCAACGGCCACGACCTTTGCGATGGGGCTGAGAGCGCTGATGGGAGACATTTTTGTTCTTCCGGGCCTCCTCCTCAAGCCGTTTGGCCTCCATCAACTGCTCCTCTTCCAGAGGGATCAGCCCCTGGCGCTTGCGACGGGCGTTCTCACGGCGGTGATCCCGCTCCTCCTTGCTCTCGGCGGCCGGCGAACCCGGCGTGGGCATATGGCGAACCTGGAAGAGCGTTCGGCCCAGATTCCACAGATTGTTGGTCAACCAGTAGATCAGCACGGCGAAGGGGAAGTAGATGCCCGAGAAGATGTACATGACAGGGAAGATGAAGGCCATCATCTGCTGCATCTTGTACTGCGATCCCTGCATGGCCGACCTCGGCATGTTCCGCCGAACATTATGGAACTGCGAATAGAACATGGCCAAGCACATAAGCACGATGAAGACCACAATGACTATGCGGCCTGTACCCTGTGCGGACATGAAGTTGTCCGAAATCCGCAGCCCGAAGAAAGTGGTCTCTTCGAATTCTCGCGCCACCTGCCGATTGAAGGCACCCAGGGGTGCCCGCTTGCCCCGGGCAATGAAGGGTACGGCTGAAAGCACATAGAACATGGTCATGAAGACTGGGCCCTGGACCAGCATGGGTAAACAGGACCCCATGGGGTTGGCATGATTATCCTGGTAGACCTTCATGGTCTCCCGGCTCATGGCCTCTCTGCTGGCTGGATCCTTTTTATTGCGGTACTTGTTCTGGATCTTCATCAGCTTGGGCTGCATGGCCTGCAGCTTTTGCATGGATCGCAGCTGCTTGATGAAGAGCGGCAGGACGCACAGGTTGACGACCAACACCAACATCACTACCGAAAGCGCCCAGGCCATCCCCGGTCCCTGGTGGAACCCGAGGAAGGTCAGGAACTTGTGGCAGTAAGTCATGATGTAGGTCATGAGCCACTCGATAGGGTACAGGATCTTGTAGAAGAATCCATATATACCAGTATCGAAGGTGAACGTATCATTGTTCTGGAACATTGTCAGGCCGTCTCCTTGTCTGGGGCCATGGGGGTCAGCCGGGCCTCCTCATGGGCCTTGGACCACGAGAACCGATAGAAGATGGAAAATCTTCGAGGCACGTCATCGATCCCGCCATTGTTGAAGGGCGTGCATCGCAATAACCGCAGAACGGCCAAGATGGTTCCGCGTAAGGCTCCAAACCGACGCAGGGCGGTCAAAGCATACTGGGAGCAGGTCGGGTAGTAACGGCACCTCGGCGGCGACAGGGGCGAGATGTGGCGCTGATACCAGCGGACTGCACTCTGCAGCGCCTGGGAGGCCATGCCGCTCATGCCTGGCATCCTTCCCTGGCTTCCACACCTTGAACTGATTGACGCTTGAACCTAGCGAGATGCAGACCGGGCTGTCCCTGCGCATCGAGACCTGCGGCAGTTTTTTCAGACTTGCGCATAAGGTCACGGAAGAGCCTGTCCACTTGCTCCTCCAGCTGCTGGTAGGTGGCTCCGGCAGCGCTGGGTTTGGCACGCATGATCAGATCACAGGAGGATGGCAGCAGGTCCTCCTTGGATCCGGCAAGTTGTCTGAATCTGCGCTTGACCTTGTTCCTGGTCACGGCCTTGCCCACATTTTTGGATACAGCAAGCCCCATGCGGCGTCTGCCTGCAGGCAGGATGTCATGCCGCCCTTCGTGCACAGCCGATGTCGCCGGCAGCGGGGTCGCCGTCCGGTCAGATCCGGGGATCAGATAATGAATAACCAGATCCCTGCTGCTGACCCTATGGCGTCGCCTGAGCACCGCCGTGAACTCCCGGTGGCTCCTCAGCCGCTCCACCTTCTGAAAAAGGATTAGGATCCGACTCAGGCGGAGAGCGTCCGGCGGCCCTTGGCCCGGCGACGGTTGATCAGGGCGCGACCAGAACGGGTACGCATGCGAGCGCGGAATCCGTGCTTCATGTGACGACGACGATTGTTGGGCTGGAATGTCCTCTTCATATTTCGTTGCTCCCGTGTGTAGACATACTCGAGTACGGCTCGTTATGAGTCAAGCTATATCACGGTACACATGAGTAGGGACGGAGTCAAACAGGCTTCCGTCACCCAACTGGTGAGGACTGCTCATACCCTGCATAAGCACTGTCGTATCGGGAGAAAGAGCCTCCTTACTTATCCACAAATTACAGCACTGTTATTCACATTCAACGTAGATACAACACGCTATCCTGTGGATAACCACGCAAAGTCGGTGTAACAATGAGCTACTGTCGACTTAGAGAGAAGCAGAAAGATCGGGACAATCTGTCATCGAGAAGAGAGGAGCTCACTG
>NZ_QGLL01000011.1 GCF_003202695.1 Bifidobacterium asteroides
CCGTCATCCAGTTGTCGCTAGCGGAAGCCTTGGTGCGAGTCAGACTGGCGCGCCACAGTACCCAGGGGACCCGAACGGACGGTGACCCCTGCTGCGGTAACAGGAAAAAACAAACCCCAACAAGGCGGGTTCGAGATAACGGACCGGCATTCCTCCAATGGAACCAGGGTGTCCGGCCGTCTGCTCGCGCCTGGTGAAACGGCGCCTGTCGGCCCCTCGGGCACTTTCTCTCTTGCTGACTCCGACTTCATGATCGAGGAGCTTGACCGCGAAGGGGCGACGGGATCGTCGAGCGGTCCCCCGTCCTCTGGCCTGGGAGGTGGCGGTGGTGGCTGTGCCGAGCGGTGAATGGACCGGCGTCAGCGGGGTGTCTGATGCTTTATTCTAGTGGAGACAGTGATGGTAGGAGTGGTTGGCAGCTGCTCTTTCCTTGCGTGATGTTGCTCAAGGGTGGTGTGTGATGGCTGTTGGTGTTTCCGGCTCCTTGCGGCTTCCTGCGGGGGGGGGCTCCTGGCTGCAGAGCGCGTCTTCGGTCATGTCGCGGGTGGCGGGGTGCGCGCGTCGCGAAGGTTGAAAGGGGAGATTGATTATGGCTGGTGAGCTTAGGGTTTCGTATGATGAACTTAAAGCTGTTTCTTGGGTTTTGAAGAATATTGAAGAGACGATTGGTGATTTTACGGGTGCCCAGGCTGATTCGAATTGCATAGGTCATCCTTCAGTGATCAATGCGTATGGCGATTGCATAGCCCGTTTGCATACGTTGAGCCGTAAATATTCGAGGAAGGCGGGTGACCTTGGATCGATGCTTGACAATGTGGTCGAGGAGTTCCGCGAGGCGGACGACAGGATAGGGGGCCAGGCTGGTCAGATGCTCGGCTCCGGTTCGAGTGCTGAGGCGGTGCGCCGTGGCTGAGCAAGGCATCCACTTCAGCATGGTGGTCCCTGATGGCTGGGAGAGGATGGATCTTACTGGAAAGGGGAGGCGGGATTACGCTCGTGCGCAGGCTCGGAGGGCGGTGGAGCAGATACCGGCTTTGGCGGGCAAAAGGCAGGTGATAGAGGACAGGCTCTACCGTGAGCTCACATCCTCTTGGGCGAAAGGCGTGAGGTATGGGGCTGCAATGGCGCAGCCCACTGCCGATGGGATTCTGGATGCTTCGGTAACCGTCTCGATTCTTCCTGAGCCTCCTCATCATGACGATGAATCCGTTTTCGAGGCGATATCTGCCACGGTTCATGAGAATGATGAGGATTCGGATGGTGATGACGAGTCGGATGTTTCGATGATCAATCTGCCGCAGGCGGGAAGGGCGGTGCGGGTTCTCGGGCATCGCACCTTGCATCCGGGCGAGGGCTCCCGGCCGCTCAAATATTCGGTCCTGCAGACTTTTGTTCCTTTTGGAGGCCGTGTGGTCGTGGTGATGGGGTTCACGTTTTCCTCTGATGTGGAGGATCAGTTATTTGAATTGTTCGATTTGATCACCGGCACATTGTCGGTATGGCTCGATGGGGGCGTTGACAGATGAGTTTGAATATTAACTGGTCCATGCTCGAGTTCTACTTGGACCCTGTACCCGGGGATCCGGACGGGGTCAGAGAGTGTGCTGACGCGGCAGACTTGAAGTCTTCAGCGGTGGATGACTTGAAAGATGATGTGAGCCGGATCAGGTCCGATCACGACAACGGATCGGTGTTCGTTGGCAAGGCGGCGGATAGGTTTGTCTCCAAGCTGGAGGATTTTCCCAGCAATCTTTCCAGCTTGTCGGATGGGTTGAATGCGATTTCTCAGACCCTGAATTTGTGGGCCAACTGCATGGAGGATTGCCAGCGCAAGGCCTTGGATGCTTATAATCGGGCGGTGGATGCCCAGAATAAGGCCTCCGATGCGAACTCAAAGCTGTATGGGGCTCTCGGCGGCGCGGCCACTGCCGGCACGGCTTCGCTGCAGGTGAAAGGTCCGCTGGGTGTGGATCGTGGTCCGCTGGGTGTGGTGGATCGTAGTCCACTGGGTGTGGATTTTAGTCTGCCGGCTGCGGATGTGCGACGGGCGCAGCGCAATGCCGATGCCGCCAAGGGGCAGGTGGATTTCTTCCGCAAAAAGTTGGAAGAGGCGCAGGGATCGTATGATGCAGCCTGCCGTGATGCTCGCATGGCTGTCGACAATTATAATAACGGCGCCGATGCTGCTGTTAGCTGGCTGAACGGGGCTCTGGACGATTTGCCGCCGGTCTCGGTGTTCGATCGTGTCTATTACAGCGATGCCTGGCGGACGATCGTCAAAGTCGCGGAGATCGCCGGCTATGTTGTCAGCTTTGCGATGCTGTTTTTGGGGCCTGGGGGCATACTCGGCCTGCTTGCTTTCGCGCTGGCCGCCGTAGGCTTTCTAAATGATATTGTGGCTTTTATCTGCGGAGACGAAAACGCGGTGCAGTTATTCCTTGGTTTTCTCTCAATGGTTTTGGCTGGTGCTCCAGGTGTTTTAGTGAAACAGAGCGCTGCTGGTTTGCGGTTTTTCGCTGAGTCAAAGGGATTGCCGATGTATCAGCGGGTGATCGGCGGACTAAATTCGTACGGCCGTAATTCCGGCATGGTCACGGATATTGATGTCGCACTGAGACAGAGCAATTATAAATTGCTTGACAATAGCGGCTTCGCCAACCAGCCCAGGGAGAAGATTATTGAATTCCTTAGGGCCCTTCCCGAAGGGCCGAAAAAGGAAGCGACCCGCCTATTCAATGATTATCAGTTAGAGGGCGTATTGCCGCGTGATTGGAAATGGCTGCTGGAGCAAAGCGATCTGTACGGGGTCTTCAATCCGGCGGATGCTGCGACGATAATGCGGTTTGGGCTGGATGCGAGCCGCGAGACTTTGCGTGCAGACGCTATGAAGAATGTGGCTCAGGATATGGTTGATGCAGAAAGGCGTGTCGAAGACCATAAGGCTGAGCATAAGACCGGATTCGGGGCCGGCCTGACGGAGTGGGCCGGCCTGCTTGCCCCGGCTGCGCCGGTTCTTGGCCTGGTGGGCCGAGTGGCGGATTCGATGCTTTGAGCGGGAGGATGGTGTGTGATGGCTGTTGGTGTTTCTGGTTCCTTGCGGCTTCCTGCGGGGGGCTCCTGGCTGCAGAGGGCGTCTTCGGTCATGTCGCGGGTGGCGGGGTGCGCGCGTCATGCGGCTGCGGGGGAGCGTGCCTTTTCCCGTGCC
>NZ_QGLL01000012.1 GCF_003202695.1 Bifidobacterium asteroides
GGTTTGTTTGGCTATTCTTTGACGGCTCCTGCGGCGAGGCCGGACTGCCAGTATTTCTGCAGGAGGAGGAAGGCGATGACCAGGGGGATGATGGTGATCAGGCTTCCGGTGATGACCAGGTTCTGGATGGCCTGCCCGCCCGCGGTGCTGGCCTGGTCCTTCCACTGGTTCAGGCCGATCGTCAGCGGGTACCAGTCCGCGTCCTTGAGCATGATCAGGGGCAGGAAGTAGTTGTTCCAGGTCGCCACGATAGTGAACAGGGCGCAGGTCACGATCCCCGGCGCCAGCAGAGGCAGGCTGATCGTGCGGAAGGTGCGCCACTCCGAGGCGCCGTCCACGCGCGCCGCCTCCAGCAGCTCCCCCGGCACCGCCTGGTCCGAGAAGATCCACATCAGATACAGGCCGAAGGGGCTGATCAGGCTGGGAATGATCATCGCCCAGGGCGTGTCCGTCAGCCCCAGCTTGGCGAACAGCAGGAACTGGGGGACCGCCAGCGCGATGCCCGGCACGCTGATCGCGCCCAGCACCACCGCGAACACCGCCTTGCGGCCCGGGAACCGGAACTTGGCCAGCGCATATCCGCCCATCACCGCCAGCAGCGTTGCCCCGCCCGCGCCCACCACCACATACAGGAGCGTGTTCGCCAGCCAGCGGGCGAAGATCCCCTGCTGGTAGGAGAACACCTCCCGAATGTTGTCCCACAAGGCGAACGTTCGGCCCGGCCCCAGGCCGAACGTGCTCGTGAAGTCCGCCTGCGTCTTCGTCGCGTTCACCAGCAGGTAGGCGAAGGGGAACAGGCAGTACAGGGCGAACACGCCGCACGCCAGCGTCAGCCACACCGACCGGCGCGGATTCGACGGGTTCGAGAATCCGCTCGACGCCGCTCGACGCCGCTCCGCCCGCTCGTCCGCCGCCACGCGCCTAGCCCGCGCACGCTCGGCCGCACGCACCCTGCGGCCCTCAGCATCCAGCACGCTCATCGCATCTGCTCCCTCATGCTCCGCAGCTGCACCGCATACGCCACCAGCATCGTCAACGCCGCCATCACAATAGCCAGCGCAGCCGCATAATTGGACTGATTGCCCGAAAAACTCAGATTATACGCATACATGTTCGGCGTGTAATACGTCGTGATCGCATTGCCAGGCACCATGTTCTGCATCACGCTCGGCTCGTTGAACAGCTGGAAAGAGCCGATGATGCTGAAAATCACCGTGATCGCCAGCGAGCCCCGCAGCTCCGGCAGCTTCACCCGGCGCACCACCTGCCACTCGCTCGCCCCGTCGATCGCAGCCGCCTCATACAAGGAGCGCGGCACCGTCGACAGCGACGAATAGAAGATCAGCATGTTATACCCCGTGAACTCCCACGTATTGATGTTCCCGATCGCCGCCAAAAGCACCGACGGCTGCAGCACATCCACATGCGTGCCCAGCCACGCGTTCAGCGAGCCCACCAGCCCGTACTTCGCCCCATACATGAACCCCCACACCAAAGCCGACACCACCGCCGGCACCGCATACGGCAGAAACGTCGAAATACGGAAGAACCGCATCCCATGCAGACGCAGCGAATCCAAGGCCAAAGCCATCAGCGCCGACAAGCACAGCATGATCGGCACCTGCACCACCGTGAACACCACCACCCGACGCACCGACGACCAGAACTGCCCATCAGCCATCAGACGACGATAATTGGCCAACCCAACAAACACCGTCCCGCCAACCATCCGATGCTGAAACAAGGAAATCCACACCGCATACAACACCGGCACCACAAACACCACCACAAACACCAACGCAAACGGCCCCATAAACAACCAACCACGCCAACG
>NZ_QGLL01000013.1 GCF_003202695.1 Bifidobacterium asteroides
GCGATCCGGCGCAGGGGAGCCAACAAGCACTGACAGGAAGAACGGCCTGGCTGGCCAGTCACTGAAAAGACCAGCCAACCAGGCCATGAACACCAGCAACAACGCTGTTCCCGCAAATACATGAGAATCGGCCGAATCCCCCAACCAGGGATCCGGCCGATTCTTTTATCCCAGCTGCAAGGCACCCGCATAACGCTGGCGGCACTTACCGCGCCCACCAATCAATTCGCCGTAGGCGACCCGCTCGATGATCCGGCCATGATCCAGGACCATGAACAAGCGATGAGCAATCACGAAAACCTCTATCCCCTTCATCGGAGCATCCATGCCAGCCTTGTCGGCGTCATTATGAAGCGGCAGATCTGACAGGCAAAGCTTTTGTGACCTAATATACATTTTGTGACCTAATATACATTGATGGCGATCTGCCGTTCGGCATTCACCCTGTTTGACGTCCTCCTTCCCTTATTTTCAAAGGCACCGGCCGGGGTCGCCGAGAAGGGAAGCAATAAGATGATTTTCGCCTTCCACTCATGCCTGCCTGCCTTTTGCCGGCACATCGTTTATTTACCTTTGTTAGTATGGAAGCTCGCGGGGGCAAATACACACTGACACAGAATTGAGGGGAGCAATTGCGAAAACCAATGAAAGCCGCGCTGGGACTTGCGGTAGCGGTGATTTTGGCCATGCCTACCACTGGCTACGCGCTTAGCCAGGGAGGAAAGCCTGAGACTGCCGCGGGAGCGAACGGGGCATACGGGCTGAATGCAGAGCCGTCAAACACTCCGTCCACACGGTCTGAACCTGCATCGATGCAGGGAATCACGGTGACTTCACAGTTCAAGCAGGGCAGCAACATGTGGAATCAGGTTCTGGCCTTCGATGTCAAGATCGACCAGAGCGCCTCAATCAAGAGCGGATCCACGCTCACTCTGACGTTCTCCAATCCGAATTCCGTGGATTGGAAAAACATACAGCCCAACGGCGACGAGAGATACGGCAAGTGGTCCTACGATGCCCAGAAAGGCACCGCCACCCTCACCTTCGCTCTGGACATCTCCCAGGCCAACATCAACCTGATCATCAATTTCCATCCCATCGGTAACAACAGCAAGAACAACAAGGTCAGCGCCACCTTCAACGGTCAGGACATAGAGCTGAAGGGCGCCAACCAATACGATTTTGAGATGCCTCAAGACCCAGGCTATGGCGACAACCGCATGGTCCCTGGGTGGGGCAGCTACAGCGTCGCAGGCTTGGGAGACAATTACATCGGCGATATCCAGGGCAAGCATTACTACATGCCTGGCAGCACGTCCATGGACTTCAACATCGTGGTCGATCCGGGCTACCTGTCGAAGCCCGATCAGGAGAAGTCCCGCACCATTACGCTGAGCACGTCGGGAGACTCCTCATCCATCTCCCCCGATGACGTCATGCTGTCAGAAGATGGCGGGTGGCCTAATAACTCCAAGCACTATGTGCCGCTTGCCAAGCACGGCTGGACCACGCGCCAGATCGATCCCCAGACCCTCGAGGTGATCATCCCTGACGGATTCCAGATGAGCTGGTACATCCTGGGCATCAAAGTCCAGGTACGCGATGCCACGGCTGCAGGGAAGCTGACCATGGTCTACAAGTCGAACCTGATCCAGAAGCAGGAGAAGTACCTCGAAGGGTGCTTCCAGAATCTCGACAACCTCGGGTTCATACCCCAGCTGAACGCAGGCCCCGACCGCGCCCTCAAGCAGGGGGAAACCATGAACCTCACCCAGTGGCTTTTGGACCCGGTCACTGCCACTGATGTCGAGGACGGCGATCTG
>NZ_QGLL01000014.1 GCF_003202695.1 Bifidobacterium asteroides
GGGCTATAGGAACTAAACGCGTTGTTTATGTTGGGGGTTTGGCCTTGTGGCTGTAAGCGTGTTGGGTGGTTGTTAATAGGTCGGGTTGTTAATAGGGGTCTTGCAGGGGTGCCCGTTCCTGTTCGATTGGGGAATGAGAACCAGATCGAAGAGGGCCAGGCATTGCCCCATATGCCATGGGCGGATGCGCAAGCATGGGCGCAACAGATCAGGCACGCAGCGCTGGATGTGTCCGTCCTGCTCGATCACGTCCACCGCGCGCAGGCAGGACCGGGCCCGCGCCGCGCAGTTGAGGGAGTTCCTGGACTGGCTGCTGACGGGCAGGACCCGGGAACAGATGGGGGCCATGGGCGCCAGGGCCTGGCGTAAACGGGTCGGCTGGTGCTGGAACATCAAGCCGGCAATCACACCGGACGGGGTGGTCCATCACACGCTCATGGCCGACGGCACGTATATGGCACACGGCTGGTGCCTCCTGATAGCGATCGACGGGCAGACGGGCCAGGTCATCGACTGGCAGTGGTGCCATCAGGAGAACACGGCGGCCTACACGGCCCTGTTCTCCCGCATCCCCGGGCCCGACGTGCTCATCACCGACGGCCTTCGCGGCGTGCAGAAAGCCTGCCATGCCTGCTGGCCGGGCACGCGCATCCAACGCTGCCTGGTGCACGTGCAACGCAACACCAAAACCGACCTGACACTCAAACCACGACTTCAGGCCGGCAAGGAACTCAAGCGACTCTCCGACCAGCTCACCCGGGTCCATACCATCGAGGAAGCGGTGCGTTGGGGTGAGGCCTTGAACGCCTGGCACGAAAGATGGAAAACCCTCATCGACGAACGCACCATGGCCAAGGACGACCCAGCCAACCCCAAAGCCAGCCACCAATCCTGGTGGTGGACCCACCAGGAACTCCGCCGCTGCTACCGCAGGCTCGAACACCTCTTCCAAGACAGGCAGCTCTTCGCCTTCCTGGAACCCGAACTCACCGCCGGCGGGCCAGTGGAACGCACCACCAACCGGCTGGAAGGAGGAGTCAACTCACCCATCAAACGCACCCTCCTGCAACACCACGGCCTACCCGAGAGCCACATGGGACGCGCCTGCGAATGGCACTGCTGCATGAAAACCGACAACCCCGACCCCGCCAGCCTGATCAGGGACGAACACCAGCAGCCACAACCAGCACCCAAACGGGAAACCAGACAGGAACAGGACGAGCCCGAACACTACGGCACCGCCATCAACTGGAACGAGTTCCACACACCAGTCAGATACCCCAACACCACACTCTGACCAACACACAACCAAACCCACACACAGAACCTAAAACAACGCGTTTAGTTCCTATAG
>NZ_QGLL01000015.1 GCF_003202695.1 Bifidobacterium asteroides
CAGGATTTGTGGGCGATCGACTATTGCGCGGGCGATGATCGTGATGCCTCCTTCGAGTGGCTGGCGGCCTGGGCGCTGATCTTCGACCTGATGACCCTGGTGGCCGCCCTGGCGCGCGGCGCCGACGCTGCACGGAATCAGCAATGAGCTTGCCCCGGTTCTTGGCCTGGCGGGCTGCGTGGCGGATTCGATGCTTTGAGCGGGAGGATGGTGTGTGATGGCTGTTGGTGTTTCTGGTTCCTTGCGGCTTCCTGCGGGGAGGTCCTGGCTGGAGAGGGCGTCTTCGGTCATGTCGCGGGTGGCGAGGTGCGCGCGTCATGCGCCTGCGGGGGAGCGTGCCTTTTCCCGCGCCGGGGTGGTGCGCAAGCTGGCGGTGTACGGGGCGGCCTTCCTGGCGGGGTTCGTGCCGGGCTGGGCCTTCCTGTACGACCAGGAGGAGCAGTGGGTGCGCGACCGTTGTATCCAGTTCGGCCTGGCGGGCCTGTTTTCGGGTTTTGCGATGTGGTGGTTTTTGGCCCGGTTCGAGAGCCGTGGGGGGCGTCCGGGGTTCTGGTGCCTGGCGTTGACGATGCCGCTGATGCCCTGCTGGGGGGTGATGTTCGGCGCGATGACCGCCGTATATCCGGGGGTGATGCGCTGGGTGCTGGTGTCGGTGGCTGTGCTGGTGGCGGCTGCGGTGACCTGGCTGCGGTTCGTGTCGGATTGGGTGCGTGGCCGTGTGGCGGCGTGGGCGGCTTCGGCTGTGTCGTGCGTGGTGCCGTCGTGGATGCTGTGCCTGTTGTTCGGGGGCTCTCCATGGTCGTGCCTGCCTTGGTGTCTGGCGGTGGGCGCTACGGGCGCCTTGTGGTTTCTGCAGGATTTGTGGGCGATCGACTATTGCGCGGGCGATGATCGTGATGCCTCCTTCGAGTGGCTGGCGGCCTGGGCGCTGATCTTCGACCTGATGACCCTGGTGGCCGCCCTGGTACGTGGCAGTACAGCTGCACAGGATCAATGAGGGCATTGCTGGTAAGGGAAGGTTTTTGGCCTTTTGACGTGCCTGTCGGGCATGTGGTCTGCTTGGCTGCAGTCGGGTTGGATGCCGGCTGTTTCATTTGCTGCTGCGCGGCGGCAAGTGGAGTCCTGCTAGTATAAGGAATCGTCCAGGCCTTTACTGGGCTTCAGGTCTTACGTGAACGATGTCTACAGCTGTAATGCAATTGACGCTGGTTGTCGACAATGAAGTTGGTTGCGGCGGAATCTGTTCTGGCTGGCCGCTCGAATTGCATGGAAGGAAAAAAAGACCATGACTGTTGCCTTGTTTGAAAATAGACCGCCTCGTGTGCCTGAGATGAAGGGTTTCGAACCCATGTATGACGCTACCTTTCGAGAATGCCTGCAGCGGCCGTTATACCTGTTTGCCCGGGGGCGGGGGAGATCGTGCCGCAAGGAGATATGGGTGTTCTTCATCGTTCTATCAATTGCAGAGCAGGGCCTGAGTAATGTATGCGGCGGGGGAACCTGGGCTCTCATCCCTCTGGTCTTCGACCTGATCATGGTGGTGCCGGAGTATGCTCTGGAGGTGCGGCGTCTGCATGATTTATTGCTGCCGGGATGGCTGACTTTGATTCCGTGCGGTCTTATGGTTATAGCTACGATTGGGCTGGTGAAATCTCGAATGTTGACCATAGGTGGCGGTCCTTATCTACTGGCTGTCATCCCGCTGCTCGTGTCGACAGTGATTCAGCTGGTCATCATGTGTATGCCTTCCCGTCATCACCGTCCGTCCTTTGACAACGGGGCAATTGACAATGGGGCAATATGGGCGGGAGTGAACCAGTCGGGTATGACCCGGCCTTGGAATGACTAGCCTGCACGGGTGGATTTATATGAGGAGATTGGGATGAGTGATACTGCTGCGGATGTGGAAGGACAGGGAACCGCTGGGATGGGTGTGGATGAGCAATTATTGCAAGGCCTTCCAACTCCCGTTGCCCGCATAATGCGACTGCTCGCTCAGCGGGGGATACCCTCGTATGTCAATGCAACCGGTGGCCCTGTACTGGTGCCGCTGGTCGATTGCGGCATTATGTTTGTAATGAGCAGAAGTCTGGATTCCATCAGTTTCAGGAGTCTGTGGAGCCGGGGATTCAGCTCCGCCAGGTATCGGGATGCGGTGAATGTCTGTGCCGAATGGAACCGGTCGGTTGGATATCTCAAGACCTATGCCACTGAACCTTCCTTGGAGCAGAACCAGGCCGTCAGAATAGTGGGAGTCGGGCAGATCATGTGCGACGAGCGGGATGAAGTACTGGGGCAGCGCCTTGATGATTCTATCTATCTCATACAGAATCTTTATGCTTGGATGAATGATCAGTGCCCGGATCCCATACGTATACCGAATGCACCATATGGAAGAGGGGCATGAGCAAATGGGTCAGCCGATGAAATCCGTGGTTGATAATGACCGAATCAAGCGGTGGTTGGATGCCCAAGGTTACCGTGTTGAGTATTATGAGCTGTCCTGGGTCGGTTTATGGGGGAATATCCTGCTCGATTTCAGTGTACGTGGCGAGCATGATGAGTATCTGGTGGTTCGTGGGACTGAGCGGGGCAGTCATCCGAATGTCCAGCATGATTTGCTTGAGGATTGCTGCAATGCCTGGAACCGGGATTATGAGGGGCCGGCTGCCTATGTGCAGAGTTCCGAGGAAGGCCTGGTCTTCCGTACGTTGTTGGTGGTGAACTGCCAGGGCGGCATGGATGATGACCAGTTCGATCGCCTGATGAAGTATGCCATGGCGGGTTCGGATGGTTTCCTAGGCTTTGCCCAGGGGCAGCTGTCGAAGATAAGGATGGCCTAGGACGAAGTGCAGGGTCAGGCGTGACCGTGGTTCCGGAGCGTGCACGCTGGCAGTAAGCCCCACCCGGGGCGAAATGCCTGACTTGGCGCTGGCTCAGGTCTGCTTTCAGGAAGGGTTGCGGAGGACTTCGGTGTCTGAGGCCTAGCTTCTTTGAAGCCTTTTCGTCGTTAGCCGCGTCTTTGGGTCCCGTGCTTGCGCAGATGTAGGGCGAAGTGTGAGGGGTGCTGATGTCTGTGTCGAGTGGTGGGCGTGTTGGCGGGTTGTCGGGTGGCGGCGCGTAACGGGTTCGTGTCGTGGGCGGTGGTGGTGGTATTGTGTGTGGTGCCGTCCTGGATGCGGGCCAAGGCGACGGGGTCGGCTGGCGTGTCCTTTTCTGGTGCTGCGTGGCGGGTGTTGTCGGCGCCTTGTGGTTCGTGCTGGGCATGCGGGCGATCGGAAAGTGCGCGGGCGCGCATCGTGATGTGGCTTTCGAATGGCTGGCGGCTTGGGCGCTGGTGTTCGGTCTGACCCTGACGGTTGCCT
>NZ_QGLL01000016.1 GCF_003202695.1 Bifidobacterium asteroides
GGCACGGGAAAAGGCACGCTCCCCCGCAGCCGCATGACGCGCGCACCCCGCCACCCGCGACATGACCGAAGACGCCCTCTGCAGCCAGGAGCCCCCCGCAGGAAGCCGCAAGGAACCAGAAACACCACCAACCATCACACACCACCTCCCAGGCCAGAGGACGGGGAACCGCTCCACGATCCCGTCGCCCCTTCGCGGTCAAGCTCCTCGATCATGAAGTCGGAGTCAGCAAGAGAGAAAGTGCCCGAGGGGCCGACAGGCGCCGTTTCACCAGGCGCGAGCAGACGGCCGGACACCCTGGTTCCATTAGAGGAATGCCGGTCCGTTATCTCGAACCCGCCACCAGGAAGGCGGCTGACTTGGGCATGTATCCTGCTGACGTTCATGTTGCCGCCCATATGGATGTCAGCCTGGGCGGATCTCCCTATGGTGGCCGTATCCTGGCTGCAATCCACACGGCATCCATCCCGGATTCTGGTGACACGGAAGCGGGGCCTCCTGCTCATGTTGAGGCTGGTCGGCCCTTCATCGCCGGAAACGCCGGAGGCCTCACCCGCCCCGCGTATATCCTGGTCAGGATGATGGGACATCCTCAGAATGGTATCCCCATCATTGCCCTCATCCGAAAGTCGAATTCCCGGATTGCCATCAGGTTCCTGAGCTCGATCCCCAGAGGAAGCCTCCGCGACAGCTCCCTCCTCCGGTAGCTTGAGAATCGTTTCCGAGTAGCGTTCATCCTCCTCGCCATGGGATTCATCCGCATGATCCCCGGTCGGATTCGTAACGGTTGGGCCCGCCCCGGCACCAATCTTGCTACGGGATTCGGAGCCCGAGGAGGCAGTGCTGGCGCCATCACCTCCCGGCAGAGTCCGGGACCTGCCCGCCGGAAGAATCGACGCCAGCATGGCATGGTAGGCATCCGCATTGAAGTCCTTGCTTGTTTGCACGAACGCCTCAACCGACTGAGACCACTCCGGATGCCCAAAAGCGCCAGAGTCGACCTTGCTGAGTCTGAAAAGCAGGGAAAGGGGACTGGCATCGAAGCGGGGCCCATCGACGATGGGTATCTGTATCATTCGCGGAACCGCGTCATCACCGGCAAAGTACAGATAATCCTGATGCCAGAGCACCGTCTGCAGAACCGCGCGCTCCTCCGCGCACACCCGCGCCACATCCTCTATGGCTTGCAAGACCCCGGCATACCGGTCAGCAGCAATGCCATGCCGCAGAACACGGCCCAGGGATATGGCTCCAGTCAAATCATAGTAGAACCTGGCTTCTCGGAAATCTCCCTCATAAGCGAAAGGAAGCAGGTAATCCGCATACCTTCCCGAAAGCAGAACCTGCGCCAGCGCCAAGTCAGGCATTTCGCCCCGGGTGGGGCTTACTGCCAGCGTGCATGCTCCGGAACCACGGTCACGCCTGATCCTGCACTTCGTCCTAGGCCATCCTTATCTTCGACAGCTGCCCCTGGGCAAAGCCTAGGAAACCATCCGAACCCGCCATGGCATACTTCATCAGGCGATCGAACTGGTCATCATCCATGCCGCCCTGGCAGTTCACCACGAACACCGTGCGGAAGACCAGGCCTTCCTCGGTACTCTGCACATAGGCAGTCGGCCCCTCATATTCCCGGTTCCAGGCATTGCAGCAATCCTTAAGCAAATCATGCTGGACATTCGGATGGCTGCCCTGCTCAGTCCCACGAACCACCAGATACTCATGATGCTCGCCATCCATAGCGAATGTGAGCATGATATTGGCCCACATTCCGAACCAGGCATGCTCATGATACTCGACATGGAAATTCTGCTGATCCATCCACCGCTTGATCCGGTCATCGTCGACGACGGCAGCCGGTCCTACATCACGCTGTGCCACTATTCAGCCTCTCTTTCCATAGGGCCCGCTGGGGATACGTATGGGATCCGGGTATTGCTCGCCCAACCAGGCATAGAAGACCTGTATGGTATTCAGCGAATCATCCAGCCTTGCCCCGAAGACATCCTCTCGTTCATCCCACATAATCTGGCCGACGCTGAAAACCCGCACGGCTCTGTCTTCCTCCGCCGAAGGTTCGCTGGCGTAGGCCTTGGTCCACGCCGCAACGCTGTTCCATTCATTGCAGACATTGACGGCATCACGGTACCGGGCCGAGCTGAACCCGCGGCTCCACAGACTCCTGAAGCTGATGGAGTCCAGACCAGCAGTCAGCGTATACAGCACCTCGCCCTCGAGCAAGGTGGCCAGAACCGACTCGCCCTCGGCATCAATGAAAACAGGCACGCCTCTCTGGCCGAGCATCCTAGCCAGGCGGGCAAGAGAGGTCGGGAGCCCTGCCGGCAGTTTCTCGTTCAACGCCGGCGAGCCGCCCATCGTCGATTCCGATCTTGTATCAGCGCCGTCCATGCTGGTCTCTTTCCATCTCGCCTTGTTGGGGTTTGTTTTTTCCTGTTACCGCAGCAGGGGTCACCGTCCGTTCGGGTCCCCTGGGTACTGTGGCGCGCCAGTCTGACTCGCACCAAGGCTTCCGTTAGCGACAACTGGATGACGG